>CAYSHY010000041.1:16048-36793 GCA_964430955.1 uncultured Puniceicoccaceae bacterium | reverse complement strand
GGAAAAATGAGGTTTTTTATAAAAGATAGCTAAGTAGCTGAGCGATCGAGAGTTAATGTTTATAGAATGAATTACGAAGAGACAGAGGAGACGCTTTGAGGAAAGGAACTTAAGCTTCTAAAACGCACCGAGGGCGGCTGTGACTGGATTTACCAAGGCGCCGACGTTGGAAATTTCGATGGTGACAGTGTCTCCGGGTTGGAGGAAGCGGGGCGGCGTCGCGGCGCGGCCTACACCAGATGGGGTACCTGTAAGGATGACTGTTCCAGGAAGAAGTGTGGTGCTGGCGCTTAGGAAGGAGATCAAGAATGGAACAGAGAAGATGAGATCGGAGACGCTGGAGTCCTGAACCTTCTGTCCGTTCAGATAGGTCTTCAGGTGAAGCGTCGAGGGATCTGGAATCTCATCTGCGGTGACAATGCCCGGTCCCAGTGGACAGAAGGTGTCGAACGTCTTACCGCGGCAGAACTGTCCCCCACCCCACTCGTATTGCCAATCCCGGGCGCTGACGTCGTTTGCGCAAGTATAGCCGAAGACCTGATCGAGCGCCTCAGCTTCCGAAACATTCCTGCATTCCTTCCCAATGATGACAGCAAGTTCGCCCTCATAATCCACCTTCTCGCTTCTGGCTGCGCCCGATGGCAAGACAATGGGATGATCCGTAGCCTGAGCGACCCATGGCAGTTTCATGAAGAAGGCGGGACGTTCCGGCATCGGGCGGCCTGTCTCCTCGACGTGCTTCCTGTAGTTAAGTGCGATGCCGATGATCGCGACCGGGTCTAAAGGGGTAAGTATCTGAGCCGGAAAGACAGGTTCTTGCATCGGCTGCAGATCTTCAAATAAAGCGCCGTGAAGGGCAAATGACTGTCCCTCCTGGTCCACCCAAGCAAGACCGATTGAGCCTTCAGCGTCGGCGTAGCGAATAATCTTCATCAGTGATGTTCTTAATTACGCTTTGGCGCCCCTAGTTCTGACAGGAGCGCGTAGAGAGTCTCGAGATGAGGCATCGAAACGCCCATTGACTGGCCCCGTCGCAAAGGTTCGCCCCAAATTGGCTCAACTTCAACTTCCCGCCCTGCCTGAAAATCAACCAGGCTGGATGGTCGGTATGGACCTAGCGGCCGGGTGAACGGGACCTGGTGCTCGATGAAACTGTCGGGGATGTTGCAGCCATCGGCCCTAGCAGCGGCCTGGAGTTCCTTCATGAGTCCAATTGCTGTCTCGAGAAGCGCTGGATTATCCAAGACCCGATCACATGTAACGCCCCCTGCCGCGATCGTGAGACCGTTGAAAGGGACGTTCCAGATAAGCTTTCGCCAGAGCGCCTCTTTGAAAGAATAGCGGGTGCGGAAATCGATGCCGGCCTCCAACATGCACTCGGAGATGATGGGCAGACGGCATGCGTGCTGTTCATGCATTGCCCCTGCGTCCATGTAGCCGCCTTTGCGGCTGAAATTCCTGATATGGCCCGGCTCCAAGCGGTTGATGGCCATATAGACAACAGCGGCGAGAATAGGATGCGCCGGAGCAATGGTGGAGAGAAACTCCACGTTACCCATTCCATTCTGCAGCGTCAGGAGCACGGTGTCATCCGACAGCAGAGGACGAAGAAGCTCCGGCAATTGACTGCTCTGCGTTGTCTTCAGAGCAATGATAACCAGGTCGCTTGGGCCGATATCCCCAGACGAAAGCGCAATGTTTGGCTCTTCGATCGTAAAAGTTTCGCCATCACGTTCGATACTAAGCCCGTACTTGCGTATGGCTTCATAGTCGCTGCGCACCAGAAAGTGAACATTGGCTCCGGCGCGCGCGAGACACGCCCCCACATATCCTCCCAATGCGCCGCTGCCAACGATGGCGACTTTACCCAGCCGCTCCATACCCGCCGACCTGTTGATCATGTCGAGGGATATATGAACGGGCGCAGAGACAGGGAAACAAAAAAGCGGCGCCTCAGGGGAGAGGCGCCGCCGGTTTTCCTATCAGTCAGATGCAGTTTTGGGTGCTATCGCTTGTCTTATGTCGCTATCTATCGTCGCTATAGATTCTGAACATGCGGCACTTGGCGCCCGCGTTCAGAAGGGGTGATCTGACAGAAGAGAGAGAAGTTAAAGGTACTACTGGCATGCTTCGCATTCTTCACCGTTGCGCATCGCCTCGATGGAGCAGGCGATTTTTTCAGCCTCGGTGAACTGCTTTTTCTCCTTTTTAACACCCACTGTGGCTTTTTCAATATTTGATGCGCCAAGAGTGCGAAGGTAATAGGTGGTTTTTAGCCCCTGACGCCATGCCGCGCGATACATGTGGCTGAGGGTCTTCATGTCTGGAGTGTCCAGCCAGAGGTTAACGCTCTGCGACTGGTCGATCCACTTCTGTCGACGCGCAGCGGCGCGGATGACCCATGTGTACTCGATACCGAAAGCGGTCAGATACTTCTCGCGCAATTCCTGCGGGATGCCCTCGATGGCCCCGAGTTCGCCGTCGTAGTATTTGAGCTGGTCGCGAACTTCATCGGTCCACATTCCAATCTTCTTGAGATCGTTGACGAGGTGGCGGTTGAGAACGATGAACTCGCCGCTCAGGTTGCTCTTGACGAAGAGGTTCTTGTATGTGGGCTCGATGCACGGGCTGGTGCCCATGATGTTCGAGATCGTGGCTGTTGGGGCGATCGCCAGGACATTGCTGTTACGCATTCCCTGCTTTGCGATCTTTGCGCGCAGAACATCCCAATCCATCTTGCCGCCGCGCGGCACCTCTACTGGCACACCCCGTTCCTGCTCCAGAAGATCGAGGGTATCCGGGGGCAACAGGGAGCGATCCCACTTGCTGCCCTTGTAAGAGCTGTACGAGCCCCGTTCAGCGGCTAGATCGCTGGATGCCTCGTAGGCGAAGTAGGCGATCGCCTCCATGAACTCGTCATTGAACTCCACGGCTTCGTCGCTGGCGAAGGAAGTTCCGCGATCGAACAACGCGTTCTGGAGCCCCATCACGCCCAAGCCAATCGGGCGGTGGCGACTGTTTGCCCTGCGAGCGGCCTCTGTCGGGTAGAAGTTGATGTCGATTACATTGTCGAGCGCCCGGACAGCGATCTGAATGGTCTCCCGCAGCTTTTCGAGGTCCAGGTTCCCCTTCTCGTCAAGGTGGGTGTCCAGAACAACCGATCCAAGGTTACAGACGGCTGTTTCCTCTGCGCTAGTGTTGAGCGTGATCTCCGTGCAGAGGTTCGAGCTGTGAATGACCCCGGCATGATCCTGCGGGCTACGAATGTTGCAGGGGTCCTTAAATGTGATCCAGGGGTGACCGGTTTCGAAGAGCATTTTCAGCATCTTCTTCCAGATCTCGATTGCGGGAACTTTGCGTCCCCAGATCTTCCCTTCTTCGAAGAGCTTCTCGTAGTGCAGGTATCGCTCCTCAAACTTCTTGCCGTAAAGTTCGTGTAGGTCTGGCGCGTCGCTGGAACGGAACAGGGTCCAGTCCTCCCGGCTCTCCATGCGCTTCATGAACAGGTCCGGGATCCAGTTGGCCGTGTTCATGTCATGGGTGCGGCGACGCTCATCGCCAGTGTTGCGACGCAGCTCGAGGAAATCCTCGATGTCGTTGTGCCATGTTTCAAGGTAGGCGCATCCGCTGCCGCGACGCTTGCCGCCCTGGTTGACTGCAACCAGCTGGTCGTTGTGCAGCTTCAGGAAGGGGATGACGCCCTGGCTCTCACCGTTCGTGCCCTTGATATAGCTACCAGTTCCGCGAACGGCGGTCCATGATCCGCCCAAACCGCCGGCCCATTTGCTGAGGAAGGCGTTTTCAGCGACTCCTCGAATCATGATCGACTCGATGGAATCATCCACCTTGTAGAGATAGCAACTGGACAGCTGGCTATGAAGCGTACCGCTGTTGAAGAGCGTCGGCGTGCTGGAGCAGAAGCGGCGGCTCTTGTAGAGATTGTAAAGACCTGCGACGCGCTCCTCGCGGTTGGATTCCTCCTTTAGGAAGAGCCCCATAGCCACGCGCATCCAGAAGAACTGCGGGGTTTCGAGGCGACGCTGGCGCTTGCCAGTTTTATCAACGATCAGGTAACGGTCGTAGAGGGTCTGGATGCCGAGATAGTCAAAGTCCAGGTCTGCTCCCGGATCGAGAGCTTCGGACAGTTTTGCAAGATCGTAGTCAAGCAGGGCCGGATTCAGACGCTCGATCTCTACGCCGTGGCGAATGTAGTTGGCGAACGCGCGCCGGTGAGTTTCAGCCAGCGCGCCAACTCCGTCACGTAGAATATCCCAGCCAAGGACTTCTTCATAGATGAAGGTAAGCAGGATGCGGCCAGCGAACTTGGCAAAGTCTGCGTCGCGCTCGATCAGTGTCTTTGCGTTGAGGATCACCGTCAGGCGTAGATCCTCATACTTCATCTCGGGATAAAGACTTCTGCGCAGCTCCCTCTCAATCTCCTCCGGGGAGATGCAAAGATCCAGCCCGATCGAAGCGAAGCGGATGCGCTCCTTGAGATCTGCTCCATCCCAGAAAATGCTGCTGCCATCCTCGTGCGTAAGGACGATATAGGCTTCCTGACCGTCCTGCTCAGCTTGCTCGGATTCAGCGGCCTGACTTTCCTCACGCAAGCGAGCGCGGTAGGCGCGGTAAAGGATGTAGCTCTCCGCAACCTTGAAGTGGCCCTGGCGCATCAATTCTTCCTGAACGATGTCCTGGACTTCCTCGATGTGGATACGCGCTCTGTTCAAAGCGCGCACGCGCTCTGTAACGGCGTGGGCGACACTGACCGCCGAATCGCTGTTCTGATTGTTTGAGAGGAACGCCTTGCGAACCGCGATCTCAACTTTGGAAGGATCCCACGGAGCCTCCATGTTGTTGCGGCGAATGACCCTTACTGCGAGGGGGGCCTGAAGGACATCACCTTCGCGGCGGCTCAACCGCTCGACCAAGAGGCTACGGGCGACATCAAAAGCGTTCTGATCGATCAACGCCTTTTCGATGAGCATGTAGAGATCCCGCTCACTCAGCGTGAGTTCGCGGCCTTCCTTGATTTGGTTGGCCAGCGTTACTGCAACTGCGCGAGCCACCTTGGCTACGAATGTGCGGTTTTGCTCGGTAAAGATGGAGCTCTCCTCTTCTTCGCGAGAAAGGAGAAGCGAGGTCAGAGCGTTTCCGATTGTGTCCGCAACCTCGGCGAGATCAAAGGCCTGCGTCTCCCCATCTGCACGCACGCGAATTCGCTCGATTGAGCCATTGAGGATGTCGACAAGCGAGCCCGATTCACCCCCCGAAAAGCCTGGATCGGTGACTATCTCGCGCCAATTGAAACGCGGCCTCTGATCTGCTGGGGTTAGAGCGACGCGTTTCAGGGCGAGATCTTCTTCAAAGGGGAAGTTACGAATCATGATGCAAGGGCGATAGTCGGTTTAAGTCTTGAAAGGTTTGGAAATACACTAGAGCTCGTCGTCGTCCGTATTGAGCAGACTGCTTGCCTTCTGATACTCGGTGACGCGTCCCTCAAAGAAGTTTTGCTCCTTCTTGATGTCCATCATCTCAGCCAGCCACGGCAGCGGATTGGCGATTCCGGGATTCAACACCGGCAGGTTGCAGTTCTCCAGGCGACGATCCGCGATGTAATCGATGTATTGCGTGAACTCCTCGGCGCTCAGGCCAACGGCGTTTACAGGGAGACAGTCTTTGATAAAGGCCTTCTCCAGGCTGACAGCCTTCTTCATGAGTT
Organism: uncultured Puniceicoccaceae bacterium; assembly: GCA_964430955.1. Lineage (GTDB taxonomy): Bacteria > Verrucomicrobiota > Verrucomicrobiia > Opitutales > Oceanipulchritudinaceae > CAYSHY01. The sequence continues at coordinate 31,071 of CAYSHY010000041.1, read as the reverse complement.
CGACAAGCTCTTCACGAAACTCGGGCGTCCAGACGTCCGGATTCTCCGCAACCAGACCATTAAAGAGATTCTTGAGCAGCTCGATGTGGTTGGACTCGTCGCGCAGCGTATAGCGGAACATCTGCCCAATGCCCGGGAACTTGTTCTGGCGATAGAGACTGAGAATCATGCCGAAGAGCCCGTAGAACTGCGTGCCCTCCATGCACTGGCCGAACAGGAACATGTTCTTCGCAAGTTCCTGCTTCTGACGAGTATCGGTAAGATCCATGTCGCGACGCAGACCGCGACTGTTGTTCACCAGGAGGTCGTTCTTGGCCTTGATCGTGCCAATGTCGTCAAACATCGCCTCGGCCTCGTGGGGGTTGATCCCAAGGCTGGCGATCATGTAAACCAGACTGTCGGCGTGGATATTCTCTTCGTGGGCGTGGCGACCGAGAACAAGTTTGAGTTCCGGCGCGGTCACGAGTTCGCGAACAACGTGAATGATATTGTCACCCACAATTCCCTCTGCGGCGCTAAAGTAGCCAATTCCCATCTTGATGATCCAGCGGTCGATGTCAGTGATCGCGCCGTCTGTGCTGCGCCACTGCTCGCAGTCCTTGCCCATGGGGATGTCTTCGGGCTCCCAGTGGTTGGCCTTCATGGTCCGGTAAAGTTCGTAAGCCCATTGGTACTTCAGCGGCAGGATGTTGAAATACATCGTTTCCTTGCCGTTGATGATCTTCTTTGCGGCGTATGCCTCCTCGGCCTTTGCGCGGTCGAGGGTGAAAGTCTTATTGCCAATGGTATACGAGATTTCTGCCATGCTTTGAGAGATGCGGAAGGTTGATAAATCGCTGTAGTCAGAGCCTGGGGTCACCGGTATGCCGCACAGGTATTAGAGCGGCAAGGTGGGGCGACAGTTCCCCCAGATCTTGTGGTGTCAGACGATAGGGACCCCAACATGTAGCGTCAACAGCTAATCCAGCCCTTAGGGGGAACATGACGAGATTTTTACAGCGACCCCTCATGACAGGGGCAAAGCATGCTGCTAAAAGGCAGACATACAAGGGGAAGATGTTAAAGAATTACTCCCAGAGTTATGCCCATCGCGAATGCCCGTTGAATGGGAGATGTTCACGTAATTCACATCGGGTGGAAGGAGAATTACTCACCCGGAATTGGCAGCGCATTATCGAAATGACTGGGAAGACGAAGGACGGATGCCAGAGGTCGGAAGGGTTCGAGATCTGAGACGGCCTGGAAGCGGACTCCTACAGCACCTTGTGAAAGATCGGTGCGAGCGAAGACGCCCCGATAGCGTGCGCGCTTCGGTCGAGAACTCTGAGGGCGAATAGCAACGGTTCTCCTGTTTGCGCCTGGGCTAGAGCGGCTGGAGCATGCAAGCGTGCGCTGAAAAACCTGCGCCGAATGAGGTCAGCCAAAGGTTCTCCGGAGGGTGACCGTTGAGGGAATCCAGATAATGCTGTGCGGCGAAGAGGACGCTCGGACTGCTCATATTCCCGAAGGCCCGGAGAACTGAAGCCGTTTCAGTGAGCGGATTATCCGGCAAACGACCAGAGATGGCGTCAATGACATCGCGCCCGCCAGAGTGAGCTATGAGTCTTGGTTTGTCAGGTTGTGCAGCAACAGATTGTCGGTAAAGGACTTCGACAGCTTCTGCGGCGCGCTCAGGAACACTTCGATGCAGGCGATTGCGAAGTTTGCCGGAACGATTTTCAAATCGAAGCAGATCCCGGTTCTCGGGAATGTGAAGGCTGCGGAAGCCGTTGGCCTTCCACGAGCGCTTCCCCGCAGTTGGGACGCCCGTCCAGATACTTGCAGAAGCGCCGTCTCCAAATAGGCATGCGCTTACAATGACGCCTGGATCATTATCTATATAGAAAGCTGCCGAGCAGACCTCCACAGCGAGAACAGCCGCAGTGGCCATTGGCTCAGCAGCGAGAAAATAACTGGCGGCGCGCATCGTGGGAATCGCTGCTCCGCACCCGAGGCCAACGAGATCCTGAAGCAACGTGTCTTGGCGCAGCCCCAATCTCTCGGCAATGTAACTCGAAAGGCCCGGGCACAGATATCCTGTACAGGTACAGACAAAAAGCGCATCAAGCTGCGACGGCAGAAGCTTCGCTTTTTCGAGCGCCTCCTGCAAAGCCTTCGCCCCCAAGGCTGGCGCCTCATCTTCAAACCGGTGATTCAGCGACTCCGCGTCCAGATAGAAAATCTCGTCCGGTCCCAAAGCAAAATGACGGCGCTCAATACCATTATTGCCGGTAAGGATCTTCTCAATCATGGACAAGGATCGCTGCGAGAGGCTCCTTGCACATAGGGAATCGCGAATAATCGGCCAGCATTCTGACTGCCGAAGAGAAAGCGAAGGAACAGCAGAGGCTATGGAATTGAGGAACATCTGGGGCTTGGGGACGCTGAAACGTGAGACGCTAATGTAACAACTTGTAGAGAAAACGAAACGGCAGCAGCCTGCTACTTGCAACTAGCCAGAGAAGATTCTGCCCGTACCCACTGCAAATAAGCGGGTGAAAAATGTGAGACCGGCGCGCCCGCCGATGAAGCGGGTGAACAGCGCTATGAAACACCAGCCTGGCGTATTCCCATGAACACGCTCCCCTCGCATATTCTACCAGCGGTTGGGCAGCACACAGCCCGGTCTCCATCGCCATGGACATGCCATTGCCGGTAAAGGGCGCCACCATCGTGCCGGCGTCACCAATCGAGAAAGAGAAACTGTCGACAGAAGCTCGTTGAAAACTCAGCCCGGTTACACCGACGCAGGATGCTGGGTTAATCTTGGCGCCTTGGAGAAGGGCTGACAGTCGAGTCAATCCATACTTCTTGCAATACTGCTGAAAGAGGCTCTGCCGGGGGCTGGAAATGCTCCGTGAACGCGGAAAGAGCCCACAAAAGTTGAACCATCCATCTTCCACTGGAGAGCAGCCGCCATAGGCGCCATCACCAAGCTCCAGTTCTAGATCGGCACGGAGGTGGATACCCTTCGCGTGGCATTTCAGCCCGATCCAATCTGAATCCGTATCGAGCCTGCGACCAGCCGCAAGAACGACTCCTTCCCCTACGGGCGAAGGAGAACGTGACGCATCTATAAGGCTGCCTCCAAGGAAACGGAATCGATCGGCGAGAGCAGCATCCAGGCGAAAGCGCGATATCCCCAACGCTGGAACTGGCAATAGGGTTCTCACAGGCTCCCTGCCACCAATATGCCATAGGACACAGTTGAGGCTGCTGGCATCCCGAAGAATATCAAGCATGCCAAGAGACTCGAGACACTGGCGGCCCGCCCCTACCATGAACTCTCCACACACTTTGTGCCGTGGGTAGGTCAAGGCTTCATGGATGACAACCGGCACTCCCCGTTGACGAAGGGCGATACCAAGAGAGAGGCCGGCGATGCCGCCCCCGATGATCGTAATCACCCTCATGACGCTCTGGTCTGATCGGCAACCTCAGGCGCTTGCGGACGTAAGGCCAAAACGCGGTATAGTCCCAACCAGGTGGACTCCGTGTGAACTCGCCACGAGGGTTGCGAGAGGCCGAGCATACGGGGAAGCTCGTCGTCCCTGAATCCTGATCTGATGCTCAGTTTGCCGTCATGTATGGTCACCGGATTCAACGGCAAGAGGCGCAAGAGCCAAAACTGATAAAGATGCAGCTTCCGACGCGCGGTTTCGGAGAAAGCCATGACTCGCGCCCTACCCTGCATCCTGACGCCCAGATTCTGGAGCTCCTCTTCCCTGAATTGATGAAGCAGGAAGTTTCCTATGATGATGTCGTAACCGGAATAATCATCAAACTGCAGCGCATTCGCGCGGATCCACTCTACATTGCCGTGTAATTGTGGCGGTCTGGGCGTGACGTCCATCGCGTGAACTTCAACGTCTGGAAGACGCTCTATCAGATAATCAGCCAAGGAACCCAGACCTGCTCCAATCTCCAGAATGCGATCGCCCGAGCGGACAAGGGGACGAAGCGTTCGCGCCCACCAGCGATGCGAGCCGAGAATGCAGTTTATCCGAATGATATCTCGCCTGCTGGCCTCAGCATCGGGGTGGTCCTGGGGCAGCATGTCCAACAACTCGTCGCGCACCTCTCGCTTCACTGGCGGAACTTGCTTCAGAGAAGATGATACGTCAAACCCGGCTCAGCAGAACACAGAATACAATTGCTTCAGATGGCGGGAGTGGCAGTGTTATCCGTATGCCCGCAAAAGCCGGCGTGGAGCCGATTACGATGTCCAGACCTGCATTTCCCCAAGAGCCTGGCCCCGGGAGCTTCGTCGACGCGGTTGCCGCAATAACCCGAGACCTTGCTGAGCGGCCCTCCTGGGATGAGTATTTTATGGGGACGGCGCTATTGATGGCTTCACGGTCAGCCTGTGAGCGACTGCACGTGGGTTGTGTGATTGTCTCAGGTGGGACGCATCGCAACCGGATCATTGCTGCCGGCTACAATGGATTTCTACCCGGCAGTCCGCATGTATCGCGAGTGCGCGACGGGCACGAACAAGCCACCGTGCACGCAGAGCAAAATGCGATTGCCGACGCTGCGCGCCGAGGGATTTCCCTGGATGGGGCAACGGCGTATATCAGCCACTTTCCCTGCATTAACTGCGCGAAGATCATGGCGGCGGCAGGCATCAAGGCGGTTAAGTACCATTTCGATTACCGTAACGACGAACTGGTGACGGAGCTGCTGGAGGAGGCCCAGATCCGGGTTGAGAAGCTATGACACGCCAGCTGCCCGCCCTAATGAAGCCAAACTTAATCATCCCTCTGCCTGACTGATGAGACACTTGGGAGAAAGCGGCCAAACACTCACGGGAATGTTATTACTTGCGCACCCGGGGCTGACGGACCCGAACTTTCGCAAGAGCGTGGTGCTCGTCTCGGCCCATTCGACTGAGGAGGGCGCCATGGGGATCGTCATCAACCGGAGCACGGAACAGACACTGGGCGAGCTGAAGCCGGAACTGGCTGATGGGCCACTGGCCAAGACTCCAATCTACATCGGCGGTCCTGTTAGCTCTGGCGAAGTGATCCTTACCGCCTGGAAGAAGAACAGCCAGGACGAGCTAAGACTTTACTTCGGAGTATCCATAGAGAAGGCGGAGGAACTGCTCGATGAGGATCCCGAGGTGGATCTGCGTGGATTTCTCGGATATTCAGGCTGGGGTCAGGGGCAACTGGAAGGAGAACTTTCCCAAGGCGCCTGGGTGCTATGTCCACTGCTTGGAGAGATGCTGTCCGAGACAGAGGAAGATCGCATGTGGATGGAGATTCTTGTGAAGATCAAGCCCGAGCTGGCGTTCATGGCGAACATGCCTGAAGACCCCTCCGTGAATTGAAGCGAGGCCTGAAGGCCAGAGGAAGCGTTGGAAACCCGGTGAGAGCGTCAGTCGATCCTGGCGTGCATTCCAATATGGGCGCCTACGAATCCACCCGCCGCTCTAGTACTGAGGATTGTGCCATCCGCGTTCTCATGAAGGCTGTTCCAGGCCTCCCCATCGGTAGAGAATAGAAAAGCGTAGGTCTCGCCCTTACCTTCGATCCGTAGGCTAATACCGTCTGGAGGCGAAGGAATGAATGTCTGGGCAATGACTTGAGGCGCATCGTTGGAAGCCATCTCCAGGAAAACCTCGACCTGATCCCCGGCTCGACGGACCCCGGTATAGAAGTGATGGGTTTCCTTCTGAAAAACAGCGAGTCCCGCGGAAGAACCTGCTTCAGGAATCTGTAGCCCGACATCTGCCGTAAAGTTGGCGTGCTGAATGCGACGGGCGATGAACGAAGGTTGGCCAAGTGAATCGAGTGCAATCGACCGAGCCTCAATCAGTAGCGATCCGTCTTCCAGGCGCCACCAGTCGCCCTTTGTCCTGAGAAAGCTCCACCCATGCGACAAGGTTGGCGACCTGAAATCCTCCCTATGGGTGAAGTTGCCCGTGTTCGGCTCCTGCTTGGCGAGAACCGAGTCGTCAATGAGTGACGGGGCCGCCACCACGGTAGGAACAGGCTGCCCCGAAGGCAGCACAAGAGGCCAGCCATCCACCCACTCCACCGGAAGCAAAAAAGTTTCGCGACCAGTGTTATAATAGAGCCCGTCCTTGTATGGCCGGCAGCCAAGAAAGACGACCCACCAATCATCGTCGCCCATCTTGATAAGATCGGCATGCCCAACGGAAGTCACCGGCTGCGGCCTTGAAGGATCCAGATCTCGCTGGGTGAGAATGGGATTATGATCCCACGCTTCCCATGGTCCGAGCACGTCGCGGCTGCGGAAAATGACCTGGCGATGATCCTCTGCGGTGCCACCTTCAGCGCAGCTGAGGTAATACCAGTTGTTGTGTTTGAAGATATGGGGTCCCTCGATCCAGACTGGCTTCTCCTCAATGTTAACGCCGCCATCGATAAGGACATGACGATCCCCTACCAGCTTCTGCGTGGCGGCATCGAATTCCTGAATCCAGATTGCGCGATGGCCGGGATATTTTTGATCTCCGGGCGGAGGTCCATTGTTTACCAGCCAAGCCTTGCCGTTGTCGTCAAAAAAGAAAGACGGATCGATACCATCAACCTCAGGCAACCAAACAGGGTTGGACCACGGGCCGGCTGGATCCCGGGCGGTTACGAAGAAGTTACCGCCGGCATTGACCGCAGTAGTGACCATATAGAACACCCCATCGTGATAGTCGATGGTGGGCGCAAAAATGCCCTCGGAAACCTGAAGCCCCTCGAAAGAAACCTGCTCTGGACGGTCGATTACATGACCGAGCGACTCCCAGTGCACCAGATCCTTGCTGCGGTAGATGGGAACGCCCGGAAACCAGCTGAAGGAGGAGTTTACGAGGTAAACCCACTCTCCAACCTTGCACACGCTCGGATCTGGCGCGAATCCGGAAATGATCGGGTTGCGGTATGACTGAGGCGGTAGCGACCACTCGAAAATGTCGTCGTTGCCCCTGTATTCGAAATAGTCAAAGCAAGCGACCGACGCTGCTGCATCCAGGAGACAGACACTGGCGACAAGACTTGCCACGCCGCCTGCCATATTCATCAAGCTGGCCATCTTACTCTAGCACTAAGGCCTGAAGACGCCCGTGAATCAAGTCTTGGCGCCAGTTGCCGCAGTGAACACAGCTTCCGTGAACTCCATATACCGAACGCCTTGCTCGAAGGATGTGAGTCTTACTGGCGTTCCCTGTCGAATGGAGTCGATGAAGTCCTGCTCAACGCGCCACGACCCAGCCTCTCCCGGGGGAATGGCTATTTCTTCTTCATCTAGCGCCCCAATGGACGCCAGGTAGAGCTTACCGGCCGAAACGTCGACGCGCAGACTGGCCCTGTCACCGTGAATTCGGTACTCGTTGCGAGGTTGGCCACTCTCAATCCCGCTGAAACGACCCGTCAGAATAATGCCAGAATCGTATTGTGCGTGTAGATCCACTGCATCAGGAATCTGCACGGGCTCCATTTCGCCGGTCGTCGGATTCCGGCGCTGCAGCGTGTGGATGTGCCCAACCGCGCCGAGGCTGGTGGGTTCTTCTCCAATCCAGCGCTGCACCGCCTCATAATAGATACCCACTGTGAGCGTGTTAACCCCGCTTAGCTCGAAATTCTGTCTCCATGTAAGGGGGAGATCGGGATCTGCGTAGGCGGGAGTGCGATGCTCCATGATAACCTGACGCACCTTGCCAAGACGACCTTCTCCCAGAAGGCGGATGATTGTTGCATCGACACCAAGCGTGAATGGCGACGGAACGATTTGCGCAACAAGCTGTGGATTACGCTTCGAAGCCTCCAACATCTCCCGCGCTTCAGCCACGTTGCAGGCCATCCGGGCCTCAGTGAGGACGTGCTTCCCTGCGTCCAGGGCCGAGATGGAGACAGGCGCATGCATGTACGGCCAAGTGCCGACACAAACAGCATCTACTTCAGGATCGTTTACGATCTCTTCCCACGACGGTGCGATTCGAGGAATACCAAACGACTCTGCTACGCGCCGGGAGGACTCCTCCGAACGATTTGCGACCACAACCACTTCCACTCCGGGAATTGCCTGCAGGCCCGGGATATGCCGTTTCCGGGTGTTGTCTCCTGCCCCAACAACGCCAACTCGAATTACGTCCATCAAATTGCTCCGCCTTTCGCCTTCCACGGTGTTGAACTTGAGTATGATCGCAAGTGCCGGATGCACTGAGGCGACTTCTTAAAGTAGATCGCAAAGTGGCTTAACGGGATCGGTGAGCTGAAACATTGCTTATAATCAGTAAAGCGGAAGATCTGCACCGTGTGCTACTCCCGTCCATGACTGCTCTACGTCAACAGCTGATTGGAACACTTATCATCATGACAAGCGCCATAATGAGCCCGGCCCATCGGCCATTTGTCACCCACGTTGACGAATTAAACGATCCGGAGAAGGCGGATTGGATTGCGCCGCCGGATACCCAGCTCGATCGGGAGGGGCTCTATCTCTTCAGGAAGACATTCGAACTGGAGGCGACGCGTGAATCATTCGTTCTACATATTTCGGCAGACCCGCGCTACAAGCTGTTCGTAAATGGAGCGTTCGTGACGATGGGCCCGGCTCTCGGGGATCTGCAGGAATGGCGGTACGAGACTGTGGATATTGCAGGATACCTCGAGGTCGGGCGGAACCTGATTGCTGTTGAACTTTGGGATGCTGGGCGACAAGGGGGCCACAGGCAGGCAACAATGCGCACCGCCTTGATTGTCGACGCACCGGACGCGGATGACGGCCCAATCCGCACCGATGGATCATGGCGTGTTCTTCGGAGCCGAGGATGGTCGGCCTTGCCGATGGATAGCAGGACCGTGGGCGGAGGTTATATCGCAGGCGCTACGGAGCGACTGGACGCATCAACGCATCCCTGGGGATGGAACATGGATGTGAACTTTGATGATACCCACTGGGCGGCCGCTGTCCCCGTCGGTAAAGGTAACCATGGCGGGCTCGACACATGGGCGGGCAGTCCCTGGATACTGCGAGAACGACCGATTCCCCTACTTGAAATGCGTCCCGAAACTCCGGGAGACGCACGCGCCGCCTGGATAAACGATCGCCAAGTGGATGCGCCGAAGGAATGGCCATTGCAGGTGGAGCCAAATACGACGCTTCGGGTACTCTTCGACAGATCGATCATCGCCGTCGGCTTTCCGAGACTGAGCCTCCGTGGGGGAGCTGGCGGCAAAGTGCGGGTTCGCTATCAAGAGGCATTGTTTCAGCCGGGGAGAGGAAAGGGCAACCGCAACGAGATTGACGGAAAAGTAATGCGGGGCTACTTCGACGAACTGGTTCTCGATGGATCAGCCTTCACCTTCGAGCCGGCATGGCTGCGCACATACAGGTATCTCGAACTAACGGTGACAACGGCCGGCGAGCCGGCAAGCGTCGAACAGCTGGACTTTCTTCGGGTGCGCTACCCGTTCGAGGTGGTGGGAGCATTTGAGTCTTCGGATGCGTCTCTGCGCGAGATCCTGGAGGCAAGCTGGCACACCGCCGATGTGTGCGCATTGGAAACCTACATGGATTGTCCCTATTACGAGCAAGTCCAGTATGTGGGAGACACGCGCATCCAGGCATTGATTTCCTTGTACATGACCGGAGACGACAGGTTGATGCGCAACGCCATCATGCAGTTCCATCGATCCCGACAATATCACGGGCTCACGGCGAGTTCATTCCCTGTGCGGACGAACATTCCACCGCAGATCATTCCGCCCTTTTCCCTGCTCTATGTTTCGATGGTGCACGATTTCCATATGCACCGAAACGATCCCGAGTTTGTGCGACCGCTACTGCCGGGTATCCGCTACACGCTTGAATGGTTTCTTGCTCGAATCGACGAGCGAGGTCTCCTTGGCCCGCTCCCCTATTGGAATCATACGGATGGCGGCGCACAGGGATTCCGACACGGATCGCCGCCGGGCGTCTCCACGGGCGGATCCATACAGATTACGCTTCTGCTGATTGCTGCGTTAGATGAGGCCGCGGATTTATTCGAAAGCCATGGCCTTGAGTCTGACGCAACGGAGTTCCGCGCGGCAGCGAACCACTCACGACAAGCAGTGAACCGCTACGGATTTGATGAGGAAAAGGGTCTTTACGCTGAAACACCCCAGAAGGAAGTGTTCTCACAGCACACAAACGCCTATGCAATACTTACCAACACTGCACCGAAAGAGATTCATGGCGTTCTGGCCGAGAAGCTTGTGACGGATAGGGAACTCACGCAGGCCACGCTCTACTTTCAGTTCTACATCTTCAACGCCCTACGGGAAGCTGGTCGCGGCGATCTTATTCTAAAGGAGTTGGACCGATGGCGGGAAATGCTGGACGCCGGCCTGACGACATTTCCCGAACACGGGCTGGAAAGCCGGTCCGACGCTCACGCATGGTCGGCGCATCCACTCTATCACTTGCTGGCAAGCACGGCAGGGATACGACCAGCAGAAGCTGGCTTCAAATCCGTAATCGTCGAGCCTGCTCCCGGCGACCTGGAGTGGTTCAACGCAAAGGCCTGCCACCCTGCTGGCCTAATAGAAGTCCAACTCAACAAGCTGGACGACCGATTCGAGGTGTCCATTTCGCTGCCCGATGGCGTTAGCGGCGAGCTCCGCTGGCGCGGGAAGACCGTACCCTTACGTCCCGGACAGCAGACTTGGCGGGAAGATAGAGACGGCGTCAGGTAAACAGACAGGGAGGGCGCGCTTCTGCGATGCGAAATCTCCGAGAGATGCCGAAGAAATCAAGCGCGGAGACGTTGCACAGCCGTCTTGATTTCGCCATAGGGGTCCTGCCCTAGAGCACACTCAATTGACATGTCGCCCTTGTAACCGGCCTTCTCGAGAGCCCGGAAGAAAGCGCTGAAGTCGTCCCCCCGGACTCCCGGCGCAGTGCGATCTGCTTTTTCCGCAATGTGGGCATGAGCGATCCAAGGCCCAACCTTCACGATGTCTTCGGGCGACTCCTCATTGCGTAGCATGTGGAAAATGTCGACCAGCAGGCGAATGTTTGGATGGTCAACCTGAGCAACTGCAACTGCACCTTCAATTACCGTATTAACAAGGTTGCACTCACCCCGGTTTAGCGGCTCCACAACCAGTGTTACACCGTGCTTTGCAGCGAGTGGCGCGCAGATTTCAAGGGCTTCGATGAACTGTAAGAAAGCATCGGCGTGCGACCAACCATCGGGGATCTGTCGGGCTCCGCCAGATCCGAAGACAATCGTCTTTATCCCCAGCTCTGAGCCCCGTCGAAATGCTGTATCTGCATATCGAACCAGGCGCTCATGGTCGACGTGCGGCCCTACGACCTTCAGATCACCCGGTAGGAAGCAATTTGCAGCAGAGATGCGGCCACGCAGCGGCGCCATCACTGTCAATGACTGCTGATAAACATCCTCGTCTGATTCTGGAACGAGCAGCTTTTGAACGTTCGCCTCGATAAAGTCGCCGGGGAACGATGGCCAGGACAAGGCAATCGCAGGATCAACACAGACACCGATCTTCATGACGCTAGAGAGTGGAATTGTGGGTGAAGCAGGATCGCGCTAGGGCGTGGCTGCCGTCAATATCCATTTAGTCAAAGCGAGCGGCCGAACAATGGAAGTCTTGTCGCTGACTTGTCCCGTTGAGGAAGGCGGCGAACTTGTCTCTAGACGCCGAACAAACAGCTTGGGGGATTCGACGCCGCGGGGGGTGAAGGCGACACATCCCGTTGGCATCCTCCCTGGATTTATCTGAGATCGAGCAAGTATAGAGCCCTTCTCTCCCTCGTTACTGAGCTTCAGAATCAGCCAGCTCCGACTCGTGGCGCCAGTGTCCGTCTTCGGTGTAGAACCAGCGGCCGCCGGGGCTGCCGCCTTTTGAGTAGTAGAGCCACATGCCGATGGGCGCGGCGGCATAGGTCCAGGGGTAGCCATCTTTCTGGTACCAGAGCCAGGACGCCAGGTGCGTATCATAGACGTGCATTCCAGAGTCCTCATCCCCAGATGCGGGGAAGACCCATCCATGCTCGCCATGATAGATCCAGTCAGAATCTCCGGCCGGCCACCACCAGCCAAACCACTTCGAAACCAACCACCCGCTCTCGTCACGAGTGGCGCTGGGCCAGCGCAGATCGTCGCTCTTTGAGGCGAGAGCTTCGAGGTGTTCTCGAATACCAGTGACGACGAACACTCCGTATCGGTATCCGCGTTCGTTTGTGATCTCAACAGTCCCCACAATTGTATCGCCATCGGCTGAGATATCCACTGCGGAGGTGAGAGCGTGATCAGGCTGAATTACTGGATGATCAGATAGAAGTTCACTAAGTTCATAAAATCGCCCGTTCTTATCCCAAACTGCAGCGAAGCTTCCTTGCTTCCAGCCATCGATCTCGCGCCATTGCTTCGAACCGTTACCAACGATGATGGAACCATCTCCTGATACTGCCGTGGCAGTTGTGCTGTAATACTCAAAGGTTGAGGGACCATCGAGCTCAGTCATGCCATCTTTTGCAGTCCACCGAAATGCCACTGGGTGCTCCTGCTTCTTGCTCCAACTATAGCCCACAATTACAGAACCATCCGCGGATACGTCATAGCCAGCGCTGCCGGAATAGCCGCTAGTCCCAAATCCTCCAAGGAATCCTAAACGTTCGGGTTCTCCTTCGGGCCTCATCCGAAAGGCTTCTGCATTGATCACCCCTCCTGGAACAATCCTAGACTCATACCAAGTGCCAACAACCCACTGTCCATCAGGAGTGACTGAAGAAATATCTGCATAGGGAAGAATCACCTTCCGGCCGGTTTCCTCTGTCCATCTAAAGGCGTCACGAGTCGTGATGCTACCGAGAGAACCGTAAGCGACATCGCCAGTTGCAGTGACGGCATCTACCTGGAAAGCCCCGTAGTCGTCAGTCTGCCAGTTTCCCAGTCCTCGCAATCCATCGTCTTCCGTCCAAAGGAATGCTTCTGCACTAAAGGCATTGAAGGAATAGCCCCCGACAACTGATCCGTCATAGGATACTGTGTGGCAGGTACTCCAGCCAGTTCCACCGGTCAGGCCGCCTACAAATCGTAATTCTCCTTCAAGTGGCCATACATAACCTTGATGGACCAATGCTTCACGATTGAAACCGCCACCGATTACAGTCGATCCATCGGCTGATATTGCCGTTGGAATGAGTGAGGAAATCCCCCAGTCAGCGGCGTCGAGCATATGCACAACCAACTCTGCCCTCACGGTAGTGGCACAAACAAGAAGGCAGCTGCAAATCAGTCCAACCGCCGTTGTCCAAGGCGTTTTCATGTAACTCCTGTTTTTGCAGGCGAAACCGGCGTCGCAACACCATGCATGCAGTTAATGATAAAAATACGTCATTCGACGTATTGGAGTCTAAGCCTAGTCTAGACCTAAGATTGCTCAGGGAAATAACGGCCTTAACGAACACAGCGATTTGCCACGCTGATGGGGCGTAGCCGACGGGGATGTTGTCTGGGTTCACGCGCTATGTGGGCTACTTCTTCCAAGTCTGGACATACCTAATTCTCACGTGGATCCTACTCTGCGGACTTACCGGCACTGAGTGAGGGCTGATGGGATCTTCTCCAGCGCTGTCGGATGCCCCTGCGTCGGAATAGCCTCCGGGCTTCCAAGGAACCTCTGCGCACTCCAGCTCTCTGCTGTCTTCGCGCCTCTGCCTGGGGTATCGTCGTCTAGAGTTTGAGCTCCGGGTGCTCAGTTAACTTCGTGCGAGACCTTCTGGATTCTTTTCAAGTGAAAGGACCTCTCCGCCTCAAAGAAACAAACTTGCTTGTCTTGCGGCGGCGGTGCGTGTGGGGACGTTTAGTTTGCTGAGGATATTTTCGACGTGTTTGCCGACGGTCCGGGGGCTGACGCCGAAGATCTTGGCGATCTCGTTGTTGCGCTTGCCCTCTGAGATCCAGAACAAAACTTCGCGCTCGCGTCGCGTGAGCTGAACTTTGCCATCGCTGACAGCCAACCTTCGAGGGGCCAGGAACTCGACGTTTATCAGGAGTGTTGCTGTGGCTGAATCATGACCGAGAAGGCGCACAAGCAGGCTCGCGTCCGAACGACGACTCACGAAGTCAACTGCTTGGGAAGATAGCACACACCGGTTTCGCTGAACTATCAACCAACGGTAGAGAGATTCGGGCAGGTGATCGCCGGGGTGGATCTCACGACCAAAGAACCGAGTGAGTAGCGAAGACGCTTCAGACGGTAGGTGACTGAACGTCCGACGGCGAAAATCGACGACGGCGAGATGCGAATTCAATTGTCCTACAGGCCGCACTGATTGCGCCTGTCGCGCCAACCGATCGAGGAGGATCGCGTTGCGCAGGGCAAGGGAGAGGTGAGGCGCCAGCATCTCAGCAAATGAGCGTTCATCATCCCTAAAGTCGCTATCGGAACGGTTGAGACCCAAGGCCATATGCTGACCCCGCTTCATGTTCCACGGAAGAGGAACGCTAAGCTGATGTTTTACGTCGAGCTTGAGGAAGTAGTCCTGGTAAAGCGGAGAATTTGACCAGCCAAGCGTCTGACGGGCTTCGGAAAAGGTTATGGACTTTCTGCTGAACTCGATGGCAGCGAAGAAGGGGTGATCCGCGAAGTGCTGTTGAAAAAGCTCTCCCAGGTTTCGCCAGTGTGAAAATGGCGGCCATGTGGCAATGGCTCCATGTGGAGCGCGGCTCAAATCTGCTTCGCTCAGGCTGACACGATCGCAGGAAATGAGTCGGGAGAATCCCTCGGGAATGGCTATGCGCAACCGTTCCAGATCCAAAGTTGCGTGGATCTCATGAAGGAAGTCAAACGTCTCCGGCAATCTGTTCATGACGCTGTTCAGGCCTGGCAAAGTCGAAATGAGATCACCTTAAAATGAAGGAGGCCTGTCTCGCGGCGGCGGTGCGAGTAGAAACGTTTAGTTTGCTGAGGATGTTCTCGACATGCTTACCAATGGTGCGGGCGCTG
>CAYSHY010000041.1:0-16038 GCA_964430955.1 uncultured Puniceicoccaceae bacterium | reverse complement strand
GCTGACGCCGAGGATCATGGCAATCTCATTGTTTCGTTTCCCTTCTGAGATCCATCTCAGGACTTCGCGCTCACGTCGAGTTAGCTTCTTCCGCTTATTGAGCGCAGTCCTGGAAGCCATGCGCGGCGCCGGAAAGTCCACATTGATCAGCAGTGTTGAAGTAGAGGCGTCGTGGGCGAGCAATCGGATCATCAACCTGGAGTCTGGACCTCGAACAGTGAAGTCGACGGCTTGAGATGAGAGCGCGCAGCGATTGCGCTGAACAATGAGCCAACGATAAAGCGACTCGGGCAAGACGTCTCCGGCCCTAATCTCGCGACCAAAAAACTGAGCCATTAAGGGAGCAGTCCCAGATGGAAGGTGACTGAAGGCTCTACGACGCATCTCGACAACGGCTAGATATGAACTCAACCGTTCGTCTGTTTGCGCATCCTGCAACTGGAGAGACAAGCGGTCGAAGAGCATCGCATTGTGGAGGGCGAGAGCGAGGTGGGGCGCAAGAGCTTCAGCCAGCATACCTTCTTCACTGCAGAAATCGTTGTCCGCGCGATTGAAGTCCACGGCCATCATGTGGTCCTTCGTGGCGTATGAAAGCGGGACGCTTAGCTGATGCTTCACCTTGAGCTTCCGGAAATATTCGTGATAGAGCGGTGAGTCAGACCATTTGAATCGTTGGCAAGCTTGGGAAAAGGTAACGGATTTCAGGTCCTGTGTGATCGCGGAAAAGACAGGGTGTTGGTGATAATACCGTTCATACACCTCACCCAGATCGGACCAATAAGCTGGAAGCGGCCATGACTTGATCGACGCCCCATCATTTGCTTCCTGGTCCACATCGACCAAGCTGATGCGATCGCAAGGAATAAGCTTCTTGAGGCCCTCCGGAATGGCCATGCGCAACTGCCCCGAGTCGAGAATCGAGTGAATCTCGTGCAGAAAATCCAGAGTCTCTGGCAGTTTCTCCGTTAAATCGTTCATCTCCCAGTGGGCTCACAGATTGCGCTTGACTGATAAACTCTAGATTCTCCAGGCGAGAGGCAACGAGGAGACTCCTTGAAGACAGGGACACATCATCAACAAGCGGCACAGCTCCCCTTTGATAACGCCAACTTACGATGACATTATCACGAGTTTCAAGGCGAATCTACAGCTGACCCTCAATGCCCGCATCATGGAAGGATAGGCCATAGAAGCTAAAACGCTTACAATAACGTGTTAAGTCCGCGCTTCCCAAGAAGACGGTGCTCCTATGGAAACGCTATCGTCTCGCTACGTGAGCATTCTTGTTTCCATCACTTGCGAATTAACACTTGATTACCAGACGCGCAGAGGCAATGAATTTGTGACATCATGGGAAATTACCCTTCCAGATGTTGCCCATGCCGTACCTGTTTGCAGACGATCATGCGAGGATCCATTACTCCGCCTTTGGCAGCGGAAAGCGTAACGTAATCTTTCTGCACTGCCTGGGAGGAGACGCTGGTCATTGGACTCCGCTGTTGCCGCACCTGAACCTTGAAGCACAGCGCTGTGTCGCGATTGACTTCCGGGGAACAGGCGGGTCGCAAAGAACTCCGTGCGCACTAACGAATGAGCGATTGGCGAAAGACGTCCTTCAAGTGGCTGATCGGGAGGGAATGAGCACCTTCACTGTTGTTGGGCACAGCATGGGCGCGAAGCTGGCGCTCTACCTCGCCGCAGTCCGGCCCGAACGTATTGAGTCAATGGTTCTGCTCGGGTGCCCCAGTCCTGGTTTGGTGCCTATTCCAAGAGAGCTTGTAGAGAAAGTCCTCTCCCAAGAGGATAGACGAGGAGCAATTGAGTCAACGGTCCGAAGCTGGTTTTGGACTTGGCCGAAGCCGGAGATCGACGCTTGGCTCGATACCTTTGCCAGCCTTCCTGATTGGGCGATACTGGCCAGTTGCAAAATTTCGCTATGGGAAGACTTCACTCACTTGCTTCGCGCGCCATTTCCATTCCCAATATTGGCGCTGCTGGGAAAGCACGACTTGATGTATGGCCCGGAGTATTTTGAAGGCTCGGTAAGGCCGTTCATTCCCGAGGCGATGGTCGAAACCATCGAGTGTGGGCATGGGTTCATGCTGGAAGAGCCGGATCTGATTCTAGACTGCCTAAACAGGTTTTTCACTGACAGCGAAGTCGTTGAGGAGAAAACCAAGACTAGTGGGTGAGCATATGGAGCCTATGACGCCCTCAAAGGTGCAGCGTATAATAAAGACAGAGGTCTTCTGCGGCCCCGAACGGCTTGATACTTTCAAGCCTTTGGGGCGGTTGATGCGGATGGGGGCGCCAGCTGCTGCTGGCATTTCAGATCGCGATGCAGTTGAAACCGCAATAATCCTGGGAAAATGGGACGATGCGCAACAGGTTCTGGAGACCATTTCCGCCGAGCATGCAGAACTCCTTCAGATACTTGGAGAATGGGCGCTTCAAGTGTACGAAACGCTTTCGGCGCAGGTTGGAGATCAAGAAGCTGCTTCGGTCCACGGGGAGGCTGAGCATCGGCTGCAGGAGCGGCTGGCGTTACTAAGCGAGACTCAGGAGGCAACCCACGCGATTACACTATTCTTGTCGGCAGTCGTCGCGGCACGTGAGTCCAGCGGCACGGATTTCAGAAGTGCAAAGAAAGACGGGGGGCCGACAGCGCTGTCAGAAATATTCGACTCATTGGAAACGCACCAGCAGGCAACTCTTGGCGCCATTAGGAGCAAGGATGCCGATGAAGCAAAGAAGCTACTGACAGCCTATTGGTCTTTTGCCCGCGCCGTTCACGACTGTTTTGTGACCTGGATCGATACCATCGGCGTTGCGACGCTCGATTTACAGGGCCAGATCAAGGTTGAGGAGCTCATCCGGAAGAGCTTCGCATCATGTTCCTTTTTTGAGCCTCTGTGGTCGATAGGCCTGCTGCCACCTGAAGATATAGCTACATTTCTTGCCGCTCATATCAGGGCGCACTTCTCCGGGGACAATCGAGGAGGCGGCATTGAAGTGATCGAGGACGCCGACAAATTTCGTTTGATCTTCTCTCCCTGTGGAAGCGGAGGCGCCCTACGGCAGCGCAATGCCATTACAAACAGCGCCAAACACCTTCCAAAAGCGAGTGGAGCAACTTGGATCCGAGCGAGTGAAGTCTCTCCCTATTGCATTCACTGCGCATTCAATGAGGTGGAATCGATCCGTCGATTTGGCTACCCGAAGCTTGTGACCAATTACGATCCAGATCCAGCGCGCCCCTGTGGGTGGACGATTTACAAGCGAAAGGCTGCAGTACCAGATCATGTGTATGAGCGACTTGGGATTAGCCGCGGGGAAATCGCTTCGTAAGTGAAACGGGGGTCGGGAGTGGGACGCAATCCCTACCCTGTCTAATCGTATTCATCAATGCCGCTTAAACCGCATGCAATCCTGTAGCTGCCGGTGGCAATGGGGCAAATGTTCCGGTATATTCAAGGAACAACCGAGACGACAATTGGGCCGCCACGGGTGTCACAGCGATGAGCTTGATACGTAAGCGGAAGTTGCCACGGGCAGAGGTCCTCGTAGTTGGAGCAGGACCGGTAGGAATGTTCACAGCGTTGCGTCTGGCGCAGCGTGGCGTGGAGGTGGTAGTGATCGAGCAGGCGTTCTCGCCGGCCAGTCATGCCTACGCCCTCGCCCTACACCCCAGGACCTTGGAGCTGATGGAGGAAGCCGGGATTGCCGGACCTGTGCTCAGGCATGCGCAAACTGTAAACCGAATTGTGTTCTACGATGAGCACGAAGCCCGGATGAGTATCTCACTCAACCCGTTGAGCGACTGTCATGGTTACATGGCATCCCTTGGGCAGGACCTATTGGAAGCTCAACTGATGAGTGCGCTCGAGCAAGCTGGCGTCCGTCTGTTCTGGCGTCGGCGACTCGCAGGCTTACAGCAGAACGACCAGTATGTGACGGTGGATGTCCAACGTCTGGGCGAGCAAGGACTCGGATATGCTGTAGCGCACACCTCAACGGTGGTGGAAGAGACGGAGCAGTATTCTTACCCGTTTTTGATCGGTGCAGATGGCCATAACTCCGTAGTGCGGCGCCAGCTGGGGATTGATTTTCACTCATTGGGGCTGCCCGAGAGTTATGCCGTGGGCGAGTTCCACGAAGACGCGGGGCACGACGTATGTGTGGCCCTGAGCCGTGGGACAGTGAACGAACTTTGGCCGCTGAGAGACGGCGGTTGCCGATGGAGCCTCTCTATCACGGAAGCAGCTCCCTACTATTCGCGAGTGAAGGAGCGGAGTCTGATGGACTCAGGAGATGTTACTTCGCCGACGCACCAGATGTTTCAGAATCTGGTGAGAGAGCGCGCCCCGTGGTATAGCGGGTCGTTACAGGACCTGCGTTGGGAAAAGAAGGTGCGGTTCGACAGACGCCTGGTTACCCGATTTGGAATGGGGCGCGTGTGGATGGCCGGAGATGCGGCGCACATGTCATCTCCATTGGCGATTCAGAGCATGAATATAGGCATGCAGGAGGGCGACCGGCTGGCGGAACTCATATCACATTCGTTGAAGAGCAAGACATCAAGTTATCTTGAAGCCTATGAAGCTGAACGTCAGACGGAATGGAAGAGCCTTACTTCCGGTGCTCAGGAGCTGATCAAGGGACGCGATGTCGATCCCTGGATAGCGGAACACATAGGTGAAATCTTCAGCTGCCTGCCGATCAATGGAAACCAGCTAAGCACTGTAGAACCGCTGCTCCTGAGTAAGGCTTTGTGAGCACTATCAACCACCGGAACGGCGGTCGCATCCTCACCTATTTGGAATCCAGATGCTTCTTCCAGAAATCGATGAGGAAGCGCCAATCCTCGGGAAGCAGATTATGCTTTCCGGGGCGAATATGGTAGCCAGTATCCTTATGGATAGGCGCATTGACTTCTGGCATTTCCTGGTCCCCTACCGGATCCTTTCCCAGAAGCTTGAAAGCAGGGGCCGCCTCTACGAGAGCCAAATACTCACCCCGCGGGTCGGCCCAAACGTCTTCTTCGGCGCTCGCAACATAAAGGAGCCGAGGCGCGACCAATGCCAGTAATTGATGCTGATCGACTGGAAGAGCTTTCTCGTTGCGATTGTACTCACGAAACTGATGACAGAACCAATGCGGAAAATAGCCGTTGATGATGTTCACTGTCTCACCAAAGGCGCGCATTGAGAGCGCCGCGCCGCCACAACCCGAGTTGTTGGAATAAACCAAAGCAAATCGCTCATCTGTCGCACCCGCCCAAAGCGCAGCCTTGCCCAATCGTGAGTGACCGACAACGGCAACTCTTGTAGCGTCGATATCGGGATCGGTCTCCAGATAGTCAAGGATGCGGCTGAGTCCCCACGCCCATGTGCCAATAGCGCCCCACTGGTGCTGACCGGGACCGCGTTGGTCCTCAGGGAACAGTCGCTGCATGCTGCGTGCATAGCCGTCGTTGTCGTCGGGGAAGAAGTCTCCGTAGAAACAGGTAACAACGGCAAACCCCTCATCCGTAATCATTTCCGCTGGCCATCTTTGAGCGCGTTTGGCGCGGCCATCCATCAACTTTTCTGCCTCCTGTGCAGTTACGACATCACGTGTACGGCCCGGAAGCAGAGGGATATCTTCCTCAACGGTTGTACCGGCGTTTCCAAGAAAATTAAGACCAACGAAGGTGGGAACTGGACCGCTTTTCTCGGCTGGAAGATGCATAAGCAGGTACGCTTCTGCCGACTCTCCATCGCGGAACAGGGTCATGGTAATCCATTTCCTGCGAACCTTCCCCTCGTTGATCGGTTCGAGTTCACGGACGACATAGGTGGCCGAAACCTCAGCAGTAGGCATGCGGCCATATACATGGTCTTCGAACAGGCGCAAAATCTCGGGCCGTCGTTGAGAGTTCCACTTCTCTGCAGTGCTTATCCGGGTCCCATCCTGCATCTCCAACACAGGCGGCAACGCGTAATTTGGAACTTCGGCCTCAGTGTAAATTGCTTCGTCTCGTAAATTCGCGTTCACGGTGAAAGCTCCGAGTGTCAAGGCTGTGAATGATAGGATAAGGGGGGCAACTCGAGTATCCATAAGATGTCTATGATGCAGGACTGCTTTGACTGCAAACTCTCTGAGGAGGCACAGGAAACCGTGTGACGCCACATTAACTTTCGTCCGTTCCTGCGGGCCCTTATTGATTGCTGTAAAGCTCGTAAACCTCGACTCCTGCGAGGATGAAGGCTCCAACGGCGAAGGCCTCTGTATTCTGAGGATCAAAGTTATCAGGGGCCGCTCCAATGGGCTGAACGTGGGTAAGCTTGCCGTCTTCGGTAACGCAAGCGGCCAAGGCGTTCCATGCCCGGCGGATAGCCGGCTCGACTTCATCCCGATTGAGGAGGCCGTTGTTTACACCCCACGCCAATGCGTAGGCAAAGAAAGAGGAGCCGCTGGTCTCCTTTTCGGGATGTGCAACCGGATCAAGCAAACCCACAGGCCAAAGTCCATTTGGTTGCTGTGTCTTCAGAATAGATTCAACAAGCTGTCGGTAGAGCTCGCGATAGTAGTATCTTCCGCGAAAGTCCGCCGGCAACTGTTCCAATACCCGGCAAAGCCCTGCGACAACCCATCCATTTCCCCGCGCCCAGTAGATCTTCTCTCCATTGGGTTCCCGTAGATCGAAGTAGCTTCCATCGCGGAAGTAGAGCTGGGCTTCATCATCAAAAAGATGAGCCGTAGTAGCTCTCCACTCCTTGTCCATGAAGTTTGTGAAACGAGGGTCGCCTGTCGCATTTGAAAGCATTACGAGACTTGCAGGCGCCATGAAGAGCGCATCACACCACGACCACCGGTCAAGACAGCGCGCCGCGGTGTCCCAATGAAGCGCGACTGGAGCAGGTTCATCTAGGACTCTATTCAGAACATCAACTGATGGCTGAAGAAGGTCTGGATCATTACGACGCCGGGCAAGCTCTGCATAAACCTGAACGATACAATGATCGTCTGCGTGATAGACACGGCGTCCGGGTTTCCAATCACTCCCCCTGGCAATACCGGCAATTGCACTTTCGAAGCTCTCGCCCCGGGAAGAGATCTTGCTGAGCTCCAGCGCGCCAATAAAGAAAGGTGCGCGCACCCAGTCGGTTGCATGTCTGGGAGAAGGGTTCGCAAGCTGCCAGTCTGCAGCCTTCTCGATAAGAGCGAGAACCGCAGCGGGCTCCACATTTTCCTCAATGCCATCCGGGACTTCGATCTCCTGTGGCTCGTGGCGCGTCCAGAAAGCGTTCTTGGGGCTCCAGATCAACTGTCCGAGGCTGCAGGGTGACTCGTCCCCCTGTGGTTGGACAAGGAGGTGCATCTGCAACATACGCCGCCACTGCTCTGGATCGATGGATGGCGACCAAGTCTTTGAAACCCCGGAAGCAATCTGCACATGCGCCCAGTCCGTCCGTTCGGGAGAGCGACTATATGATACAACAATTTGGTCGCGCTCGCTGTCCCGATAAACCAGGTAAATGGTGTCGGGGCGGTTAAGGAAAGATTCGACCAGGATCTTAGCACCCGAGTTTGAGTCAAATCCTGACCGTCCTCCCGACGAACGGGAAGGGACTGAAGGTTCACTTACCGGCGTCCCGTTCCACTCGCCATCTTCGCTCAGCCAGAACAACCGCCTCTCAGCGGCGCCATTGGCACTCGACTCCACCAGACTTGAGATATATACGCGGTTACGAAACGTGGCGCCCAGCGATGGAGGTCCCGCAAGCTTCCCCTCTGTAGAACTACGCACCACCTGATCGGCGTTCCCGGTGGTGATGGGAAGGTCGAGGGACTCCCCCTTACCGGTGACCCATGTCTCTCCTCCGTCTTCTGAGCGAGCGTAGCAAACGTCGTGAAACGAGGCCCGAGGTGCGTTATCCTGCCATGACCACGCAAGATGCAGTTGGCCGCGACCTGTGGTGGAAGCTGCAGCACGGATCTGGACTTCTCCGTCGCCAGCCACGAGGGCGCTGTGCAAGGTCGTCCATCCACCTTCATAGGGGTCGTAGCGTTTGAGAACAAGGCGGCTACCGTCCGAGCCACTATTACAATACAGAAATAGCAAGCGTCGGTCCGGGAGGCGCAGGAAGATTGGTTCCGAAACATTATCCTCAAGCACGCCATCCATCTGCGATTTCTCACCCAACTGAGTGGAGTATGGGGAGCGGCTACGGGCATAGTTCATTGATCCTTCCCCACCCCAAACAACGTGAAGGTAGCCTTGGATGTCCACGCTTAGAACCACAGATGCAGCGCTGGACGCCCGTTGACCAGTTCTGGAAAGCTTCCACTCGTCGCTCCCCAGAGTCCGCACACCGAGGACAAGTTCGCCAGTTCCATCGAAGAACGCTGTAAACTGAAGATTCTCGTCCGTGATGAGGGCATTTCGTTGATTCGCAGCGATGCAGGCCTGGGGGGTAATATCGTCTCCCACTACCAGCATGCGTGCGGTGTTATCAGGCTTGGGTAGTGAGCCTGCCCCATGAATCATGGGGGCAACAAGCGATGCCAAGGCGGTGAAAATAACCGTGCAACGATTCATCATCTGGAAGTAATCAGTGGGAAGAGGGGCAGGATCCCGCAAAGGGAACCGGTAGTATCCTAAGGGGCTAGTGCAAGCAGGAGATGTTGCAACAAAATCCGTGGGGGTGGATGCTGTTGACTGTCAGATGATGAGGTCCCTTGCGAAAAAGCGGCTCGTGGTGAAGAGGTTATACTCGATAGCCGGCAACTGAAAGCTGGCCGCCCTCTAAACCCCAGGCTGGAATGAATGTGAACCTACCCCGAGGAAACCTCCGCTATTCGCTACTAATCCTGACGCTCTTGCTGGTGGGACTTGAACCCTTGCTAGGGTCAAACGTTGGACGTCGTTATCCGTCAGAGAAGACGAGTTATACTGATCCCCAAACAGGGGTTGTGGTGACTGTGCTCACAACGAGTCCCGCAAACGATTCAAGGATATACCAGACACATCCGCAGTGGACCTACGACCAGAAGTACATCGTGTTTCGCTCGGACCGCGCGAGTATGGAAGTTGAGCATGGACGACGCTCGCAGCAGGCATTTGCAGTCAATGAAATAACTGGGGAGATTATCCAGCTCACGGATGAACCGGGAACAAACCCCGGCTCAATCAACCTATCGCGCAAAGAGAACAAAATGTGGTATCTGAAGCGTGAGGAGGACGGCTCTATCGCGCTCGTTGAAATGGATCTGGAGCAGCTCTTCCAAGACAGCGAAGCAGGCGTGAGCACTCAGAAAAAGCAGACGGACTACGAGCGAGTGATTACAAGATTCCCCGAAGGACTGAGCCCGTCTGGAGGGTTTGGAGTGGATGCGGATGAGACGGCAGCATACCTCGGAGTAAATCGCGATGACGCTCCAATCCAGGTAAGTGCTCCGGAAGGCCAAGAGTGGCGAATCAAGCAAACGCCGGGCGGCCTGCGAAAGGTAGACCTGAAAAGCGGCGAGTGGAGCATGGTCATCGACACCCCCTTCAAGATGGGGCACGTACAAACGAATCCATGGGTTCCCGGAGAAATCGTCTATTGCCATGAGACAGGCGGCGACGCGATCCAGCGGATGTGGATCGTTAAGGGCGACGGCAGTGGTAATCGCCCCTTGTTCGAGGAAGGACCGACAGACTGGGTCACACACGAGATCGTGATCGGGCGCGATGAAGTATTGTTCAACCTCATTGGCTTTCAGGACAGACTGAGGAAAAACCCAACTGGCATCGCAGTGATCAATCTGCGCACAGACTTTGTTAATATACTCGGTCAGATCGAAGAAGATGTTCCTGAAGGGATGCTCGGCGCCGGTGGACCGGGCGGCTACTGGCACTGCAACGGATCGCCGGATGGACGGTGGGCGGCAGGAGACACATTCCGTGGAGACTTGTGGCTGATCGACAGGAAAAGTGGAAAACAGATCTTGCTGAGCACGGGTCATCATATGTCGCCGGATCACCTGCATCCATCCTTTAGCCCCGATAGCAACCGGATCGTGATCCAGTCTGGTCACCTGAGTGGGGGCAAGAGCCTCGACGTGATGGTGATCACGATCCCACATCATCTGAGATAATATCGGCGCCGATCATCGCGGATGATACTACAGATCCTGGTATTTTCGGCTCTTACCCTGCTGATCGCCGGTCTTACGTGGTGGAAATGCAGAAAGCCGGCCGGTAGCGGTAACGAGGCCCGCGACTACTTCCTTGCGGGGAAGAGCCTCACCTGGGTCTATGTAGCCGGATCGCTTACACTGACAAACATCAATACTGATACGCTGGTGGGCTGGAACGGCAACCAGATGCTGATGGTAGTATGGTGGGAGCTGTTTGGCGTTGCGGGCTTGCTGTTGCTGGCGCACGTATTTCTACCGTTTTACTACAAGTATGATTGCACGACCGTAACGGAGCTGTTGGAGCACAAGTACGGCGACAAGCATCTGCGAGCGGCTGTCGCAGTGCTATTCCTGATCGGCAATGTGCTGATCTTCCTTCCGGTCATGCTTTATACGAGTGCTCTATTTCTCAAAGGCGTCTTTGACCTCAGCCTACCGTTACCTCTGATTGCAGCCGTGGTGGGAGTCGCCGGCGGACTCTACGCGATCGTGGGCGGCCTCAGAGCAGTGGCAATCTCGGATACCTTTAGTGGAGTCCTGATTCTTGGAATGGCGCTATTGGTGGCCATACTGGCGCTAAACGCTGTCGAATGGAACTTCGAGAACCTGCCGCCAGAACGGCTCGCGATCATTGGTGGCGAAGACTCTCTCATGCCTTGGTCAACGCTCTTAACCGGCATGATCTTCGTCCAACTATATTACTGGAGCACAAACCAGACAATCACCCAAAGAGCGATGGCTGCGACATCCCTTAGGGAAGCGCAAAAGGGATGCTACGCGGCAGCCGTGATACGCGCAACGATCGTGCCGGTGATGGTGATAGCGCCCGGGCTGTGCGCATACCAACTGTGGGGAGAACTGGGCGATGCGACCTATGGAGCGATCGTCAAGGCGGTATTGCCTGCCGCCCTCTCAGGCGCATTTGCCGCGGCAATGGCAGCGGCCACGATGACAAGCTTCAATTCTACCCTTAACTCCTCGGCAACGTTGCTGATATGCGATCTCTATGCGCAATACTCAAGATCGCCCGGCAGCTTGCGCACGCCTGGAATTGTCGTATCCATATTATTTACCGTATTCGCTATTCTCCTTGCGCCAGCGTATGCAGGCGCGGACAGCATCATACAACTGATCCAACGCCTCATAGGCCTCTTCAGCATGCCTATACTGTCCGCGTTTATTACCGGGCTTCTTTTCCGCAACGTTCATCCATGGGCGGTCATGCTATCTCTCATCTTTGGCGGTAGCCTTTACGGGTATTTCAGCTTTGTGTGGATGCCAGCTCACTTCCTTCATCTGATGTTCATTACGCTGATCTGCTGTGTGCTTTTCACTCTCTGCGTAAACCGAATTGTATTCAAAAGGAAAGCGCTGCCGCCGTGGCGGTGAGATGTGATGACGCTGTCCACGGCAGGTTGACTGTCAGAATTCCGATACCTTGAGCGATGAAGGAATTAGGAAATAATGACATTAAAAGATCGATTACTCGATTAAGAATAACTTCACGACTCCCTGAGCGCTGCTCTCATGAGCGCCGTCTCAAAACATTCACTCTAACCCATTGATCTTTTACCGACTCCACGCCGGGGTAGATGACCTTACCCTGATGTGGAACGTGGAAATCAAGTGATCAGACAACCAAACTCAGAAGCTATGATCCCTGCTCCCGAAAATGCCCGTCTGAAGCCTCGAATCCGACCCGGGGCGCTAGCCTTAAGTGGAATGGTCGGTTTACTGATCGCGCCGCCAGCAACGGCGCAAGACACGGATGACCAGAACGTCGTAACGTTGTCTCCGTTTGTAGTATCAACCTCAGAAGACGACATTGGTTACTATGCGTCAAATACGCTGGCCGGAAGCCGTCTTAACACGCGACTGGAAGACATTGCAGCATCGATCACTGTAGTGACGAAGCAGCAAATGGAGGATACCGGGGCGACGTCTTTCAATGACGTGTTCCTGTATGAAGCCAACACGGAAGGGGCGTGGAACTACACGCCGATCGAAGTGAACCGTGGCGGCATCAAGGACCGTGTCGGTGGATCCGCGACGAACGGGCTGACAGCGAACAACGCTACAACCGCCAATCGAATTCGCGGACTTTCGAGCCCTGACTTCGCCTGGAACTACTATCCGTCCCTGGCCAGGATTCCAGCAGACGCCTATAACCTTCGTTCGATCGAGATCAATCGCGGTCCGAACTCACTGCTCTATTCGCTCGGTAGCCCGGCGGGTATCGTAAACCAAACGGTGGGATATGCGTTGCTGGGAGAAGATCAGTCAGAGCTTGTGCTGCGAGCCGGGACCAATGGTTACCGGGGCAGCATCTCGACCAACCAGACATTTGCGGACGACCGAGTGGCCATCTACGTAGCGGCGCTCTACGATGAGGTCGATTTCACCCGTGAGCCGTCCTACGACAAGACAGAACGGTTCACCGGAAGCATAACGGCCCAGCCTTTCAAGGGCACAACGATCCGTGCGCTTGTTGAGAGTTACGACAATGAGAGCCGGTTGCCCAACTACATCTTGCCGCGCGATGGCATCACGCCATGGCTTGAAGCTGGTCGCCCGGTATGGAATCCGATTACGCGCGAAGTAACGTTCCTCGATACTGGCGAAGTTCGTGGCCCGTACACGACAGACCTCAGCGTTGGAGGTTTCAGCGGAGACCGAGTCCTGGATAACCCGGACTCGCCGATGTACGTTCCGGGGTTGGGCTGGCAAGACTACGGCCGGCCAGCGATGTACGTGCACCCCAATGGAGAATGGGACTGGCGTCAACGCCAGGCCAGCGTGTTCCCGGCAGGGGTAGATCGCGAACCATTCCTGAACGCGGATCCAGCAAGACGCGCCTTCTATGATCGGCGCACGACATCATCCATACTGCCCGTCACCCCAAGTAACTTCTTCTCGAATTGGACAGCGCCGTCGCTGACAAACAAGAAGCTTTATGATTGGGAGGAGATCAACCTAAACGCTCCTAACTTTGGCGAGTTCGAGGCCATGACCTACAACGTGGAACTCGAACAGCGGATTCTGGACAACCTCTATATCTCCGGAGGCTGGTTCAAGCAGTCGCTCGACACGTTTGAGTTCTATCCACTTGCCCAGCAACAGCCGCTGACGGTGTTTGTGGACACAAACACCCACCACATCGATGGGACGGTAAATCCGAACTTCCTGAAGCCCTACATCGACGACTACCAGCAAGACCTGGTTACCGCACCACAGGACCGCGAGGTATATCGCGCACAGTTAGCATATGATCTCGACCTTACAGATCGCGACGATGCGCTGCGCTGGCTGGGCCGTCACCGCCTGATGGGGCTTTACCAAAACCAGGAGGACTACAACGCGTATAACCGTCATCGCATCGCTCTTGTTGAGCCTACAGACGCCCCATGGGTAGCGGATGACAAGCCCTCCAACTTTGCCTACGCCTACAACACCAGCAGCAACCGTCGCTATTACTTCCTCGGAGAAGATGCTCGGATTACTCACGCTCCTGCGACCTGGTTTGGCGTTCCCGGTTACGGCGGCGTTTCGCAAGGAAAGATTCGCACCTATGATTGGGAAGCAGGCTCATTCTACGACGCCAATGCTACGCTCGAGACTGTGTGGTTCGACGCTGGCGACGGGATCTCGGTAGATCACATCAAGATCGAGTCCTACGCTGCAGCGCTGCAAAGCTACTTCCTGAATGAACGAATCATAACGCTGGCGGGTATTCGCCATGACAATTACAAGGCCCGCGCCAATACGCTCGCAGGCTACAGCCGCGAGGAGCTCTACCCTGCCCCAGACTACCGTCTGGCAAACCCGGATGAGCTGCGGGGGAACTTCCTGGACTGGCAAGGTTTCAATGAGACCACCACCACCCTCGGCGTCGTTGTCAGCCCTCTGGAATGGCTGAAGCTTCACTACAACAAGTCCGAGAACTTCGTTCCACCATCGGGCCAGGCCTTCGACATCTTTGAAAACGAGTTGTCCAAGCCATCCGGTGAAGGTGAAGACTATGGCGTATCCATCCACATGTTTAATAACAAACTTGTGGCGCGACTGAACTTCTTCGAAGTGTCCCAGCAAAACGAGCGCGCCGGCCAGGCGAGAACGCTTCTGGACCGCACCGTTCGCATGGATACGGAGATCTTCGAGCGTTGGGCTGAAACAGTCGTCCGTATACGCTCGGGACAAGATCCTTCGTCACCCGGATTCCGCAATGCTGACCATCCGGACTACCGGCCGCTGACAAACGAGCAACAATCCCAGATTGAAGCACTGACCGGCGTACCATTTGACTGGCCAGCCTTCCCAATCGAGTCGACCCAGACGAACGAGGCCGAGGGCATCGAGTTCGAGTTGATCTACAACCCGATTCCGAACTGGAACATGAAGTTTGTGTTCTCACGCCAGGAGAGCGGCTATCAAACAATCATGCCTGAGTATGATGAATGGATCGCCACTCGCATGCCGCTTTGGCAGGCAGCCCGTGCTCCAGATCTTGACCAGGTATATACGCTGGACGGCGGCAACACGATCTATGTTGGCGACTTCTGGAATGGGTATGGTTTTGGTGAAATCCCATCCCACCCGAACCAGAACGAATGGAACCAGACCGTGGGCGCCTTCTACGACTCCTCAGTCGATGCGATCGTGGCGGAAGCGCGTCAACTGCAGGGTGCAGCGCCATTTGGTCAGCGTAAATGGAGGGCCACCTTCATCACGAATTACCGCTTCATCGAAGGCGTTCTTGAAAACTTCGGTATCGGCGGCGCGATCCGCATGGAAGACAAGGCCGTCATTGGCTACTATGGGGCCGTTAACGAGAATGGACAGTACTTCCGGACGGATCCATCCCGGCCCATTTATGACACCGATGTTGGCGTGAGCCGTCTCGACGACCTGACGCACATCGACCTTTGGTTCAGCTACGACCTCTCGCTCTTTGGCGACAAGGTGGACGCTCGCATCCAGTTGAACATCCGCAACCTGTTTGGCGACGAGGAACTTCTCCCCGTTTATGCCAACTGGGACGGCTCTGTCGCAAATTACCGCATCACCCAGCCGAGGGAGATCTTCGTTACCACGCGGTTCCGATTCTGATTCGGCGTTAAGATTCAACGACACTTGGAGCAGGGGTTCCTCTCCAGCAAAGGGTAACAGTGTCTGGAGCCTCCCGCCGCAAGGCGGGAGGCGTTTTTTTGGATCGAAATGGTCATATCAACGTCGCTGATCTCCCACTTGGGCGACGGGTAAACGAAGAAATCTTCAGGCGCCACTGGCTGTAGCGATGTTCAGCGAGGCATTCTTTTTGGGGTAGAGTCTGATCTGTCGAAATAGTACCTAGTGACGTCAATGGCGTATCACTGTATGACGGGTCAGTCCGGGAGGTCGTCTTCAAAGGAGGTCCCCCCACATGTTCCTGGCAGACGAGAGCATCCGCACAATGCCCAAAACCAAGAATGGGCTGCTTGGAACAATGGATTGAGGACGCATAACCCTGAATGGGCAGACTTATCGGCTCCGCCTAGCCCTGCATCTACGTAAAGTGTCTCCGGCATGTCCGGGAGTTCGTCCTCTTGGAAGCGCTTGGACGCCTTCTGTAGCGCTCCTGTGTCCGATCATTTGCCCTTATAGTTCGATATGCCGCATCTCAGGTCGATGAACCCCAGCCACAGGGATACGTTAAATGACGTCGCCACACCCGATCATTTGAACAGCTACACGCTCCCATTGCCGCCGGCGGCGAGGCAATAGCAGCTTAACTTCGAATATGGAGATCTAGCCCGGATGTTGCACGAACGCATTATCAATCGCCATGATGATAGGCTTGGCGCAAGAGATGCAGGCGGCAGCGGTTTTGGCGAC
>CAYSHY010000040.1:0-36880 GCA_964430955.1 uncultured Puniceicoccaceae bacterium | reverse complement strand
GGTATCAGATTGATGGGGTGAAGGTGCCCCATCAACCATTAAATCCGTATACCCCATTTTTCTTTTTTGCCAATAGGTCTCGCAAGGTTCGAGACTCCCCAATGCCTGCGTTTTCAACCGGGCGCATTGATATATATCACTTGCGTGTGTTCGGGGTAAGGGGGTATGACAAAGCCATTGTGCCCCTCAGGATTACGACGCTCCTTCTTCTTGGCGGTATTTTCAGCGTGTCGCCTGTTGTAGCTCACGAAGAATCCCCTGCAACATCCTGGCGGTCCAGCCTTGTGGGGGAAGATTGGTCGCCGCCTCACGAGCGATCTGGATTAGACTTCCGGACAGATCTCTTCATCCAGGATTTTTCTTACGCTGGCTATCACAGGGGAGAGAAGCCCCTTCCCACGGTCGAAGGGCCTGTCTTTGATGCGGTAGCTGACTTTGGCGCCGATCTCACGGGAGAATTAGATTCTACAGCCGCCATCCAGGCCGCCATCGATGCCGCGGAAGCTGCGGGGGGTGGCGTGGTCTATCTGCCGGAGGGATTCTATCAGCTGTCAGTGGCGCCGGAGGCAACGACAGCGTTAACGATCGGAGTTTCAAACGTAATATTGCGTGGGGCGGGTTCCGACCGGACGTTCCTGTTCAACACTTCCTACAGGATGCGCGGCAAGTCAGTCATCCAGGTGGGAGATTTCAGCGTTAACTGGGACGATGCAGTTTCAGACAAATCTCTATTGCAGAAGGATTACCCTGGACCAGCTCTTGAGCTGGCGCTTGACTCCATCACGGCGTTCAAGGTGGGGGATTGGGTAGCGGTGCACAGTCCGGCAACGGATGCGTTCGTCCATGAAATCAAGATGGGCCCGGGAAGCGACGGCGTGGATTGGACGGGCGAGCTCTCCCGACCACTGATTGGCCCCAGGATCTTGCGGCAGATCGTGGCGATCGATAAACAGAAGAACTCGATAGTGCTGGACGCGCCCACGCGCTGGTCCCTTCTCACACGGGATGGCGCCTGTGTTTACAAGGTTCGTGACCATGTTTTCGAGTCGGGACTGGAGGGGTTCTCCATGGGCAATAAGCGTCATCCTGCCGCAGAGGGGTGGGGTGAAGGTGACTATCGCATCGAGGGGACTGCTGCATATGATGTGCACGACAGCTTTGTCGTTCGTATCGGCGGCGTGATCAATGGGTGGATGCGTGACATCCGCACCTTCAATCCGGGTAATGACAATGGCGTTCACGTGCTTTCGAACGTCGTACAGGTTGTACATTGTCGAGGTATCACGATTAAACACTGCGCCTTCCAATACGTGCAGTATGGCGGAGGCGGCGGCAATGGATACGGCATCAGGCTTAACTCGGCGAATGAGTGTCTTGTGGTCGAGACAGAAGTTGGCCATTGCCGTCATGGTCTGGTCACCTGGCGCATGGAGAACTCGGGCAACGTGTTCCTGCGCAATTACGACCACCACACAGGCGAACAGCTTGGAGGCAGTTCCATTCCGCGCCGAACGAGCGGCGCGGGGAGCGATCACCACGGCTGGTTTAGCCACTCAAACCTCTTTGATTCCAACAGGCTGGACCAGTCCTATTTGCAGGCCGCCTATCGTGGCGACTATGGAGGCGGCCACGGCATGACCTCGGCTCAGATCGTTTACTGGAACAACATTGGCCTATCGTACTGGGACAGAACTTATATCGTGCATTCAGAGCAGTTCGGCCAGGGTTATGTTATCGGGACCCGCGGTCCAGCGCCATTGGTGCGGCTTACAGAGAACAGAACTGACTCCGCGTCCCGGACGGATCCCGTGGACTTCACAGAGGGCATTGGAGAGGGCGAAACGCTTACGCCCACCTCGTTATACCTCTACCAACTCCAGCGACGTCTTTCTCAACGGCAGCAGTCCAATCCGTAGGGCGCCCAATGGACTTTGCTCAAATAACGCTTGCCAAGGCGCCTGCAGATAATCTTTCAGTCAACAACCCCCCAGACAATAATGCACCCATCCCCCTATCGCTCCCTTGCGGTTGCAGCCGCCTGCGCCGCTTTCGCTTTGTCCGGATGCTCCACAGCGTCCCATTCCAACAGTCAATCTGCGCGCAGTAATGACGAGACAGAAATGTTTGGCGTCCCCACCGAGGCGCATATGAAGGATGGCACTGAGACATTTCGCATGGCTGAAGCGCCTCCTATCGCCTCCCTTCAGGAAGCTGGCTTTGCTTCTACTCCGTCGTTTGCCGACGATTTTGACGGCAACTGGAACGAGACCCAGACGGCTTGGGAGGTGGCTTACTGGGTACAGAACCGCACGCAAATGGATCCCGCTCGTAACCGCGCAGATGGAAGCGGTCATCTGGTGCAGACGCTATTGCCCGGTCTGCCAGGACGCGGCGGCTCAATGCAAACAGCTGCGGAGTTTGGATGGGGGCGCTGGGTTGCCCGGCTAAAGCCTTCCAGCGTGCCCGGTGCGCTCCATACGATGTTCACCAAGGATTGGGATGACAAGAACACCCCCGGGCCGAAGGACGATGGCCTTGGCGGTGAGATCGACATCGAGTTGCTTACCTACACGTTTGGTCCCAACCGGGGTGAAGTTCACTTGGCGATTCACCTGCGGGGAAGAAGCAATCTTTGGGTGCGCGATGTCCCATTGGATTTCAATCCATCAGACGATTTCCACGAATGGGGCTTCGATGTGCTCCCAGACCGTGTTGTATGGCACGTGGACGGGAAGTTTATCGCCGAGTGGCTTTACACCGATGAGCACTATATCGATCCCGCTTACGAGTTTTTCTTCAACTCGTGGACAATGGAAAGATGGATCCAGGGTCCCCCTGCGGAGACCGCCCATTACCACATCGACTGGGTAAAGTTCTATCCGCTGATCGAAGAGAGTGGTGACTGATGCGGTCGGACGTCGGAAGGAGGTCCTGTATCATCCCTCCTTTTGACGGGAATCGGGCTAGTTCATCCCGGTGATCAGGATCCCCTGTATGCGCCCGTCTCTCACGAGTAGGCAGCCGCGTTGGCCTTTGCCCTCCTTCCAGGCAAGTTCCGGCGCACTGTAGCCATACAGCTTATCCTTTCGCTCGATGCGGTAGCCCACGCTGGCGCGGTCTTTTCGAAACTCCTCGTAGCTAACTTCGCCGTAAACCCAGTGGATGAAGTCGGTATACTCCCCGTTGGGATCCATCTCCATCAGTTCACGGCGCAGTGGGTCCTTCTCAACAAACTGATAGATATATTTGGCTTTCTCGCGCCGGATCACATGCGGGAGCACCTGCGCGGCTACGGTTGATGTCGCCCGATAATGTTGAGGCGTAAAATCGGCTTCCGGATTTGTCTCTGCTGGAATCTCAGAAGTGTCTGTTTGCCGTATGCGCAGCTCCAACATGGTCGATACAAACTCATCGCGCGGATAGCTTTCCATGATGAACTGCCGCATCTCCGAGTAGTATTCCTTGCGCAGGTCCGGGTCCCCAATGAAGTAGGGTTCCATAAGGTTCCTGAGCACATCGTTGTAAAGCGTGCGAAGCTCCCGCGTGACCACGCTCACGGGCTTTGGCAGTTCCTCGGCATACAATTGCGCCGGTGGTTCCCAGGGTTGCTGATTCCTGTCCGGCTGCTTGCTCATGCAGCCAGCACATACGAGCAGGGGTATCACGAACAATCGTCGCATGAACGGCATCGTGCGTATCCCGGTGTCTCTTGCAAGTGTTGATGCCTTGGAGGGCCTAACCGCTGATACTCGACGTTGGCGCCCTGGGAGAAACCCGGGCGATGTGTTCGTTCATGTGGCGTCGCATTGTCTCCAACACTGCTGCAGATGCCTTGTGATCTGCGAGATTCCGGGTTTCACCGGGGTCGCTCTTCAGGTCAAACAGCTCCTCAGCTCCATCAGCATAGCGCACGTACTTGCACTCTTCGGACCGCACGCACCATACGCTTGGAGTGTTCCAGCTTGAGAAAATGCGGTCATGGGGGCTGTCGAAGCGCTCCTCGCGCACCCATGGCAGGAGACTTACCCCTCCCCAGTTTTCTGGACGTTTGGCGCCCGCGAGGTCCAGAATCGTCGCCGGCACGTCCAGTAGAGAGCACAAGCCTTCGTGTCGCGATGGCCGTAGCGAATGCTCGAACTGCCCGGTGCGGTCCATTCCTGCGAAGCGTCGCTGGGGCGGCACAATTATCAATGGCACGCGGAGCACCCCATCATACATGAAGGGGCCTTTAAATGGAATGTCGTGCTCTCCGGTCATGTCGCCATGATCAGAACACAGGATGATCCAGGTATTGTTGTAGAAACCGCTGCAACGCAATTCCTCCAGCAGGCGACCAATCTCTGCATCAACACGCTCTACACGCTGGCGGTAAAATCTCAGGTAGGCGCTCCATCGGGCTTCAGACCAATCAACCTGTTTCGATGCGGGAAGCGGGGGCAGGTCGCCAGCCGCTTCGCCGATGTTTTTCCATGGGCGCCGCAACCCTTCCTCGGTCTCCTCAGGGTCGTAGAAGTAGTGGTCGTGTGGATCTAGATAAGACACGACGTGGAAAAATGGGCGGTGGTACTCCAACCAATCGCGGTCGCGCCAATAGCGGGCGGCAAGGCGTGTCGTGTCGGAATCATAGGAGCAACCTTCCGCTCGTTCAAATCCGTACCCCCTGATATCGCCGCCCAAATGCCACTTTCCATGATACACCGTTTCGTAGCCCTGCGCCTGCATTAGGTCCCCGATCGTTGAGTGGGCGCGGGAGAGCGGAGGACTAGGCGCGTGAAGGTTGTCAGGCATGCCCACCTCTATCGGATAGCGCCCGGTCATGATGCTGGCGCGCGACGGCGTACAGATCGGGGCAGTGCAGCAGCAATGGGTAAACGCTGCGCCTCTTTTCACCAGCTCATCCATCACGGGTGTGCGAGCCCCAATGCTCCCACCAAGGGCATTGATCGTGTCGACCCGCTGCTGGTCCGTCATCACCAGCAGGATGTTAGGACGCGGAGGGGCTACATCCGGGGATTTGGGCGAGGAGAAGTTCGTGGGCATGTTGGCAATGCTAGTAATCGTGACACCGTGGGCGCAAGCGCCAACAAAGGGGTAATCACAGGCGTCGCCGCCTTACATCCCGGCGGCCACCGGCTGGACGTCTTTGGATAACCACCAGCCCAGCACCAGAATGATCGTAAAAATCGAGATTCCGTAACCAATCCGGTTGCCCAAAGCTCGTGTAGAAGCTGCGCCGGGTTTCTTCTTGCCCATTACGGGCGTTAGGTCAGGCAGAAACGCCAGGACAAGATACCCGATAGGCCCAGCCGCGAAGAACCATCCGTAGGATGCGTAGCCCTTGCGCTGAGCGAGCATCGCATTGAAAATCCCAACCACAACTAGCGCGAGAATCCAGATCACCGTTCCCACCAATACCCCAAAACCGTATCGGGTCCAATCAGAATTGGCAATCGGGCGCGAGTCTTGGTCAACACGCTACTTACCGCCCGCCAATCTGCCCACCGCCTTGATTGTGGCGAAAGCCGGGAGCACGATGACCGCTGTCAGCAATGCTTCCACAACCGCGAGGAATCCGTGCGTCACGGCCGGGTAATTGAAGTCCCAGTCGCCCGGAATGGCTGCTCCGGACAGATGCATCTGGATTGAGGCGAAAGCAGCAGCGGCAACCCAGGAGAAGACGCCTGCGGCGAGCACACCGCCGTATGAAAGGGGCGAAAGTTCCGCATCCGCGGGAGTCGTCGCATCCTTCCCTGCGCCGAGGAACTTCCATGCAAGAGCTGCCGCCCAAGGCGCAGCGATGGCCATATTGAACACATTGGCGCCCAGGGCTGCAACGCCGCCATCGCCCAGGACCAAGGCCTGCAAGGAAAGCGTGCAAGTCAGGATCAGGGTGGCCGCCCACGGCCCGAGCAATAGAGTGAGTGCGGCCGCTCCAAGCAGGTGCGTTGAAACGGATGGCGCCGCCGTGAAGTCCAGGAAGTGAGCGATGAGAACTGCGCCTGCAGCGCCGATCAATGCTTGTGCAGAAGGGCGATCCTTCGCCTTGGCGAACCGATAGGCTGCGTAGCCGACAGCAGGTATGCTGGCGGTCGCAAAGGCGG
The DNA here is from genome assembly GCA_964430955.1 of uncultured Puniceicoccaceae bacterium. GTDB lineage: Bacteria > Verrucomicrobiota > Verrucomicrobiia > Opitutales > Oceanipulchritudinaceae > CAYSHY01. The sequence goes on along the minus strand of CAYSHY010000040.1, from coordinate 30,779 downwards.
CGCAGGCGCCAGCGCTGAGATATCCGTCTGGTATGTGCATGGCTGTGTATTGTTATGCGGAAAAGTGTTTGAGATTCGTGCGTTACAGCCGCCTTAGGGAGGGAGCGGGGCGACCCATATGCTGGTAGATCAGCTGGCGGGCATTCAAGAGGGTCTTCCGAACCTTGGCGCCGGCGTTTCCAAGGATCTTTATGGAGACGCCGCGCGTACGTAGCTGCGAAGCGCCGATCCAGAGTCCCTCGCCATGGAGGTTATGCAGTGCATCGATCAGGGACTCGCTTGCGGCGTCAGTTACAGCGAACATTGCGGCATAGAAGGTGGATGGACCAAAACTTCGCCATCCTCCAAGGCTGCCATCGCCCGGCCGTAGGGTAAACTGCTCGAGCGCTGCAAGCCGACCGTCCACGCGGACTCTCAGGCTGGATTCCAGGCATTCAAACTGAAACGACTCGCCATGCGCCACGCGACCGGGCGCAAGCGCTTCCACGTAGAGCAGCTCGCCGCTTTTGGCAACGTCGATCATGGTCTCCTGTCTGAGACGCGATCCCGCCTGGGGGATCACCCACTCGGGCGCGACCTCCAGAAATCCATGACTGGCGACACGGTAACATTGACGCAGCTCAGCGCGTCCACCGTCCGGCATTCTATGGATGCGGGTTGCAGCAGGAGTGGAAAGAATGGCGGATGCGCCTGAGTCCACAGCCACATTCAGCGACAGCTGGTCGCCAGAGAACATTCCTGCGGTGGGCGAGCTCACATGAAGCAATAGCGTTCCCTCGCTCCACCCCGGCTTGCTGATGTGGGCCGGAGGGCAGATCTCCTGCTGCTGAATAAATGATTCTCCGTCCCGCTCAGCCACCTGCAGCTTTAGCTTACCGCGCACTGCGTGACTCCGCCAGTGTTCCCTGCATGGCGGTTCAGCGATGGGTGCCTGTTGAAGGCTTACTTCTGCAAGGGAAACAGGCATTGTTCACGCACCCAGTCGAGCACCTCCGGCAAGCCCTTGTGGCTCTTGAGGTCGCAGAAGAGCGTCGGGCGTTCCCCGCGCATAATCCGGGAGTCCCTGCGCATAATCTCGAGGTCTGCGCCTACATGCGGCGCAAGATCCGTCTTGTTGACGATCATCAGATCGGAATAGCGGATGGCGGGTCCCCCTTTCCGCGGGATTTTATCTCCCTCCGCCACGTCGATGACGTAGATGAAGGCGTCAACAAGCTCTGGCGAGAATGTAGCCGAGAGGTTGTCTCCACCGCTTTCTATCAGGACCAGCTGGGCGTCAGGATGCCGTTTTGTGAGCTGTTCGATTGCTTCCACGTTCATGCTGGTGTCGTCGCGGATCGCTGTATGTGGACAGCCGCCGGTCTCCACGCCCATGACCCGGCTCGGGTCAAGAGCCTCATGCGCTACAAGAAACTGGGCGTCCTCTTTGGTGTAGATGTCATTTGTGATCACCACCATTGAGTATTCGTCCCTCAGCTGCTGGCAGAGGCGCAGGAGGAGCATGGTCTTGCCTGAACCAACGGGGCCGCCTATGCCGATGCGCACCGGGCGGGGTGATGTGGAGGAAGTAGAATTCATGAAATGAAAAGACGGGAAAATGCTGTTGCGTGTCGGGCGCTGGCGATGTCCTGAAGCGGATTCAGGAATCCAGCTTCTGCGCGCTCGACCCTCAGGGAGCAGTCGACGATTGCTGCAGCCCGGGTAAGCGCCCCGGCCAAGGCTTTCTGACAGGCTTCCTGCCCAATCCGCAGGAGCTTTAGCGATGCCGTGGCGTACGCGGCAAAGGCCTGATAGACATATGCCAATAGGCCGGGGCGTAGTGGTATGCCCAGGGTGCAGTTCTGAATCGCGCAGATGGTAATGTGATGCCCGGAGGCGCATCCGCCTTCGATCTCTGCAGAAAGTGCATGGGCCAGGCTGTCTGGGTAGGTCTGGCAGAGAATGCGCAACCTGCGTCGGCCCATTGCGCGGCTGGCTTCGCGCACTTCTGCGGCGAGTTTCCAAGCGTCTATCTCATCGTCGATCTCTGAGAGAAGCGCTAGATCCCCTTCGGCAGCAGCACAATGTGCGAAACGCAAGTATGGACACTCCTGAAAGGCCAAGGCAGGGGCGACTGTTTCCTGCAGGAATGACTCGAGCGTGCTGGCGCTGCCCACATGCCCAAGCGCGGTAAGCTCCTCAAGCCCCAGAGAGTGCGCGTAAGCCCCCGTTGGGAATAGCGGATCCACTGTCTGTAAGAGCAGCGGAAGCCAGTCCTGTAAGTCTTCAGTGCCCGAATCAGCCATGCCGGTGAAAGTGCAGGAGATCAAATGATCCCTCGTGATGATGATCGTGGTGATGATGGCCAGGGCCTGTGCGAACTGGCTCAAAGACCCGGATGTCCTCCTCTGCGAGCAAGCCTTCGCGAGCCACCATCTGCCTCACGGCTGGATCAGCGCAGACAATGATGCACCCGTCTGCGAATTGGGCTGGGAAGTGCAGATTTCCAATAAGCCAACCGATGCGGGCGCCCTCCGCTTCATCTGGCGGAAGAACGATCACGAGCACAGGCTCGGGCGTCTGCTCGATTTTGTAGCTGATCCCGCCTGCTGGGTGCGCGTATTGCCCCGGACGAATGGGCTCGTCGAGATCAAAACCCAGTTCGAGCCCATCTTCAGCGGTTGCCCTCCAGCGGCGCTTCGCCAAAGTATGCCGGTCCGCCTTCAGGATGACCACGGTTCCAGACGGTTCATCAGAGACATTTTCTGAACGAAGGAGAATCATTTCCTTAGAAGAGAAAGTAGCGTTGCGCCATCGGCAGCGTTGAGGCTGGCTGGCAGGTCAGCAGGCGTCCGTCGGCCCGCACTTCATAGGTTTCGGGATCGACCTCGATCTGTGGGGTTGCGTCATTGAGCAGCAGGTCCTTTTTGCTGAGGGTCCGTGTCCGGGACACCACCGAAATCTTTTTGCGCAAACCGAGCATCTCTGGAACGCCCGCTTCGGCTGCCGCCTTGCTCAGGAATGTCAGGGAGGTGGCGGCAACGCATTTCCCGAAGGACGCAAATTGAGGACGGTAATGCATGGGCTGTGGAGTGGGGATCGAGGCATTGGGATCGCCCATGTTCGCAACCGCAATCATGCCGCCCTTGAGCACCAGTTCCGGCTTTACCCCGAAAAATGCCGGTTTGAAAAGCACCAGATCCGCCAGTTTGCCCACCTCGATCGAGCCCACGTCATGCGCCACGCCGCACGCGATGGCCGGGTTGATCGTGTACTTCGCAAGGTAGCGCAACACGCGGAAGTTGTCTGCCGCTTGGTGCGTATCGGACTCCAGCTTCCCAAATTGGCGCTTCATCTTGTCCGCCGTCTGCCAGGTGCGAATCAGGACTTCGCCAACTCGCCCCATTGCCTGGCTGTCGCTGGACATCATCGAAATGGCCCCAATGTCGTGCAGGATATCCTCAGCAGCGATGGTCTGTGGACGGATTCGGGATTCCGCAAAAGCGACGTCCTCCGGGATGCGGGAATCGAGGTGGTGGCACACCATGAGCATATCGAGATGCTCATCGATCGTGTTGATCGTAAACGGGCGAGTGGGATTTGTAGACGAAGGCAGCACGTTCAGATAGCTGCAGACCTTCAGAATGTCTGGAGCATGGCCGCCGCCCGCGCCTTCCGAGTGGAAGGTATGGATTACCCGGTTCTTGAATGCCGCGATCGTGCTTTCCACGAAGCCGGCTTCATTTAGCGTGTCAGTATGGATGGCTACCTGCACATCCATCTCATCAGCCACCGAAAGACATACATCGATAGCGCTTGGCGTAGTGCCCCAGTCTTCGTGAAGCTTCATCCCCATGGCGCCAGCAGCGATCTGCTCGCGGAGCGCGTCCGGGTTGGAGGAGTTACCCTTGCCCATGAAGCCAATGTTCATTGGGAAGGCTTCAGCAGCCTCCAGCATGCGATGGATGTTCCAGGCGCCCGGGGTGCAAGTTGTGGCGTTGGTTCCGGTTGCGGGTCCCGTTCCTCCACCGGTCATGGACGTTATGCCGCTGGCGAGCGCCTCCTCAATCTGCTGTGGACAAATGAAATGGATGTGTGAGTCGAAACCGCCCGCCGTTACAATTGCGCCTTCTGCTGCGATAACCTCCGTGGAGGCGCCGATCACCATTCCCTCGCTTATTCCATCCTGGATAAGGGGGTTGCCTGCGTGCCCTATGCCGGCGATGCGACCATCCTTCACTCCAATGTCGGCCTTTATCACGCCAAGCACGGGATCAAGGATCGTGGCGTTCGTGAGTACGAGATCGAGAGATTCGGCCCGGGTTGCCTTGGGAGACTGGCCCATGCCGTCGCGGATGACCTTGCCGCCCCCAAATTTGACCTCGTTTCCATAACCGCCGCCTTCTGCAATGAGGTCCCGCTCAATCTCGATAAACAGCTCCGTGTCAGCAAGGCGAACCTGATCGCCAGTAGTCGGGCCGAACATGCCCGCATAGTCCTTTCGGGGAATTTTTAGACTCATCGCAGGATATCTCCTTCCGTGCGGTTGTTGAGCCCGAAGATCTGTCGTTTCCCGGCGAGCGCAACCAGCTCGACCTCCTTGGTGTCGCCCGGTTCAAACCTTACGGCTGCGCCAGCAGGCACATTGAGGCGGAACCCTCTGGCCGCATCGCGATCGAACTCCAGCGCGTCATTCACCTCGAAGAAGTGAAAGTGACTACCCACCTGTATTGGCCGATCGCCTGTGTTGGCGACTTCCACCAGACGGGTCTCAAGGTTGGGGTTTGCTTCTATTGGCGGAGCGCCATCCGGGGTGCGTATCTCTCCGGGTATCATCGGATCGGGTGGTGAACGGTTACCAGCTTGGTTCCATCGGGGAAGGTGCCTTCCACCTGCACTTCGTGGATCATCTCCGGAACGCCCTCCATGACATCGTCCCGCGACAGGATTGTAGCCCCGTAGCTCATAAGCTCCGAAACGCTGCGCCCGTCGCGGATTCCTTCCAGGATTTCGTAGGTAAGGATAGCCACAGCCTCGGGATAGTTGAGTTTCAGCCCGCGCTGCTGCCTTCGCCGGGCAAGATCCGCCGCCACGACGACAAGAAGTTTATCCTTCTCTCTTGGGGTTAGGTGCATGGAGAACTAGACGGTGAGATATTGGCTTACGACTTCTGCCGAGAGGTCCTTGATAGGGCCAGAGGCCATGATTGCGCCACGGCTCATCACGTAGAACGAGTCGCTGACTGCCTGTGCGAAATCTAGATATTGCTCGACGAGAAGAATGCCCATGCGTCCCTCGTTCCTTAGCTTGATTATCGTGTCCTCAATGAGGTCGATGATCGACGGTTGAATGCCTTCAGTTGGTTCGTCCAGGATGAGAAGCCGGGGGTCCGTGAGGAGTGCCCGGGCAATAGCCAGCTGTTGCTGCTGCCCGCCACTGAGGACTCCGCCCTTGCGCTTCAACATCTCCTTAAGCACCGGGAACAGCTCCAGGACACGATCCACCTGAGCCTGCGCCTTTTGTCCATGCACGATTATCGCTGTTTGCAGGTTCTCCCACACGGATAGCGAGGAAAAGATGTCTCGACCCTGTGGCACGTAGGCTATTCCTCTACGGGCTCGATGCTCGGTGCTCATCGAGGTGATCTCTTCGCCCTCAAGAAAGATGCGTCCTTTTTCCATGGGAACGAGACCCATGATGGCCTTGAGGGTTGTTGTCTTCCCCACGCCATTGCGCCCCATGAGACTTACCACGCTCTTCCGTGGTATGGTTAAGCTGACATTGCGCAGGATCAGGGACTGGTCATAGCGAACTTCCGCTCCCTGCAGTTCAAGCGCGGCAATAGGCTGGTCCTCGCTTGCGTGCGCAATCTGTTTGGTAGTGTCTTCTGCGGCGGTCATCCGTTGGATTCCTTCTTCAATGCCGGCTCGTTTTCTTCGGCGTTACGCTCGTGTTTGCGCCCAAGGTAAACCTCAATGACCCGTGTATCGCTTTGCACCTTCTCGACGGGTCCCTCACAAAGCACTGAGCCTTGGTGCAGAACGGTGACTTTTCGCGCGATCTGGCGCACAAACTCCATGTCGTGCTCAATGACTACCACGGTATGCTTCCCTTCGAGACTGAGGAGGAGTTCTCCAGTGCGCTCCGTCTCCTCATCTGTCATGCCGGCTACCGGTTCGTCTACAAGCAGCAGCTGCGGATCCTGCGCCAGCAACATGCCGATTTCCAACCACTGCTTCTGGCCATGCGAGAGCAACCCAGCCATGACATGGCGCTTGTCAGTCATGCGGATCGTTTCCAGCACTTCCTCTATCCTCTCCCGGTCCTTGGTCCGTTGACGGTAAAACAGCGAAGAGAACACGCCTCGCGGGCCAGCGAGGGAGAGTAGGATATTGTCATAGACCGTATGCTGCGAATATACGGATGGCGTCTGGAACTTTCGGCCAATTCCCAGCCGACTGATCTCGAACTCGCGCATTTTGGTAAGATCTGTGGAGCGGTCGGGGCCGAACTCGATGATGCCTTTGTCAGGACGCGTGCGGCCGGTGATCAGGTCCAGGAAGGTACTCTTCCCGGCCCCGTTTGGGCCGATGATCGTGCGCAGTTCTCCGCGGTCGAGATAGAAGTTCAGTTCGTTGATCGCCTTAAAGCCATCAAAGCTCTTTGTCAGTTCCTCGACGGTCAGGATGAACTGTCGCTTTCCTTCGGGTGGTTCCCCAATTTGTATCATGATCGGGCCTCCGTAAGCTGTTCAGGCGCGTCCTTGGAAGTGGCGGCCTCTGGCAACTGTTTGCCGGTTGCTGGCGTCGCCTCCGCACGCTTGCGTAAGCGGCTCCATCCCTGGCTGATCGCGCCGGCAATCCCTTGTGGCATAAACAGGACGACGAGCACAAACAGCGTGCCCAGGATAATGAGCCAATAGTCCGGAAAATGGTAGGTGGTGTAGCTCTTGAGCCAGTTGATCGATATTGCGCCGATGATGGGTCCGAGCAGCGTGGCCCTGCCACCAACCGCCACCCACACCACCGCTTCCAGCGATTTGCTGGGCCGCATCTCCTCGGGGTTTATGATTCCCACCTGGAGAACATACAGCGCTCCGGCGACGCCGAGGATGACTGCAGAAGCAACGAATACGAAGAGCTTATAGGAAGTCGTGTCGTAACCGGAAAAGCGCACCCGGTTCTCCCCATCACGGATTGCCTTCTGCACCTTTCCGAACTTGGTCTTCCCAAGCAGCCATGTGAAGGCGAGGCAGGCGCAAAGCCAGGCGCCGGTGAGCATGAACAAGACTCGCTGGGTATCCGGCGAGCGGATGTCATGGCCCAGGATAAGTTTGAAATCCGTAAAGCCGTTGTTGCCGCCAAAGGTGAACTCGTTCCGGAAAAAGAGTAGGGTAGCGGCGTAAGTGAGGGCCTGCGTTACAATTGCGAAGTAAACGCCGCGGATGCGCGCGCGGAAAATCAGGAAACCAAAGACCAACGCCAGCAAGGCCGGAACGATGATCGCTGCTCCCGCAGCAAACCAGAAGCTGTAGAATGGCTTCCAATGCGCAGGCAGCTCCTGGTATCCCAGGAACACCATGAAGTCTGGCAGTGGACTCTTGTAGGATCCAAGCTCCCCGATCATCAGCATCAGATACATGCCGAATGCGTAGCCACCGAGCGCGAAGAACAGCGCTTGCCCGAGCGATAGCAAGCCAGTGTAACCCCAGAGCAGGTTTACGCTGATCGCCAGAACCGCGTAACACAGATACTTGCCCCACAGGTTCAGGTGAAAGTTGCTGAAATGTAGTGCGGAGCCTTCCGGCGCCCAGGCGTTCAGGGCAGGAAGAATCACGAGCAGCAGCAACGAAACCGCCACCAGTACAAGAAAATTGAAGTCTTTAGACAATAGCCGCATGACAATCGTGCGAATGAATTAGTCCAGTGAGCGGCTGCGCGTGGGGAATAAGCCGTCAGGCTTCCACTGCAGAAAGAGTATGATGCCCACGAGCACCAGGATGCGACCCATAACGGGCCCGAGCATTGGTTGAAGCGTCTGGTCGATGATACCGATTCCCAAGGCCGAGAAGACAGTTCCCAAGATGTTGCCCACGCCCCCTGCGACGACGACCATGAAGCTGTCCACGATATAGTTCTGGCCAAGATTCGGTCCTACGCTGCCGATCTGGGAAAGGAATACTCCCGCCAGCCCTGCCAGTCCCGAACCCAGTGCGAAAGTGACCATGCGCACCCGGTCCGTTCGGATTCCCATGGACGCAGCCATTGCCGGATTTTGCATAACGGCCCGTATCGATAATCCGAGGGAAGTTTTCTTGATCAGCAGGAGGACCCCGATGACGATCAGGATGGCGAACAGGATGACAAAAATCCGGTTATAGCTGAGCGCCACATCGCTGATCTGGACCGAGCCCTGCAGCCAGGACGGTGAGTTTACCTGCCGGTTTGCAGCGCCGAAAATCAGCCGGAATCCCTGTTGCATGATCAGCGAAATGCCCCAAGTCGCCAGCAGGGATTCGAGAGGCCGCCGGTAGAGAAATCGTATCACGCACCGCTCAAGCAGCACTCCCGTGGTCGCCGCCATGATGAATGACAGGGGGATGGCCAGGAGGAAATAAAGCTCAAACGCCATCTTGGAGGCGGGAAACCAGGCAGCCATGCAGGTCTCCGTGAGATAGGCTGCATAGGCTCCGATGGCGATCATTTCGCCATGCGCCATGTTTATCACGCCCATCAATCCGAAGGTGATCGCCAACCCCAGCGCGACGACCAGGAGTACTGACCCCAGGCTCATCCCACGGAAGAATGTCCCAACGAAATCTACGACCGATATGTAGCGTTCGATGGAGGCGATCGCCTTGGCGATCTGATCGCGCTCTGCTGAGGTAAACTCGATCTGAGTCTCTCCAGCGTTAATCGCCTTTTGCAAGCGCTTGAGGAACTCCAGTCCGGCAATTGAATGAACCTCCCTCAGCACCTCGACGGATTCCAGAATCTCATCCTTTTCGCCCAGTGCGAGGCCGGTCACGGCCATCGCTTCTCGCAACGCCTTCCTAACTTTGGGATCCTGCTCCGTTTCCGCCTTGACCTGCAGGACCTCGTAATACTTCTGCTCCTGCTTCAGGCCCAGCTTCCGAGCGGCCTCTGCCCTTGCGGCAGGAGATTTCGCATTGAGAGCCACCAGGTCGACAGCGCGGGAGATCGCTGCCCGGGCCTCCCTGGATGGAAACAGCGCCGTGACGTCAAATGGCGCCAGCCGAAGGGGCGCGCCGTCGTTACCAACCATCGGCGCTCCGGTGGCAAGGGCGCCAACCCCTGTTTCAGAATAGGGATCTGAGGCGTCATCCAAGTAACCAACGCGTGTTTCTCCTGTGACTGGATTTCCGTAGGAAAAATACTCTCCGCGGCGCCATGCGGTCAAAGCTTCGGCGACAATTGGTGCTCCGGTATCCGCCAGGTCTGCGATCATTCTTAGCTGATCATCGCCGTCGGCAAGGATTGCTGCTTCGAGAGCTTTGCGGACTTCCCCGTCGCCAGTGGTCTCGGCAGAGCGGAGAATACCATGCGAAGTAAGCAGCAGGAGGAGGCTTAGTATGGAGACAAAGGGCCGCATCAGTTAGGTATTGTTGTATGCCAGTCGAGTGGAGGAGGGGACGGGCTCGCTGTATCACCCGCCCCCTCCTTGAGTTCTAACTACTTTGAGACTTACTCCGTTACTGACTCTTTTGATTTGCTGGCAAAAGTACCCTTGAGGAACGGTTCGCCATATACGTCTGCAAACGACTCGATCACGCGGAACTGGCCGTTCGGCAGCGTCTCGCCGATGTAGACGTTCTTGGTAAGGTGGTGGTTCGGCTGGCTCGTGACAGTTCCGCCCGGTCCTTCGAAGCTGATTCCCTTGCGAAGCTCCGCCATGACTTTGTCGACCTCGAATGTGCCAGCACGCTCAACGGCTGCCTTCCATAGGTACACTCCATCATAGGAGAGCACCATTGGGCTGCAGGTCACGCGGCCGCTGCGTTCAATGCCCTCAACCTTCGTGTCCTTCAGCCAGGTCATGAAGTCCTTTACGAACTTCTTGTTTGCAGGCGTATCAAGCGACATGAAGTAGGTCCAGCAACCGAGGTGGCCGACCAGGTCGCGCGTGGGCAGACTTCTGAACTCATCCTCAGAGAGGCTGAACGAAACCACCGGGCAATCTTCAGAGGTCAGGCCTGAAGCCGCGAACTCCTTGAAGAACGCCACGTTGGAGTCGCCATTGATGGTGTTGATCACACACGCGTCTCCGGATGCCGCAAACTGCTTGATCTCAGCGACGATCTGCTGGTAGTCCGTGTGGCTGAAGGGGGTGTACTTCCCTGCAGACATCACTTCACCGCTGGCGTCGCGTCGTACGCCGCCGCCAATGTTTTCAATGGGCACGCCCTTCGAAAGCAGATACTCCAGGAGGACCAGGTTTGTCGTTTGCGGATAGACGTAGTCCGTGCCCAGCAGGTAGAACTTCTTGCGCCCTTCCTTTAGAAGGAAATCTACCGCAGGGATCGCCTGTTGGTTCACCGCTTCTGCAGTGTAGAAGATATTTGGCGACATTTCTTCACCTTCATACTGAACAGGATAGAACAGCAGACCGTTGTTCTTCTCAAACACCGGCAGCACGGACTTGCGGCTCACGGATGTCCAACAGCCGAAGGTTACTGCAACTTTGTCCTGCTCCAACAACTGCTTGGCCTTCTCGGCAAACAGAGGCCAATCTGATGCGCCGTCGACCACGACAGGTTCGATCTTCTTTCCCAAGACACCGCCATTGGCGTTGATCTCGTCAAAGGCGAACAATAACACATCTCGCAGCGAGGTTTCACTGATGGCCATGGTTCCACTCAGCGAGTGAAGGACACCCACTTTCACGGTTTCCTCAGCATGTCCGAGGAGTGGAGCGGCCAGAGATCCAATTACTAAGCATGCAGAACGGGTCAATCTACTGATATGGCGTACCGTTTTCATAATGTATGTCTGTTGGTTATGTGCTTATGACGCGAATTGTAGCGGGACTTAGAAGTCTAGTCCTATGCCGATGTTCGCTGTGATGAACGTATCGTCGGGATTACCCGGGATCACGTCATCGTTTGTGTGATATAGCGTCACTGCGCCGTGCAAGTTCCAGGCGCCATACTTGTCTGGAACTCCTAGAGGAAGCGATGCCGACAGACCAATGGTGGAGTATGCATAACCACTGTCGCCGCCATGGAAGTCATCCGTAGCTGCCGCAACCGAAACAGGTATGCTTAGCGATAGAGGCCCTTCAAGCGGGATGTCGTAGCCGGCGCCCAGAACAACAACAACGCCCTCTTCCTGCCCGCCATTGCCGTCCACGCGGCCGTGGATCGTCAGCGAAGGGTTAAACGGCGCGTCGAATCCGAGAACGAGGTCAACCACACGCTCAATCTCGCCTCCATAGATCCACTCCTGGTAGATGAGCTCCACACTTACTCCCCCGATGGACGTGCCGTAGCCAACCCAAAGATCGATCTCCTGGATGTCTCCGCCAAGAGATGATTCCGCGTAGTCATTAATGTCAGCCCAAGCGCCTAGAATCAGGTAGTTGCTCTCGCTCAATGCTATGTTGAAGCTAACAGATGGGTTGGCGATTATCTTATCAATATCGTCCCCTGTGCCCCACACATCAGCGCCATAGGATATGAAGTGAGTGTTGAGATCAAAAGACAGGCTTCCTGATATGGCTGAACCTGTTTCTTGTGCATTTGACAGCGAAGAGATCGGTAGCAGTGCGATTGCGCAAGCGATAGCCAGTCGGTTTTTCATATTCGGTTGTATTCTGATTAGTGTTAAGGCCCGTAGTGGGCAATTTGCACGACAAGCATCTGGTGGGCCAATTGATCAGTGATGTTAAAAATTTGATTAGAATTATGTTTTTGTGCATGAGTTATTAATAAAGCAGTAGCTATCGCATAAATATATGTGCGTGAAATTATAGTAATGGTCTTATGACCTGTTATTTGATAGCGTTAATTAGATAGTCGATAGACAGCGAAAGGTGCTTCCGTTTGTAAGGTTTTGTACAGCAATCGGAGCTGCGGCTGTGGCCAGCCAGGATACGCGAGAAAAAATGGGTTTCTGTTCGCCAACTGATGAAGGCGAAGAGAGATTGCGTTCGTGTTCTTTTAACACGTTGTTCAATAGCAGCTTAGGATTTGCTCTAATGTTTGAGCAGGCAGGGCGCCACTCGCGCCCGATCAGCTGTTTCTGCGCATCAATGAGCCCTCTGTTACTGAAACGTTAGTTTTAATACACGCCATGAGACTGCAGAGGGGCTTTCTTCGTGTGGTTTGACGTCTTTTCTCCACAGGATGGCCGATTTTACACAAAATCTTGAGGGATTTGGCGATTGGTGGCGTTTTATCAGATATGAAGGAAGATCGGCTGGAGCGATTGGTAGGGCGACTGAGGATACAGGAATTACCGCCCGCCCCGGGCAATATTGAGCAGAACGTGCTGCGCAGTATCCGACAGCGCGGCAGCCGGGAGAACTCGTGGCAGCAGTTGCTTGCTGATTCGCTACTGAGTTTCCGCGTGGCGATGCCATTGCTTGCGGCGGCCGCTCTGGTTGGGGGCGCCCTCGGGGCTTTCGTGATTGCTGATGCCGGCGGTGCAAAGCCGAGCATTAGTCAGGCGCTGGACTTCGAGACAATCACTGACGCTTCACAGTTTGAACTTCTGGCGACCCGGTAAGCTATGGAACGCCGCCAATCTGCACCCTTTGCGCTGTTGGTCTTCGCATTGGCGATGATCGTCGCTTGCTCTGTCGCCGCCTTTGTCGTGGCCCGGATAGCGATTCACAACGCCGAAACGAGGGAAAGCCCGGTCAGTCATCGTTGGTTGCACGACAGGCTCGAGCTCACAACGGAACAGGAGCGCGAGTTGAACGCAATGGAGGCTGTTTACCAGGAGGATCGGGCGCTCCTGCAAAAGGACTTCGAAGCCGCAAAGCAGCATCTTGCGCAGATACTTTCTTCCACAGACGCCTACAATGAGCGTGTGACACATGCGGTGCACGAAATTCACCGCGTGCACGGGGCCCTGCAGGAACTGGCGATCCGTCACTACTACGACATGCTTTCCCATCTCCCGGAGGACAAACAGGCGCGACTGCGCGAGATGGCCGTGCAGGCGTTGAGCGAGCCCCAGTAGGGCTAAAATGGACCCCGATCTCCCACTGCTGGAACAGATTGCCCGGGGCGATGAGGCTGCCCTGCGTGAGCTCATGTCCCGGCACAAGCAGACGCTGCACAATTTTGCTTATCGATACACGGCCAACGCGACAGACGCCGCAGAGATTACCCAGGAAGCATTCATCCGCGCCTGGTTCAACGCAGGGCGATTCAAGCCGCGGGCGAAGGTGAAATCGTGGCTTTTTTCGATTGCCGCCAATCTTTGCCGGGATCAGTCCCGGCGTAACAGGAAGCGCAGTCAGGATCTTTCTCTGGATCGACATGTCTCCAAGGCTGGAGGGCTTACAGAGGTTGAGCGCGTCGCCTCCAATGATCCGGATGCGGCCCTGCAGACGGAAGCCTCAGAGGAACTTCGAAATCTACAACTCGCCATCGAACGACTACCGCACAAGCTCAAGACGCCGTTCGTCCTGTGTGTGCTTGAAGACCATACCCACGAGGAAGCCGCTGCGATACTGAAGACCTCGACGAAAGCCGTTGAAACGCGTATCTATAGGGCGAGGAAGTCTCTTCGGGAAACTTTGGAGAATGAGTAAGGCAGCTAACAGATCCTCACCTACGGTGCAGCGCATCGCCGGTCAGCGAGAGCGTTGGCTCGCCTTCCTGCGTCCGCGTGTACGCAACGAAGCCGCCGCGGAGGACATACTTCAGGACAGTCTGGTAAAAGCATTCAACAAGGGCGAGGGGATCGTCAAGGATGAGAGCGCCATGGCATGGTTCTATCGGGTGCTTAGGAACACGTTGATCGACCACGCCCGTCGCCAGGCTGCCCGACCTGAGTCCGCGACAGAAGACTTGGACTCCCTCATCCCGGAGAATCTCGCACCAGAGGGTGAGCCCCAGACCTGCCAATGCTTTTACAGACGGCTTGATCACCTCAAACCGCGATACGCGAAACTGATCCGTCTCATAGATCTCGAGCAGCGGCCGATTGCAGAGGTTGCGGATCTGCTGGGCGAGCGTACCTCCAGTGTCCATGTCTCGCTGCACCGTGCGCGAAAGGCTCTACGCCGCGAGCTGGAGCGGTTCTGTGGAGATTGCGCCAGTGGCGGTTGCATGAACTGCACCTGCGGGGAGAGGCACAAGGATCACGAATAGTAGGATTATAAAACATTAGGTGTAAGTTTGGCGATGGTGCTGCGTCTGCCCTTGTGAACGATGAATAGCGCAGACGACAGAAAGCCCCATACGCATTGCTGCGGTGGCGATCACGATCGCCCGCATGAGGAGTCCCATGATCACGCCTGCTGCGAGGGCGGGAACGATGCTCATAGCCATTCCAACCCTAAGAATAACCCGGGCGTGGGACATGGTGAATGCTGCCGTCATAACGCGGAAGACGTCACGCCATCGCCTGCCTCCAAGTATTTCTGCCCCATGTGCGCCGGGGTAGAGTCTGACAAGCCGGGAGACTGCCCCCGGTGCGGCATGCGCCTGGAGCGCAACCCCGCCTACCAATCCGGTAGAAGGACCTGGACCTGTCCCATGCATCCGGAAGTGCTGCAGGACCATCCCGGCGAATGTCCAATATGTGGCATGACGTTGGAGCCCGTTGACGGTGGCGGCGACGACGAAGAAGACGATGAGATAGGTTTTCTTACCCGACGATTCTGGATGGGGCTGCTCCTGTCGCTGCCGGTGCTGCTGTTGGCCTTCGGCGATATGATCCCTGGCGTCAGTATGGATCGCTGGATCCTGCCCCAATTCAATGGCTGGATTCAGCTCATGTTCGCCACCCCTGTCGTGTTTTGGGCGGGCAGTCTATTCTTTGCGCGCGGTTGGCGGTCGCTGATCAGCCGCCATTTCAACATGTTTACTCTGATCATGCTCGGGGTTGGCGCCGCCTGGGCGTACAGCGCAGTCGCGGTCGTTGCTCCGGCGATCTTCCCTGCAGAACTTCGCAGTCATAAAGGCGGGGTTGGTCTCTACTTCGAGGCTGCGGTGGTAATCACGATGCTTGTGATACTTGGCCAGCTGTTGGAGGCTCGTGCTCGCCATCGCACGGGTGAAGCAATCAAGAGCCTCATCGACCTGGCGCCAAAGATGGCCCGCCGTATTCGCGATGGCAAAGAGGAGGAGGTTGATGTTGCGCAGTTGCACAAAGGCGACCTCCTTCGTGTGCGTCCCGGGGAGAAGATCCCGATTGATGGCGTCATCGTGGAAGGGCGCAGCTCGGTTGATGAGTCAATGATTACGGGTGAGCCGGTCCCAATCGAAAGGACCCCGGGTGATAGCGTCATAGGCGCAACGATCAATCAGACCGGAAGCTTTATCATGCGCGCGGAGGCTGTGGGCTCAGAGACGGTGCTTTCACAGATCGTGCAGATGGTTTCAGAGGCCCAGCGCAGCCAGGCGCCGATCCAGAGGCTCGTTGACAAGATCTCAGGATACTTTGTCCCTGCCGTCGTGATCGCCGCCAGCCTGACATTTGCTGCGTGGTTGATCTGGGGACCAGCGCCAGCGATGGCCTTCGCAATCGTAAATGCCGTGGCGGTGCTCATCATTGCCTGCCCATGTGCGTTGGGGCTCGCCACTCCCATGTCGATCATGGTTGGGGTGGGGAAGGGAGCTCATTCGGGCATCCTCATCAGAAATGCCGAGGCGATTGAACGCGCCCAGGGCGTCACTCACCTCGTTACTGACAAGACCGGCACGCTGACAGAGGGGCGTCCGGAGGTTGTGGATATCATCACGCATATGGGTCTAAACCCGGACGATATGCTCTCCCTGGCTGCTGCAGTTGAGCATCATTCCGAGCACCCGCTCGCACGCGCCGTTGTCACGCGCGCAAGGTCGGCGGACAAGCAGTTGCCAGAGGCTATTCACTTTGAGTCGGTCACCGGAGAAGGCGTTCAGGCCGTGGTAGATGGTCGTACAGTGAGGGTAGGAAAGCGGGATTTTGCTATTTCTGGCGCCAACGTTCCCGCAACGCTCGGCAAGCGGGCGCGAGAGCTCCAGGAGTCTGCCAGAACTGTCGTCTGGGTGGGTGCGGGCGATCAGGTATTAGGCATTCTCGTGATCGCTGACCCTATCAAGGCCACCACGCCTCAAGCCATCAAGGATCTCCACGAAATGGGCGTAAAGGTTATCATGTGTACGGGCGATAACGTGGCAACCGCGCGGGCCGTTGCGGGGGAGTTGGGAATTGATGATATCCGGGCGGAAGTTTCGCCGCAGGACAAACAGGCGCTCGTCGAGGAATTAAAGCGCGAGGGCGCCCGCGTTGCCATGGCAGGCGACGGAATAAACGACGCCCCGGCCCTTGCCGCAGCGGATGTGGGCATCGCCATGGGCGCCGGTACAGACGTCGCCATCCAGAGCGCAGCGGTTACGTTGGTCAAAGGCGATCTCCGCGGTGTTGCCTCGGCGCTCACTCTGAGCCGTCTGGTGATGCGCAACATCCGGCAAAACCTCTTCTTTGCCTTTGTTTACAACGCAGTGGGCATTCCCATTGCAGCGGGTATTCTTTACCCGTTTCTGGGTGTTCTCTTGAGCCCCATGATCGCCGGCGCAGCCATGTCCCTGAGCTCTGTCTCAGTCATTGCAAATGCCCTGCGGCTAAGGAAGGCGAAGATCTAGCGGCAAACTCAATCTCAGGCGTCCTCGGGCATCCTGTCTTCGACGCTCGGTTTCTTCCGCTGCTTCAGCTCCTTCCAATACGCCAGTCGACGAGCCAGCGCCTCTTCCGCGCCAACTTCCCTTGGTTCGTAAAAGGTCATTGGTTTGAGCATGTAATCCTGCCCCGAGATGCCCTCTGGATGATCGTGACTGTAGAGATAGCCTTTGCCGTAGCCCATTTCACGAGCCGCTTTGGTGCTGCTGTCTCGCAACCATGGGGGGACGGGCTGCACAGTCTGGTCGCGCAGCGCCTGCTTGGCCCGCGCGAAGGCGACGCCAGCACTGTTGCTCTTTGGCGCAAGTGCGAGGAACAGCGTGGCATGGGCAAGGGCGTACTCCGCTTCTGGCATGCCGACAAACTCGACGGCCTGCTGCGCAGCCACCGCAACGGTGATTCCACGTGAGTCCGCCAGCCCAACGTCCTCGGATGCAAGAATGACAAGCCGCCGTGCGATGAAACGCGGGTCTTCGCCGCCTATCACCATCTTGGCGAGCCAGTAGAGAGCGGCATCCGGATCACTGCCGCGCACGCTCTTGATAAAGGCGCTGACGGTGTCGTAGTGTTCGTCCTCATCTGCGTCATAACGTATCTGCCGTTCACGCGCAAACGACTTCAGGTCTTCATGCGTCACCTCGCCGCCGATTGGCGCCGAGAGAACGAGTGTCTCCAAGGCGTTGAGCGCCCGGCGCATATCCCCATCGCTAAGTCGCGCCACGCCTTCCAGAACCTCTTGTGCAACTGTCACGTTCATGTTGCCCAAGCCCCGTTCTTTGTCCTCCAGGGCGCGTTTGAGCACCCCAATGACAGCCTCGGCGCTCACGGGCTCCAGCCTGAACAGGTGGCTTCGGGAGAGTAGAGGAGGCACCACGTAGTGCCCGGGGTTGTGGGTGGTCGCCCCGATGAGGCGCAGGTTGCCCGCCTCCACATCTGGCAGCAGCAGGTCCTGCTGCGCCTTGTTGAAGCGGTGAATTTCGTCGATGAAGAGCAGTAGCCGATCTTCGGGACGTTTGCGCGCCCAGTTCAGGATTTCCCGCAATTCCGCGACGTTGGAAAGCACTGCGTTGATCCGCATGAAACGGCTCTTCGTTTCCTGCGCAATGGCCTCGGCGATGCTGGTCTTGCCGCAGCCGGGAGGACCATAGAGCAGAAGGCTTCCAAAGGTATCGCTCTTCACCAGGCGCGGGAGCAGGCATCCTTCTCCTACGACGTGCTCCTGCCCCGCCACTTCCGAGAGGTTGCGCGGTCGCATCCGCGCCGCTAATGGCCGGTATGCCTGTCCCTGGCTTTCCTCCTGCGGAGCGTGCGAGCCAGTCTCCGCAGTTTGCTTTGGACTTTCCTCGAAAAACTCTGCTTGATCCCTGCTCACTTTCCCCCCTATCGCAACGCCGGCGGGCCTCCCCGGCAATAAGATTGATTGCCTGCGCCACTTTCGTTTCTTTCGCATCATGGCTGGTCCTCAGGCTAATCCTTCTAATCTTCCTGTCGCGCTCACCATTGCAGGATCCGACAGCGGGGCAGGCGCAGGCATCCAGGCGGATCTACTCAGCTTTGCCGCGCTCGGCGTCTATGGAATCACCGCCATTACCTGCCTCACTGCCCAGAATCCCCGCGGAGTCAGCGCAGTGCAGGCGGCCACCCCCGATTTTGTGAAGGCGCAGCTCGACCAGCTGAGCGATTTTTTCAGGATCGGCGCCCTGAAAACCGGGATGCTGTTCAATGCTGCGATTGTAGAGGTCGTGGCTGACTTTCTTGAGGAACATCCGAATATTGCGGCCGTTGTTGACCCCGTGATGGTGGCTACCAGCGGCGCCGTGCTGCTCAGGGAAGACGCCGTCAACGTGATCTCCTCCCGGTTATTGCCCAAGGCCCGGCTGATAACGCCCAACCTTGACGAGGCGGCGGTGCTCATCGGCCAACGCGCGTCGACCGCAAGCGAAATGGAAGAAGCTGGTCGCCAGCTCGCGATCCGTTTCGACACGGCCATTCTTATGAAGGGGGGCCATCTCGACGGCCGGGATGTCCACGACATTCTTGTTACGCCAAAGGGAGATGTGCGCGCCTTCAGCCACGAGCGCATCGATGGCGTAAATGGGCACGGCACGGGTTGCACGCTCTCGGCAGCGATCTGCGCCTGCCTAGCCAGGGGCGACGATCTTCCCGCCGCAGTTGAGAATGGTCGCGCCTACCTCCTCAGTACCCTTCGCAATCCGCTCCAGGTATCGGGAGAGCGGTTCATGGCCCACCTGTAACGGGCTAGACCTGCTCGGGAATGAAGTCGCTCTGGTAACGCCACAATGCGGCGTAGTGACCGCCTGCGGCGCAGAGGGTTTCGTGATTGCCGCGTTCTATGATCTGCCCGCGCTGCAGCACGACGATTTGTTCAGCTTTGCGCACGGTCGACAACCTGTGGGCGATCACCAGCACGGTGCGGTCCTTCATCAGCGTATTCAGCGCCTCCTGAATCAACCGCTCTGTTTGCGTATCCACACTCGATGTCGCCTCGTCGAGGATAACCATGCGTGGATTCTTGAGTAACACGCGCGCGATCGTGATGCGCTGCTTCTCTCCCATCGAAAGCCGGATGCCCTTTTCGCCAATCATGGTGTCCAGGCCCTTGGGGAGGCGTTGCACAAACTCCCATGCGTGTGCGCCCTTCAGAGCCTCAATCATTTCTTCCTCTGTGGCGTGGGGCCGCGCCAGGATCAGGTTGTCCCGTACCGAGCCGTCAAACAGGAAAGGGTCCTGCGCAACGTAACCAATGTTGCTGCGCAGCTCTGAAAGTTCGAAGTTGCGCACATCGATTCCCTGTACCGTTACGCTGCCCGCGGTCACATCATAATACCTGAGCAGCAGGTTGGCGATGGTGCTCTTGCCCGCCCCTGTGTGCCCGACGAGTGCGGTAGTCTTTCCTGCGGGCAAAACCAGGTTCAATCCCGAGATGACTTCGTCCCTCTCGGCGTAGGAGAAGTCTACATTGTCGAAGCGCACTTCGAGCAGATCCTGCCGGGGGAATGGTTTCGGGTTCTCAGGGTTCCGGATCAATACCTCGTGGTCGAGAATTTCAAAGACGCGTCGGCCGCTTGCCGTCGCCGTAGCCAGAAGGTGGTTCACCCCGTTCAACCGGCTGATGGGCTCATACAGCATGATGGCGTAGAGAAAAAAGCTCGTCAGCTTCGCGTAGTTGAAATCGGGATCGGTCATCATGAGGTAGCCGCCCATGCCCACGACCGCCACGGTGCCCAATGAACTCACAAAGGAAGTCCCGGGTCCGTGCACGCTCCACCGGAACATCGCACGTAGTGTGCGCTTGCTCATTTCCCTGGCCAGCTCCACAAAGCGGTTTCGTTCCCTCTCCTGCAGGGCAAACGAGTGAATCATCCGGTTCCCTTGGATATCCTCCACAAGTAGGCTGTTCAACTCGCCTGCCGCCTCGCGAACGGCCCTCCAGTTGCGCCGCGTGGCTTTGGCGTGCCACCAGTTGAGGCCGATAACAATCGGGAGCGGCAGGGTAACGAGCCATGCCAGGCTGGGCTCCATTACAAAGAGCATTACCGCAATCCCAGCCACCATTAGCAGCGCCTGTAGCCCTTGCTCAGTTCCGTCAAGCAGTCCCCGCTCCAGGTCCTGCACGTCTTCGATCACGCGCGAGGCAATCTCTCCGCTCTTGCGGCTGTCGTAAAATGAGACTGGCAAGTCCAGCAGCTTGCGGTGCAGCTCCGTCCGCAGGTCCACAAGCACCCGTTGCTCAAGCACGTTGTTTACGCGAATACGCAGGCTGTTGAAGACTTCACGCGCAAGGAACAAGCCCGTGATGATCGCAACCGCCAGCCAGATCTTTCCGGTTTGGCCCTCCTGAACGATGTTCTCGAGAATCCACTGGATCACGCGCGGCACGGCAATGCCTGCTAGCGTCATGGCCACAGCCATACCCAGCGTCAGATAAAACAGCCCGCTGTAACGGAAAAGATAGTGCGATACGCGCCAAATTGTTTTCATCACTCAAAGCCGGCGGTTATGCCCCGCCGTCAGGCCAAAGAGACTAGTTTTACTCGAAAGGTTCCGGCATTTCAATCCGTGCAGGCGCCTCGGACTTGCCAAGTCGCCCCTTCCTGCGCCACCTTTCCCCAATGTCAGAAGCCGCACAGCAAGAACAACTCGGCCCCACCGGTGCAATCTTATATGACCTGCCGTCGCCATATTTGCCGCACAAGGCGACTGGTCTGCTACACCTGCCTCGATTCATAGCAAAAATCAGAAAGCATCTGGCAGACGAGCTGCCAAAGAGCTACCAGCGCAATTTCTGCCGTGGGTTTGACGGTTTCCTCTGCGCTCATCTCGGAATCAATCCGAAGGACGTTGTCGCGGCTGTCAAGGAAGCTGGCGACGATTACGGTCTCTTGGAGCGCAAGCTCGCCATGCTCCTGCCGTCAGACGTCCAGGCTGCGAAATGGAACCGCGAAGTCGTCCAGCGCGGCATGCACGGCATGGCAAAGGAACGACTACAGGAGGTCAAGGAAGAGATGGGCATCGGCAACCGCGACGACCTCATCTCCTTCTGCGACCTCATCGATTTCGACGAGGGCAGAATCAAGTAATCCTTAAGGCAATGAGCCAATAGGCTACCACACCGCCGATTCGTCCTCCAACGGCAGTTTTACGGGCGTCATGAGCTTGTCGGAATAATACATTCCGAGGCAGATTTCGAGGGAGTGGCGTACGCTGGCGACGGGAATGGCTACTTCGCGATTCTCGCGGACTGCATCCACGAGATCCTGGACAACGATCATGTGGTCGCGATGACCGAGGTCAGCAGCGCCGGTTGCGCCGGTGGATTGAGCGCTGCTGCCGATCTTCAGCACCTCCGCGTCTTCCGGCCGTTCGTCGCGAAACTTCCAGGTGGCGATCCGCTCGCCCACAAGCACGGCGGTTCCATTTTCTCCGTTTATCTCCAGCCGTACATCCAATCCCGGCCAGAGCGCCGTTGAAGCCTGTAAGGCCCCCTTTGCGCCAGACTTGTATGTCATGAATGCGCTCACGGTGTCTTCCACCGGCACGCCCGGATGGTTGATATTCTCCATCCGCGCCTGCACCTCCCCGACCTCGCCCGCCAGATAGTGGAGCAGATCGATATAGTGGAAGGCCTGTTGCACTGTTACCCCGGCGCCGGCTTCGCGCATCTCACGCCATGCGCTGCTCTTGTAATACTCTGCGGGGCGGAACCATTTCATGTAGGCGTCAGCCATGAGAATCCGGCCAAAGCGACCTTGATCCAGCGCTTGCTTGATGGCTTGGACAGCCGGACGCACGCGGCACTGCACGGTGCATCCGAAGCGGACGCCCGCCTTCCTGCACGCCTCAACCATGGCGTCGACGTCGCTCAGCTTCATCGCCGGCGGCTTTTCCACCAGAACATGCTTACCTGCGGCCGCGCAGGCCAGCACCGCCTCCACGTGAAGGTGATTCGGGGTGGTGATGGCTACGGCGTCGATCTCCGGGTCCGCCAGCATCTCGTCCAAGCTGTAATAGGCTTTGGCGCCAAACATATTGGCAATCCTGTCGGCGCTTTCCCGATTGCGGTTACAGAAGGCCACCAATCTGGCCCCTGATGCTTCGTTGATCGCCTTCGCATGGAACGGCGCGATGAGCCCAGTTCCGAGAATCCCAAATCCTAGTTCCTTCATCTTCCTGAAGCGATAGTTTACGTAATGGAGTCAAACTCCAGAGCAAATCTGGCGATGGCGGCGCCAGCAGCCTCCACCTCGCTGATTGCGATCTGCTCATCCTTGGAGTGGGCGACTGCGAGGTCCCCGGGGCCGAAGACAACCGTTGGCGCACCGAGAATGTTGTTGTAAAACCATGCGTCGCATGATGCCGGAAAAGCAGCAGCCTCACTTCGCATCCCTTCCGCCTTCGCAGCGTCCACAAGGCCCTTCGGCAAGGGGTGTGCAGGATCCACGACGCTGCAGTCGTGCCTGTAGGTAAAGGTCAGGTCAAAGTCGGCTTCGCTTAATCCAGCGTCCTCGAGCAAGGTTCTCCGGAACTCTTCCATCACCTGCTCCTTGGTGCGGTTTGGCAGGAATCCCAGCACGCCCTCCAGGATGGCCTCGCTGGGCGCCGCCGCTGGCCAGTTACCGGCGCTGAGGCGACCAAAGGTTATTGGCATGGGGTTCGGATACTCGTCAAACAGCGCGAAGCCCTTTGATTCCCGGAGCAGCGCTGCGTGATATCGCTCCAACGCGTTCATTGCCTCGCGGGCCAATAGCAGGGCGCTGCGCGTCTTGCCCGCCTGTCCGCTGTGGCCAGCCTTGCCATGAAACTTTACCCGGAACCATACCGCGCCCCGGATTGATGTAAAAACACGTCCGCCGGTCGGTTCGCCCACGATGCACGCGTCTCCCCGGTCGCTTGTGCGGACCATGGCCAGGCTGCCGTTGCCTCCGTTTTCTTCCTCGACGACGAAGTGTGCAACAACCCGACAACCGGCGTCGGCTCCCATCTTGTCAAGGGCAGCGAGGGCGAGGTACATCGCTGTAAGCGGTCCCTTGTCGTCGCAGGCGCCCCGCCCGTAGATCACCCCGTCTCTCACCTGAGGATCAAACGGGCGCTCCATTCCCTCGGACGGCGGCACTACATCAAGGTGGGCGTTCAGCAGCAGCGTAGGGGCGCCCGCTCGGCCCTGGCGCTCGTAACGAAGGTTGTAGCGCCCATCATACCTGATTCCCGGCACCGGGCTGCTATAGTCGGGATCGCTCAGCAACGCATCGCTCATGGGGACGCGCCGGGTTTCGCCGCTGAGCTTCTGAAGGCCGCGCTCCAACACCTCCATGGCGCCGGTTTCCTCGCCCGGGAGCGAAGGCTGGCGAATCAGGTCTAGAAGCAGCGCCTGGGCCTCTGGCAGCAGGGCGCGAACCGTGTCGCGCAACTTGTCCGTGCGTGCGGTTGTCATTTTTACGGGTTGCTCAATTTGAGGCTCAGAACAGCGTCCTCGAAGATGGCCAGGCTTTCGTCGGCTTCGGCTTCGCTCATGACCAATGGCGGCGCCACGCGTATGACATTTCCATGGACTCCCACCGAACCGATCAGCAGACCACGCTGTGCAGCGGCAAGCAAGAGCGGCCGGATAAGCTCTGTCGCCGGCGCCTTTGACTGCTTGTCCTTCACAAACTCCACACCCATAACCATGCCCATGCCGCGTATGTCGCCGATGTAGGGGCTCTTTGCTGCAATCTTGATCAGGCCCTCCTTGAGCCGTGCGCCAATGCGCTGCGCATTGCCGAGCAGGTCTTCCTTTTCAAAGATTTCCAGGACGGCCGTGACCGCTGCGCTTGCAACCGGGTTCCCGCCGGCCGTGCTCGACATCTCGCCCTTTGACAGACAGGAAAAGATCTCCTTGGTGGAGCAGACCGCGGAGACGGGAACGCCACAGCCGATTCCTTTGCCAAAGACGACAATGTCTGGCTTCAGGTCCTCGTTCTCCATGGCCCACATCCTGCCGGTGCGCCCATAGGACGCCTGCACTTCGTCGAGCGCGAACAGGAGACCCCGGTCCCGGGCCCATTTCTCAAGCCGTTTCAACCAACCTTTGGGCGGGAACACGAAGCCGCCTGCGCCTTGGTAGGGCTCCACTATAACGCCTGCGATGGAGCCGGTGGAGTTGGCGTAGACAACTTCATCGAGATAATCAAAGTAGCGTTTGAACTCAGGGCCTCCTTCGCACCAGCCCAATGGGTCGCGGTATGGATTGGGGAATGGAGCGCGTATTGCGCCGGGAAGGGTGGGGCCGTAGCCGCGCTTGAAGGACGGCATGCCTCCCACGGCGGCGGCAGTGGTTGTGCGACCGTGGAAGCCGCCGTGGAAACCGATGATCTCAAACTTGCCCGTGCTACGCTTCATCAGGCGCGCAGCGGCCTCGATGGCCTCTGCGCCGGTGGTAAGGAAAAAGCAACGGTCCAGGTGTGGAGGGAGCTTGCCCACGAGTTTCTTCGCGGCCTCGATCCGCCACGGGTTGGCGCACTCATAGTTGTTGAGAAACGCGCTGGACGCTTCGTGCACTGCCTTCACCAGGTGTGGATGCGCATGCCCAACGTTGGCCACCAGGACTCCGCTCGTCCAGTCAAGGTAGCGGTTGCCGTCCATATCTGTCACCAGGCAGCCCCGCGCCTCTTTCCAGACGACGGGCGCCTGGAAGCCGGTGACGTCGGCCTCGTACTGATGCCATTCGTCCAGGATTGCCTTGCCTTTGGGACCCGGGAGCTGGCCGTTTACCTGCGCAATTCTCGTCTTGGTGCTCATTTTGTGCCTGCGGTTTTCAGGATTTCCTTGTTCACGACATGACGCGCGTTCTTGCCTTCTCCGAAGAGAAGAAGGTCTTCTACAATCTCCCTTCGTATTTGCTGACCGGCCTCAGCGGACGCCCAGCTCATATGCGGGGTGAGGATTGCGTTCTTCAGCCCGTATAGGGGGTGATCTGCCGGCGGCGGCTCCACGTCGAAGACATCCAGCGCTGCGCCGGCGATCTGATCGTTTCTCAGTGCCTCAACCAGCGCCGGCGTATCGATCAATGCGGCCCGCGCCGTGTTTACCAAATGCGCCGTGGGCTTCATCCACTTCAGCGACTCCGCGTTGACACAGTGTCGCGTCTCATCATTTGCCGGCGCATGCAGTGTTAGCACGTCGGCCTCGCGGAACAATGTTTCGCGGTCGACGAACTCGATGCCCAGATCCCGCTTTCGTTCTTCTGTCAGGAGTGGGTCGCAGCCCAGAATGCGCATGCCAAACGCTCCCATCTTCCGCACCACGTGGCTGCCTATCCTCCCCACGCCAAAGACGCCGAGCGTCTTGCCCTCCATTCGATAGATGGGGAAGAGGCCTGTGAAGTCCCATTCGCCCTTGCGGCTAGAGTGTTCCAGGCAGGCGCGCCCCTTGTCGAGATGCCGGCATGTCGCCAGGATCAGGGCAATCGCGTGCTCCGCCACCTCTATTGCGCAGTAGCTTGGCTGGTATGCGAACTGGATACCCTTTCGCGTGCATGCGGAGACATCCACGTTATCGTAACCTACGCCGTGGCGAATGATCAGTTTACACCGGTCCAGCCGCTCAATGAGGCTCGCGCGCATCGGCGTCATGTTCACCACGATCGCGTCGGCGTCCTTCACATGTGCATATACGGTCTCCTCAGGGGCGAATTTCAGCTGGAAGGCCTCTAGTTCGTGCCCGGCGGCAGCCATTGCCTGCCGCTCATATTCCTGATCGGTGTGGATGAAATCTGTGACGACTATTTTCAAAGCCTTTTCCTTTCCCGTGCTAAAGCCTTATCCAAGATCCTTTTTCGGCAGATGCATACACGCCTTCGACGACCTGCAGCGCCGCCAAGGCGTCCTCGCCGGTGATGAAGGGAGCTGAGTCATTTTCCAGGTTCATAAGGAACTCGGTGACGTACTTCTGTCCCATAAAGCCTGAGTAACCGGGAGTGGGCGCAAGCTGCATGCGGATCGTCTGGTTTGGAGCGCCCTCGAATCCGGGCGCGTCGCTGCATACGAAGATTTCGTCTTCAGCGCCTTCATAGGCCGGCGCCCAGGAGATGACGCCCCGCGTGCCGCGCAATGCCACGTAAAGGTCGCGCCCGTGCGGAAAGGAGTCCGGGACAAGGTAACTTATATCCAGCGCAAGCAGCACCCCATTGTCATACTCAAGCGTCGCGTGAGTGTGGTCTTCGATGTCGTATTCGACGTTTACCTTGGTATTGCGGCCACTCACGCTCCTGACTTCAGACCCCAGGATGTAGCGGAACAGGTCTATCCAGTGCACACCGAGGTTATAGATCGGGCCGCCGCCGGAACGCGCCTTCTCCAGGATCCATTCGGAGTTGCCATCGATATAGCGCTGCAGGCGACCCGCTGCACAGCGCCCTTCAGCAGAAACAAGTTTCCCGAGCGCTCCGGCGTCCACAAGTTGCTTGATTCGCTGTGCAGCCGGGTGGTAGCGCCAGCAGTAACCGGTTGTAAACTTTACGCGATGCTTCCGCGCAGCATGGATGATTCGATCCACTGCCGCGGCGCTCTCCGCCACTGGCTTTTCCACCATGAGGTGTATGCCACGCTCGGCGCAGGCTTCTGCAGCCGCTGCGCACTCATTGTGGGGAAGGAAGATGGCGGCGACGTCTGGCTGGGCGTTATCCAGCAGTTCCTCAAGGGTGGAATATGCGGGTACTCCTGTAGCGTTCCTGAACGTTTCCCGCACGCCGGCATCCGCCTCCATGGCGCCCACGACATTCGCCAGCCCGCTGTTTGCGAACAATGGTAGATACGCCTTTGGGTGCAGGTGTCTCAGCCCGATTATTCCCACCTTGTACTTTTCCCGGCCTTTCATCTATCACATATCCCTAATAAGTAACTAGTCGGTTATTCAAGCCTGAACTTCCCCCCTCTGTCTCTTCGGAATATTACAGTCTAGTCTTCAGGGACACCCCGGGGCAGTGATGTCCCGACTTGTGCTCAGCTTGCTTTGTTGGTCAGCAAGCCATTGAAGATCAGGCTCAGCGAATGGTCGATGGCGCTTTGGAGCACCCTCTCGTCATCGAGGTCAAGGTTCAGCGATTGAGAAAGGGTGTAGCGATTTGAGTAGTAGATGAAGCAAAGCCCGATGAAGTCGATGAGCAGGTGTCGCACGTCCAGATCCTTGCGAAACTCGCCTGAGGATTTCCCTTCCTCGATGATTTGAGTGAACTTCTCGAGGAATGGGTTCTTTTGAAGGAAGTGCTCCTGCTTCCTAATTGCCTGCCCTTTATTTAGGTTCTCCCAGAGCAGCAACTTCACAAACTCTGGGTTCTTTGCGTTGAACTCGTAGTAGGCCCGCATGATGCGCTCGAGTTTCTCCCGGGGGGTGCGGCCTTCGCTAACAGCCGCAAACTCGATGCCTTCGATCCGACGGTAGACATCCAGTAATGCGGCGCGGTAAAGGTCTTCCTTACTGCCGAAGTAATGATAGACCATGCGCTTGTTAACGCCGGCCTCGTTCACGATCTGATCCACCGACACCCCATGGTAACCATGCTCTGCAAACAGACGAATTCCTACTGAAAGCAGGCGGGCCTTGGTTCTATCGGGGTTACGAGTTGTCTTCTTCGGAGTCTTTACACTCACAAATACAGTATTCTTCACTACGTTTGGAATGCAAAGAAAATGCATCGATCATTGCAGCAGAAAATGGAGCCCACACGTCTACATGCCTGTGGGGAGTCGCTAAGCAATCGACTCGCGCAAGCGGTTTAGCGTAGTGGCGTCTTCCAGGTAGCGCTCAGGGGAATCGTCGAGGACAAACTCGAGCAGCGCCCAGCGTGCTCCTTCAGGCGGGTAGGCCTCCCGAAGATATTCCTTCCAGTCATCAACGCCTTCGCTCAGAGGGCGACGTTCCCCATTCACCCAGTGATAGACGTGCAAATGTTCAAGGCGCGGCATTTGGGCCCGGAGCAACTTCAGTTTTTGATCACGGGGGGTATCAACAGGTGGCTGCCATAGCGTCCGCGCGTTGCGGTGGCCAGTGAGCCTGAACAGCCTCTCTGCAGCTTCCTCTGTCTCTGTCAGGGTGTTTACGTGGCTTTCTGTCGCCACAATGACTCCTTCTCGCAGCGCAGCCTCCGCACATCGGCGCAGATCCGCTGCAGTGCGCTCATAGTCCTCGTCACTGGCCTCGGCGGGACTTTTCTTGCCCGCCCATACCCGAATAACCGGAGCTCCGAGCGTAACTGCGGCTGCGAGCACCTGCTCAAAGGCGCCTCCTACTGGAGATTCATCCCCGAGGCGGTAATACGACCCGTAACACGCCACCTTCAAGCCGGCATCTTCTGTCATTTCCCTCACTTCCCTTGCTCGCGCCAGGTCTGTGGGAGGCACGTGCACATCACCGCCCCATTCAATTCCTTCCTGTCCCGCCTTCTTTACTAGCGCAACAATCTCTGCCGGCGACAGCTTACGAAATGTGACCGATACAAGTCCTGTTTTGATCATTTTCTCTTCGTCCTTTTGCCCGTGGTCCACCCATTGCGTCTCTGACATTTTCCGCCGCTTCGATCCCAGCATGTTACCGGCTGCTTGGAAAGATCTTTGTTGACTTAGTAACTATATGGTTATGAATCGTTGCCTTGCCTCCCTTGGTTAGATTGCTTCATTGCTGCGGGAAGGTTGCGCTTCATGATCAAGCCTGAGGATAGCACGACGAAACGCGCGCCGAGTTCGGAAGTTCCGGCAGGTTACCGCCTGTGCACCCTGAATCTCGATGACGCCCAGCGTGGGCTGCGGCTTTCCCGGCAGGCGGGCTGGAATCAAACCGTGCAGGATTGGGAGATGATTCTACGGATCGGCTGGTGCACAGGTCTGATGTATGATGATGCGCTGGTCGCAACGACGGCGACCCTTCATTGGGGCAATATCGCCTGGATCGCGATGGTCTTGGTTGACCGGGATCACCGTCGCCAGGGCCTGGGAACCTGTCTGTTGCAGCAACACATTGAAACTGCGGACAGAGAGAGGCGGATCGCAGCGCTGGACGCCTCTGAGCAAGGTTTGCCACTGTATCTGAGGCACGGCTTTAGGGAAGTTTGCCGATTAACCCGCTATACAGCGGAGCATTTGCCCGTTCCTGCGCTTCGCGCAATCGAGTCGGGAGGGACGGAGACGATTGCCGCTGTGGACGAGAAACATACACGACTCGGCTGCCGCGGGCGCCTGTTTAGGGAGTTCTCAAGCCGAGGTCTCTCAATGACCCAGGATTCTGATTTTGGCTTTGCATATCTTCGCCCGGGGGATTTCGCATCGCAAGTGGGCCCATTGATTGCATCGGGAACAAGCGGGGCGATGCGTCTGCTTGAGCTTGTGTCAGCTTGTCGAGGGCAATCGGGATTGCTCATCGATGTACCAGATTTTCAGTCTGATTTCCGGCGTGCAGTGGAAGCCGCCGGTTTTCTGCCCGGTCGCTCGTTTGTCCGAATGCTGCGCGCAAACAATCCGGGGGAGATTTGTCCTTCAAATAACACTTTTGCGGTGGCTGGTCCTGAACTCGGTTGATGGATACCGCACCTGTTTCCAAAATGTCATCCAGACAATCCACTCTACAATTGCCGTGCGATCCCAAGGATCTGGACCTTTTTATTTCCGAGCCCTCGGAACTGGTTCTGAAGACGCTGCGCCAGTTACGCGGGGATGTGCTTGTTCTAGGCGCCGGCGGGAAAATGGGCTTGCACATGTGCATGATGCTCAGGCGTGGTTTCGACCGCCTGGGTCTTCCCAACAAAGTCACTGCGGTCTCCCGCTTCAGCACGCTTCATGATAGGGAAGCCTTTGAGAAATGCGGTATCGAGACAATTGCCGGCGATCTTTGTGACGAGGGCTTTCTTGCCAGTCTCCCGGATGCCCCGGAAGTCGTTTTCATGGCAGGCGCAAAGTTTGGGACTGCCGGCAACTCGGGCATTCTCCGCCAGATGAATGTGGAGCTCCCGGCCAAGGTTGGACGACGATTCAGCAAGTCGCGCATTGCCTGCTTCTCCACCGGTTGCGTTTACGAGTTCACCAGCCCCGCAACGGGCGGATCCACGGAGGAGTCTCCAACGAGTCCGATTGGGGATTATGCACAGAGCTGTCTACAGCGTGAGGCCGCCTTTACACGCGTCTCGCTTGAAGAGGGGACAGAGGTGATCCTGTTGCGCCTGAATTATTCTAACGAACCCCGCTATGGCGTGTTGGTGGACATTTGCACAAAGGTGCTCAACGAGGAGCCGGTTGATGTCTCGATGGGCTACGTGAATGTGATCTGGCAGGGCGACGCGGTCCAGCACCTCATTGCTGCCATTCCGCTCGCTTCAGCGCCCCCGCGGCCCCTGAATATTACCGGAGCGGAGATCCTTCACGTGCGAGATCTGGCGGAACGCTTTGGCGCGATGCT
>CAYSHY010000039.1:0-37045 GCA_964430955.1 uncultured Puniceicoccaceae bacterium | reverse complement strand
ACAGCCAGATGCCCGCTCGTATCGACCACTCCCGTAATCTTGGAAGCGATAGTCGTCGGATTCCCAGAGCCCCACCAATTGCCTGTAGCAATAAGTGACCCGGCATTGTTGGCAGCATTCGCGTTCAGATTGTTCAGCACCGACCCCGTCAACGTCAGCTGGCCTCCATCGGTTTGTGCGCCGATGTCATTGCTCACAAGGTAGGCCTCTGTTGCCGTCTGAACTCCATTCGCAAGCGTTAGGCCAGCGCCGCTATTCCACACAGACGCCAAATGCTCAATGGTGTGGCCTCCTGCAGGCGTTGCGGCGATAGTCAGACCTTCTCCGAATCGGAGAATCAGGTTTCTGAGCTCTGACTTGCGTGTCCCATCTGCGAGTGTTACGCCCGCCCAATCTCCCTTCGAGGGCAATCCACCCTCAACATCTGAAGTCGAGGTGAAGATAACAGGTTCGAAAATGGTCCCCTGGACAAGTAGTCGACCATTGGAAACAGTGATTCCCGCACCTGGAGCGAATCGAACAGTAGCGCCGGCCGGTACGGTAAACGTCGCGCCGCCGCCGATTGTCACGGGATGCTGAATGGTGATTTCAGCTTCATTGACTGTGAAATCAGTCGTCAGTTCACCTGAAAGCGGATCAACCCACTGCTCAGACTGCACTTCCACGATCGACTCATCCAACCGGTTGTACCCCACTACCGCGTAATGGTAGGCAAGGCTTCTATCCAACCCTGGATCATCGAACTTCCGAATGCCGCTACCGAGAGTAGCAATCGGAGTCATCCCTTCGATCGACGTGAATGGTGCGTTGCTGCGGTAGACGCGGAACCCCTGGAAGCCGATCTCGTTGGCGGTGTTAAACGTCCAGACAACCCTAGCGGCATCTGTCGCCGTCGCCACGACGTCAAAATCAACCGGCTGCGGGATGGTGCTCTCTATTCGAACAGTGAACGAGGGAACATCCGTAAGCGCATTTCCGGCTATATCCACCGGCACTACCGCTACATGATAATCCGTATCAAGCGACAGGCCGCCAAAGGTGTATACGGTTGAACCGGGCGACAGGCTGGCAACCGGGGATAGACCCACTGTGCTTGTGAATGCTGACGATTGACGATACACCCGGTAGGAGTGCAAGTCTCCTGGCGCCACGTACGCTGGCCACCCCACTCTCGCCGTCGAATTGGTCACGTGCTCTTGGACGAGAACTGGAAGCGCTGGAGGTTCTGTATCCACGCTGAATCCATGCACAACAGCGACATCCATAATTCTGCCCTGAGTGTCGCGCGCGCCAGAGACGATGACTGTGTAATTGCCGGAGTTTCCATCACCAAAAGTGATCGGCGCCACCGCAAATGTGTCGGCCGATGTCCAGGATCCGGTAGTCGGGACGGAAGGTACAGAGGCGGCGTCATCGCTATCCAGGATCACCTCTGGCTTAAAGTTCGGATCCATCGCCCTGTCGAAGCGCAAGTTCAGTCGGAAGTTGTTCGTCTTCGGCGCTGGATTGCCGTAGTTCGCACTGACTTGCGTGACAACTGGCTTAAGGGAACGCAATACGTACTCAGCAATCACCTGGATATCTTGCGGGTCCAGAGTGCTAAACGTGCGGTTGAATGTTGCCGAAGTGGAAACCTGAACGCCGTTTAGAGTAAAGCGACTAAAGACATATTCGGTATCGCCATCCACCACCGTAGCAGGCGCACTGAAGACGACAGGCACGCCATTTCCAACAGTTCCGGCACCCGTTACCGATGCAATCCCTGATGGGGATGTATCAGTAAGGATGTTGTGGGTTGGATTGGCTTCTGCAAAGTTCGCAGTG
Source organism: uncultured Puniceicoccaceae bacterium (assembly GCA_964430955.1). GTDB lineage: Bacteria > Verrucomicrobiota > Verrucomicrobiia > Opitutales > Oceanipulchritudinaceae > CAYSHY01. Next base: position 35,221 of record CAYSHY010000039.1, on the reverse strand, counting down.
ATCGTGCGTGAGCCGGTAACAGCAAACTCCAGCGTAGGCTGAGTACCTAGAACCGTAACGCCCTCAGTCCAGTTCTGGAACAGGTAACCCGGTTGAGGCGTGGCCTGTAACGTCGCTGTCTGATTCAGCTGATATGAGCCGCCACCTGTCACAACGCCGGAACCTGCCGGGCTTACAGGAGTGGTGACCAGGAATGTTGGAAGTGCAAACCTGGCTGTCAGGTTCCGATCTGCGGCGAGCGAGAACGAGTAGACAAGGCTGTTTGAGCGCAAGAATCCGTTTTCGAACCAACCGAGGAATATGTATGGTGCATTTACTGTAGCCGTCACGGAACGAAGCGTACCTTCGGTGAAGGTGCCGGCGCCGGAGACACTTCCCGCCTCAGGTGGATTCGCATCCACTGAAATCGTAAACAATTGAATGATCTGGAAGTTGCCGCTTGCCGTATTGTTAGCTTCGGCTGCCGCGTGTCCCGATGCATTGTACTCGTAGATCAGGCCGGTGGTATCAAGTGCGACCTCGACGATCCAGATTCCCGCAGACGGAACAACAACGTCAAAGCTCCTGGCGATACTATCATTAACATCGAGGATATCCTCGATCATATTGAACTCTTGTTGAGCGATCGTGCCATTCGAAGCATTGCGCACCCTAACCCGTTCTACAAAGGAGCGGTTTGTGGCGCCTGCACCTCTGTTGGCAACCAGCCAGGAAGCCGTGCGAACACCGTCCACCGGTTCCGAGATTTGGAAATTCTCAAGGACAAGATCAGGATAATCCGCCAATTCTATGGAGATTGTTCCTGCGGAGATCGCTTCATTGTCACCCTCAAGTACAAACTCGTTAACGGTGTTTGTATGGTCGGTGCGAACGATCAGATAGAAATCGCCACTGACACCGTCTGGGAGCGATACTTCTGTCGTAACATCGTAGAAGCTATCTTCGGCAAGCGGTCCAGGATGTGAGACGACTCCAATCTCTATGTCGTCGCTATTTCCATAAACGATATCCGAAGAGATCACGATACGATCAATCCAAGTGATGCTCGGCGTGCTGAGGTTACCCACATTGGAGACGCGGAAACTTACCGATGCGGAGTCGCCGCTCTTAAGCCCCGTGGCAGGTAGTGAGCTCGTAATCGCCGGTTGGAGGTTCGGGAAGCTCACGTCTTCCATGGGCGCTACGAGAACATCCAGAATGTAATCCGCCAACAGGCCACCCGTAGAGCCAGCTGTGCGAGCAAGCGCGTAATAATGATCCGTAACGGAAATATCGACCTGCGCTACTCCGTCGCCCACTCTTCCGCCTCCGGATTCAGGCATCACAGATCCGGAGGAATTATAGAGGCTTACTACAGGGACAAACGTGCTCGATGCTGACAGTCTTGTACTGAGGAAGATCGTCGTGCCTGCAGGCACTTCTCCTAAGTCAAAGTAGTCGAGACCGCCGTTTGAACGGATCAATCCGGCAACAGAACCAACAGAGTTGTTTCCTTCCGACATCAATGTGATCGGAGTAGCCGTAGATACGCCGTTGTTCGGCTCCAGTTCCAGTTGAACTGGGGGCCGCGCTATAAGCATCCGGAAGCGATACTCACCCCGGAAACTATGATTGTAAGTGACCAGGTAGAAGTAGGCGCCATCCTCAGAAAGTGTGATATTTGGCGACTCGTAGGCGCCGCCAGTCCCAATTGACTGGTCATAAAGCAATACGCCAGATGGCGAGTATAGCCTGTAACGGAGCCCGGAATTACTTCCCAAACCCTCTCCATAGACTATTATCTGATCTCCAGTCAGTCCTTCAAAAGTCCAATAGTCCCAATCGGAGTTACTGGTAAGGTATCCACGGCCTCCCGCAACCAGGAGCCCCGGCTGGGTATCGTCGATTCCCATTGGGGACGCGGTACCCATCGTGTCATTTGACTCCTGTTCCATGGCGTAGCCTTCGACCGGCAGGACCGTGAAGTAGCGAATGTAGGGCGACGTTATTGGGTTAAGCGCCTTATCCGAAAGACCCACTCCCGCCGTGAATCGGTACTTTCCAGCCTGCAGAAGGGTATCGCTGACTTGGAGCGTCACCGACAAACCACTGGTATACCCAGAGGTGCTCAGACCGATCTCCATGTCGTCGCTCGTTTCGAAGAGACCATCCGCCCCAGCATGAAGGAGGGAATAGTTCTCCATATTGGTAACGGACGCGGGCGACATATCCTCGGAGAAGCTAATAGTAAAGCTGGAGATGATTCCTGAGGTAGGACTGTTCTCGGCTGGCAGTGAATCTCCTGTGATCGAAGGCGGCTCCAAGTCGGAGAGCTCAATGTCGAGCCGGTATTGTCCCGTAAGATTGTTGCCTGAGACAGGGGTCATACGAACGTAGTACAAACCTGACGCATCGCCAGGGATCGAGTACTCCAGAGAACTTGCACCGGGATCAGACACGGCAACAGCCACATTGCTGCTATTTACAATTGACAGCAACCACACCAGATTGGACGAAGGCGGTTTGGTAGCGTCGATGCTAACTTGGGTTCCGCCCGCAAGATTCCCGAGACTGAAGTAGTCAGCTGCGTCGCCATATCGGAGGAATCCAATGACCGAGGCGGACTGCACACCAGCCTCCACGCTAAACGGCAAAGTATCGGCGTTGCTGGTACTACCGTTGTTCTCGCTCTCCAACGCGGCAGAACTCGGAATCGTTGTGACCATGATCCTGTATTCGCCGGTATAGCCATGCCAACTATCAACGCGTATGATATAGGTTCCGCTAATTGGGGCGATGAACTCTGTCTGTCCCGTCCCGGAGTTACTGCCGTAATCTCCGTAGAAATTGATGATCGGATCCTCATCCTCTTCGTCTCCACGATACACCCTGTACTGCAGACCTGAATTCGTTGGGTTTCCTGGATGTTCTGTGCCGATAATCACCCGATCTCCAGCTCTTGCGCTAAAGCTGTAGTAGTCATTGTCACTGTTATTATATAACTTGCCTCTGCCATAGCCGGTGCGGCTGCCATCGTCACCATCTGCGGGGAGATACTGTGATCCTCTTGCAAGGAAGAGCCGGACGACATCATTTGTTTGAGCCAAACCGATAAGATCGACCATCCCGTCTTCATTAAAATCACCTGCCATCGCGTCTCGGGTAGTAGAGAAAGCATGTGGGTAGGACACTCGTCCAAACTGACCTCCTCCGAGGTTCTCCACCCTCGCAACATGCTGTCCGCGGCCAACAAGGATATCCAAGTCGTCGTCGTCATCGAGATCATAGAGCCGCACAGAATATGAGTTGGTGCTCCATCCGAAGCTAACCTCGATTGGATCCGCCATCGCTCCGCTGGGCTGTTGCAACCAATATCTCAATCGATCTCCAGCATTTGAAACAGCGACCAGATCTACCAAGCCATCCCCGTCCAGGTCGCCAACCGCCACCGAGGTTACATTCTGCCCCGGCCAGGACAGTAGTTCACTAAGAGTGAAGGATCCATCGCCTTGCTGATAGGCAATGTAAGCGCCACCGCCACCATAGCTGCCGACAGCAATATCGGGCAACCCGTCATTGTTGAGATCTCCGACATCAATCCCGTAGGCGCTGCTCGCGTTAACATTCACGTTTGGCAGGAACGTCCCATCGCCATTCCCGTAGAGGATTGAGATGGAGCCCGAACCGTAATTTGCGACAACCAAGTCTAAATGATCGTCATCATTAACATATGCGGCCTTGAGCCAATTTGGGTTGCTTCCGGTAGTGCGATCAAATGAACCCTGCTCTGCCGACGTACTCAGAACGCCGTTACCCTGATTGATAAAGATCCTGACGGCACTGGCATTGTAGCGGGTAACAGCTACATCAGGCCAGCCATCCTCGTTGAAATCACCTGCAACAACGCTAAATGCATCATTGGGGACGCTATAAGTGGCGGGCGTCTGGAACGTGCCATCACCATTGCCAAACACGACGCTAAGTGTGTCTGCCCAGTTGGATGTCAGGATATCCAGATGCCCGTCTTTGTTCAGGTCGACCACTTCCAGTCCGTATGGATCCGTTGAACCAATGCTGATTGGAATCTGGTAATCCCAAGACCCATCCGGCTCGTTGGAGATACCTGTCGGTGAAAGTGAATCCGCAATCTTCCGTGTATCGTTGCTGCGCGACTCGAGCACGAAGGGGGGAAGATCTGCAATCGTAAAGGTCCTCACATGTTCTTCTGCCAATGGGTTCAGGTAAACATCCTGAAGATTCGTAGAGGCGGTAAAGCGATATTCGCCAGGCTGGAGTGGGCCATCTGTGATAAGGAAGCTCTGTGACAGACCCTGAGAATAAGTTCCAGACAGAACGACGGTGTATACATCGGATGTCGTGAGATTGATCAATTGGTAATTCGCCGTATTATTAACAGTCGAAGCCAGCATATCTTCAGAGAAACCCAGTGTGAATCGGTCAAGGGGATCCGTGACTGTCGAGCCTTCAGCGGGAAGCGTGTTGGAAAGAACCTGCGGTGCGTCATTATCCTGGAGGGCGATGGCCAATCTATATTGCCCATCCAGACCGTTGCCGGAGGATGGCGTAACTCGAACGTAATAGAGACCCGGAGCCTCAGCTGGTATGTCATACGATATGCTTGGATCGCCGGGATTAGCCGATGCCACGACGCTTCCGCCGGCATTTACGATCGCGAGTTGCCAGACCAGGGTTGAGGAAGGCGGTTTGCTGGCGTCAACAACGATCTCGGTTCCGCCTGCCAGATTTCCCAAAGCGAAGAAATCAGCCGCATCGCCAAAACGAAGATAACCAAGCGCAGAGGCAGTCTGGGCGCCTGTCACGCGTGTAAAGGAAAGCGCATCTGCCGTTCCGACAGTTCCATTGCTTTCTGACTCGAGGGTGTAATTACCCGGGACAGTTGCAACCATCAAGCGGTACTCGCCGGTGTAGCTGTGCCAGGCAAAAACACGGATGTAATAGTTGCCAGAGATCGGCGCAATGAACTGGCCCTGCCCGGTTCCGGAATTTGAACCGTAGTCGGCATAGAACTCCATATGGACATCACCATCATCAGCTTCATTCGGGCGGTAGATTCTGTAGCGCAGACCCGTATTGGAAGGGTTGCCTGGATGCATTGACCCGACGATCACTCGATCACCTGCATTCGCATAGAAGGTGTAGAAGTCGACATCGTCATTGTTGAACAGGTTGCCGCGGGCGTATCCAATGGTGCTGCCATCGTCCCCATCACTTGCCAGTAACTGTCGACCTTCGCCGATAAACAATCTCAGTACATTATTGCCATCGGAAGGAGCAAGGAGATCCAAAAATCCGTCTTCATCAAAGTCCGCCGCGATTACGTCGCGACTGTAATGATAAGTGTGCGGGTATGAAGGACCGGTGAAAGTCGCATCACCATTGTTGTAATACACATAGAGATAGTAGTAGCGGCCAATCACGATATCGAGATCTCCATCAGCATCCAAGTCATAGAACCGGATGGCGAAGGAGTTTGTGCTATTCGCCATGTTGATATCAAATGCCGACCAAGATGCATCTTCCTCCTGCAACCAATACCGGAAGGTGGTGTTATTTTCTTCAACAGCAGCGATATCCATGCGTCCATCGCCATTCAAATCTCCAACAGCAACGGACACTACGCTCTCACCTGGCCAGGAGAGCAGATCACTTAAAACAAACGAATCATCCTCCTGTTGATACAGAATATAGACGCCATAGTGATAATAGCTGCCTAACACGATATCCAACAAGCCATCGTCATTGATGTCCTCGATGCTTACCCCATAAGGACCATCGCCCGCAGGAATATTAAGCGGCGTCTGGAACGTTCCGTCTCCGTTACCAAAGATGATTGAGACAGTATCGCCGCCGAAGTTAGCGACAACAAGGTCCACGTTTCCGTCATCATTGAGGTCTGCCGACTCAAGCCAGTTTGGATTGCTTCCGGTGCTGATATTAAGCATCCCCTGCTCAACGGTTGTGCTCAAGGTTCCGTCTCCTTGATTAATCCAGACCCGGATCGACCCTCCGTTGTATCGGCTGGCGGCTACATCAAGCCACCCGTCACCGTTGAAGTCAGCAGTAACGACTTTGAACCCATCGTTCGGTAATGGATAAGTTGTCGGCGTATCGAATGTTCCGTCTCCGTTACCAAACTGAACGCTCAGGGTGTCACTCCAATGCACGGACAGGATGTCCAGATGCCCATCGTTATTAAGGTCTGCTGCAGCAACGCCGTAGGGATTACTACTTCCGGTGGAGAGGGCAGTCTGCATTCTCCAGGAACCAGAAAAAACGTCCTCTGACTCCCCTGTCGGAGACATTCCGTCTGCGGTGTTCCGATCTCCGTTGTTCCTTGATTCGAAAATAAACGGAGGAACATTTTCTACCGTGAACGTCCGCTCGTGCACACTGCCCAGCGGATTGAGGTAGCGATCCTGTAATGTCTGGAATGCTCTGAAACGATAAAAGCCGGGTTGCAGCGGACCATCTGTAACCAAATAGCCCTGACTTAAGCCTGAAGAGTAACTGCTCGACAGGGCTATCGTATAAATGTCCCCTGTCGTTTCATTCCTCAGTTGATAACTCGCCAGAGAGTTAACGGTCGGAGGATGCATATCCTCACTGAATCCAAGCGAGAAACGGTCAACGGGGGTGGTGACAGTACTGCCTTCGGCTGGCAGAGTGTTGGATGTAATCGTAGGCGCCGCCAAATCTTCCAAAGTAACGACAACTCGGTACTGACCGCTCAGATTGTTTCCGGATACAGGTACAACTCTGGCATAGTAGAAGTTATCCGCAGCTTCCGGAATGGTGTAAACCAGGGTAGGCGCACCATCAGCTTCGGTGGCGACCGCAACGCCTGCGGCATTGAGCAGCTGCAGAGACCAGACCAAACTGGATGAAGGCGGTTTGCTTGCATCCAGAGTAACGCGAGTTCCGGCAGCAAGATTTCCCAATCGATATGTGTCCCCTGCATCAGCAAACCTGAGAAAGCCAATTACCGAGGCGGATTGCTGTCCCTCTTCTTGTGTGAAGGTCAGAAGATCCGCGTTCGCTAAACTGTAATTGTCCTCTGATTCCATCCCAAAGTCGCCGGGAATTACTACAACCGAAATTCGATATTCTCCCCTGTAATTGTGCCAGTTGCTGACTCGGATGGCGTATACTCCGGTGGTTGGCGCCACGAACTGGACCTGCCCCGTACCTGTGTCAGATCCGTAACTTCCATTAAATGTAGTCAACGGTTCATCATCCGGTTCATCCGGTCTATACACTCGATAGTGGAGTCCAGTGCTGTTTCCGTTGCCAACTGATTCGGTTCCTATAAATACCCTGTCACCAGCGTTGGCAGAGAAGCTGAAGAAATCGAGATCGTTAGACGTGTCGAGCTTGCCTCTAGCGTAACCTATCCGGCTTCCGTCATCGCCATCTGGGGATAGAAGCTCGCTGCCACGTCCAAGGAATAGACGAAGGCGATGGTTCCCGTCTGCTGTCGCCAAGATATCAAGAAAGCCATCTTCATTGAAATCTGCGGCTATCGCGTCTCGTGAATAATGATATGTGTGCGGATACTGTAATCCAAAGAAGTTACCAGCGCCATCATTCTCAAATGTTGAGACATAGTAATAGCGGCCAATCACTAGATCCAGGTCACCATCACCCTCAAGGTCGTAAAGCCGAAGCGAGAAGTTGTTCGTAGCTGAACCCAAGTCCAAATCATGCGCTATCCAAGAATCGTCTTCCCCTTGTAACCAGTATCTTAAGGTGCGGTTGTTCTCATCAATGGCAGCAATATCCAAACGACCATCGCCATTCAAATCACCTGCAGCCACTGAAACGACGTTTTCTCCCGGCCAAGATAGAAGACTGCTTAATACAAATGCATCATTCTCCTGTTGATACAGAATATAGACCCCGTTGTGATTGTAACTTCCCAACACAACATCCAGCAAGCCGTCGTCATTGATGTCCTCGACCACCAATCCGTAGGGACCATCGCCTGCTGGAACATTGATCGGAGCCTGGAAGGTTCCGTCCCCGTTTCCATAAATAATGGAGACGGTATCGCCACCGTAGTTGGCGACCACAAGATCCACGTTTCCGTCGTCATTGAGATCGGCCGGAGCCAACCAGTTTGGATTGCTTCCGGTGCTGATATTGAGGAGCCCCTGCTCAACCGTCGTGCCCAAGGTCCCGTCTCCTTGATTGATCCAGACGCGAATCGAACCTCCGTTATAGCGGCTTGCTGCAACATCGAGCCATCCGTCACCGTTGAAGTCTGCTGTAACAACTTTGAAACCCATATTCGGGATTGCGTACGTTGTAGGCGTCTGGAAGGTTCCGTCTCCGTTTCCAAACTGTACGCTCAAGGTATTACTCCAGTGCACTGCCAGGATATCGAGGTGACCATCATTGTTGAGGTCTCCAGTTGCCACGCCGTATGGATTATTACTGCCGGTGATAATCGGGATCTGTGTTGACCATGAACCAGCAAAATCCTCGGAGGATGGACCTGAAAGAGACATGCTGGTGGCAGTCTGAATTGTATTGTTGTCCCGCGACTCGAATACGATGTTACCGAGCGGTTCAACGGTAAATACATGCTCAAAGGTCGATGTCAGCGGATTGCCAAACTTGTCCGTCAATCCAAGACCTATACTGAACCGGTATTCTCCAGGTTGCAGTGGCATGTCCAGAATCGAGAACTGCAAGGTCGTCCCAGTCTGGTATGGGCTGATGGCCAATGAATAAGATGTCTCAGGAGAAACTCCGAATATCCCGCCGGGCGGAACGGAAATTAGTGTAAAATTGGAAACGTCATTTGCAGTTGGAGGATCCAGTTCTTCGTCAAAAGTGACAGTGAAACTATCAATGTACTCGTTACTTGCTGAACCGGCGAGAGGCAGCGTGGTCGCCACGACTGTAAAACTAGAGCTATCCTCCATTGCGCCGGACAGGAAATAGCGTGAAGAGAGATCTCCGGGCGTTGCAGATGAAATCTGCAGCCAGGTTTCAGCACCTTCATCAGTCACGTGGTTGATCTGAAGACCAGAAACAGGTTCAGAGAAAGGCCTGGCTGCGCCAGCCGCCCAACTGGGCGCTCGATTAGGGTCATCACCGCCAAGAATGGCGTTCAATCCGTTTCCTGATGCGTCTTCCGCCACGAGCCCGTTGCCCTCATCAAAATCAAGAGCAACGACAAGGTCTTCTGCAGCAGGGAGCTCAGGATAGCCGTAGGCAAGCTCGGCAACCTGAGCGTCATCAAGCACCCGGTTCCAAATAAAGAGCTCTGCAATCCTTCCGTTTACATAGTCGTCTCCACCAGAAGGACTAAAACCAATGTAGGCTGGCTCCCCATCCGTATCCTTCAACGCCCCCGGGCTTGCAGCGGTTGAAACCAAGGCGCCGTTGACATAGAACTTGATTGAATTGCCAGGATGATCGTACGTGACTGCAACATGGGTCCATTGTCCGGTGGGAATCCGCACATTTGAAACTGCCCGCACATTATTGTTGGTGTAAAACTGTAGTCCGTTCGCGTTGTTTTCGACTGTGAATATCCAACCGTAGTCTCCGGTTGCTTCATATTTGTCAATAATCGAGAACCACGAATTAGGGAAGCTGTTGGGATTAACCCAAGCAGCAATCGTCATCACACCTGAAGTTTCCAGATCATCGAAAACTTGGGTATGTTCAATTGTTGCATAGTGAGAGGAAGCAAAGTTTAGAGAGTTATCGCTCAGTCGTCGTTCAAAAACCTGCCACCTAACGTCATCAGGTGTCAGAGAGGAATTGCTCAAGACTATTTCTGCATCAAGCTCGGCGCCTCCAGGAGTGATTCCTAACGCATAGGTATCTGCAACGTCCGAAGCGGGAAGTAGGCCGGCTACACTGATAGCGAGCTGATTCGCCATTGCCGTCGTCGACAGCCGATTGGCTGTGGCAATCGTATCATTTGCCTCGGCTTCCAGGTCTGGCCCACGAGAAATGGTTATACGCGCCTGGAAGTCGCTCACCTGATGGTCGGTATAGAGGCGCACCCTGTATGTGCCGGGTACGGCAAACTGGTAGTTATCAAGAACCGCTACGCCATTATTCCCGCCATTTACGCTCGCCAGCGTAGTTCCGCCGGCATTTAGCAGGCGAATCCGTGGCTGGGCATTTCCAATTGCAGCTTCGACCCTGACAGAAAGCTTGTCTCCTGCCTCGGCCTCGAAGCTCCAATCCTCCGCTACACTTATGCCCGGAAAGGTGGCCGAAATAACATCGGTAAATATCCTGCTTGAACTTGGCGATTCGACCAAGTCGAGGACTTCGACCGCAAGCATCGGCGACGCAATCACGGCGGCAAGCAGGCTTAGTAAATACTTAGTGTTCCCCCACCTCGGACGACGAGGGCATAAAACGGAGTCGTGAGCGATTTCCATGCGTTTTGACGATAGCCTTACGACAGAGATCAAAGAGAGGACGCTAATACCCCCGGAAAGCAACTGCCTCTATCGTGCAAAGAATCGCAATTCGGCGTATTGAGACGGCGGATGTCTCTACACCGAAACTGTAGGCTCGGCCAGATTCCCTAAAAGACCAAACTTCCATGGCGACAACCTTAAACGACAGATTAACTTGCCAACCAGGACGACATTCCCGGAGGGCGCATAAGCGACAATGAACATGAAACCACACACTGTCTCAGTGGCAAGATTGTGTGATTGACGGGCAGGAATCATAAGGAAATCGTATTTGATGATCACTTATTTATTAGTGATCCTTAATCAAGCCCGCTCTACAAGCCAAGTATGCGCATAATGCGGGCAGGATAAGGCAATCAGGACCATTTCTGATCCAAGTAGCTCTCCGATAGGTCGTATTCCGCTTGCCATACAAAGGATGGTTGTAAAGAGCTCTTCATAATGACTCCCCCCACTTCTTCTACTCCATGCGCCGGAAGGATGGCGCGTCTTGGTCTAGTAACCCTTGCACTGGCTACCTTGGTGTCGGCGACCGTCACAGCACAGACCACCGGTGGTTATATTCTTGGCGAAGACGGCGCCTTCACCTGGAGTGATTCCCATTCCGACGAAGTTACGGGCGCAGAACAGCATATCCAAATCTCTGAAGCCGAGCTTCCCGAGGGAGTCTCTCTTGATCAAGGGAGTCTCCTGCTGAGTTTTTCCATGCCAGAAACAGACCAGGACGATGAACTCCGCTTGGTAAGTCTGGATGGCCCAGAAGGGAAAGTTTCTCTCGGCGTCAGAAGAGGGATGGTCATAGCTCGAATCGGCAATGAAGAGGGTCCACTTCCGACGATAATCGATCGCGTTAGCCAGGCATGGGCGCCAGGAGAGATGCACTCGGTCGAGCTGCGCTGGATGGTTCGTAATGGGGAGACGGTCGCGGTTCTACTTTCCGATGGACAGGTATCAGGCGCTTCAATCGTAGACACAGTTCCCTCGCTCAAAGATGGAAAGCTGACTCTTGGTGGAGACGCCGTCCGAAAGCTTATTTATTCAGTGATTGTTAATCCTGAACCTGATTACCCGAAATCCCTACTTCCCGGTGAAAGAACTATCCGGGTAGATGCGGGGCGGAGCGTGGGGGAAGCCTATCGATTCTGGAGCGTTGTGAACTGGAATCAGCCGCACTTACTCACCGATCCGCAAGTCATGAAAGATTTGCCGCAACTACGCCCGTTCATCGATGAAATCAATTGCGTCTACCTGCTTGGAGGCCGCTGGGAGGGGAAGAACGAGTGGTATAAAGGCGTCAGCAACGACGGAGAAGTGATCGCTGATTTCTCGGGGATGATAGCCCAGATTGAGGCTGTAATAGCCGCTGGATACACGCCGAGAATTGTTCTGGACAATGTTCCCTTTGGAATGAGCGACCCCGTGACGCTGCACTCGTTCGGCAACACTGCGCCCCCCTTTGATGAGCTGGTATGGGGAAAGTACGTTGAGAAAGCAGTACAGGCCATGGTTGAGGCATTTGGACGATCTGAAGTTTCGACCTGGCGCTTTCGCGTTGGAACCGAACCCGATCTCAATCCCGGTCATTGGTCAGGAACGGCCGAGCGTTTTCTCGAACACTATGATCACACCGTCGAGGCTGTGGCCCGCGTTCTGCCAGAAGCTATGATTGGACCTGGAAACATTCTAAATCCAGCCGCCTCAGATCATGGCTTGGAACTGGGGATGAAGTGGGGACTCTCGATCATCGATCATGCGGCTACTGGCGAAAATGCGGTGACAGGAAAACAGGGATCCCGCCTGGACTGGTTCTCCTATACTTGGTACGGCCGGGTTGGCTCGTCGCTGGATCTCTTTGACAATGCTTATTTGAGGACGAGGGCTTGGCTGGACAAGTACCCCCAGTTTGAGAGAGTCCCTATAACCATTGGGGAGTTTGCCGTCTTGGGTGACGAGTTCGGACGTCGTCTGTATGCGGGGGATACGAGTGAGTGGGCAGCCAGCTTTTACGCAGCATTAGCAGAACGAACCTATGCATACGGAATTGAGAAAGTCTATGAATGGGATCAAACAACGCTTGGGATATACCATCCACGGGCTCACGTCATAGGGATGCTGGAGAAGATGGCTGGGGGGCAACTCCTGGAGGTCGTTGCCAGCGCAGAATCAAGCGCACGGGCTGGAGCAATAGCCGTACGAAAAGATGAGAAACTCTACATCTTGCTCTTCAATCACCGGCCTTGGCGAAGCCCTAAAGTCTCTGAACGAATTCGTCTGACACTCAACAACCTTGATTCCATTGGCCACACGAAAGCACGTCGATGGCGACTCTCCGAATGGGTAATCGATGAGAACAGCTCTGTGTGGATCCGGCAGTTCGAGGCAGACGCAGATGCAGCAGGGCTTGAGCGACTCCCGCGAGCAGGTTCTTTCGAAGGAAGTCCTTTTCGCGCTTATGGCGATCAAGGAGTCGAGCTGTTCAAGCGCAACATAGACCGTTATCGTCAACTTTCAGCATTACCCATGACGCGGCATTCCGAGCTATTGGAGGTAAATGCGAACCAAATCGATCTCGAGTTCGACATGGAAGGCCACAGCGTGCGATTTCTCGAGATCTGGCCTGCTGATGAGTTCCCAACGCAGACAGACCAGTAGTCAGCTTACCCCCAACCTAGAGTTGTGTCGTCAGCTCAATGAACTTTTGTCGGATGACTGATTCTGCTTCCGAACTGTAAAGCGATACGCGGACTTCGTAGCCCCCCAGTTCCCATGCATCTGCAGTGGGAACGTAGCCCCCGCTATCACCGTTAACGTACGAGCAGACTAAAACCGTACCAGTCTCGCTTGCTGATTTCACCGCAAGAGCAGTCTCCGTGAAGATCTCTCCTTTAAAACCGACCAACTTTACGGGCCCCATACGAAGTCCGCTCACGAAGGTTTTTCGCATCCTCCCGCGTCCGTCCTCAAGATGCTTTTGCTTTCGGGGCAACTCAATCGGCAAGTGCATCCCCTTCACCGTTGTATCAGATTCAACCTCCGCCAAGGGTATTCCCTTGAATGCCTCAACAAACTCGCGACCCAAACGCTCGACAGGTTCAAAAGACGTCTGGACACGAACGATGGGATCAATGTTACCGGAACCTCCATTGATAAAGAGGAAAGGAGCATTGCTCTCCGTTTCGATTTCACGCGCCGCCACTCCCATCCAGTCTGCGGAGATGTCGTAATTGCCAGGACCGAGCACAACGCCATGGCAGGCAAAATTAGCAACCTGCGCTATGATGCGACCGCTATCATCCTGTAAGGCTACCTTTACAAGCTCCCGATCTATTGGACCATCAGGGTTGCACCCCAACTGGATACTTCCATCGGACATCACTTGCCGCCGGTTCATCCCGATAGAGCATCTGCCCCGTCCCACCCTTAAGCTTGCTGGTCGCAGATTATTCTTCGCCGTCGCAGCGGCTGACACGATCTCTGCTTCCAGACGCGCAACCCATTCTGGATTCGCATGCTCTCCGCCCGTGTAAGGTGCAGAGTGCGTATGTGTAGCACAGAGAAAGATATGGCTCTTGTCTACGGCCAGAGATTTCTCCAATCGCAGGCCCAGCCTCTCGACCAACGCATCGTAGAACCACAAGCAGTCCGCGGAAACCAGGATGGCATCGGCCGCGTCTCCGCGCAGATAAAGTACACGCGCCTGAAGATGATCGTGCACTCTCTCATGAGCATGATCTCTTGAATGATAGCCTTCAAGGAAGGCGGGCGAGAAAGGCGTTATATCAACGGCACAGGCAGCAGCAAAAATAGGCATCGCTTCACTTCTAGCAGGATCGCTCATTCTGTTCAACAACCACTGCTGAGAGTTTAGATTCTACTCCCTAACTGACGGTTTCTCCTTGGAGAGTCCTCATCTCCATACATATCTCCTCCTCAACGAGCTATCCTTTGCGCGAAGAAAAGCCTTGAAAATGAAGACATAGGCAGAAGTGATTATTGCTTTCACCCCATGGACCCACACCCGTGGTGATTCTGCCACCCCCTCCTCCTGCACGCTTTGAACGTCCCCCAACTGCACTGGATCGAATATTTGGTCATCGTCGCCTACCTCATTTTCATGGCGCTGATTGGGCCGATGATGCGCAAATTTAATGAGAACTCAGACGACTACTTTCGGGGAGGCGCGCGAGGAAAGTGGTGGTTGCTCGGTCCTAGTCTATCCCTGAGCATGACAAGCGCCACCGTTTACACCGGAGTAACTGGCGCTATCTATGAGGCGGGTCTGGCGCCATTGGCAAGCAATGTTGGGCAATGGGTGGCGGGCGCCATTCTGGTTATCTTTCTAGCAGCATGGTTTCGTCGCCTCCGCTTCGTAACTGCGGCGGAAGCGATCCGCCAAAGGTTTGGCCCAGTAACGGAGCAACTCTACGCCTACCTGCACATGCTTACCTCACCGATGTACGGCGCGCTCCAGTTGCTCGGTCTGTCAATGTTCACAAGCGTGGTATTTCAGATCCCGCTCGATTTGGTCATCATAGGGCTGGGAGGTGTTGTCGCTTTCTATTCGACCTCGGGCGGACGTTGGGCCGTCATGGCCACAGACTTCATACAGGCTTTGGTGCTATTGCCTGTAGTCGCCGCTGTATGCATCCTCGCCGTGAATGCAATGGGAGGGGTCCCTTCCCTGCTTCAGCAAGTAAACGAACTCGATGTTTACCAGTTATCGTATGCCGATGGCGCCTTCCCTGATGGAAGTTATACGATGCCGTGGATCCTGGCTATGTTCTTCGTGCAGTTTATCATGCAGCTTAACATCGGCTTCAACGCCCGCTTTTTCTCCGCAAAGGACGGAGTAGAAGCACGAAAGGCCGCATTGCTGATGACCCTCATGATGATTGGTGGAACAATCTGTTACACGCTTCCTGCTCTTGCCTCGCGCGTGCTTTATTCAGATCAGGTTGCGGCGTTCGAAGGGATCCTGAACAAGCCTGCAGAGGCTTCGTTCGTGGTGACCTGCCTGAATCTGATGCCAACGGGGCTAATGGGGATGGTCCTGGTTGCCATGTTCTCGGCAACAGCGAGCTCGATGGACACTGGGCTCAACACAAACGCGGGGATTATTGTCCGCAATATTCTTCCTCCTATCCGGCGGTGGATGAAACGTCCCCACCTGACACCCTATTCTGAAACCGCCTGGGGCAAAGGAACGACATTAATCCTGTCTATCATTACTATTGGTCTCACCCTCTGGATCGCGAATCGCGGTCGAGGCGGCATCTTTGAATTCATCATCAACTTTGGCGCCGCAGTAAATCTGCCAATGGGTTTGCCATTCTTCCTCGTCCTGCTTTTTCCTACAGCGCCTCGAATTTCGGCTATTTTGTCCATTCTTACGGGATTGGTGCTTCCATGGTTGTTGATACCAATGCTTTCGACTTTCGACATCTCTCCTGACTACGATGAACGCGTGGGCATCATCACCGCGTGCACCCTTCTCGGTTTCTTTGGAAGCTACTTGCTCCCTTCTAGAGAATCAGTGCAGGCAAAGGCTGACACAGCCGCTTTTCATGCCAACCTTAGGCGCCCCGTCGACTTCGAGGCAGAAGTTGGAGGTCAAAATGACGCCGAGCAATATCTCGTTCTTGGGAGGATGTCGCTGATTCTCTCCGCAGGCATAGTCAGTCTGATCATCATTCCGAACCCAATCCACGCCCGTGGAGTGATCTTCATGATTGCATCGGTATCCGGGATAATCGGTATTCTTCTTTCAATTATGGGACGTCGCCTCCAACGTCGAAGCTGAGCAGGAGATCGAACCTAGATCTGCGGATTGAAGAGCCTTAATAATCTTGATTTAGCGCCAAGCTATCCCCTTCGCTTTCGCTATATTTTTGGTTCCCAGCCGCGTTCATATTTGCGGGACCAATATTTCTTCATGATACCCCTGTCATTGATTCGCCCTGTCTTAGGGTCGATTTCCAGCTTTCTGTTACCCGCCCGCGACGAAATGTTGGCGTAATGACAAAGATCTGTGCTCAGTGCCCCTTCGCTTATCGGAGACGCCTGCTCCTCATTTCCGCGAATCGCCTCAAAGAAGTTCCGGACGTGGCGTGTCGTTAAGTTGCCGCCGCCGCCCAATGCAGTGCCAGTCTCATCCCCGCCACTCATCTGTTCGCGCACAAGCTCGCCATGGCGATCATAGAGCCTATAGCCACCCCGATCTATAAACACGCTTCCTTCCGTCCCATATATTATTGTTCCACGACCAGCCCCATAGGTTAACTGACCATTTCGGCTCTTACCATCCCACTTGATGCACTTTCCATCGTGAAAATGGAATGTTGCATCCATAGTGTAATACATGGTCCAGGGATCGTCAGTGTAGTGATACTTTCCTGAGTTTACCTGCACCCAATCAGGAACATCAACATTCAAGGCCCAACGCGCGATATCCAACTCGTGAGTGGCGTTATTACCTGTTTCGCCGGTACCATAGGCCCAGTACCAATGCCACATGTAATCGGCCAGTATGTCTACAAAATCCTGTCTCGGAGCAGGCCCCTGGAACAGCTCCCAATCCAGCCACTCAGGCGGAGGCATGTTGTTTGCATCAGGAACACGTCCTCGATTATTACAGTAGAAAGCAGTGGCCATATAGGCGTTTCCAATAACCCCTTCGTGGATCTGACGAATAATCTCCTGAGATTCAGCGCTCGATCTCTGCTGATTCCCCATTTGCACCACTTTTCCGTACTTCTTCTGAGCCTTGATCAACAGGTCGCTTTCAAACAAGTTGTGACTGCAAGGTTTCTCCACGTACACATGCTTTCCAGCCTGAAGGGCGAGGACTGTGCCCAAGGCGTGCCAGTGATCCGGGGTCATCTGGAATATGGCGTCGATACTATCATCTTCATAGATCTTGCGCATGTCCTTTTCAGCCTTCGGGCGGTAGCCGGCATGCTTTTCAATATGATTAACGGCCGCGTCCTGGCGCCTTGAGTCGACATCGCAGACCCATACAACTTCCACATTAGGCTGTTCGCATACAGAACGCCCAACGCCAAAAAATCGGCGATTACATCCTATGAGCGCCACTCGAATACGATCATTAGCGCCGGCCACGCGGGAAGAGCCTTGAGCTGAGATTGAATATGGCGCAGCAGCCAGGATCGCGGAACCGATGGCGGCTTGCTTAATGAAACTGCGGCGAGAACTATTCGTGGAGGACAACATTTTAGATGATGGAGGTGAGGAAATGGGGGTAATTACTTCTTAAGCTCGCGAACCTTTATACTGCGGAAGCGAACCTCGTTTCCGTGATCCTGCAAAAGGATCCTTCCCTTTGGCCAAACGCCGAAGCCCTCCCATTCATTATACTTACTGCGCTCTACCATCGCCATGAAGGCTGGCGAGCCCCGCTCATAGGACACCACTTGAAAGCCATCCAACCAGTGCTCCACTTGATCATCCGGGCGTACAACCAAGAGGGCGTGATGCCAGGTTTCAACTTTTCGTGGCACGGTCTGGCCAGAAACTCTTTTTCGTGAAGGAATTAAGTCGTATAGCGACGCCAACGTCCTGTTTCCTGCTGCGCCTTTGCTTGCGTCGACATGCCGCTCATCGTCGAGAATCTGGTATTCGAGACCGATCGCTGAGCCCTTCCCAGTGCGCATTCCGTACTGCTCGGTGACGAAATACTTGATCCCGCTATTCGCTCCGGGTGTCATCCAAAACTCTACCTGAAACTCAAATGCGGTAAACTCGTCCTGCGTCACGATGTCGCCGCCGGTCCTACTCTCACCACCGCCGCTTTCCATCACAACGAGCTCGCCGTTCTCGATTCTCCATCCCTTATCGGGGAACTCGTCGCTATGAGCGCCGCGCCAGCCAGTCGTTGACACTCCATCCCAAAGCAGTCGCCACCCCTGCTGTCGCTCAGCATCGCTCAGGTGGTTTGGGATAAGATTCCGGATAAAGATATCTTCCACCGGAGAAGGACTAAGATCCTCCGTTTGGATCCGGATGTTACGCCACATTATTTTCCTGCCCGCCTGGGACTCATCGCCAATGGAGTGAACCTGCAGCGCTATGAAGCCTTCCGCAGTCATATCATCGATGACGTGCGCAACCGGAAAACCGTTCAAAAAGGTCCTTAATGAATTCCCTATCGCCTCGACTCGCAGATGATTCCAGTGCCCATGCTGATAGAGAGTCTTTGCCTTTGGATTGTAATCGACAGGGTAAAGCCATCCACGACGAGCTTCATCGTATATCCCGGCGGTCCAGCCTCGATTGCTCGGATCAATCTCGGATTGGTAACCATGCACCCTTCCATTCCTGTAATCGGGTGAACTCAAGCTCCTAAACTGCACCCCTGAGTTCATTGCAGTCTCCAACTTGAACTCCAGCTCCAGGATGAAATCACCGAAAGTCTCAGTCGTTGCCAGGAAACTGTTTGGAGAACCCGCGATCGTGGTCCCAACGATCGCACCATCATGAACAGTATAGGGTGCGTTCCCGTTTATCCGTTCCCAACCACTTAGGTCCTTGCCATTGAACAACGAACGCCATTCGCCTGCCTCTACAAACGGAGACGAGAGTGATACGACGCATGCAAAAATCCAACTGGTAACCTTGGGTAGTGTTTTCATAACAAATGGAGGGGTAAAATTACGATCCGCCTAATTTTACGGGGCAAGACTTCAATATGCCTGAACATCTTCCAGAAACCAAGTTAAAGTCCATGATTGGCGAGAAAATGCTGGAACAGAACGCGATCAAAGTTCTCTCTATTATGCAACGCCCCAGACTTCCTCCACCCCAGACTCGATGCGAAAAATGACGACTGCTTCAATGGACCGGCGAAACTTTCTAAAGAAGACAGCTGCGACTCTTGGTATGTCCCTAGCGCCAAGCTATCTGCTGCTGGCGCAGGAAGAACAAGCCCAGCTTCAACTGGCGCCGAACGAGAGGGTTCGCGTGGCCGCCGTGGGAATCGGTTACAGGGGACTGAGCAACATCAAGTCTTTTGTCGAAACGGGGCTTTGCGAGATCGTGGCTTTGTGCGATGTGGACCTTCTCGGAGAACATACGCAGGAAGCGCAAACGACTTTCCCAAATGCACGACGCTTTTCAGACTTCCGCGTGATGTTCGATAAGTCTGCCAAAGAATTTGACGCCGTAATAGTCTCAACACCAGACCACGCGCACTTCGCCATCGCAATGCACGCGATGGCTCTTGGTAAGCACGTTTACGTTGAAAAGCCTCTTGCCCATACATTTCAGGAGTGCTCGCTGCTGATCGAGATGGCGAAACGCAGTAAAGTGGTGACTCAGATGGGCAACCAGGGTCACTCAGGAGCTAATTACTTTCAGTTCAAGGCGTGGAGTGAAGCTGGCATCATCAAGGATGTTACCCGAATTGTGGCGCACATGAATGGCAGTCGCCGCTGGCACAAGTGGGGCGTCGGCATAGATAGCTATCCTGCAGAACCTTTACCAGAGGGACTCGAGTGGGAGGTGTGGCTCTCGGGAAAAGAACGTAACCCCTACAGTGAAAGGCTGCATCCCGGGAACTGGAGAGGTTGGTTTGACTATGGTACTGGGGCATTTGGCGATTGGGGCGCACATCTTCTGGATACCGCACATCGCTTCCTTCAGCTTGGGCTGCCAGAGAAGATAAGTCCTGTTAAATTGGAAGGCCGCAGTCCACTGGTCTTTCCAATGGCTTCCACCATCCAGTTCAGTTTCCCTGCGAGGAAAAATATGCCGGCGTGCGAAGTAGTCTGGCATGATGGAGTCGACAACATTCCAGACCTCCCACCAGTTGAAGGGGAGTCGCCGCTGCGCTTCCAACAGCTCGAGGATCCGCCGCGGGAGGTGTTGCCGCCTGGAAAAGTAATCTACGGCAAGGATCTTGTTTTTCAGGGCAACTCACATCACCAGCCGCTGAGAATCGTCCCTACGGACAAATTCATGGAGATGCGTCCAATTCTGCCACGAATTTCGGGCAAGAACTCCAATCACTATGAAAACTTCCTTCTCGCGTGCTTGGGCGAGGAAGAAGCCAGATCTCCCTTTCATGTGGGGGGGGAACTGACCCAGGTATTTAACCTTGGCATCATCTGTCAGCGTCTGGGCGTAGAGTTAAAGTTCGACCCGAAAAAGAAGGAGTTTGTAGGTAACCGTGACGCAAACAAATTATTGAAGTCCTACCCAACCAAGGACTGGGCGGAGTATTATAAGCTGTAGTAGCGTACTGTTTTACCATGCATAGGCGTTGGGCGCCTCACCACCTGGTCCCGGGAAGATTTCATCCAACTGGACTAAGATCTCCTCGGATAACTTAACCTCTGGCGCTTCCAGCACGTCTTCGAACTGTTCCATGGTGCGAGGGCCAATAATGGGAGCAGTAACAACTGGATTTGCCAGCAGCCAAGCTAGAGCAACAGTGGATGGAGTCTCCTCAATGTCTCGGCAAAGACTTTCGAATCTCTCGAGCTTTTCCCGATTCTTCTCTACGTTGCTTTGGAAACTCTCGCTACCTCGTCTCCCGCCACCCTGCTTTTCCAAGGCGCCCGCGAGTAGACCGCCCCCCAATGGGCTCCACGGTATCAACCCGACTCCAAAGTGGCGGCAAGCTGGAATGACTTCCAGTTCAACAGTCCGATTAGTAAGATTGTAAACGCTCTGCTCACTCACAAGCCCCAGCTGTCCACTAGCCTTGGAGGCCATGTTGTAGGTGGCGATATCCCAGCCTGCGAAGTTGCTGGATCCGACGTAGATGATCTTTCCCTGCCGTTTTAAGGTCTCCATTGCTTCCCAGACTTCATCAACCGGGACCGACCTGTCCACGTGGTGCATCTGATATAGGTCGATCGTGTCTGTTTTAAGTCTCCTTAGGCTGTCTTCGCAGTGCCGAATGATCTTTAGCGCCGAAAGCGAACGCGAGTCTCGGTTGATCTCCGCTCGCCGATCGGGTCGGGGCATGTTGTTGTAGACCTTCGTGCACAACACCACGGACTCCCTGCGATCACCGCCTTGCGCCAGCCATTCACCAATAATCTCCTCAGTGAGACCGCGAGTGCTCTGCCATCCGTAGACGTCTGCTGTATCAAAGAAGTTTACGCCCGAATCGAGAGCGCGATCCATGATCGCAAAACTCTCTTCTTTGCTGGTATGCCAACCAAAGTTCATCGTTCCCAGGCAGATGCGGGAAACCATCAATCCTGTGCGGCCAAGGTGGGTATATTTCATCGGAATGTGAGTTAGCGGCTACTTGAGAAGTCCTGATTTGATCGGACCCGCGCGCACAGCTGTCAAGTCAACCTGCATATAACAATGCGGATGGCCGGATAAGCATTTACAAAACCGCCCAGTGGCCTTTTTGTGGTGCGCCAAACGCATGAATCAACGTACCCTATTGCGGGAGGCCGCTATAAAAGGAAAAGGTTTGCACTCAGGAGAGGAGTGCACGTTGACCCTGAAACCTGCCCCGATTAATCATGGGCTCGTTTTTAGGAGGGTTGATCTTTACGGAAAACCAGAGATACGCCTGACCCCCGAAGGCACCAGCCCGGACATGATCCGGCAGACAAGTTTGAGCGACGGCCATACGAGTATTGATACGCCCGAACACGTATTGAGCGCCCTTATCGGCTGCGGCATCGATAATTGCATCATAGAGCTCACGGGACGCGAATGCCCCATTTTGGACGGTTCTGCCCGCTCATACGTTCAGCTCATTCAGGAAGCAGAACCCGTCGAGCAGGATACTCCCCGGCAGTACCTGGAAATCGATCAGCCAGTATCGCTGTCTTCTGGCGCCAGCAGCCTGATCGCCCTACCCTACGACGGTCTCAAGATCACTTGCACTAGCGCCGACGACAGGGGAATCCATACACAGCATCTTTCTGTAGAAGTTGTCCCGGACCGTTACATTGCTGATATTGCGCCAGCGCGGACGTTTACGATCTACGAAGATATCGAACCTCTCCTAAAGATGGGCAAGATCCAGGGAGGGAGCCTGGATTGCGCGATCGTCATCAAGGGGGACAAGGTGTTGAGTAAGGAACCTTTGCGATTCCAGGACGAGTTTGTCCGTCACAAGATACTCGACATCATTGGCGACCTTGCATTGCTCGGGCGCCCCCTCAAGGCCCATATCGTCGCAGTGCGGCCCGGGCACGCATTAAACAACAAGCTGGCCCGAAAGATCAAAGAGCGCCTCGATCAGCGAGTTGTTCGGAGCAGCGATGGCGGCGTAAATAGACCGGAGTCGCCGTCTCCTGAGCGAAAGCCCAGCGTGAAGGTCCTTGCGCCGACTGAAGTGGAGCTCCCCATTCGCCGAATTCTGGATATTCTGCCACACGCCTACCCTTTCGTGATGATCGACAGGGTTATCGAGTTTGTTTCTGATGATGAACTTCGCGCGATCAAGAATGTAACCATCAATGAACCTTACTTTGTCGGTCATTTTCCCGGTAACCCCGTGATGCCTGGAGTTCTACAGGTAGAAGCCATGGCACAGGCTGCAGGAATCATCATGCTGAGACGCGTTTCGGCCGAAGGGAAGATCGCCTTCTTCATGAGCGCAGACAAGGTGAAGTTCCGTCGCGCTGTTATTCCGGGCGATCAGCTGGAAATTCATGTCAAATTGACGAAGAGCCGAGGAAACAGAATCGCAATGGCGACCGGCGAATGCCTCGTTGCGGGCAAGGTCGTATCCAGCGCAGAGCTTATGTTCACAATCGTGGATGCGCCGGTAGATCAATAGACAATTCCCCATGGCCACGAGGATACATTCTACGGCGATAATTGAGGCAGGCGCACAACTGGATGATGGCGTTGAAGTTGGCGCTTATGCATTCATTGGATCAAATGTCCGGCTAGGCTCAGGCACCGAGGTCCGGCACCATGCGACTGTGGAAGGGTATACGACCATTGGAGAAGGTAACCTGATCCATTCTTATGCGTTCATTGGCGGTCTCACGCAGGACCTCAAATATCGGGGAGGGAAGCCCGGCCTTGTAATTGGAAACAATAACACGTTCAGAGAGTTCTGCACTGTTCATGTAGCCACTGCGGACGGCGATTCTACCCGCATCGGGAGCAATAATCATTTTCTGGCGTACACGCACATCGCGCACGACTGCGTTATTGGCAGCAGCAACATTTTCTCCAACAGCGCCACACTGGCCGGCCACGTAAATGTTGGAGACCATGTAGTTCTTGGCGGATTGACTGCGATTCACCAGTTCTGCCGGATAGGCTCCTTCGCAATGACCGGCGGTCTTGCGAAGGTCGTGCAGGACATTCCTCCCTATATGATGGCAGACGGAGCCCCTGCCCAAGTGCGTACCATCAACAAGGTTGGATTAGAGAGAAACGGCTTGGGTGAGAAGACTGGATTAGTCCGCACCATCTTCAAAACCTTCTACCGAATGGGCCTGAATCACTCACAAGCCATTCAAAAGCTACGTGAGCATCCTGAAGTTGAAGACCCTTTGCTGGATGGCTTCCTAAAGTTCGTTGAGAACTCCGAACGAGGTTTCTGCTAGTCAGGCGGGTGCAATCGCGACCGATAGACGAGCAACAGCCGTACGCAGTTGTCTCCCTCCGTTTCAGCTGCCGATTACGAGCGAACAGTAAAGCCGGCCTCCGTCAGTGTCTCCTGGATCTCCACAAATGCTTCGTTAACTTCCTTGTCGGTGAGCGTGCGCTGATGCGAGCGGAAGGAAATAGTGAAAGCCAGTGACTTTTCACCCTCTGGAATTCCTTTCCCTCTATACAAGTCAAACAGCTCTACTCCTTCGAGAGTGAACTCCCTGCCAGAAAGAACCTTTCTGGAGGACTTTTCCAAGAAGCTCTGAATTTCGCCAGCAGTCTTTGATTCTTCCACCAACAGCGCGATATCCCTGGTTGCTGCAGGGTAAGAACTCATGGGAGCAAAGCTCCTGCGCTTAGACCGGCGCTCCAGTAATTCAGCAGTAATCCAGACTTCTCCGGCATAAACTGGTCCGTCAACATCGGCACGCTGTGTCATGGTCATATCAAGAAGGCCACAACGAACTTCATATCCTCGGCGCGCCCCACCGAGTCCAGCGGAGTGACCTTCCTGCCAGAGCGTTCCACCTGTGGCGGCCTCAAGCTCCCGTTCAGTGGCCTTAACGCCAGCGAGCGCCAATAGGTCCAGAGCCACACCTGAGGCCTTGTAGAAGTCTGGAGTTGCAGTAACCCGCCATTGCGCTTCATCGACGCCGTAAAGCACAAATGCAACAGAAACCAGTTCTTGAATTGAACCGTCGACTTCCCTGAAGATACGGCCGGTCTCAAACAGCGCACGAGGATTTGTTCCGCGCGCCAAATTCAACCTCAGCGTGTCCAACAGTCCGGGAAGTATACTTGGGCGAAGATGGCTCTGATCAGCCGTCAAGGGATTGGCCAGCGCTAGTTTCTTTGCCAAGTCTTCCCCAAATAGCTGTTGCACCTCTCCTTCCGGGCGCATCGGGTAATTCACACACTCACAGAATCCATTGGCCGCCAAGTGCTCAGCGGAGCGGCGCACAAACTGCGCAATCAGTGCATCTTCTGCAACGAGTGCGTTGGAGTTTACCGGTGCGAAAGGAATCTTCTCAGTCCCATAGATTCGAAGACATTCCTCAACCAGATCGATCGGCCGCTCAAGGTCTAGGCGGTGGCTCGGAACAGATACACGCATCTCGAGGCCACTCTCACCTTGGTAAGATTGCACGCCTAGCTCAAGGCGCTCCAGGATCGACACTAGATCTTCGTTTGTAATGTCGAAGCCGAGCACACGGCGAACATAATCAGCTTCAAGCGTAATCTCTCTTTCAGAGAACGGAGGAGCACCCTCTACGATGGCTGGACCACATAGCTCGCCCCCTGCTGTCTCGAGTAAAAGATCTATCGCGCGCAACGCAGCAAACTCTGCCCCGGCTGGATCGACGCCCCGCTCGAATCTATATGAACTGTCGGTAGATAAGGCAAGCTGCCGCGAGGTCTTCCGGATAGTTGTAGGAGCGAAATATGCCGATTCCAGTAGGATGTCAGTGGTGGTGTCATCGACTTCTGCATCGATGCTGCCCATCACCCCTGCGACGACAAGGGGACGCTCCGTGTCGGCGATAACCATCATCGACTCGTTCAGACGTCTTTCTTTCCCATCCAGAGTGGTGATACTCTCGTCGCTCCGGGCCATTCGAACGATGATCTCCTCTCCCTTGATTTTAGAGGCGTCAAACGCGTGCAATGGCTGTCCAAGTTCCAGTAGAACGAAGTTCGTGACATCGACTACGTTGTTGATTGGCCGAAGCCCTACGCTACGTAGCAGGGATTGCAACCAGTCCGGACTCGGAGCTACCTTTACCCCACGAATCGAGTAGCCTCGGTAGTGGAGACAATTATCAGGCGTCTTAACCCGAATCTGTTTCACCAGCGGTGCAAGCCGCGTCTGAAACGGACCACCCGTGTTCGCCTTAACTTCAGGATACCGAAGTTCAAGATTGAAGTACGCGGCAAGTTCACGGGCAACGCCAATATGTGACAGGCAGTCTGGTCGATTGGGCGTTACTTCCAGATCAAAAACGACATCGCCACCTGGGAACACATCATTGATGCGCTCTCCAATTGCAGGACGCGTTTCGAGAATGAGCAGCCCTTCATGGTCATCTCCCAGGCCCAGCTCACGAGCACTACACATCATGCCTTCGCTCTCAACGCCTCGTAGCTTGCTCCGCTTTATCTTGAAGCCGCCGGGCAACTCCGCGCCGATGACAGCAACGGGAACACGATCCCCGACCTTAAAGTTTTTCGCGCCACAGACAATATTGAGTAGTTCTTCTCCGCCTACATCGACTTTACATACGGAAAGTCGGTCGGCATTGGGGTGTTGCTCCCGCGCGGCAACTTCTCCGACAACGACGTTTGGAAGGTCTGCCAGGCCTGTGCGCTCTACGCCTTCGACTTCGAACCCAATCATGGTGAGCGCCCGCTCTATCTCAGCAGGATCCTGCGTGAGCGCTACATACCGTTTCAGCCAATTCAGGGAAAGTTTCATCAAAAAAGTCCTTTGAACGGAAGCTTAACCGTTACTACGCGGTTCTAGACGCCGAACTGCCTTAGGAAGCGTATGTCGTTCTGGTAGAAGTGGCGAATGTCGTCCACCCCGTAAAGGATCATGGCGATACGCTCGATACCAAAGCCAAAGGCGTAGCCTGACCACCGTTTGGGATCATAGCCCACAACTTCGAACACAGACGGATCGACCATGCCACACCCCCCAATTTCCACCCACTCTTTTCCAAGTTTCTCCAGGTGAGAACTGTTAAAGTCGATTTCAAAGCTCGGCTCCGTATATGGAAAGAAGTGGGGCCGGAATCGTATCTGGGCATCATTCCCGAGGAGGCTCTTAAAGAGATAGTCCAAGATTGCTTTCAG
The DNA here is from genome assembly GCA_964430955.1 of uncultured Puniceicoccaceae bacterium. GTDB lineage: Bacteria > Verrucomicrobiota > Verrucomicrobiia > Opitutales > Oceanipulchritudinaceae > CAYSHY01. The sequence continues at coordinate 8,294 of CAYSHY010000039.1, read as the reverse complement.
ATCTTTGACAGTGATGCCCTCATCTACCGCCAGGCATTCAAGCTGGTGAAAGCTTGCGCTATGAGTCGCGTCTGTCGTATCGCGCCGAAAGCAGCGGCCAGGAGAGACAATGCGCACCGGAGGCGGGTGTGAAAGCATCTCCCGAATCTGAACGGTGCTGGTATGCGTCCTCAGCAGATAACGCTCGCTACCTCTCTTGGAAATATTTCCGAAACGCGCCTCCAGGGGAAGGTAGTACGTATCCTGCATATCTCTGGCAGGGTGATCCGCAGGCGTGTTCAACGCATCAAAGCAGAAAAACTCAGTCTCAACTTCAGGGCCCTCCGCAACGTGAAAACCTGCCCGAGCCATAATCGAGCAGAGTTCCTCCCGGATTTGAGTGATCAAATGCCTGGATCCCTCCAGTCTCTGCGGCGGTAAAGTAGGATCAACAGCAGGGCCGAGCTTCCGTCGCAACTCCTCTTGGCGCAACCTTTCCAGCGCAGCAGAGAAGAACGCGTCCAAGGCCTGCTTGGTCTCATTAATCAGTCGGCCCGCGGCTGGGCGATCCTCGGGAGGAATCTTTCCGATCTGCTTCCGGATCTGCGTAAAGGTCCCATTGGGTCCGACAAAGCTAGCTTTGACGGATTCCAGTTCAGCCGCTGTTGAAATAGCTCCGAGGCGCTGCTGCGCCTCGGATTCAATTGCTTTAAGTTCTTCTTGCATTTCTACGAGGCTCCTTTCCTACGACCGGAGAGAGCCCCGCCTTCAACCGAAGCGCAAGAAAGGGAAGCAGATGCTTAAGATCTAGGCAGTAACGGAACCGCGGACTTGCTCGATAAGAGCCTTAAAGGCTGCTTCATCTTCGACGGCAAGCTGTGCCAGCGCCTTGCGGTCCATTTCGATTCCGGCCTTCTTCAAGCCGTTCATAAAACGGCTATAGGCGATGCCATTTGCGCGACATGCCGCATTGATCCGCACAATCCAAAGCTTGCGGAACTCACTCTTACGCTTGCGGCGATCGTTGTAGGCATAGACGCCAGAACGGTCCACCTGGTCTATCGCATAGCGATAGAGGCGGCTCTTGTTGCCAAAATAGCCCTTGGCGAGGCGAAGGACGCGCTTGCGGCGCTTACGTGTTGCTGCGTGATTTGTTGCTTTAGGCATGTTTTTTCTGTGCTTAATGGCCCGCGCGGCCGCCCTTTGTCGCCGCGCTGGGACCTGTTTTTACTCGAAGTTCAATTAGAAAAGACTGGGAGCGCCAATCTTCACAAACTTGGTCACACCCTTGCTCGCGACATGGTCGACGGCCTTGCGTGCAAGCTGCCGCTGCGACTTGTTGCGCAGGAAGTGCCGCTTCCCGGCTGCACGGAACACAACCTTGCCGGAACCGGTAACCTTGAACTTCTTTGAGATGGACTTGCGGGTCTTCTGCATGAAAAGTCTTTGGAGAAAGCCGCCAATCCAAGCGCTCGCTCGGGGGGCTGTAAAGCCAAAACGATCTTGGAGCTATCTTTTACGATCGTCCTGATTACACACGCGAAGATATGACAGATCCGGAACTCAAACATCCGTGGTCCTGTCTTTTTGTTACGGGAGCGAGTTTGGGACTTGTGATCGTCTGACTCCATGCCCGGGAATGCCATTACTTAGGAATCTGCCCTTGACAGGATGCCCACCAAGAGTTGAGCAATTAAGCGCTGCCTTCGTTGGCGCAGGCACGGCCAATTTCCAAATTGACAATGCCGCCGCTCACTAGTCATAGATGCCCATCATCTGACTTGCTCAGACATCGGCCCCATCCTCAAAACTTCAAGAAATACATTTACAAGTGAATGCCCACGGTCAGGGCTTCAAAATTTGTCCAGATTAATGGAAAAGTTCATCCTTATGAAGAAATTGATAATTGGCGGCATCGCCCTTGGCCTGTCCGTGGTTCCGGCAACGGCGCAGCAAGAAACCGAATCCCAGAACCCATTACAGCAAACTCGCAGCGCGATCTCGTCGTGGGTTGAACTCAAGTCCGACATCTCCAAGGAAGCAACAGCTTGGAGCACTAAGAAGGGACTTCTCGAACAGCGCATTGAACTCTATGAGACGGAGCTTGAGAATCTGACTAAGGAGATCGCTGAGCTTCAGGAAAAAGCTGAGACAAGCGCCGGAGACCGCAGTCGCTTGGTTCAGCAGCAGGAACTTCTACAGAGGGCTCAGTCTGCAATCGAGGCAGAACTTCCAAAGTACGAGACAGCAATCCTCGAACTTGCCAGGTACTTCCCTGCCCCACTACGCGACCGCGTTAGCACATTCACCAGCAGCATTCCCAAAGATCCCTCCAACACACGCCTCGGCGTCGGGCAGCGTATGGCCTTGATCGTCGGGACGATGAATGAGGTGGATAAGTTCAACAACGAAGCCACCGTGGTTTCCGAAATCCGAGACATCGACGGCAAGCGCGTCCAAGTTCGGACCCTCTACCTTGGACTTGGTCAAGCTTTCTACGCAAATGATCAGGGGACAATAGGCGGTGTTGGCTATCCTGCTCCCGATGGTTGGACGTGGGAGTCCAAGAACGAGATGGCTGCCGATATCGCTCGCGCAATCGGCGTGTCCAGCAATGTTATCAAGCCTGCGGAATTTGTGGGCCTGCCCCTGAAGATAACCGAGGTCAATGCGCTGCCAAACAAGTAGGCAAACAAGTTAATTTTAAAGGTCTTATCCAATGAGAAAGTTTCTTACCGTAGCTGCGATATGCGGCCTTATGATCAGCGCGAGCGGTCAAGGCTTCGAGCAGGTTCAAAGAATTACCGAGCAAGAGGTCCTGCAGGCTGAAAAAGAACTCGCCGAGCTGAGAACCCGGATTGATGCGGAAAGTGGTCCCTTGGCGACCCGCCTTAACGCCTTGGAGAGTGAAGTCATTCGTATGCGGGCGGAAGCCGCTCAGCTCCGCGCCCGAGTTGAAGGTGGCGAAAGTTCCCTTCTTCAACTCCAGGAGCGTGTTAGAGGTCTCCAGGACAACAACAACTACCTCGGTAACCTGTTGTCAGACTACATCACCCGCTTCTCTACCCTTACTCACATCTCTGAGTATCGGAACTATGAGGGAGAGATCCGAGAGGCAAACGAAGCGCGTGAAAATGAAGCGCTTGATGACGCGCAAAGGTTCAATGAGCAACTTGAGGTTTTGAACCTTTCACTCCAGAGAATGGAGCGCGCGCTGGGCGGTTACATTTTTCAAGCTGAGGCGCTCGGTGGTGATAGCATCGCTCGCGAAGGGAAGATTGTTCTACTTGGGCCCCTTTCCTATTTTGCAAATGAAGAAGTCGCCGGGATCACATTCTCCCCTGTAAACGCACAGGTGCCGCAGATCCGTCAGCTGCGCGATCCCGGCGCTCAGGTTGCGATCCAGACTCTTGCGCAAAATGGAGAAGCGATTGTTCCCGTCGACACCACTGGGCAAGCCTACCAGATTGAGCGTGCGAAAGACACTATCCTGGATGAGTGGAAAAAAGGAGGGATGGTTCAGCCCTTTATCATCATTCTCGCGCTTCTGGCATTCCTGGTCGCGATCTATAAGTGGTTTGAGCTGAGCAAGGTTCGCCCTGCAAAGCAGAAGGATATCGACACCATTCTCGAGCACCTCGCAAATGGCCGCCGCGATGAGGCGATGGCTTACGCCAAGTCCATTCGCGGTCCTGTAGGCGAAATGCTGGAGACTGCAGTGGAGCATGCCGATGAGGATCGCGAGATTATCGAGGAAGTGCTGTATGAAAAGATCATCACAACCCAGCCGATGCTCGAGCGGATGCTACCCTTTATCGCTGTAACAGCTGCCACCGCTCCCCTTTTGGGTCTCTTGGGCACAGTTACCGGTATGATGAAGACGTTCCAGCTGATTACGATTGTTGGAACAGGCGACGCGCGATCGCTATCCAGCGGTATTTCTGAAGCCTTGATCACGACCAAGTGGGGTCTGATCAGTGCTATTCCGGCGTTGATCCTGCACGCCATGTTAAGTCGCAAGGCCAAGAGTGTTATTGGCAGCATGGAGCAGTCGGCGGTGAGCTTCATTAATGGCGTAGTGGAGATCCGGGAAGGCTCGGCAACCCGTTCTGCATAGGCTGCCGCTAGCCAAACCAATAGGCACCAGATATGCCAGACGAAGCAACAACAGCCATACAAGGGATTGGCGGAGCGCCACAAACTTCCCAGGAGATTCTGCAAAGCATCTTCGGAATATGGTTTGACGGTGGCTGGGTAATGATTCCACTCCTTTTCCTGGCAGTGTTCATTTACTACGAAGCCACAGCTGTCGTCCTTCAGCTTAGGCGCACAGGCGTCAAGAAGACTCCACGGAAGATGTGGCTCGAATGGATAGATGCGCCAGAGAAGGGCGAGGGCCACATCGGTGAATTGATTCGTTACATTCTCGCTTATGGGTTCGTTCGCGAGTCAATCATCACACGCATCGCTGCTGCACGCCAGGCTCTGCTGCCTGAGGTAAATCAGAAGATTGTTCTGTTGAGCGTTCTTGTGACGGTAGCGCCACTGATGGGACTGCTGGGCACGGTAATCGGGATGTTGACCACCTTTCAAGGACTCGCGATCAGCAGCGGGCAGACGATTGACTTGGTGGCGGACGGCATCCGTGTAGCCCTTATAACGACAGAGACGGGATTGATGATAGCTATCCCGGGATATGTCTTTATTTCTCAAGTGATCCGTAAGCGTAACGAATACAACGCGTTTTTGACCGAACTGGAATCTCACTTGGTTCAGCGCGCAGACAAGATCCAACGCGCCGAGAGCGCCTAATTAAGAAAGTAACATGGCAAAACGCGGATCTATTTTGCAGGACGAAACCGACATGAGCGAGATCAACATCTCGCCCATGATCGACATGGTTTTTATCCTGCTCATCTTCTTTATCGTCACCACTGTGTTCGTTGAAGAACCGGGGGTCGAAGTCACCCGTGAATACGCACAGACTGCCGCTGAGTTACAGCGGAACTCAATCTTGATCGCTGTGACCTCCAGTGGGGGTATTTACTACGGCGGCGGTGAAATTGGAGTTCATGGAGTTCGCCCTACCGTTCGCCGGCACATTCAGGAAGATGACCAGATGCCGGTCATCATCCAGGCCGACCGTCAGGCGCCCTCAGGAACTGTCATACGTGTGCTGGAACAAGCACGCCTTGCAGGAGCCAAAGTGCACATCTCCACAGCGAAAGGAAGGTAGCAGTTATGGCCAAGAAAAAGATTACAAGCACGCCTCCTTCAGTTCGGACATCGACTGGGTCTCCAGCTCTGATTGGTAGCCTGATTGCTTTGGGACTGTTTCTTCTGCTCCCAATGACGCAGTGGATCGAGAACTTGAGAACCTTCGATCCGCCAGAGGTGATCACACAAGAACTTCCACCTCCGCCTCCTCCGCTCGAACTTGATCAGGAAGAGGAAGAAGAAGTGGAGGAAGAGGAGATCGAGGAACTGGAGCCTCCGCCACCACCGCCAAGCCTCGAAATGTTGGAGTTGGCGCTCTCTGCGGACCTTTCGTCAATGGTTGGCGGCGACTTTGCACTTCCGAGCTTTGATGTCTCTGGCGACTTGGAAGACATGATCTTCAATCTCGATGAAATTGATCAACATCCCCGTCCCGTAATTCAGCCTAAGCCGCAGTATCCCATCGAATTGCGCCGTGCGGGCATTCAGGGCGAGGTCGTTGTTGAGTTCGTGGTCGATGAGAACGGCAACGTTCGTAATCCGACAATCTACCGAAGTGAGAACCCCGGTTTCAATGAAGCAGCGCTGAAGGCGATACGGGGATGGCGCTTTGAGGCGGGAGTCAAGGACGGGAAAAAAGTAAAGGTGCGTGTGCGCCTGCCAATGCCGTTTGTTCTCAATTAAGTAACCCTTTTAATAATTCTTCAGATGAGAAAGTATATCCCAATGCTCCTCGGCCTGGCTTGTGTGGCAGGCACAGCGGATGCACAGAACCAGTTGCTTCCACTAGAGAGCGTAAACATCATTCGCGAAACCTTCGCCAGTGAACAGTGGGCCAAGGAGTTTGCCTACAGTTTTACCCCGATTGTTGAGCTCGAGCCAAAGCTGGAAGCGTTGGAACGCGACCTGTTTGCAAAAGAAGTCCAGCCCCTTCTTCAGGCTGAGAACTACCAGGGGGCCGTAACTCGTCTGCGCAGTTATGTTAGCGGAAAGCCAGAAGCAAGCGGTGCTCTGACTTTTACAATAGCGGCACTTCATCAGCAGCTCGCCTATCTGACTCAAGAGAACAAGGCGCAGAGCGATGAGCACATGAAGCAGGCGATCCAGTTCTATCAGCAAGCGATCAAGAGCTTCCCGAACTATCTTCGTGCGCACAAGAACCTTGGACAGCTTCTGACGCAGTTGGAGCGTTTCAATGACGCTCTTCCGCACCTCCAGAAAGCGATAGAGCTCGGGGATTCATCCCCTTCGACTCTTGGTCTTCTTGGATATATCTACTCCCTGCAAGAGCGTTGGCTGCCTGCAGAAGGCGTACTGCGCCAAGCATTGGTCCTTCGGCCAAACGACGTAAACTATCGTCGTCTGCTCGGCCAAGCCCTGCTTGCCCAATCCCGTTGGGAGGAAGCACGTGCTGTATTTGAGGATCTGTTGCAGGAGAATCCAGAAAATTCGGAACTTTGGGAAGCTATCGCCAATACCTATCTTGGCGCCAATGACCTCAACAACGCTGCTATTAATCTGGAAGCCCTTCGCGCCTTGGGTAAGGCAAATACCCAAAGCCTGATGCTCCTCGGCAATATCTACGTCAACCGGCAGCTTCTCTTACTTGCAGCAGAGACATTCAAACAAGCAGTTGGACAGGCGAATACGGCAGCTCTTTCACCAGATTCTTTCATTCAAGCGGCGACAACTTTGTCGAGCTATGGAATCTACAGTGAAGCCGTAGAGATGATCAGGCTCATTGAAGAACGCTTTGGCGACCGCCTCAGCTCCAGGGATGAACTGCAGTTACTGACGCTCTCGTCCGAAATTAACATCGCTTTGGGCAAGGGCGAAGAAGCAGCGCAGAATCTCGAGCAGGTTCTCCTTCGTGATCCAAATAACGCAAACGCATTGAATGCTCTCGCGCGCTATTATGCTGAATCGGTCGTGGGAGAAGGCGAAGGCGCCACTGCCGGACCACGCAATTATGAGCGCGCAGTTCAACTGTTCCAACGGGCACAGGACCATGAAGACGCGCAGGCGCGCTTCCGGGCTTTTCTTGGAAATGCTCAGCTCGAGGTGCGACGCTCGAATTTCAAGGATGCTGTTCCCCTGCTACAAAGCGCTTTGTCCATCCGCGACGAACCTTCTGTTCGCGAATACCTGGATCAGATCCAGACGGCGCTCCGCTCGCGCACCGGAAGGAGTTAGTCTATCTCAACTCTGACAAGGAGAGGCGGCCAGTTAAGGTTGCCTCTTTTTTTTGCTCAATTTGAAGAAAGTAAACGCGTATTCCCCCGTTTTCCCTTGCCTCGTGGCTGTGCTTCGATATGCGTATCCCTTTTCCCAAATGCGGGAAAGCCACAATCATAATCGATCAAATCATACAGAACCTGAACCCAGTTAAAGTTGCTCATGGCAACTTGCTCCGCGAAGTCGGAGTTTAAATCATATGAACATCACAGTAAAAGACCTGCTCGACGCTGGAGTACATTTCGGCCACCAGCTTCGCCGTTACAATCCGAAGTCCAAGAAATACGTGTACGACAACCGTCACGGCATTTCTATCATCGACCTTGAGCAGACGTATAACCTTCTCGAAGTTGCCGCAACCTTCGTAGAAGACACGGTCGCTGCTGGCCGGAAGATTCTGTTTGTCGGAACGAAGCGTCAGGCGCAGGAAATCATTCGCGAGGCTGCGATTGCCTGCAACATGCCGTTCGCGGCAAATCGCTGGATGGGGGGCGCGCTCACCAACTTCGCGACCATCAAGACTTCACTCGAGAAGTACAAGAAGTACCTTGCGATGGAATCTGATGGCAGCCTCGACAAGCTGCCAAACAAGGAAGCCGCCGCCATCCGACGTGAAATGGAGCGGATGCACCGTAACTTTGAAGGCATGCTCGAAATGAGCGAATTGCCGGCTGCTCTCTTTGTGATCGATACCCGCAATGAGCAGATCGCTGTTGCCGAGGCCATCCGCCTTGGCATCCCAGTAGTAGCTTTGGTCGACACGAACTCCGACCCGACGATCATAGACTACCCGATTCCTGGCAACGACGACTCAATCAAGAGCGTACGCATCATCGTCGAAACGATTATGGATGCAGTCCAGG
>CAYSHY010000038.1:0-37126 GCA_964430955.1 uncultured Puniceicoccaceae bacterium | reverse complement strand
TTTGACAACTACCGCCTGCGAGTCATTGCTCAGTGCGGGTAAACCAACAACAACATCATCAACAATGGCCCATCCCCCAAACTTTGGTGTAGACCCCATCATCATCATCATCAATGGCCCATCCCCCAAACTTTGGTGTAGACCCCGTTTTGCTGCTTTATGGCTGCTCGGGCTGGGATCGAACCAGCGACCAAGTGATTAACAGTCACCTGCTCTGCCACTGAGCTACCGAGCAACGGTCTAACCGCAGAAAGCGGTGAAAGGCATACATGAATAGGACTCAGGGAAGCCCTGTCAAGGATTCGGGGAAAGAAAATCGATGCGGTTCTAAAAAGGCTTATCACTTCACTAGATCCATAAGCCAAACAAGCCTTCACACAGGGTTAATGACTGCCGCGGCACAGGCTGTGTTCCACTGATTCAGCGCTCAATGACGAACCTTCGTACCCGATGCAGAATATCATTCCTGATGGCTGGCGAGGTAATCGAGAACGAGGGCGGTCATGGCGGTGACGCCGATGGGGAGAGCGTCCTCGTTTGGAGCGAACTTGGGGGAATGGTTGGGATGTGCGGGGCCTTCTGCCGGGGCAGCTCCGATGAAGAAGTACATGCTTGGGGCTTGTTGTGAGAAGAAGGCGAAGTCTTCCGAAGCCATCGAGTAGGCTGCTTCCTCCAGGTAATCGCCGGCGACGCGTTGAAGCGTTGGGCGCATTGCCTCGGTTAGCGCAGGATCATTTACTGTGACGGGATATGCAGGATCGATGAAAACCTCAGCCTTTGCTCCGGCGCTAGCGGCGATCTGCTTGACGGTGCGGGTAATCAGCTCGTGGATGCGTTTGCGCGTCGCATCGTCGAAGGTGCGAATGGTGCCGACCATTTCCACTTCGTCCGGGATGATGTTGCCGCGCACGCCTCCATCGATCGAGCCTATCGAAATGACCGACGGCGTGCTGGTAATGTCGATTTGACGCGATGGAATTGTCTGCAACGCGAGGACAATCTGGCTTGCCACGACAATGGAGTCGACGCCGTTCCACGGCATTCCTCCATGCGTCTGGGCGCCCTTCACGTTGATGCGCAAATTATCTGACGATGCTGTGGTTCCTCCATTGCGGACGCCGATGTAACCTACCGGCATGGGCATCACATGCTGGGCAAACACAACATCGGGTTTGAGATCGAAGAAGATGCCATCCTTCAGCATGAGGTATGCTCCACCCTCTTCGCCGGCTGGCGCTCCTTCTTCCGCGGGCTGAAAGATGAACATGACCGATCCGCTGAGCTGATCCTTCAAACCCGCCAGCACCTCTGCCACTCCCATGAGCATGGCAACGTGGGTATCGTGGCCGCAGACATGCGCCACGCCAACTTCCGCTCCATTGTAGTTGGTACGGACCGTGGATGCGTAAGGGAGTCCCGTCTCCTCTATCACCGGCAGCGCATCCATATCCGCGCGCAGAGCGACGACAGGTCCGTCGCCGTTTCCTCTCAGCAGGCCAACGACCCCGGTGTGAGCGATACCGGTCTTTACCTCCATACCGAGTCGCCGGAGGTGTTTGGCCACAAGCTCAGCAGTGCGAAACTCTCGGTTACCCAGTTCGGGATTGGCGTGGATGTCGCGACGCCACTCCACAACCTTCGGCATGACTTGGTCGATCTGCGTCTGGACAGAACCCGGAACAGCCGATTGGCTCATGGAAAGACTTGGGCCTGCAAGGGATAGAACAAGCGCTGGTAATAAGGAAGTGGAGATTCGCATAAGGTGGGTCCTGAGCTGCGGATGATCGATTCCAGACTGACGAATGACGATTGCCGGAGGGATACTGATAGCTCTGCCAGAATCAGGCCTAATCTAGCACAGGAGAACGAAATAGCCACTCGATGATTAGGCTATTCAGCTCGCGGCTTGCCCTTTATTGCATCGTAGAGGTTGAGCCAAATCAGGCGAAAAAAATCAGGCGCCTTATAATCGCTCACACCATGCCGCCATTGGCGCGCAGGGTCTGGCCGTTTATCCAACCACCGTCGGGTCCAGCCAGGAAGGAGACTGTATTGGCAATGTCTTCTGGCGTGGCCAGCCGCTCCATGGGATTCATCTTGGCGAGTCGCTCGACCTGTTCCTCTGTCTTGCCATCGAGAAAGAGCGAGGTGGCCGTGGGACCGGGAGCAACGGCATTTACAGTGATTGAGCGGCCGCGCATCTCTTTGGCGAGGATGGCGGTCATCGTCTCAACTGCAGCCTTGGTCGCTGCGTAAATCGAATAACCGGGCAAGTTCAGGCCCACGACAGATGTGGATAGGTTGATGATGCGCCCGCCGTCGCGCATGCGTCGCGCAGCTTCCCTCAGGGTGTTAAACGTCCCCCGGAAATTGATGGCCACGGTGCGATCAAACAATTCGTCGCTACTTTCGCTCATGGACGCCAACTGCATGACGCCCGCAGAGTTCACGAGCACCGTGGGTATGCCAAACGTCTCCTCTGCCTGATCAAACAATTTAGCAACCTCATCAGCCTGAGAAACGTCGGCCCTGACAGCAATGGAGCGCCCGCCCCCTGTTTCGATCTCTTTAACGAGGTCGGCGGCAGCCTGCTCACTGCCAGAATAGTTGACGACTACCGAAAAGCCATCGGAGGCAAGGCGCCTTGCGATAGCTGCGCCGATACCACGCGACGCTCCGGTAACAAGTGCGATTCTGTCGTTAGTCATTACGAGTTCCTGGCTCGCGCATCACTCGGCCTCGTTGCGGACTCCGGCGAAGTTCGAGCCACTTATAATAGCCTTCTATAGCGAAGGGTTCTACCCAAAGGAGAATTTTACCTTATGTGGGACGCGCACGCTGGTGAGCAGCAACTTGATATGACTGGTGTATTCCATTCGATGGACACGAATGGGCGCGTATGGACGAGGCGCGGCAGAGGCTACAGTGATAGCGGTCATTTACGTTGAAGTTGAGCCTTCGTGTTTGGGAAGCTGATCGGACGGGACGAACCAAGGGGCATGTTCCGCCCAATAGATGTTTGCCTGGGGCCTCAAGGCTGGGTCGGCGTCTAACGACCCGCTGGGCACGACCCAGAACTGACGGTTCCGGCTAAGCTTCGGCACGGGTGACCCACAGTGTCTGCAAAAGGCGCGGGGAAAACCGGGATTCTCGTTCTGGTCGACATAGAGCTCAATGAGATCCTCACCGTTTGTCCATACAACGGAACCGCTCGGAAACGCCAGGTTTGCCGCATGAATCGACCCGGTTGACTTCTGACAGGAGCGGCAGTGGCAGTAAAGAAACCTGAGCGGAGCTCCGGCAACCTCAAAGGCCACCTTACCGCATAGGCAGGATCCGGTGATGGCATGCATGGTTGCTAAATCTATGCGCCAGGTGGCTGTGGGTTCAACTTATTGCCTGAAGAAAAGCCCAGCTAAACTCGGGAGGAACGGGCTACTTGATGATCTTGGGCGGAACCTTAGATTTGATGTAGGTCCACAATGCCTGAGCTTTCTTGGGGTGGGACTCGCGGAAGGCCAAGTATTCGACCGTCGAAACACGAACGATGAAGAGATCCTTCTTACGGGTAACGAGCGTTACGTTTTCCCACGGCGCCCGAATTGAAAAACTCGGACTGGAGACCTCGATGGCGTCGTCGTGGAGTGTGTATGCTCTTGGCTCGCGAAGTCTTATGTCTCTATTCCAAAGACGCTTAACCTGGTGCGAAGCGTACAGGTAAATCCCCAAGAGAAGAGCAGGTGAAGAGAACGATGAAAGCCTTCGGCGACAGCGGTTCTTGCTCTGGAGCAATTACCAGCCAAAGTGGGAGAACCACTACGGGGATCACCGCCAGAAAGTGCAAACTACGGGAAGAGTTCCAGAGGTGAACCCGGTTAAGCGTCCGCAGATCCTGAAGGCTTGGGACATAGGAAATCTGATACGCATCACCCGGTGGCATATGTGCACGAGCATGCGAATCGCGTTTCTAGAGGCGAGACAATATCGCAATTCCAAACGACGTGGATAAAGCCCCCGGGCAGCTGACTACTCGACAGATGCGGGTGGCGGAGGCTCGGTTGGGGCCGTCATTTCGGCAGGTGGAGTCCTGTCTTGCCAGAAGTATTGGCCGTCGTGACGGAGGGCATCCCAGCGAATAGCCACGGCCGCAACAGCAAGGAGAGCCACTACGCCAATGACGATAGGCCATGTGCGACGTTTCTCTGCGTAAGGATCCCTACGGGTAAGGTGAGCGCCCAGAGGCAGCTTAGCCTGTTCGGTGAGGGTTGCGCCAAACCTGACACTGATCTTCACACGGCCATTGATCGCCCAGCCGTTGGCCTCCAGGATTGGACCGAGGGTGCGCTGCCGCAGCTTGAGCCACGCGATGAGCATGGACGGGCCGGAGATGACGGTAACGATACCCAACAGCACCAGCGGGTATTCCCACCATCTGAGCCCGAAGATGTAACCGAGGATAAGGGTAAGGGCGGTGATCGCGCCAGATACCGCCACACCCAGGGCTGCCACGACGCCGATATCCAACTTCTTTGGCGGCTGGGCGGCGGCAGGGGGCGCGCTCAGCTCCGTGGTGCGTGTCGCAGCCTCAGCAAGACGCGCATCTGACTGAGCCTCGAGGGCAGCTGCGCGCTTTGCGGCCTGCTCCTCGATCATTCGCACAAACTTCTTGTATGGCAGGAAGAAGGCTTGGCGCACACTGATAGGGCTGTCGACAACAGCCGTTATGTTGGCGTCCCAGTCCCTACCCTGCCGATCGTAGAAGACGCCGTTTCGGCCTACAAAGAGGTAGTCACTATCCCCCTGCGTGAAGCATGCCGCAATCTTCATGGGCGGCTCACCGGTTCGCGTGCAATCACAGTAGGCGATGTACGCCTTACTCATCGCAGCTAACGGAGAGGCTGCTGAAACTCTTATGCAGAGCTCGGTGCTTCGATTGTCCAGGTAAAGGATGCCGGCCTGGAAAGTCGCCCACTGATCTGGAGAATAGAAGTCCAGGAAGTTAACGAAGTTACGCAGCAGGCTACCGAAATCGCGGCAGTAGCGGATAAGCTGCTCCACCCCATGAATCGCTGTGAACTCCGGCTTGAGAGCGAGATCATCTGCAATCAACGCATTTACCCGTTCACGAGTGCTAGAGCGCAGTATCTCGGCAATGCGGTCCGGCCCTAGTTTTTCTACGACAGCGCCGCCCTTTGACGCCAACCAGGCATCATATGGAGCGACCTTTTTCTTGAGCTCCGACCACTGCTCGGCGGTGATGGACTTAGCGTCTTCGCCGAACAAGGGCTTGACCGCCGACTGATAAAGATCCGCCAAGGCGTCTGCCCAGGCTGGATTCACGGACTGCAAGAGTGGCAGCGGCCTGCCCACTTCTACACGGGCAATCGGGAACGCGGCTATTTCCTCAGAAGAAATCGAAAGATCCTTGGAAACGCTGGAGAGATAAGCTGACTCGGAACTTGTAAGCGCTTCGAGCGCCCGTTGATCGAACTCGGCGAGCAGAGTGCGAACAAAATAGTCATCCACCTTCTCTCGCACTCTATTAACGGCTGCAGCGGCGGCGGCAGTGGCTTCACCCATCGTAAGCACTTCTGGTGCGCGCCCCTTTTCCAGCCAGCCAACACAGGCGGCGCAGGCGTCGTAAAAGGCATCGGCGCGGGCCTGATCAATCCCATCCTTGCCCGATCGATCCGCAACGCCCCCCACGGTCGCCAACATGTCGCTAATGACCTTCCTTACCTCCTCATCATCCTCAGCCGTAGCCTCCGTTATGATGCCATCGCCGTTGAGCTTGGTAGAAGCGAACAGGCTCACGCGATCGACTGCATCCGCCAGGGAGACCTCGCCGGCGTCTTCTTTCCCAAAACCTGCCAGAATCGTCTCGGCAGAAGCCCTGATCGCCGCGCCCTCCGGCGTCTCTGTATTGATGGCGTCCAACGGAAGCGTGTCAGAGCCAGAGAGCAGGTAAGTCAAATCCTTGAGCCTTGGAGCGGCCCACCGGATGGCTTCCAGAACATCGCGCACCCTGATCCGACCATCCTTATCGTGATCGACTAGGGCTAGAGTTTTCGCGTCCAGCTCCAGCCCATTCACGGGGCATGCGAGAGCAACCCAGAGCTTCTGATCCAGTTCTTCGAGATGCAGAAGGTCTTCGGCGGTGCGAATGACGACTTGGTTCAGTCCGCCCAGGCGGACAAAGTTCCATTTATGAGGAACATTCATGTGAGGAAGCGACAGGACTAGAAATGCTGAATGCCGAAGTAATAACGACGCCAGCAGCTAAAGACGTATATCGCTGCAGGGACGAAGTCAAGGCGCCGAGAAGGCATTACGGCGCCCGGGAATGCAGCGCCTAGTCGATCGATTCCGAAGGGCCAGTGGAGTCTTCGGGCTCGCTGGGCTCAGGCGGCAGACTGGCCTCTACAGGCGGGTGGCCTTTATCGCCCCGTTTTGCCCGATCTTCCTCGAGAACAGCACGTATGGAGCGATCCAGCTTCTCTGCTTCCATAACAGGGTCGACAAACCAATCTGTCGACCAAACGCGGATCAACTTCCAGCCCAGACCTTCGAGAACTGCGCTGCGGATCTTGTCGCGATCGCGTGCGGTCGCCGCACTGTAATAAGTGGGCCCATCGCACTCAACACCAACGAGAAAATCTCCCGGGCGATCCGGATGGACAATGCCCAGATCAACCCGGAAACGCGACACGCCAACCTGCGGGACGGTCTCCCACCCACGCTCCTGAAGGTGACGGGAAACGGCTTCCTCAAAAGGCGTATCATAATCGTCGACAGGACGGTCAGCGGCTTCTGACAGCGCATGCGGGCCCCGATCAGCGAACTCCAGAAACTGTTTCAAATCCCGAATCGCGCGGGCGCTCGTGCGATTAAGGTCGATCATCGATGGATCAAAGGACGTAAAGACAAGCATTTCCCGCCGGGATCGGGTCAGCGCCACATTCAGGCGGCGTTCGCCGCCATCCCTGTTAAGCGGGCCAAAATTCATCGACATCGTCGCAGCGCCAATCTCTGTGGGGCCGTACCCTATGCCGAGGAATATGACGTCACGCTCGTCTCCCTGCACGGTCTCCAGATTCTTTACGACGACAGGTTCAGACTGCGACTCATCAAAGAAGCGTTCGATTTCGGGGTGCTTCTGGCGTGCTGCATCCAGCAGGTCTTCAACAAGCTTTTGTTGATCGCTGTTTAGCGTGATGATGCCGAGCGACAAGCCCTGGCTCTCGAACGAAGGGTCAAGCAGGCGGCTCACAGTCTCCGCCACGATGGCCTCAGCCTCCAGGCGATTGGTACGCTCCTTGCCCTTGGCGTAGGCCCCGTTCACGCGGCGCCAGCTCACTGCGCTTTGGGTGGTCTTGGCTGACGGGAACGTCACCAACTTGTTGTCGTAATAGCAGCAGTTGGAGAACGCTATAAGGCTTTCGTGCTTGCTTCGATAATGCCAGCTCAGGCTGTGGCGGGGTATTCCAACAGCCAGGCACTCGTCCAGGATGCTCTCAAGGTCCTCCTCCACGCTCCCGTCGAAATCAGCATCGGAGTCGCCCCGCTGAAAGAAGTTCGTGGGGGGCATCTGCCGCGGGTCGCCGGCAATGACCATCTGCCTTCCGCGCGCGATCGAGCCCACGGCATCCCACGGAGCGATCTGCGAGGCCTCATCGAAGATCACCAGATCAAACTGCTGTTGATCAGCAGGAAGATACTGTGCGATCGAGAGGGGGCTCATAAGCATACATGGCGCGAGTCGGCCGAAGGCCTCTCCCATCTCGCCTGCGAGCTGGCGAAGCGGCTTGTGACGGCGCTTTTTCTGAAGCTCATGCTTCAGAATTCCAAAGCCGTCCTTACGAGACACGTCAGACTTGTCTGGAAGATTGGCTGCAAGCACGCTCCTCGCATAGGCTACGGTAAGCCGGGCAACTTCATCATCAACAGCACGAAATTGACGGATCAGGTCGGCATGCTCCACCGCGACAAACTCACGCAGCAGCGGCTCCTTGTCTATGACCTGCGCGGCAAACCACTTCGCATATGTGGTGAGGAAGACATCCTCAACCTGGGTGCTGGCAAGGCTGCCGGACTCAACTCCCTCCACAATCGGCCCGAGCTGTAGTCTTTCGGCTTCTGAGCGGACACGGCGCCAGTTACACCATGACCGCAGGCGGCGCTCGTTTTCAACGATGGTCTGACTCACCTCCTTCAGCCTTTCAAACCGGAGCCCTCCCGGCTGATCGGAAGCACAGAGCGCTGAAAATTCTTCCAAAGCGGCATCCAGACTAGAGGCAGCTCTTTCCAGAGATTGCACGGCGAGATCTACACCAGCCCCCGGAGCGAGCATAGCGCCAGCGTCGATAACCAATCGCCTCACTGCGTCCTGCAGATCAATGAGTTGATCTGGAGTGCTGGCAAACGCCTGCAAGGCCGCACGAAGCTGATAAGCCAGGTCGATCGCTTCCTTAATCTGATCCGCATTGCTATCAAGGAAGTTGAAGCCGGGAATGCCCGCTAGTGTCGCCTTGAGTTGATCCATCTCGCCGAGCAGGCTCTTCAACTCCCGAAACAATGGCGCATCCACAGGCGGATTGGGCAATGCTGTGACGCCGGCAGACTCAGCTAACTCCCGGGCAACCCTCTTCCTGGCAATAGCGCCGAGGAACCAGAACCTTGCATCTGCTTCCGCCCATGCAGACTCCACTGCGTCGGGATCGACTTTTCGCGCAGCTTCCGGCGGGTAGTCTGCCGACAGGTTGCTTTCCACCTGCCTGTACTGACCGAGCAGATCCAGGAAGCGATGCGCTGCATCCAGCCGTTGAAGAACGTTTGGGCTGAAGGCAAAGCTGAAGTCTTTCCCGTATGTTTTCAGCACTGTCTTTGCCAGCTGGACAAGATCGTGAACGTGTTGCCGGGTTTCAGCCTTCAGCGGCAGTTGGCAAGTCTCCAGCAGGCGATCGCGGGAGTCACTCAGCGTCTGCAATCGTTCGATCAGGCTTCTGGAAGCTGTAACAAGCCCCTCCTGCCACCGATTTGACCATTCCGATTCCTCGATTACCGAGAACTCGCCTGGCGCCTGCGCGAATGCCTCATAGTTGAGGCCTAAACTATGGGCGGCGCGACGCATCGCCTCAAAAACCTGCTGACTGTGCTCTACCCCATCCTCAAACAACAAGCGCGGCATCGAGGGCTGATAGTCCCGCACCACCCTGCCTATAGCCGCATAAACGGACATGCCGTTGGGATGCCGCTCATGAAGGCAGGCGCTTACCTCGTTGAGCCTGTCGCGCAACACACGCAAGCGCTCGGTCTCCGCACGCCACTCTGCCATGTTCAGGTCTCCGCGAGCTTCCCAAGCCCGGTTCAACTGTTGCAGAATATCCAACTTGGACGCCTTGTGCGAGTGCACTTCCAGACAAAAGTCCCCTAGACCTCGCTCCTCGAGACGCCGATAAACGACCTCCAACGCAGCCATCTTCTCCGCCACAAACAACACCCGGCGCCCCAGGGCGATGTTGTGCACGATCATATTGGCAATGGTCTGGGATTTCCCGGTGCCGGGGGGACCGTCCAGCACAAAGCTACAACCGTTACCCGACGCCACCACCGCTGCAAGCTGTGAAGAGTCTGCGGGAAGCGGAGCAAAAACGCCCGCTGGCTCGATCGAATCGAGTTCGTTTTCCTGCGGGAAGTCGCATTGCTCGATAGCAAGAGCTTCGTTACCGGGATCCATTAGACGCCTTACCACAGGGTTGGCCGCCAACTGCTCACGCCGATCAACGAGGTCCTTCCACATCAAGTATTTCGCAAAGGAGAACGTCGCGATCGCTGTGTCGGTGGTAACCTCGAAGCCGGACACCTCCTTTACAGCGAGGCGTACTCGATTCCAGACCTCCTGTACATCAATTCCACTTACATCGTGTGGGAGCTCCCCATCCAGTCCGGGAATATTAAGCTTAAAATCCTGCCGCAGAAGCTCCAGCAAGGTGAGGTTGAAACGCGGCTCATCCTCATGCGCTGACATTCTTACGCCGGAGAGGGCGCTCCGGCGGGTGAGCGTAACCGGCAACAGTATCAATGGCGCCCGGAACGTACGCGGGTCATCAGCAGCCTTCTTCCACTTCAGAAAGCCCAGGGCCAGAAAGAGCGTATTGGCGCCGCCTTCCGCGATATCTGAGTTCGCCTTTCGGTAAAGGTCGACCAACTCTGCCTGAAGCTTCTTCTTGGGCAGAGGCGAGAGCACCTGCTGCGATTGCAGCGCCTCCCTCGCATACTGGATTCGAAGATCGTTATTCGCTTGCTGTCGATAGAGGTCCATGTCCCGCCCGCCCTCTTCGAGGTCTGGGAACGGTGAGATACTGATGGACTTACCCTGAGCGAGCAGGTTCTCGAGTTCGGCTGGCTCAGGGCAAAGAAGAGGGACGTGCTTGCTTCGCTCCGGCAGATTGAGCAACCTGTTCTTGGCTGTGAGGTCGAGGAGCTTGCGTTGCCACTGATCGATGCGGTCGTCAGGCGTGAGCGCCTCTTCAGTAACAACGACATCGAAGGCAGGAAGCGGGGGCGCCTCCTCCAGTGCTTCAGCGGTATCCACCACCTGCACGGTCTCGGACGGAGGAGAAGAAGAAAATGACAGAGGCTTGATCCGACGCATGCGTGCACGGCGTATATCAATCGCCATGCGAAACTCTTCGTCAGTCATCCGTGGATTTGCCGCAGCAACTGCGACGCTGAATGGCGGTGTGGGAGACTGAGTCGCCAGGGTGGTTTCGAACACCAGCAGCTCCTGGAGCTCGACGCGTTTGCGCACTGCCAGAGCCTCCTCCACCGTCAGCTGGGAAAACTCCTGCGGCTGAAGCCAGACCCCAGCAAACGCATGTCCACGGGAGAGCAGAATCAAGGGGTTGAGACCGGCCTGCTCCAATACCGCAGCGAAGAGCAACGAGGAATCCAGGCAAGTGGCTACGCGAGACTCCAGAATAGTCCCGGGTGGTCTCACCCGCTGCCCATCGAGCTCAAAACTGGCAGGAGGCAATACATAGCTCAGCTTCAAACCAGCAACGGCAGACCAGATAGCTGACACGATCTCCCATGTGCGGGTGCGCGAACGCTTCTCATAGCCATCTATTCCGCACTCTTTTCCAGCACTACGAAGGACTTCGCTCGCGCTTTTCAGTATCCGGTCTACCGCCGGATCGTTTGGCATGCAGAAGGCAGGTAATAGTTCCGGCATGGCGCCAACGCCGCCCCAATGCCACTTGGGCAATAGCTCTACAGGGAAAGTCGCGGACTCCAGCAGCGGGGCCTCGATGTCGCCGTCGCGGATTTCGACTCGAATCGTAGCCCGCAGTCCTTCCACCAGGTCGGTAAGGAGCCCTGCCTCCAAATGAACCACACGATCGGGAAGGCGAATTTGTTCACCGGCATCAAGACGATCGATCCGCCAGATCTTCGGCTCCACGAATGCAGGGTCCGCCCGCAACACCACGAAGAGATTTCTGCGTGATTCTCCGCGGTTTCTGATGATGAGATCATGAACCAGCGGCGTCGCATTTTGATGGGATGCAAATCCCATCCTGGGAGATAGCGTGGCGACAATTTCAAAAGGCATTGGGATCGTGGGTTGGGGCAAGGTAGTTCAGCGGACCGACGCGGTCCTGCCAGACACGCACGCCCGGAACAGCGGGGAGCAATCTATTACGAAGGTTGCTACTATCATCCAATATTCCTGCTTGTTTTACAACCGACAACAAGGGACTGCAACGGGCAAACGACAACGGGATCCGGCATGTCAACCTCCCAGGAAGGGACAGGAACACCTGATACTTTACGGCAAAGGCCATGATAGCAGGTATTGGAAAACCGAAAGCTGCCGATAAGAATGGGAGGACGACCCAACGACAAGGTTGACACTGTTGCAATAATGCTACACGAAACCGACTAGGTGGTGAAGCACCCATATCCAAAACTGCAGTCGCCTACAGCAGAGCGTGGAGTAACGATCGGCGTCGTTGCTCCAAGAATATATCCGCTAAACTGCTACGTGATTGCCGCCGTCAGCTACGCAACCAAGCAGCTGGGCTGGAACTGCCTTGTGGGCCCAGACTTGTCTCACATAAACGAGAGAACAGTAGATGCAGTGGTCGCGCCGCACTGGGATATGGGACCAGAGCCACTAAGGGAGCTTGAGGCCAAGGGAATCCCAACGGTGACAGTGGGGAGGCGATCTGAAGGACTGGACGCCGTGCTTTGCGACAACCACGGGGGACTACGGGCAGTTATCGAGCATCTCATAGAGCAAAACCGCCGGCGTATCTGCTACCTTGCTGGATCGCAAACGACTCACAATCCCGTAGAGCGGCGGCGAATCATGGAATGTCTCTTCCATGAATTCGCGCCCAAGCTGGACGGGGTGCATGTTATCGAGGACGAAGATCCGACTTTGCCGCATGATGAATGGTTGGAGAAGATCCTGCCCCCACTGCTTGACCGGGGGCTCGGAATCAACGCTCTGGTATGCGCTAACGACCTGGCGGCAGTCACCACGATCGATCTCCTGTCGCTGCATGGGTATCGTGTGCCACAGGATATTGCGGTGGTGGGATTCGACAATCTGTCGGAAGAACTCGGCAACGCACGCTATAAAATCACTACCGTGCAATATCCCGTCTATCAGATGGGAATCGAGGCGACACACTACCTGAGGAAACGTCTGCAGGGAGAGGCCGTCGGCGGCGACATACGCGTTCCGTGCAAGCTTTTCCGAAGGGACACAACCGGGTGGAACTGGCAGGAAGGGCAAGTCACGCCTGCGACTAATCAGGATCGCTCATCCATAGATTCGATCCTGCGCAACCTTGTGTCGCTGGATCAGACGTCTCCTCAAAGCGCTCGTGAAGCGCTCCTCAAGAGATTTAACGAAGAAGCGACGCATGGGGACGGACCGATACAGGCCTTTGACGGGTTAGTGCAATCAGCGACCGAAGTCGGCATCAACCCGTTGTGCCTCCACTATCTTTACCTGGGCATTGGAAGGAAACTCGGCCGCTGGAATCAGGACGCAAGAAACGAGGTCACCCCCGAGATCTTTGCCGATACCCTACGCTGGTTGATGCGACGCTGGCTGCATGCCTATCACGCCTACTCCCGGGACATCGACTGGCGCCTGCAGCGCGAGATAGACATTCTCGACGGACAACTTTCACTCGTGCAACGACCGACCGAAATTTTCGAGACGTTTGGGCGATGGTTCACAAATCGGCGGCAGCGCCACTCAGGTCTTGGAGCAGAGTACGTGGCGTTGGTGCTGTTTGAGCATGCGACAAGGCGAGCCGCCGATTATGAAGGACGGTATTCCGTGCACTGGTTTAGCGCCGAGAGCGAAAAGCTGTACACCGAGGAGCGGGAAGGGCCCGTCAAGGAGCTCCACATTGAGGATCTGTGCCCGTCCTGGCGACGGTCCACAAACACTCTCGTTTGCGACCTGCAGGGATACAGCGGCGCTTTCGGCGTGTTGGCGGTGGATCTGGATACAGAGTTCGCCCCCCTGACAGCCAATTTGGTGCGATACCTGAGCATGAAGCTGCAGAACTCGATGCACTACGAGCTTCTGCGAAATCGCACCGTAGAGCTGGAGCAACGCTCACAGGAACTTCAGGCGGCGAGCGAAGCAAAGACGGCATTCCTCGCGAAGATGAGCCATGAGATCCGAACCCCCATGAACGGGGTCATAGGCATGACGGAACTCGCGCTGGACTCCGATTTGCAACCAGAACAACGCGAGTTCCTGGAGACGGCCCTTAACTCCGCAAACTCGCTGCTTGATGTCATTAACGACATCCTGGACCTGGCGAAGATTGAATCCGGTCGGCTCGATCTGAAGAAGGAGCCGTTTTCACTGCGAGAGTGCCTGGACCAGCTCTTGCGAGGCTTTGCCGCTCCGGCCCATGCAAAGAGCCTGGAATTAATCTGCAGCGTAGCGCCTGAAATACCTGAAGTGCTTGTGGGCGACGCCTCGCGACTGCGCCAGGTATTGGTGAACCTAGTTGGCAATGCGTTGAAGTTTACACAGAGCGGAGACATCATTTTACGCATTTCCCCGGAGGATCTGAGCGATGCACAGGCGCGGTTGCGCTTCTCGGTTACCGATCAAGGAATCGGCATACCGGAGAACAAGCTGGAAACGATCTTCGACTCCTTTGAGCAAGTTGGAAACGCCCCGTCCAACGAATGCGCTGGGACCGGTCTCGGACTGGCAATCTGCAGCCAGATTGTAACGCGCATGGGCGGCCGTATCTGGTGCGAGAGCAAGCTTGGCGAGGGTTCCACATTTCATTTCACCGCAGAGTTTGCCATATCCCCCAAATCGCGACGAATCGACCAAACTCCTCTGCCTTCCGGGATCGAGGCTCTGCTCTTGGTCAAGAGTCCCGCACTGGGGAGTGACCTTGCCGCGACCCTGGATACTCTTGGCGTAAGTGTGCGGCTTCTGGAATCCTGCTCATCCATGCTGACGCACCTCCAGCAACTGGACCCAATAAAGGCAGCTCACCAGTTGCTGATTTTGGACGCAGATGCGATGGGGCTGGGACCCGAAGATACTTGGACGAGGATGATATCGAAGTCATGCAAGGAGGTTGAGCTGCCGATTTTGCTCCTGATTCCTGCCGGCTTGTCCACCCAGATGCGGAAGGCTGTAACCATTCAACTCAAGCAGAGCCTGACGTTACTCAAACCAGTATCGCAGAATGAGTTTTTAGATGCCCTACGTGTGTTGGTCGGAGATAGAACCTCTAATATAAACCGCCTCCACGATCGAACGGTTGAGGCTCGAAGGCCACGCGAGCTGAGACAGTCGATACAAGGGAAGCGAATCCTTGTTGTTGAGGACAGCGCTGTAAATCGGGCGGTGGCGACGCGCCTGCTTTCGCGCTCGGGCGTTGAGGTTTCCGTAGCAGTAGATGGACGCGACGCGCTGGAGAGGCTCAATGAAGAGCAGTTCGACTTGATCCTGATGGACATCCAGATGCCCGGAATGGATGGCTGGGAAACGACTCGAGAAATCCGTCAGCGAGAAGAGACAACGCACCAGCATACGCCCATCATTGCACTGACCGCCGACGTAGTGGGCGACGTTGAAGAGCGGTGCTTGCATGCGCAAATGGACGGGTATGTCCCTAAGCCGATCTCGCGCGAAGAACTGTTTCAGAAGATCGAGAATCTGCTATCGACCTCCCCCGCCGTAAGCCTTGAGAAAGAGGTTCGGCTGAACGATCAGTAGAAGGAGGCCCTATATTGAGCCCCCCTGAAGGGGATTGCAGAGCCCCCGGGGAAATGCTGGGATCATGGTTACCCATGACCACACTCAATGCGAGGCGAGAGGAGTTATATGGATTGTTGGGGGACTTGCCGGCCCGGAGCCGTCCAGTGGGCGTAACTGTATTGGAGGTTATCGAACACGATGGCTATATCCTTGAACGGCTACTGCTCGACTTGAACGGCCTGGAGGCAGCGCCGGCGTATTTCGCAAAGCCTTCGGCCGCAACTGAGCCTCTGCCATGTATACTCTATAACCACGCGCACGGAGGCCGTTACGATATCGGCAAAGAAGAACTGGTTGCGGGGCGTGATAGCATGCAGCAGCCATCTTATGCCAAAGCGCTGACCGACGCTGGATTTGCAGTGCTTTGCTTTGACACATGGTGCTTCGGTGAACGCCACAAGCAATCGGAGTCGGCGGTCTTCAAGGAAATGCTTTGGAAAGGCCGCGTGCTCTGGGGAATGATGGTCTATGATTCACTGAAGGCCCTGGATTACCTGCATTCGCGTTCGGATGTGGATCGCAGCCGGATTGGGACGATGGGGCTCTCGATGGGCAGCACGATGGCCTGGTGGCTCGCCGCACTCGATGAACGTGTTCGCGTCTGTGTGGACCTCTGCTGCCTGACGGATTTTGATGCGCTGATCGAGTCACAGGCGTTGGATCGACATGGGCTGTATTACTACGTCCCCTCGCTGTTAAAGCACTTTACCACTTCAGAAATCAACGCGCTGATAGCTCCCCGACCCCACTTGAGTCTAGCCGGGGATCTCGACGACCTAACGCCTTCGCAAGGACTGGACCGCGTCGATGCGGAGCTTCGTCAAGTCTATGCAGAATCTGGAGCGCCCGAAGCTTGGACGCTCAAACGCTACCCGGTAGGCCATATGGAAACGGCGGAGATGCGACAAGAAGTGATTAGCTTTCTTAATAGACGCTTGATGTAACGCCATATCAGGGTCCTACCCACCTAGAAATGCTGAGGATTTTAAAGTTTAGTTGAAATATCGCCCATAAAGAGGCGATAACGGCAAGGGAAAGCCGCTTCAGCCTGACGGCTTGAGTTGCATCCCAACAAGCCGACAACCTAAACTAGGTCGACGCGACATGGATCTGTCGGCGAATCTCCCAAACTTGGCGGGCTGCCTGAATTACGCTCTTGAGAACCGCTGGTGAAAGCGACTGTTTGGGGTCGTCGCCGATGCCAGCTTGCGGTTTAATGTGGGCTTCGATAACCAGCCCATCAGCGCCATAGGCCATGGCTGCGAGCGCAGCGGACGGTACATACATGGAGCGACCAACCGAGTGTGAGGGGTCGACCACCACCGGCGCCCAGCTCTTCTCCTTGAGCAGAGGCGTAATCGACTCATCCGGATGATTACGGTAGGAATCAAGCTTTGGCTGCGTGCCGCGCGGACAGAATATCACGTTGGGATTTCCGCTGGAGACAATGTACTCTGCGGCGGAAATGAACTCGTCGACAGGCCCCATGTGCATCCCGCGCTTGAGCAATATCGGCTTGCCTGACTCGCTTGTGGACTCGCCGATCTGCTTGAGTAACGGATAGTTCAGCGCGTTGCGGGCTCCGATCTGCAGGAGATCGACTTCTGCATCAATCGCAGCCTCCAACTGCATGGCGTCCATGACCTCTGCGGCCACGGGTAAACCGGTGCGATCACGAGCCTCCAGCAGTATCTCGAGCGCGCGTATGCTGCCTTGGTATGAATGAGGCGAGGTGCGTGGTTTCCATACCCCGCCCCGCAGCACATGGGCGCCAGCTTCCTTTACAGCCTGAGCTGTTTCATAAAACAGGCTGGCGTTGTGCGGATCTACTGTGCAGTGCCCTGCGATGAACAGAGGCTCTTTCTTAAGCTCCACGCCGCCGATGCTGAATCGATGATGCGCAAGATCGGAGCGGATATCCATTAGCTTGTAAACGGACTCTACCCGATCCACCCGATCCACGAAGTCCAGCCCCAGAATCCGGTTGACCATGGTTTCGGAGCGCTCGTCGCCAATAATCGCGTAGATATCGCGGTCTGCCCCGTGAATTACCTGAATCTTGCAACCAAACTCGCCCACAATCTGCTCAAGCTCGGCAAGCTGTTCACTCGTGGCAACGGGTTCCTTCGTGATGATCATTGGTCTGAGTCAGAGGATTGACCGGCAAAGTTTCCACAATACCCCCTACCCCATCCTGCGCAAGCTTCAGCGCATCCACGTTTGACAAGTATAAGTCCCTGTTTTGACTAGTCAAAACATCATGCGATCTGTTGATGCAAAATCGGGATTTTCCATGACCTTGATCAGCCAGTGCGGCGTTTTGGGTTTGGCTATAGCCAGCTCTGTTTGGGGAGCTGAGGATTCACCCACCAGCATCATGTTCGGTGCGGGGCTCGTTTCCCGTTATCTGGACTCGGGTATACAGATAGCGGAGGAATCGGCCCAAGTTGGACTGGAAGTGGAACATGGCAGCCTGTGGTACGGAGCATGGGCTAACGAGCCACTCAGGCGGTGGGATCGGGAGACGCAAGAGCTGCAGTTTTACCTGAAACGCGAGATGGACCTTGGATTAATGAAGCTAAATGCAGGCGGTCGGCTCTATTGGTTCCCGGAGTTGCATGCGAATGATCGAGCGCATGAGCTAGAGATTAGTGCAAAGTTACCCCTACCCCTGGATATAGCGTTAGGCTACGCCTTTGACATCGATATCAAACAGCACCATGTAACCATGACCTTGGATCTGGCGATTCCCACCGCCAGCCTGTTTGGTCCCTTACGGTTTGATGTGACTGCTGTCTCCGGGTTGATCGAGTCTCCAGAGGCCAGCTACACCTATGTTGAAGCTTCGCTGAACATGGTCATCCCAACAAACTATCACGGTGGAGAGATCTATATTGGTCCACGGGTGGGGATCAATGACCTTGCTGACGAGTCAGATGTGTGGTGGCTGGAGCTGGGGTATGCGTGGTTCCTGTAGGCCGCTGAATTCATTCAAGCAGCCGCTGAACACGGAAGCCTTTCGGGGGCCCTTCGAAGGGCCCCGGAAAGATCAGCCAAGGTTAGAATCCGAGACGACTTGCCGCCCGACAAGAAGCTGGAGCACCATTTCTATCTATGAAGACCTTATCGTAAGCTTCTTCATCGATAATGCGGGTGTTTGCGCCCCTGTAGTGGAACTGCAGCGCACGGCGGCGGCTCGCAGAGTGGTTCGGAGGAGTTTCGTGCGGCAACATGCCATAGAAGAACATGGCGCCGCCTGCGGGAATGGGGACTGCAACAGCCTTCTCGACATCGAGTAGCTCGGGATCGATTTCACAATCTGTTCCGTGGTGGTGCTTGAAGCCGCCCAGTTTATGGCCGCCGGGAATAACGTGCATGCAGCCATTTTCCACCTTGGCGTCATCCAGGGCGATCCAAACGCCCAGAATCGCATCAAGTGGCTCAACCGAAAAGTATGCATTATCCTGGTGCCACGGCTTCTCACAACCTACATGAGCCGGCTTAACCAATGCCATTTCCTGAAAAAGAATTGGCTCCTCGCCCAAAAGCGATTGAACGACCCCGTGCAGTCGGCTGCCGGGCGACACCATTTGTTGGAAGATCGGATCTTCGCGGGCGAACCACATGTACTTGCGCACATTGCGATCAATCTCCTCTACGCTCTTGCCTTCTGGGTTGAAGCCCGGCTCCAACTGGAGCATGGAAGGCGAGTCAGAGCGCTTGAAGATCGCGCCGCGCTGGTTGCCCTTCCCCTCAGAGGGCGGGCGATAGATACTGCCGGGATCCTGCGAAAGCTCTTCAGTCAAGCGGGCCATCGCCAGACGTGCGGCCGCAGTTTCCTCCGGAGAAAGCACATCAGCGAACGCGAGATAGCCCTCTGAACGAAATTGTTCTTTCTGATCATCCGTCAGGGATTGCGGACAGGGTTCCAGGTTGAATGTAGTGTTGCTCATCAGTGTCTATTAATAGACCATATTAGAGAACGTTCTACAATGGAGTAATGGCTCAAACGATTGCACTTTTGGATCCCCTTGCAGAGTTGCTTGGCGGCGACCGGTTTCGAGTGCGCCACTTCGGACTCTATGTGTGTGAGCCTGCCTGGAGCTGGTCACCCCCGGTTTTCACAGATTTCGATTTTTGGATCGTCCTGGAAGGAAGAGGAGAATTCAGAATCAACGGTGAGATGACCGAGCTGAGACCGGGGGTAGGATTCTTGATCCAGCCCGGCGATCAAGTAAGCGCATTGCACGATCCTGACAAACCGCTGGAGGTCTTCGCTTCTCATCTGGAACGAACCAACGCCAGCGGCGCCATGGGAGAACGTATGCGGGAGCATGTCTTGCGCTTTGAGGTCAACGACCCGTCATACTTTCGGGCAATGGCCGTGGAGGCCCTTCAACTAGGCCTGGCTGATAAACCCTCTGCGTTGCTCGCCCAGTTCACGATCGCGCAGATGATTATGCGCGCTTTTATTGGCCATGGTATCCCGCTTCCCAGCGGAGCTCCATCGCCCCTTGAACGAATCGCCATGGAAATCCGCTCCCGTCCGGGGCATGACTGGACGACGGAAGCGATGGCGCGTCGCTGCTCGCTATCGATTCCCCAGTTCAACCGCCAGTTCCGACAATGTATGGGGAAATCACCGCGGCAATTCGTCATTCATCAGCGAGTCTCGCGCGCAGAACATCTCCTTCGTGAATCAGACATGACAATCCAACAGATTGCCCAGGCACTCGGCTACAATGATCACTTTTTCTTTCATCGGCAGTTTCGGAAGATCACCGGCAAGACCCCGGGGGATATACGTAAAGAGGCGCGTGGATCGTGATCGCGAGATCGGGAGCATCAGGATCGGTTGCTCTGGAATGTTGGCGCTGCATTCACATCATACGCGGTATGAAACCACCATCCCCAACCGGTGAACTGGAAGGCTGCGTATGGCTCCCGCGAATTCTCTGGAAAGCGCGACTATCACTGGCAGGCAAGTTACCGGAGGCCTTTCAACGCGGCTATTGTGCGCCAGTTGGCGTCGATGGTCATTTCCTTCGCTTTTTTGGAATCGATCGGGAGGATATCGAAGCACTGGCCTTCTACCCTGATCCTGAGGCGGCAGAACGATTTCTCAGGCTTCCGGGAGTTTCCCATGGGAAAATCCGCGAGTGGAACGAACTCGCGGTGAACCTTGGCAGGGAAGGCTACCCTATGGCGGAGCTCATGCCGATTGCGAAGGCGGGCAACTATAGACACGTGGCGACACCCGAAATGGAAACCGTGTTCGAGATTCTGGAAGCCGACGACGCGACGCTCTAGTATGGCTCTCCTACGGCTATCGTTTGAGTGGGCGTTGCGGTGAGGAGCGCCTCGCAGTGCTCAATAAAGGGGAGATACATTAGCTCGTCACGATTCCAACGTTTGTGAACTTCCAAATCGCGCAAAGCCTCCCGGCTGTTTCCGAGATGAGCGTTCGCAATAGCGCGCAGGCCATAGAAGTAATATAGTTCCGGCTCGCGCTGGAGAGTCGCATCCGCCTCTTCCAACAAAGTTGTCCAGTCACCTTTTAGCAATGCTAACCCGCACTTCCAACGAGCGGCAGCCCAATCTTGACGGAGCTTTTGTGTGGCTAGCTTCTCCAGTCCCGCCGGCAAGAGTTCAGGTGAACGAAGCAACCACAGAGCTTCAGGAAGAGGGATCCAAGCGAAGAGAGCGCCAATTAAACTATCGTCCTTGAGATGAGTCTCAATGCTCGTGCGAGCGCTTTGACGCGCGAGAGCAGCTTCCTCCTTTCGTCCAATGGCGTCGTAAGCCATCGCCAACGCAATAAAATCTTCGTAAACAAAGGGACTGAACCCGAGCCTATCATCCAGCAAGACTTCAAGATCTTCCGCATCATCAGAGACAAGAAGGTGCTGAATGTGTGCCCGATCGAGTGGCATAGATGCCTGGGATGCCCGAAGCAGAAGCTGTTTCGACAGCTCTGAAGGATGTCTGTGGTTGATACCTTCAAGCCGTGTTCTGAGGACGTCTCTCAATTGCTGCGAGGTATCAGCCCGGACCAAGAACTCTCCAATTCTTGCCAATACTGCATTTCGAGCGACCTCGGTGTCTGAATCGACTCGGATCAGGGCGTGATCAACCCGGTCGGCGAGCAACGTAGGCTGGGCGGGCGTTGAAAGCGCCAACTCCAGAAGTTCCAAGTGGAATCTGCTATAGAGTCCACTTGCATGCTCATGCAGGCGGGATGAATCCTTATAAGCCGGAACACCCCCAGGCATGCGTCCACTTTGCACGGCATAAGCGAAAGCTTTGAACAGTTGTTCGGAACTTTGCCACGACCAGTCTGAAAAGAGTTCGCTCCATGAGAACGATGGAGGTTCTTCCGTCGGCAGGGGGCCGTAGCGCTTCTGAAGGAGATCACGAAACGCGACATGGTAGTCTTTATGAATTTTCGCGCTTCTAAACGACTGTTTCCACGAAAGCTGGGCAGCAGCAGAGCCTCCAGTGAATCCATCCACCGTCTTAACATTTATGCCAGCTCCGAGCACCATGAGGGCCTCGCTTTCTCGATTCTTATAGACCAATTGCTGGATGACCGAGCTGATTATTGAAACCGCAAAATAGTCGAGGTCCCCACCAGCCACTCGGACAACGGCTGCAGTTGAAAGCCCGGAGCCTCCCTCTCGAATTGCCTCAAGCAGTACAAGGTCTGCCGCTCGTCGCTTCGCTTCTTCGGTTGCCAGATCAGATTTTGAAGCCGGATGATCCAGAAGGCGGGCTAAAGTGGCAATATCCTGGCGAGCAGCGGCCAGTCTGGTCGTCCACATCCAGAGTTCATGCCGGACGTAAGGATCGAGTCGTTCGTAGTCCAGGATTTCGATAATTGCATCCGCGCGTTTAGCGGGGTGTACGCCTTGGTAGATGAAGTGAAATGCGCTGGAGCAGAATAGCGACTGCCTCACGATCTCACTAATCTCCGGATCGAGGGTCGCCAGCAGGTTAGTCTTAATAGAGTAAGGGTCATCTGTTGGACCGTTAGCCGGCGCCCCCAACGCATTACGCTCAACGCCATCCAGTGTATGAGGCCAAGCAGCTTCAAACCATTCGCTGCAGTGAGTCCGAATCCAGTCTCGCACGACCTCTTCGAAAGGCGAATCGCCATAAAGTACTTCAATGAATTGATCCACGATGGGCTGCTGCTTTTCACGGATCAGATATCCTCGCTCGCGCTCATACAAGGCGCGCAGCTCAGTTGTCTTTCCTTCCTCAATGTAGACGCTTTTGAGGGCGTCTATAGCAAGATGTCTATCGTGAATCTCAACGCCTGCCTGGAGAACGTCTTCCATGATCACGATGGGCCTTCGTGACTGCTTCAATGCAGCGGCTGAAAGGAGCCAGACCCTCAGGGCTTGATCGCCGAACTCGTCGCCACTGCCGGTAACGTTATACACGTTCATCGCCGCGGACAGCGCCTCGCCGAAGCGCCCCATGTCATGGAGAAAGCCGGCGCGACTAACCCCGACTGCACGTCGAATATAGTCGTCTTCATGATCCCAGTCGCTGGTGATGCGGATGTAGAGATCGCGGGTGTCTACGAAAACGTAGTTTGAAGCTGCGCCCAATCGCACAATTGCGTGCTGGAAATCGATAATGAGGCGAGGGTGTGCGCGAAGCCCAAGCACCATCGGTCGCAGCACTTCAAGCGTTTGTTTCGGGTCATTTTTCTTCAGCGCTTCTTCGATCCCACCTAGCCAGCCCGTGGTTCCGGTAACGAGCAGGTCGGAGATATTCTCCGGCTCCACGTTATGCTTTTCACAAAGGTCCTCCCAGTCATGCCACCATGCCTTTGAATGATCCCAGTATTGCTGTAAGGCATCCAAGTCTGACTCATTTGCGTAGAGCAGCTTTGAAAAACTGAAGCGAGCCTCATCCAGCCACTCCTGAGAGAGCTGGTTAAGCCGATCAAGCGTCTGTCGGGCCAAATCAAGCTCGCCTCTGCGCACATTTATGAGGAACTGCAGGCAAGCGACATCGGTCCCATACTTGTTGCTGGATAGGATATCCTCTACCAGATGCGCTGTCGCCAATGCACCTTCTTCATCTCCCAAGAGCAGGTGGAGGCGCATCTTGTCACGTGCAGCGGTCACACGAGTCCATTTCAGGGGGTGTTGATCCCGAACATACGGCTCGAGCAAATCTATCGCACGCCGTTCGAGCCCGGGGATCCTGCCGATCTCAATAATAGCGCGTATCAGATCAACGCCATCATCAGGGGGCAAAGACTCGAGATATGGATCAATGGCCTCAAGCAGTGATTCCCGCAGCTCAGGCGCCATAGACTTGATCTGCCAGCAGGAGTGGTAAAGCGCCTGGGCAAATTGATCGTAGGACGTGTCTTTTCGCAGCAAGAAATGAAAGCTTATCGTCGAGCCATACGTTCCACCCTCCCTGCCACTTAATTCGATGAGGTTGCCAAGTGGCATGGACGCGGCCTCATGCTCAGAAATCCAGAAATCGGGTCGGAGCTCATCCAGTCTCGCCCGCACATCTTCTTGCAGCGCAGCCTTCAGTCCCCGCCTCTCGCCAAGGCTGATCAAACGCATGGCCACCGCAGCCGAATCGCCTGAAAAGCCACCGCGCGCCTGGATCTCCTTAAGACCTTCAACCAGCACCAGTTGCTGATCATTTTCCAGGAGATCCAGCTTTGCGGCAATGAACTCAAGCAGGGCAACCATCTCCCCACTTTCCTGCCCGTGATCAAGCAACTCCTGGATAAGCGCAACGATCTGTTCTGCATCCTGATTTCCTAGATGGATTTCGCCACGCAGCTTATTGAGATCCCTTGACGCCTCAGATCCAATAGTGATTGCTTCTGCGGCTATTTCCAAAGCGCGCTCACTGTCCCCCGCGTCATACGCAAACGCAGCTCCGTAATAGCCGGCCCATCCCCTGCGATAGCTGTTTAATGATATATCGCGCATCTGCTCGATCAATCGATCTATCGCCTGCAGATTCTTGTTCCCGTTGTAATCCGCCCTGGCATGGAGAAAGGAGATCCATGCGCGAGTATTCAGGTCCACCCGAAGTCCATACTCATCGAGGATCGTCTTAAACCTCTCAGCAGCTGTGCGGTGGGAATACTCCTCGTTCCCCCAGTCCAGGAGAACAAGCTTTGTTCGCGCTTCAGCCTGAGTATTGGCATCCTCTGGAAACCACTGGAGAATCTGCTGCAACGCTTGTCGTCTGCGGGCATTATCCCTGCCAGAGGGATAGCGCTCATCCAGAAGGCGGAGTTGCCCCTCGCCTGTTGCAAGAAGCGGAAAGTCTATGGCGAGAGCTGAATCTGCAGCTGCAAAAGAAGCATCAGCGCTGCGTTCTGTAAGGACAACTGGACGCGCGAGCCACGCTCTTAGCGCATAGATCGCGCGCCTAAACGCAAGATACTCATCCGCGGACAGTGTCTGTCTGAGCGGTTTCAACGAAAGGTGAGCGACGAGATGCCGGGCATCATCCATCCGCCAGGACGCTTCAATCTCCACGAGGTTGTTGCTGGCGGAGAACGGCTCGGGCAGGTTGGCCGGCGCCTTACCATCGATGATATAGACGCCGGTACTCTCGCAATGCTGCATAAACGCCTCGTATGGGAGCGTACGGGTATCCTCCACGGCGACGTATGGCAGCCAACTGGCGGGAAACGGAAATCTAATCGCCTCAGCGGCGCCCGCGCTGGACGAGACTTCGAAGTAGGCCTTTACATTCATCGCCTCCAAAGGGGAGCGAATTTCAGCGTACTCCACGTCATGCGTTTGGGCGCCGGGAAAAACGTCGTCGATGATGTCGTGCATGTAGCGTCGGCGACCGTCCCGATCACGCTTGTTCAGAGCGCTGGCTACGAACGCTGCGTTCAACCCGGTTTCTTCGAGGTCGAGCCAGCCTTTCATCGCCCCATCTGCGCTCACATTAATCTCGAAGCGGGAGTGATACCCCCGTGGAGAACTATCCGGCGCCTTTATCCATTCCGCAGTGCTCCCCTTGATAACAAGAAGCTGGCGGGCGCTATCGCTCTGTGGGGTCTGACCTACGCGAAGCTGTTCAACTGTAGGATCCACGAGAAGATAGCCGCCATCCGGCTCGGGAATCGCTACAATCGCGTGGGTGAATTGTCTCCAGCTCGGAGCCCGTTGCTCAACCATGCCGTGCAATCCCGTATTCAAGAGGGCTGTATATGCCTCGATCCCCTTATGGCGTAACAGGGCCACAAGAAGATTTGATTTGTCTTTGCAGTCTCCGTAACCGTTTTCCCATACCGCATTGCAATCGTACGGCTGGAAGCCAGCCAAACCGAACTCGAGGCCCGTATAGCGAACCTTGTCTGTCGCCATACTGGTCAATGCCTGAATAATCTCGTAGCGATCTGTCAGGCCAGCTGTCGCCGCCTCACATGCCGTTATCAGGCGCTCTCCCAACTGATTGCGATCAGCAATCAGGCCATGATACCACTCGGCGACGGAGTCCCAGGACGGTACCGTGGTGTACCAGACCGAAGGATGGACGAAGGGTGATTCAGGCGACCGATGTTCGTTGTCTCTGCCATCATAGGATGGGGTAGTCCATTCGTAGAGAACGCGACCTTCCTCAAGCTCTTGGCGGACATAGTCTGGCGCAGCGATGTCACGCTTGACGACATTGATCCTATCCTCCCAAGCGGGCGGCATATTCAGGACAAGCCGTTTCCTGTAGGTAGGCCAACTCGCCCCAAAGACGACGGAACCAGCCATATGGCCGGGCATGACCGGCGCATGTTCCTCGACGAATATCGTAAACGCTGTAACGACCCCTTCCCTTACGCCCGGGTAAACCAAAACGAGCTCTTCACGAGAGGTATACAGCGACTGCGAGGACTCCTTTTGCGGAGAGTGCAGAAACGCCGCGTTCTCCGCCAGATCCTGCCGTTGGCCATGCTCATCAATGGTGAATGCCTCGATCAGATATATGTTCTCGCGTTCCCTATCATACGAGATGCTATCCCGTTCATTGTTCGCAATGCCCGAGGCTCGACGGGTATGATACGCTGCCCTGATCGCCGTGAATATCCTGCCCTCCTCGTTCACAAAACGCACTATCTCGTGCAGCAATATCACACCTCCTGACTTGCTGTCCGGAAAGATATCACGCCCTTGAAGAACTTCGTCGATAGGCGTCAGGTGGGGCTCTATTAGCTTATAAGCCTCCGGGGCGTCTCGGGAGACCATGCGGAGGCCAAAAACAGACTGGGCAAACACCAGAAAAAGAGCAAGGGACAGGCAGCAGCGCATGTCGTGCATGAAATGACGGCATGCAGGCTGCGGCAAGGGCGAAAACGGTTTGCGCCTACTCAGGTCGAAGGACCACTTTGACGCAGTTGTCGCGCTTCTCCTTGAAAATCTCGTAAGCGTAATCGACCTGTCGGAGGGGCAAGCGGTGGGAGATGATGTCCTCCAGGATAATCTTCCGCTTCTCGACAAGCTCTATCAGGTTATCGATGTAGTTGTGCACCGGGGCCTGCCCCATCGCTATGCGGATCCCTTTGTCAAATATCTGCCCGAGGGGGAAGTTGTCGTACGGCAAGCCATATACGCCGAGGATGCTTACGAAACCACCGCGGCGCACTGCACTAAAGCACATCTTGAGAGCATTGATCGTACCCCGTTGCATATGGATTATATTGCCAAGCTTGTCCCACGTGCTCCGCTCAGCCTCCATGCCCACGGCATCCACGCAGACATCAGCGCCACGGCCGCTCGTCATCTCACGAATGGCCTCTACAGGATCCGTCTTCCTGAAATTGATGGTCTCGCTCCTTGCAGTACGCTCAGCAGCCTCGAGACGATATTCCTCCTTGTCTATGCCGATCACGCGACCAGCGCCCATCAGCCACGCGACTTTCTGGGCCATCAAACCCACGGGACCGCAACCAAACACAGCTACGGACTCGCCGCCCTTGAGACCTGCCCAGTCGATACCCGTGTAGCCAGTGGGCAGAATGTCGGTGAGAAAGAGGACCTGCTCATCGCTCAAGTCCGGGCTCACTTTCCGTGGACCCACATCCGCGTAAGGCACGCGCACGAACTCAGCCTGTCCGCCGTCATAACCTCCGTAAAGTTCGGTGTAGCCGAAAAGCGCGGCGCCCTTCTCGTCGAGCAATCCCCCTTCCGGGCCGTACTTCTTATTGGAATTCTCACAATGTACGGGCATCTGATGCTGGCAAAAGAAGCAGCCGCCGCAGGCAATTGGAAATGGAACCACGACCCGATCGCCCTTCTTCAGTTTGTGCACATCAGAGCCAACCTCTTCCACAATGCCCATGAATTCGTGTCCGGGCACCATGTTCTTCATTTGCGGAAGGTACCCGTCGTAGATGTGAAGGTCTGAGCCGCAGATTGCGGTGCTCGTAACCCTGATAATGGCATCTGTTGGCGCCTCGATTTGTGGATCAGGGACCTCCTCGCACACGATCTTGCCCGGGCGGTGAAATACGGCTGCTTTCATGTGCAGGCTGACAGCACTCCTATTGCCAGATCGACGTTGTTTTACACCGAGGTCTAGAAATCTTTCTCTCCGTTAGGAAAGTTGGCCAGGGATCATAAAGGTGGCGCTTGGGCGTAAATCTGTTAGAGTGAAGAATATGGAGGCTGAAGTCATGAATGATATCCCCCTGTATTATGCAGCCAGTCGCGACGATGTGATCAATGCGACCACGGAAGAGCTTCGCTCCACATTCCTTGTGGAGG
Source organism: uncultured Puniceicoccaceae bacterium (assembly GCA_964430955.1). GTDB lineage: Bacteria > Verrucomicrobiota > Verrucomicrobiia > Opitutales > Oceanipulchritudinaceae > CAYSHY01. Next base: position 9,040 of record CAYSHY010000038.1, on the reverse strand, counting down.
AGATTTTTGCACCGGGGCAGGTTAGGCTGCACTGGTGGGAAACGGATCGCGCAGTGTTCGGCGGCGCAGTCCCGAGCGCTGGCGCACTGAAGCTGGGGTGCCCCAAAGCCTTGGTCTCTGAACACTTTTGCGAGCGTCGGGAGCTTGGCGTGCTTAATCTGGGCGGCGATGGTGTCGTCGTCGTCGATGGCGAGGAATACAAGATGGGCCGGCTAGATGGCCTCTATATTGGCCGAGGAGCCCGGGATGTGGAGTTCCGCTCCAACGCAGAGGGGCAAACAGCCCGGTTCTACCTGGTCAGCTATCCGGCGCATACAGCATATCCAACCACGCACCTGCCAGCGGACGCTATCAAGGTCAACGAACTGGGATCGCCGGCCAGCTGCAACCATCGGCGCTTGCGCAAAGTGATCGAACCCCAGACGGTAAGGACCTGCCAACTTGTAATGGGATACACCCAACTGCTGGAGGGTAGCGTGTGGAACACGATGCCTCCACACACACACTTGCGCCGTTCCGAGATCTACCTCTACTTCGACGTTCCCCAAGATCATGCGGTATTTCACTTCATGGGCGAACCTGACGAGACACGGCACATCCTGATCCATAACGAACAGGCTGTGTTGTCGCCGCCATGGTCCATCCATGCTGGCGCCGGAACGTCAGCCTACAGCTTTGTCTGGGCGATGGGCGGCGAGAACCAGGAATTCTCCGATATGGACGCCGCACCCATTGCCGAGTTGCGTTAAGGATAGATCCTACCCTTTTACCCCAAGAACATGAGTACCCGATCGATCATCATCAAGTCACTGGCGGCTGCCTTGGCGGCGCTACCTGCCACAGGCGCCCTGGCGGCGACGCTGGCCAACGTCAAGGCGGTCAATCCACTGGACCTAGAGCGCAAGGATGCGCGAGTCTCAGTGGCGATTGCTGACATACCGAAGATCGGACGAGCAGAAAAGCCGGAGCTCGTCTTCACCCATAATGGGGAAAAGCTGCCCTCCCAGCTCATCGATTTGGACAATGATGGACGATTTGATCAGCTGCTGACAGTTCTGGATTTTGGCCCGGGTGAAACGATCGAACTGGAGATCGTAGAAGGCGCCGCTCCCGCGAGCGAGGCCCGCACACAGGCGGAAATCTCGATCCGCGAGGGTGGCCGCTTCGAGGGTGAACACTATGTTGGCGGATCTGCATTCAAGAACGTAAAGAGCCTGATCGTCCCCAAGGAACACGCCATTCATGACGACTACATCCGTTATGAGGGCCCAGGCTGGGAATCAGATAAGGTGGCGTACCGATTCTATTTGGATGAGCGCAATGCGTTCGACATCTTCGGAAAGCGCAAACCTGACCTGGCGCTACAGCGGGTGGGACAGGATGGAGAGCCATCTTATCATGAAGATGCCCCGTGGGGCCTTGATATATTGAAGGTTGGCGAAGCAGTCGGTAGCGGCGGTTTCGGATGGTGGGATGGCAGCAAGATTATTGGAGTAGCCGACACGAAACGGCTTCGCGCCGCCATCCCCGAGAACGGGCCTCTGCGGGCCAGCGTCGCCACCTACTATGACGGATGGAAGGTTGACGGCAAAACGGTCGACCTCTCGTCGCTACTTTCCATTCACGCGGGCAGCCGACTCACCCACGTAAGATTGGAGATGAAGAAGCCGCTGGACAATCTCGCGGCAGGAATTGTCAAGCATCCCGGAGTGCAGATTCTAAAATCCCACCCGGGCAAGGACGGCTGGAGCTACCTCGCTACTTATGGCAACCAGACAATCGAAGGCGACCTGCTTGGCATGGCAGTCTTCTTCCCAAACTCTGCCTATGTGGCGTTTGGAGAAGACGAGTGGAACTACGCTGTCGTTTTGAAGCCGAAGGGGCGTATGGTCGAGTATGCGTTTGCTGCAGCTTGGGAAGGGGAAACCAATGGCATCAAAAACCAGCAGCAGTTTGAGGAGTACTTAAAGGAGACAGCACTGCGCCTTAGCAATCCCATTGCTGTCACAGTTACCGCCGCGAATCAGAAGTAAGCAACTTTGACAAAGGCTGCGGCCCTCTGGCGATGCGCCGAGGGCCGCTGGGCCGGTTCTCGTCGTTGTTCCGGTAAGGTGCTGTGACTCGAGCAACAACCGGAGACGCACGAGATATCGCGTCCAAACGAGGCATCACCCGCGGAAGGGCGAGGACCGGCCACCCACCCAACTCGCAATGCGACCAGGTAGCGCTGTGCGGCGAGCCTTAAAATGACTAATGATGCCCTTCGATGGGGCGTGTCGTCGTAGCCGGCCTCTCCTGTCGCGTTGTGCTCGGAACACGGTGGGTCATCAGACCAGCCAGGATCTCGGCCACCCCCACGATTACGTGCGGCCAGTAAACGAACTCATCAAAGTTAAAGATCCATGGCGACAAGGCAAGTATAGCCCCGGCCGCCATGTCCAGCACCAGATGCGTCTGCATGGGAATCGAACGCGAGATGCTGTACTCATAGTCAGTAAAGAGGCTGTAGAAGATTACTCCCAAGCCCAGTATGACAAACGTCCATGTTTCAGCACCGCCGGCCGCGAAATCGAGCAGCCACGGTAGCGCAATCATCAAGACGCCCATCAGGTAGTCCAAAATTGCATGTGCTTTGGTTGGTATGAATCGCATACCCCGCAAACCTAGCAGGATTTGAGCCATCTGTATCACAGGATCACGCCGCTCCTAACGTCGATACATTTAGGCTTCATATATTCTCAAGCTGAACCAGACATCAAATCCCCCAAAGGAGGTTCAGAAAGAATCCTTGCCCTTGAACAGGTCCTTCATTGTAGATGCCAACGGAATGCCCTCCCCCTTTCCCCGAGCATTCCGGAAACCACTCAATATCCGTCAATGAAGCGTGAAACCACACCCCGTTCATTCCCAAACTTCAACCTGCTGCGTTTCCTGATCCTTACCATGCTCGTGGTGGGAACTGCGATCCCCGGATCATATGCCTCTTCAGACTGTTCGCCCCGGGATCTCGCGGCTTTGCATATCGTAAAGACCCGTACCGTGGAGTGGCTTCGCGGTGGAGAGACAGCAGGAGAACGGCGCCTGGCCGCCAGCCAGGCTCTGAGCGAGCAGGCGGCAAAGTTGATCGAGGGTCCCTACCAGCCCATACAGGTGGAAGACGATCCTCCACTGACAACGATCAACACGCAGGTGCGGGCTAATGAATTGCGCATGTTGGCACACGCGTACGCAGACGTCCACGGCAAGTACCACAGGAACCCTCAGGTGCTGAAACGCATCATTGAGGCTACAGAAGACGTGCTCGGGATGTATCATACACGGGCAGGCAAGGAAGGTAACTGGTACGTGTGGATGATTGCTGCTCCCAATGACCTCGGCGCTGTGGCCCTGATGCTCGAGGATGTACTCCCGCAAGACCTGCATAAGCGGATAATTTCCACGATCGCCAGCCGACTCGACGAGATGGTGTTAGGCGGCGCCAATGCGTCATGGGAAGCACGCAACCACGCCTACCTGGCCATGCTCACGGAAGATTGTGACCGTCTGGCCAAGGCGGCGCACCGCGTGTTCGTGGATGTACGTTACGGTGCGGCTGGCGTACGTGAAGACTACAGTTACCTTTTCCACGGACGAATCCCATATGCCGCAGCCTATGGTTCCGGGTTTGTCCAGACCGTGGGCCAATTCGCGTACCTTTTCCACGGGACACACTGGGCCCTGGACGATACAAAAGCCGATTTGATCGCCAAACTGGTCCTCGAACATACGCGTTGGTTTGCCGCCTCGGGACAACTCGACATTCACATCACAGGGCGCACCCATGAGCGCGTAAGCCGACCCACCGGAATCACTGAAGGCTTACTATTCCTTGCGCATGCGAACGTGGGTCAACGCACGGAACTATTGCAGGCGGCAAAGGCACTCTTGCTGGATGGCGCTACCGTTGGCGCAGACTTGGCGTCCTGGGCGGATGAACTGCTCCAATCGGATATTCCTTCGGTAGCTGCCCGGGGTTTCCGCTACTGGCCCGTTGCCGAAATGGGAGCGTTTCGCACCGAAAAGTTTCATATAGGCTTCCGCCAGTATTCGAATCGCGTGCAGGACTACGAGTATATCAATCGGCAAGGGGGGAAGGGGTGGAATCTGGCAATGGGCGCCACGAATATCCTCCTTCAGGGCGGCGTGGGCTCATGGTATGAGCAAGGAGGCGACTTGGCGGCTGAAGTCGACATGGAAAGCCTCTCAAGCGCCACCTTCCGTCGCGGAAGCAATCCAGATAATTACGCAACACAGGCCTTTCGAGGGTTTGGTTACAGCCTTAATTTCGGAGTCTCCCCATTTGCTGGCGGTGCTGGCTGGGGCGACAGCGGCGTTGCCGGCTTCATACTGATCCCTCCTTACGGCGGCATAAAAGCGCACAAGTCCCTCCACTTTTTCAGCGATGGCTATTGGGCTCTGGGAAGCGGCATCCACGCGAGCGAGACGCCGCCGGCAGATGCCGGACCTGTCGTTACGAGCATCCTCCAATGGCGCACCGGCACGCCAAACCCATCGATTACCCTTTCCTCAGGCAAAGAGGTCAGGACAAACGAAGAGCCCCAAAAGTTAAGGGCCGTGAAGTGGCTGTGGTTTGCCAACATGGGTGTAGTGTTTGAAGAGCCGACCGACATTTACTGCGGCAGCGCCGGAGACGTTGTGCAACTGTGGCTGGACCATGGAGTGAATCCACAAGGCGAAGGCTATGCTTACGCTGTGATGCCGGGTGCGACGCTGAAGCAGACTCGGGATTTTGCAACTGCGCCGTCTGTTGCGCCGATTCGCCGGGACGCTACCGCCCACGCAGTCGCAGACGCTGGCGGCAGGGATCTTGGAGTGGTGTTCTTCGAACCGGGGCAAGTCGGGGACGTGGCAGCGGCCACCCCACTGATCTTTCACCGCAACCATTCCGGCAGTGGCGAAGTGGTTACCGTTCAGAACCCGCTGCAAGATGGATCCGTGCTTCAATACAAGTTAGACGTGCAGGGGGACATTACCTTCAAGGACACCAATGTGCTCATGACACAAACTGAGACGCCAAGCCGCATATTTACACCCACAATTGGGGGTAGACTCTACCGCTTTGCTACGGGAGCGCCAGAAGGCGACGTGCGCTCGTTTGCGCACGAAGACTTGGAACACCTAAACCAGTTCAAGGTTCGCGCTCAAAGCACGCCCACAGAGACCATTCTTACCGTTCGTCTGCCGGATAACTGGGCTGAGCAACCCTTTAGGCTGAACATCGGCGGCCGCCAGGGACACCTTATCAAGATCCTCACGGAGGATGATATTGTGGATGTGCAACCGGGCAATATCATTGTCTACCGCTGGGAGCGTGAACTCACGCCAGAACACCGGAAACTGCCAACTCCGAGACAGCAACGATCCGGGGACTTTCGTCTGCACTACGACACAGACAAGGAAGGCGCCGTGGACTACTTCAGTGTTCCCTACTACAACGAAGATGGAGAAGAAGTCCCGCCCCCACCCGATCACCTCGACGACTCGGACAGCCCTTACAGGAAGCGCGTATAAACCATCTCGATGGAGGCCGGCTACTGGCGGGCGGCGCGTTGCGCAGCTGCATCTTTAAGAGCCTGATAGTCGAGCTTCTTCATTGTGTGGAGAGCAGCCATCACAGGCTCGGCCGAGACGGGGTCAACCATGACTTCGCCAAGGAAATCGGGGACTATCTGCCACGAGACGCCGAAACGGTCCCTGAGCCATCCACATTGTTGATCCTCTACCGGCCCATCCTTCGAGAGGGCGTCCCAGTAGCGATCGATGCTCTGTTGGTCGGGACAATAGATCTGGAAGGATACGGCTTCGGTAAAGTCGAACTCATGATCAAAGGCGTTGTCCATGGCGCGGAATGGAACGCCGGCGAGACTGAAAGCGGCGATCTTGATGGTCCCTTCCTTGTTTGGCGGCTCTTCCGCGCCGTAGCGAACGATGGATTCAACGTTGGAGCCGGGTATGAGATTCGCGTACGTCAGCATGGCTTCTTCTGCCTGCCCACAATGCTCCCGCACAAACATGAGACCCGGCGCGATTACAGGCTTGGCTGTCCCTGTGGCATTGATCTGCCAAGATAGGCCAAAGCGATCCTCCACCCAGCCGAAGCACTCGCTAAAGGGGTACTTCTGGAGAGGCATCAGAACGCTCCCGCTCTGTGAGAGCTCTTTGAAGATTGAAGAAGCAGTCTCGGCGTCAGGAACTTCCAGGCACAGCGAGATAGCAGGAGTGAACTTGAAGAACGGCCCCCCATTAAGGGCTGTAAATAGTTGACCGCACAAGGTAAACTCAATCGTCAGGATGCTGCCTTCAGGGGGCATTCCATCGATCTTAACGTCGGACTTTGGATAGTGCGCAATGCGGCCGGAGGCAGACTCCGGGAGGAGCGATACGTAGAAATCAACTGCTTGCTGGGCCTGTTGATCGAACCAAAGGCAAGGTGTAATTGTGGCGCTCATGATACAATGTTTAGAGGTTGGCGTTTATTGATACCGACGATTGGAGAGTCGAGATCCGGACACGCTAATGGGCCCACTTTGAATTCTTGTATCGATGCGCCTTGAACCACCCCTCCTATCCCAATGAACGCTAGATCGTCTGCAGACCGCGGCGGGCGAGAATCTGCTGCTCATGCGTCAAACCATCGTTGCAACCGCCCTGCTTGAATGGACGGACATGGGGGCGCTGGATGTCCTCAAGGCCCTTCCATGCGTATGGGTCCTGACCGGCAACCATCACGATATCACGATAATCACACTTTGCCACCGGCACGCCGGGTTGCGCGCGCCACGGGAGAAACGACTCGGCGCTCATATAGTGATTAACCAGCGTGCGTCGAAATCCAATTTCCCGTCGGTTAGGGAGCGAGCGATGGAGCGTGTATCCGTTGAAAAAGACCACAGAACCAGCTGAGACCTCTACCGGAATCGCATCGTCATCGCTGTAGGGAAAGCCAAAGCTCTCATGAGAACAGTCAAAGCGGTCGTCGTGTTGCACAGCCTGCGGCCAAAGGATTCCGGGCTTGTGCGATCCCGGAATGATCCAAAGACAACCATTATCGATTGTGGCTTCGTCAAGAGCCATCCAGGCGCCTGTCAATGAGCGATCGCGCGTAGGGATATAGTCTTCGTCCTGGTGCCAGGCTTGGCCAGGTTTGCCCGCCGCCTTGATGAAGAGCATCGACTGCATGCACTTGACGTTTGGTCCGATCACAGAAGTCAGCACATCGACCACAGAAGGCTGCGAGAGATAGCGCAACATGAGATCTGATGTCTTGTGCGGGAAGTGGATACAGATGAAGCGACTGATAATCTCTTCGGGACTAAGTGTGCGGATTTCTTCTTCCGAAAGGTATTTGGGGTCCGGGGTCCATCCGCGGTTTCCCCTGCAAATCTCGACTGCCTCCCCGTTCAACGCAGAGACATCGCTACTGGAGAGCACGTCCTTGACGACGCAAAAGCCGTGTTCATCGTAGAAGGACCGAAACTCAGGTTTGGAAACATCGCCAATGGCAAATTGATGGGCAGGGGGGAGCGGAGTCATACAAACGCAATATAAGGGGTATGCCCGGACTTTCCAGCCCGTTCACTGTTGATTTGCCTTGTCACCAGTAGTCAGATGGAACGAGCCTTGGCGCCAGGAGCTGTCATGAAGGTAGTGATGTTGATGTTTGACTCGCTGAACCGGCGCATGCTGTCGTCCTATGGATGCGAGTGGGTGCAAACGCCAAACTTCCAGAGACTGGCGGAACGGACGGTAACCTTTGACCGAAGCTACGTATGCAGCATGCCGTGCATGCCCGCCCGGCGAGACTTGCATACCGGTCGCCCGAACTTTCTTCACCGCAGCTGGGGACCGATCGAGCCGTTTGACGACTCCGTACCGGAGATGCTGAAGTGCGCAGGGGTGCACACACATCTGGCAACGGATCACTATCACTACTTTGAGGAAGGCGGATGTACCTACCATACCCGTTACACGACCTGGGAGTGCTTTCGAGGTCAGGAAGGAGACCCATGGACACCGCAGGTAGCGCCAGAACCCCCGGAGGCAAATGCCGGTGGCCGCAACGCTGCAATGGACTTCAGGCATCAACAGGACCGAAAGAACCGAAAGCGGATACAATGTGAGGCGAGCATGCCCCAGTCGCAAACCATTCGGGCTGGCCTGGAGTTTATCGAACGCAACGCGAGAGAGGACAACTGGTTCCTGCAAATCGAGACATTTGACCCGCACGAGCCCTTCTTCTCCCTGCAGGAACATCAGGCCCTGTATTCGGAGCATTTCCGAAAATACCAAGGCCGATGGATCGACTGGCCGCGCTATGGTTCGGTAACCGAAACACCCGAAGAAGTGGAGCATATACGCTACTGCTATGCGTCGCTGGTAAGTTTGTGCGACAAGAAGCTGGGCGAGGTGCTCGATGCAATGGATCGGCATGGACTGTGGGAGGATACGATGCTCATCGTGTGGACGGATCACGGTTTCATGCTCGGGGAGCACGACTGCTGGGCGAAGAACTGGATGCCTTTTTACCAGGAGGTCGCGAACACCCCGTTCTTTGTTTGGGATCCCCGAAGTCGAAAGGCTGGGGAACGCCGGCAAGCCCTGGTGCAACCCTCCATTGACCTTGGCCCGACCTTACTCGAGTTTTTTGGACTGAAACCGACCCCCGACATGACCGGGAAAGTGCTACGAGAGACAATCGACCACGATGCAAATGTTCGAGACTACGCCCTGTTCGGAATGTTTGGCGGGCACGTGAACATCACAGACGGCCGATATAAGTATCTGCTCGGACCTGCGCGCGAGGACAACCAACCTCTATACGAGCACACGCTGATGCCCACGCACATGAATCACACATTTTCTGTGGAGGAATTACAGGAAGGGATTGAACTGGTCGATCCCCTACCCTTCACCAAAGGCTGTCAAGTAATGAAGATACCAGCGCGTCGAGACGACCCGAAAGCGCCAAAGCCCGAGCGTG
>CAYSHY010000037.1:22601-37781 GCA_964430955.1 uncultured Puniceicoccaceae bacterium | reverse complement strand
GGGCTGGCGGACCCCACGCGTGCTGGAGAATTGAGGGACCTTGTTGTTCAGAAGATCAAACACAAGGACGTTCGATAGGCCCTTGGCATTTAGTGGCCTACGGGATTAGATGCAACAATGAGGTTCTTGCTGCTCCTAGCTCTCTTTTTGTGCGGCTGTGTTTCTTTTACTTCAAATCGCCTGACTTTTGACGAGGTGGCGGGTTCATACTGCCGGTGCGATCCCTGGTGGCCGCGCGTTCTCGAGCTCAATAAGGACGGCTCCTTCATATACGAGCAGCGAACCGACCATATTGGTTTTGATGCCGACTGCATGTATGAAGGCGGTTGGTGTTTCGACGGGAAATGGGCATTCGTTACTCCTGACAAAATCATTCTGAAAACAAACAGGCAGCCGGAGATAATCGTGCTGCGCGCGCGGCGTGAAGAGTCAGGCAAAGTTGCAATTTTGGAAATGGACCTGTTCCCGGACATTGTGGAAGAGTGGGATAGCGGAGAGACCTCTCGAGCCCTGCAGGAAAATGATTAAGATTTCGCCTAGATTCACCTGTAGGCTCTAGACCAAGTGGCCCCAAATTTCGTGCAGCGTCAAACGCGTGGCAACACTGGCGATCACCGATCTAGCCGACTTTTCATTTTCCGTCTCAGAGTGATTGGGCGAAAGGAGCAACTTGTCCAGGTGCTGTCGGTCCAGGAGTCTCTAGCCGGAGCGAAAACATCGTGATTCAGGAGTCGCTTCAACCACAGTTAACTTCTTGATCGATTAGAGGGTTAAGGTTCCCTAACGGTGACCGTTATTAGTAGCGGTTTAGTAATATTCTATCGCATCTAATAACAAGGACGCCAATGCGTAATGCCCGGGCCTTTCCACTCATCCTTTTCATTATCCAGCTCCTCTTCGGAGTGGTAGCAGTTGCTACTGCATCAACCACTGCTGAAGATCATGTGATCGAGATTCCAGTGCCGATCACGAGGGCGGATGGCAGCCGGGGCTACGCCCAGATCGGTTATATGCCGAATGCAACTGTAGCAGGCGTGCAGCCCCCGTCCCATCTTGAGTTGGTCGTTTTGGGAGACGGCAACGTAGGATTGAACGGCGAAAGGTGGACGATTAGCGGTAAGATGCAGATCGAGCGTGGCTGGTTGTTTTCCAATGGCGAGTTCAAGGGCTCCTTGTTTACAGAGGGCTCAGTTAGCGAGGAGCCGTTCAAGTCGTGGTCGGCTGTTGGTGGCGGCTTTTACGCCTATGTTCCAGTGATTCAAGGCGATGTTTCAACTGACGAAGCTTCCTCCATCCGGTTTTATTGGGATGAGCTCTCCGCAGCAGTTCAGTCGACTTTCACCATACAACGGTCCTACCTGCAACTCGCGCCCAGTGTCTACAATCCTACGGGCCGCCTATTCAAAGCCCGGGCGGTTCCTGTGGGACCAAACATTGATGCTCCAGCTGCTTTCGAGCGAGGCGGACGTTATCTAATCTCTGGTATTGTATGGGAGGATTTTAATCAGAATGACGTCATGGATGGTGACGAAAGCGGCATCGCTAATGTGCTGCTTCGTTTGCGGAAGGGCACATATGTGACGTCGGACGTGGTCGATACCACAAGCACTGGTTCCGATGGCTACTACGAATTTGCGTTCGACGACGACGGGCAATACTTCGTGGAGTTAAATCAGCCGCTGGACACCAGTTTTGCGGCGCCAAACCCGCCGTCTGATTCGGTCGTAACCAGTCAGATTAGCGGATTGAAGCACAACGACGTCATGGCTACCTGGCCATGGGAAACAACTGTCACCTCTGAAGTATTTTCCTTCACACCGTCTGCGCCAGAACAGAGGGTAAACGCCGGCCTCACTTATCTGCCTGTCATCACCTTCAATCCTAACTCCATGACTGTGCAGGAGCCAACGGAAGAAAGCTGGAAGGCTGTTAAGGTGGGGATTGTCGCCGATCGGGATTGGGAGTCCCTCCTGATGCTCAACGACAAGTTTACTGGAACCACAGATAATGTCGTCTTTGGCGAAGATTACGAGTTCCCCCTGTTGACTAATCTACTGGCGGACCGCGCCGGCGCCTCGGCCATAGTCCCATTTACAGTCTTCCGTGATGCCGAGAGTGAGTTCCTGGAAGGGGTGTGGATTGAGATTGATCTTTCGATGTCTGAGGTTTCTAGCAAGAGTGGACGTCTCTATGTGAACTTGACCGATCCGGCCTCCCCTGAAGAACCGCCGGTTGTCGTGGGCAATATCACGGAAATGTACACTGGGTTTCTTGGAAATGGTTCAGGGAGCCCAGCGATTCTTTTGCGAGAGAATGGAGCCTACCGGATGGGCGTCTTTGTTGAAGCAGCTGAAACTGCTTTCTTCGCGAACCTGGTGCAGGATGGGGACGAGTATACCTTCGCTGCGGATGGAGTAATTGGCAGAGGGAGGTTTCTAAACGGCGTATTTGAAGGCCTAATGAGCCCGGGAGGGAGTTTCCTCCTTGAGCCGGTTGACGCATTCGGTCCGTTTGCTGAAGCCGCCGGCTTATACTTCCAGGAGGGCGTTTTGGGGGAGGATTGGGATGTCTACGCTGCATTGGCGCCTTCTGGTGAGCTGCTCTTCTACTCTGAGTATGAAGGGGAAGGCGTGGGGGGACGCATGATGGTTCCGCCCAGCGGCCAGATCGACGTGAGCGTACCCGTCAACGCTCAATTCAAAGGGACCGTCGCTTTGCAGTCTCCTTTTCTGGTTCAGGGTTTATTGACTGAGATGGGCGAACAATATCCGTTGCGCCTAAACAGGATCTCAGCTCTGGATCCTGACTTGAGCGGAGTCCTGAGCTTCATGGTTTCAGGGGCGAAATCGATGAGTGGCGGATGGGCGCTTCAGCCCTGGTTTGGCTGGTTCTACATTGGCGACCTCAACGACCGCTGGGTATACCACATAGAGCACGGTTTCTTGTGGGTGTCTGGCGAGAGTTTCAGCGACTTTTGGATATACATGCCAGACTTCGATTCATGGGTTTTCACAACGCCCCTTGATTACCCGCTCCTGTACAGCGCCAAGGACGGCTGGTTATTCTATGGAGTAGGGACTGCAGGCTGGGCATACGATTACAGCCTTCAGGTTTGGCGCAAGATCGGCGGTTAGCTGCCCAAAGTAGACCCGGGTGGCGCTGCCCACCACCTCCCAATCCTTCACCCACCATTCCAGCACTCCAGTCCTCCAACACCCCGGTCTTCTTTGGTATCTTAGGTAAATAACCTTTTTTACCACAGAAAAGGTTTGCAAAGGTTTGGCGTGCGCTGCATGGGTGGGGGGACTTTTATTGAGATTATGCCCAGTTACACTGTCAGCAACCTGGCCTACCTTGAGTCCGAGGCGATCTACGTGATGCGGGAGGCAGTGGCGCAGTTCCAGAATCCTGTGCTGCTGTTTTCGGGAGGGAAAGATTCCATAGTACTCGTGCACTTGGCGCGTAAAGCTTTCTGGCCAGCCAAGATTCCGTTCCCGTTGATGCACGTGGATACTGGCCACAATTTTAAGGAGACGCTGGATTTCCGCGACCAACTGGTGAAGGAAGTGGGCGCGACGCTGGTGGTGGCCAGTGTGGAGGAGTCGATTCGCAAGGGCCGTGCTGTGGAAGAGACGGGCGCCAATGCAAGCCGGAATCGCTTGCAGATTGTCACCCTGCTCGACGCGATCGAGGAGCATCAGTTTGATGCAGCATTTGGAGGCGCACGTCGGGACGAGGAAAAGGCGCGAGCAAAGGAGCGTTTCTTTTCACATCGTGATGAGTTCGGTCAATGGGACCCGAAGAATCAGCGGCCCGAGCTTTGGGCGCTGTACAATGGGCGTAAGAATCCGGGAGAGCATTTCCGTGTCTTCCCTCTGTCTAACTGGACTGAGATGGATATCTGGCAATACATCCGCCAAGAGAACATACAGCTGCCGAGCCTCTATTATGCTCACGAGCGAGACGTCGTGGTGCGCAATGGCGTGATCCTGGCCGTTAGTGAATTCGTTCAGCCGCGCAACGGTGAGAAGGTAGAGCGCAAGATGATCCGCTTCCGCACCATGGGCGACGCAACAATCACCGGAGCGGTGGAAAGCACAGCTACGGATATGGATGCGATTGTTGCGGAGGTGGCCGCCGCCCGGCAAACCGAACGTGGTAACCGTGCTGACGACAAGCGGAGCGAGACTTCGATGGAAGATCGCAAGAAGGAAGGATATTTCTAAGATGTCTGCTGCAACAACAGAAATGGAGCTGCTGCGCTTTACCACGGCCGGAAGCGTCGACGACGGCAAGAGCACCCTCATTGGGCGGCTCATGTACGACACGAAGACGATCTTTGAGGACCAGTTGGAGGCGTTGGAGCGCTCGAGTAAGCTTAAGGGCGAGGAGAACATCAATCTGGCGCTTCTGACAGATGGCCTCCGTGCCGAGCGTGAACAGGGCATTACGATCGATGTCGCCTACCGCTATTTCGCCACGCCGCGCCGCAAGTTTATCATCGCAGACACGCCGGGGCACATCCAGTACACCCGCAACATGGTGACTGGCGCCTCGACCGCGCACCTCGCGATCATTCTTGTCGATGCCCGCAAGGGAGTGGTGGAACAGACGAAGCGGCACGCCTTCCTGGCTTCGCTGCTGCGCATTCAGAATGTGGTGCTCTGCATTAACAAGATGGACCTTGTCGAGTACTCCCAGGAGGTGTTCGACCAGATTCAGTCGCAGTTCCGTCAATTTGCATCACGGCTGGAGATTGCGAACATGACATTTATCCCCATAAGCGCGCTGAAGGGCGACAATGTCGTGACCCGCTCCGCCAACATGCCTTGGTATGACGGCCCAGCGCTTCTCTACCATCTGGAGAACGTCTATATTGGTAGCGACGCCAACCATGTTGATCCACGCTTCCCTGTGCAGACGGTTATCCGCCCACAGAACGACGAGTGGCATGACTTCCGCGGATACGCGGGCCAGGTGGCTGGCGGAGTGTTCAAGCCGGGAGACGAAGTAACGATCCTTCCCAGCGGCTTCAGTTCGCGCATCAAGGGAATTCACAGCTTTGATGGAGATCTCGCGGAAGCTTACCATCCGCTATCTGTCTCAATCACTCTGGAGGACGAGATTGATATCTCTCGCGGCGACATGATCGTGAAGCCGCAGAACCAGCCCCATGTGGGACAAGACCTGGATATGATGTTGTGCTGGTTCTCCGAGAAGAAGACCCTTGCTACAGGAGGTCGCTACATCCTTCGCCACACCACCCGCGAGGTGAAGGCGATCGTGAAGGACGTTCTCTATAAGGTGAACATCAATACGCTCCACAAGATCGAGGATGAAAAGGAGCTGGGCTTGAATGAGATTGGCCGTATCAGCGTGCGCGTCAGTCAGCCGGTGTTCTACGACAGCTATCGTCGTAATCGTATCACTGGCAGCATCATTCTCATCGATGAGTTTACCAACGAGACCGTTGCTGCTGGCATGATCCGCTAGCCCGGGTCCAGATTTTTCATAAAGGCGCTTATGGCTGTCTCCGCACAAGGCGGAGGCAGCTTTTTTTTGTCTTGAGTAGAGAACAGGTTCCCCAGTTCCTCACCCAAGGAATATGCAACCAGTTGGCATATCGGAATTAAGGTATCGCATTGTATTGACTGGAGGATCTCAATGGCTACAGGTAAAGACACATGAAAATCCCCCTTTCTATCGCTTTGGCCCCCATCTTTTTTTTGACTGCCTTATCCCCATTGACCGCCGTGGAACTTGTTATACCCGGACACACGGGGGATCGGCCGCTTTTGTCAGACGGATCATCCATCAATGCGTCTCAAGAGAGTATTCGACTGGGAAATTCGAACAACAAAATGCAGGCGGGATATTTCCCGTTCTTGCTTCCGGTCTTGCAGCCAAACGAGATTATCGTGGATGCTGTGTTCTCGATTGGGCACCTCGGCCGCTCAAACAATCCGGCCGGTAACATCGACCTGCACGGGCTAGGTGTTTTTCCGTCCTCCACTCCAGTAGCCATTGGTGGGTTTTTCAATGGCCAGTTGCCCGAGGATGATCCTGATGCGACGCTCCTTGTAGATAATTTTCTGACAAGCGCATCGACATCTGGCGTATCCAATAGCACGGCCGATATTGAGGGTGCGTCTTCGGCCTTGGCCGATTATCTCAACAGTCTGTATGTTGAGGGGGTTCCTCAGGATACTTACCTTATGCTGCGCCTCGTGATTGACGCCGACAGCCTTCCGAATTCCCGCTATTACACAGTGGGGTCGGCCAATCACTCTGACGAGGCGTTGCGGCCCTACCTCACAATCACGACTGTCCCCGAGCCAGCGACCACGGCTTGCCTGATCGGGTTGGCGGCTCTTGGGTTGGCGTTTGTCCATGGCCACTTCCGAGGCAGGAAGAAGTAATTTCGTACAAACGACTTATTTGAAAGGTCTCTGAGCAAATCGCTTAAGGGACCTTTTCTTTTGACGCCTGCCGTCAAGCGGAGGCAGACAAAAAAAGCTGCCCGATGAGAGGCAGCTTTTGAAAGAGAAACTGGAGTTTGCTCTACACGGCGGCGAGTTCCCGCAATCCAAATACTTCGCGGCTGTCGCTGACTTCGCCAGTAATCGCAGCTGCTGCAACCATTACCGGATTCATCAGGATGGTGCGGCCAGTGGGGCTGCCTTGCCGGCCTTTGAAGTTTCGGTTGCTGGAGCTGGCGCAAAGCTGGTCGCCGATCAGCTTATCTGGATTCATCGCGAGGCACATCGAGCATCCAGCGCCTCGCCATTCAAAGCCGGCCTCCGTAAAGATCTTGTCGAGGCCCAGTTCTGTCGCGATTTGCGACACAACCTGTGAGCCAGGAACCACGATCGCCTTTACGCGGGGGTTAACTTTCTTGCCCTTGATGAACTTGGCGACTTCCTGCAGGTCGCTGAGCCGCCCGTTGGTGCAAGAGCCGAGGAAGGCCACGTCAATTGGAACGCCCTTGATTGGCATCCCGCCGGTGAACTTCATGTGCTCGAGCGCTTCAACAACGCCTTCGCGCTGCGATTCCGGAACTTCGTTCGGCGACGGTACGCACTCTGTGATTGATATGCCTTGGCCGGGATTGATCCCCCAGGTTACCGTTGGTGCAATTTCGTTGGCGTCGATGTTTACAACGTCGTCGTATTTCGCATCTGGGTCGCTTGCAAATCCACGCCAGCGCTCAACCGCTGCGTCCCATGCTGCGCCGCGTGGGCTATACGGACGTCCCTTTAGGTATTCGAAGGTTGTTTCGTCCGGATTTACATAGCCGATACGGGCCCCACCCTCGATAGACATGTTGCACACCGTCATGCGCTCTTCCATCGAGAAGTTGTCAAATACTTCGCCACCGTACTCATAGGCGAAGCCAGTGCCGCCATTGACGCCCAGCACGCGGATAATGTGCAGGATAACGTCCTTGGCGTATACGCCAGGCTGCAAGCGGCCATTCACATTGATTCGGCGCACCTTCAGCCTGCTCATGGCCATGGTCTGCGTTGCCAGGATGTCGCGCACCTGACTGGTGCCGATGCCGAAGGCGAGCGCTCCGAAAGCGCCGTGCGTGCTAGTGTGGCTGTCGCCGCACGCAATCGTGGTCCCAGGCTGAGTGATGCCCTGTTCTGGTCCAACGATGTGCACGATGCCCTGCTTGCCCGTGCTGGTGTCGAAAAAGGTGATGCCATAGTCTGCACAGTTCTTGCGCAGCTCCTTGATCATCGCGTCAGCCAAGGGATCGCTGTAAGGTTCGGCGATCTCGTTCGTGGGAACAATGTGGTCCACGGTCGCAAACGTCCGGTGCGGATACTTCACTTTCAATCCATGCTGGCGAAGCATGCCGAAAGCCTGTGGGCTGGTTACCTCGTGGATGAGGTGTGTCCCGATCATCAGCTGTGTCGCCCCGTTAGGCAACTCGCGCACCGTATGCGCTTCCCAAACCTTTTCGTAAAGTGTCTTTCCCATGGCAAAGTTTTATCCCAGGTAATTGAGATGAGCTGTCTCAATTAAGTGTTCCATAAAGCTGGGGCAAGGAAAACGTGCCGTTAAGAGACCTTTCTCCACATGTCTCGGTCACTACCCGGGATCGCTTGCCTATCAGAGGGTGAAATACCGAGACTACGGAATCTGGGCCGTATGTTAGTTTTTTCTCCGGAATTGTTGTGATCTTCCCCAGAGAGCACTTCGCATTGCTCGGAAGAGCAAACGTGTAAAGGGTTAGGATTTGTAGCCGATTGGAAACTTTCTTTTCTGTTGGTGGTTTACTCTTCAGCAGTCCGCGGGGGCAACGGGCATCAACCTCAGACTACCAGTCATCAAACATGAGAGCCAAACAGCACCCTCTACCCATCGCTCCCACACCCGCCATACAGCGGGTCCGAGCGAAGGATGCGAATAGCGAGCAGGCGTTTGAGACGGCCTTCCTTGAGTCCGTCCGTCGCGAACTCAAGGAAACCGAAATCCGCCGCAAGGGCGTCAATTGGGTGGAGCGCCTCAGCGTCAGCCTTAACCGACCCGCTCCAAAAGTTTATTGATTCTGCGCACCATGCTGTGCGGGTTATCGAGGAAGCCGGCCGCAATCAGGGCGTTGTCGAAGATCTGCTCGGCGACATCTTTCGCGAGTTCCTCATTGCTGTCACGCAGCTCATCCAGCTTGCGAATCAGCGGGTGCCGTGGATTCAACTCCAGATTTACCGGCTGAATGCTTTCTCCCTCGCTCTCACCGGCGCCTTCTCGCTCGCGCATCAGCTTCATGAGCCTGCGCATACTGGGCGTCATCATCTTGTCTGCATTGAGCGCGACGACCGGGCTCTCAACTAGGCGCTTGCTGGCGCTGACTTCGCGGGCGCGCTGGCCGAGCAGTTCTTTCAGCCATTTGCAGAGCGCCTCGATCCGATCTTTTGGCAAGGCGTCACCCGTGGCGTCCTTCGATACATCCTCCAGCGTCAGGTCCGCCGTGTCGGCGCTAACTAATTTCTTGCCCTCAAACTCGATGAGGTGACTCATCACGAACTCGTCGACGGGCTCGTAAAGGAATAGCACCTCCAGCCCGCGAGCCTTGAATGGCTCGAGGTAGGGGCCGTTCTCGATTGCGTCACGATTCGGCGCGTAGAGATAGTAGATCTCATTCTGACCATCCTTCATCCTGCCGACGTAGTCGGCCAAACTGATAAGCTTTCCTTTCTCCTCCAGGCTCGATTCGTACCTCAGCAGCTTGGATAAGCGCTCCCGCTGGGCAAAGTCTGTCGCTACCCCTTCTTTCAGGAAAGAGCCGAACTCTTTCCAGAAGGTCTTATACTTTTCTGGATCGCTTTTCGCCTGTTCGTCCAGGCTCTTCAGGTAGCGCCCCACGATTACCTTGCCCAACTTTTGAACCAAGGCGCTATCCTGCATGGACTCCCGGGATATGTTCAACGGCAGGTCAGCGCTGTCGACAACCCCGCGCAGGAATCGTAGCCAGTCTGGCAACAGACCTTCTGGTTTAGGGTCGATAAGCACTTTCTTGCAGTAGAGTGCCACGCCCGGCTCCATCCGGCCAAACCCGAAGCGCTCTGTGTTCTGCTTTGGAGTAAACAGTAGCGCCTGGATCGCCAGCGGCGCATCGGCGGAGAAGTGCAGCGTAAACAGCGGCTCGTCGAAGGCATTGGCCTGGAACTTGTAGAACTCGGTATACTCCTCCTCCGAAACTTCGCTTTTGGAGCGGGTCCAGATTGCCTGCACCGTGCTTAGCTTGTCCCCGTTAACATTGATCGGGAACGGTACGAACGAAGAGTAGCGCCGCAGGATTTCCTTTACACGGTCTGCCTTGGCGAACTCCTTGTAATCTTCTTTCAGAGTGATGACGAGCTTGGCGCCGCGGCGTTCGCCATGACTGGGCTCGATCTCATATGCGCCGCTGCCGTCACTGCGCCAAACGAGATGCTCGGCGTCCGGCCGCCAGGAGTGCGTGAACACCTCAACCTTGCTGGCCACCATGAACGCAGAGTAAAAGCCCACGCCAAATTGACCAATAATCTGCAAGCTTGCGTCCGCAGGATTCTCGCCTGCCTCTTTCGCAGCTTTCATCGCATTGACGAAAGCCTTTGAACCACTGTGTGCGATCGTGCCCAGGTTCTGGACCAGTTCCTCACGCGTCAGCCCAATCCCGAAATCCTGAATCGTGATACGGCCCGCCGTGTCATCGGTGGTGATGTTGATCTCGAGGGGCAACTTGTCATCGAAGACTTCCTTTTCCGTAAGCTGTATATGACGCAGCTTCTCGAGCGAGTCCGCCGCATTCGAGACCAACTCACGAAGGAAAATCTCCCGGTCCGTATACAGGCTATTGATCACGATATCGAGGACCTGTCGGACCTCCGCCTGAAACTCATGTCGTTCGGGTGCTTGTGTCGCCATTGATCTCAAAAAAATTGGAAACCTCCAATATTACAGGATCGTCCGCAAGCACGCAAGAGCAGGGGAGGCTGCGGCGCGGATGAGTGCCGTATGCCGGGCGCCAAGTTCCGCGTGCCGGGCGCCTAGGGGCTAGGGGCGAGTGTCGATGGAGCAATCGTGTAATGGAGTTGGTGGGAGGGGAAGAGAAGGCAGACCACACATCAGGCCTTCACGAAGCCGCGCCAGTAAAGTGGAAGCGCCAGCCCGCCCGCTGAAGCCTCGGCGAAGGAGGGTCTCGGCGCTTTGGGCGTTGAGTGCCGGGAACGATAGGCGAGCCGGGGGCGCCGCGTGTCGTGTGCAATGTAATTAGCCAGCTATCTGCCGTCTGACGAGGATCTGGAACAAATGAAGGCATTGTTGCTGAAGGAACTCAGGCGGCGTGAGGGACTGATGATCATCTAGTGTGCGCTGATGACTCCACGACTGATACGCTTAATCATGCAGTCCCTGCTTCAAAGACTTTCAAATCAAGCCCCTCTACTACGCGGTAGTGCCTATGGTTTCCGCTAAGAAGGATTTCTCCATGTTCGACTGCAGTGGCGGCAATTAGGGCGTCCGTAACATGTAAGCCGTCACGTAGTGCATACTCTTCCACGTACAC
This sequence comes from uncultured Puniceicoccaceae bacterium, assembly GCA_964430955.1. Classification (GTDB taxonomy): domain Bacteria; phylum Verrucomicrobiota; class Verrucomicrobiia; order Opitutales; family Oceanipulchritudinaceae; genus CAYSHY01. Next base: position 26,725 of record CAYSHY010000037.1, on the reverse strand, counting down.
ACAGGCTCGTTGACTAATGTTTGCTGATATGGGGAGTAGTTCGAACCTGTAATCGTCTAGAAACTGCCGGATCTCTAATTGATCCCGTTTACTGCGTGCACCCTGGAGCAGTTCCATGAAGGAGATGACACTCAGTTTTCGATCCTGTTCGGCCTTGATCGCAATTGCTGCCGCTTTACGACCTCGCAAGCACCAGATGATCACATCCGTGTCAAAGATCATCGAAGCGGCCTTTACGCATTTCGCGTATTTGTTCCTCTACCGAGATTTCATTCTCCATGTCCTTCCACATGCCGAAAGCAGGGTGCTCCATTATAGGCTTCTCATCGTCTCGATCCTCAAGAGGGACTATTCTCCCAATGGGCTTTCCCCGGTTGTAAAGAGTGATTCGCTCCCGGTTCTTCAGAGCGGTAACGATTTTCTTGGTGTTTCGCCGGAGATCCAAAAGGTTTGCGTCCATACCTTAGAAGTGTGCATTCTTAGTGTGCATTAATCAAGGCGATGGTCAAGACTGCCGATTCACTGGTAGAACAAGTGGAAGTGTAATCTTATACCTATGATTTCAGCTACACCGTAGCCAGATGATACCGTTTCAGCGCAGCTACAATTCTGGAGTGGCGTTGGTCTTGATGTTTTCTGATGGCAGTAGAGCTACCTGCCGATGCCGTTCGCGTAGATCCACCCGCTGTCATCGGGCATGTAGATCCAGTCTAGGAACGCTTCTGGGTGTGCTTACCGTGGAGAGCGGGCTTCATTTTGAATACACCTCGTTCAGAACGAACTGAACATCCATGTGCCTGCGGGCTTTAGTTCTTCCTCCGGCAGGTAGACCCAGTCGCTCATGTGCAGCACCCATACCCAACCAGACCTGTCTGGCGCGTAGATCCAGCTCAGGAAGGAGAAGGTATCCACCCATCGCAGGTTGGGGTACTGCTCCAAGGTTGCGAAATAGGAGTCCACGGCCTCCTCATTATGAGGCGCATAGAACCATACGCCGGTTGGGGACACGAGATCCTCATGGAGGTAGATCATGCGGTTCAGCGGCCAGGACCAGACCCATCCGCTGTCGTTGCTTACGTTGATCCATCCCACGAGTGAACCAGTGTCCACATTGCCGTATTCGTCCATGGATAAGGCGTCCCAACTGAACTCCTCGACGACCCTGACGAAAACATTGTGCCGATATAAGTTGCCATTGGTGCGGCGGTAATCGATCTCGACGCGCGTCTCGCCCAAAGGTAGAGCCGTTGTTAGCTGTGCGCCGTCCTGTTCCTGATCGTTCCACCGCCAGACCACGCTTTCCAGGGTGTTCTTGAATTTCTCATAGACGGTCAGCGTAACGGGAACTTCTCCGTCACCTTCTCCATCAACATACATGACCTGCATCCTGATGGTAAACGGAAGATCGTCTACCGGAAGAGGCTTCACATCCACCATTACGCCAGCATCGCGGAGATCCTCGATAATGTCGTACTCCTTTGTCGCTTCAGTAAAGAACTGATTCCCCATGATTAGTTCATCCAGCGCAGGCAGATCCTTGAGAAAGTCCAATGAAAGAAGCGGGTTGCCGCCAATATTGAGGAACTCGAGGTTCTCCAGGTTGCGCAAGGGTTCGCCCGAGGCGACGCCACTGTTTGAGACATCAAGGACCCTTAGTTTAGTCAGGGCGCTCAGTGGTGCGAGGTCCTCAATCTGATTCCGCCGGATGTACAACTCCTCAAGGTTCGACAGCGACGAGATCCAGGAGACGTCCGATAGCTCAGCAAAGTTTAGAGAAAGCGATTTCAGCCTGTCGAGTGAGGCAAGCGGAGAAAGATCCTGGTTTTTTCCATATACTCCATCAATGCTGAGGCGTTCCAGGCCGGCCAGTTGTGAGAGGATCTCCAGCGGTGGCGGCTTAATGGTATCCAGGCTGAGCTCGCGCAGGTTCGGGAGCGATCTCAGAGCCTGCCAGGAATCCTGTACGGCCCCTTGTTCTCTGAGGACAAATCCACTGAGTGAAAGGGACTCCAGCGTTGTGATTGGGACAATGAGATCCAGATTGAAATCCCTGAAGCCGTATAGCCTCAAGTCCCGTAGATTGGGGAGATTATATAAAGCCTCCCATCCCTGAACGTGCACGTAATGGGTTTCATATTGGATCGTCTTGAAAATTGGTGAGATGATGGATCGATAGCTGCCCCTCAGTTGTAATTCCACGAGGTTCTCCGCATACTGCAGCCCCTCAAGCGTGGTGACGGCTGGCCGATCCATAAATGGCGGATACGGTGGAAAGCTCTCTTGCGGTTTGTCAATGAGGTTGAGACTGGTAATGCCCAGCATGTCCGTTCGGGTAAGAATTGCGTCGCTGGGAAGCTCCAGCTCCCGATAGATTTCCCTTCGCAACTCGGAATCCGGCACATACACGCTATCACCGTAATCTTCCACCTGAACACGGATGGAGGAGGAGTGGGTTTCGCCATGAATTGATTTACCCGAGACGGTTACGGTAGTCTCGCCCAAGGGCAGTTCAAGCTGGCCCTCGTCGCTGTCGCCCAGAGAGATACTCCCGCCGCTCCAGGATATTTGCAGGTCGACGAGGTGCTCACGATTGCTCACACGAAACACCACCCGTCGCAGTTCGTCGTTGTCTGGGTCATCGAATGACTGGTACTTGGTCATGGCGATCGTTGGTCGCAAGTGATTGCCCAGTGAATCCTTCAGCACCTGAACCCCATTGCCTTCCAACTGGTCGAGCTTGATTCGCGAAGGGGAGTTGGCGGTCAAATCAAGCCGGTTGTTGGTGATGTCGATCAGCTCCAGCTTATTTAAGCCTTCAAGAAAATCGACGGAGGAGAGCAGGTTGTTGCTCAAGTAAAGCTGCCTGAACGCTGTAAGCGGAGACAGATCAACATCCAGCAGCTCATTGTTGCTGAGGTCGAGGACCTGCAGCTTAGTCAGGTTGCCTATGCTGAGGGTCGAGCCCTCAAGAGCGCGCAAGGCGCCATTCAGATTCAGCTCCTCGAGCTGCGTTAGCTGTGCAATCGGTGATAGGTTGGTAAGCGGTAGTTCTTCAAGCCCCAGGAGTCGCAGGTTGGAGAGCGTTGCCAGGAAGCTGAGATCACCCGGCTCATTCTGCTGTATTGGGCCCCGTAAGCCAACGGGCGCCACAGGCGTATGGTTATAAGGTCCGCTCTGGCGATTCCCACCGATGTAGAGTCCCTCTAGCGTCGGGTGGTTCTCAATAGCGTTAAAATCCGTGATGGCATTCCAGCCCACCCGCAGAACGCGCAGGCTTTCGAGTTCCTTCACTCCTTCCAAACTTGTCAGCCGGTTCCCGTTCAGGTTGAGCTCTTCAATTTGATCTAGCTCGGCGAACGTCCTCAGGTCCGAAATGGCGTTATGGGAGAGATTGAGGCGTCTCAGGCTTGGCAGGTTAGCCAGGATCGCTTGATCTGACGGCCCCATCATGATGGCGCTGTAAGAGAGGTCGAGTTCCTCGAGGTGGATCGCGTTGGGCAGGTTCGGCACAGCCCAGAACGCCTGGTGGGTGATCGCCAGCCTTGTGAGCTGGGCCATATCCTCATCAGTCACTGGCGTGCCGGGCGCCCTGCCTAACTCTTCGTTGACGGCAACCTGCACTGCCGGCACAAGCTCGACAACCACGGCCGCGCTCAAATGTGCTCCGGCCAATAATGAGGATAACAAGTATAGCCCAATAACTTTCACAGCGTGTTATACGCTAGAAAGTGATAATTGGTTTCATCTTTTTGCGGAATAAATATAGGCGCGCCGGGATCGGTTATTCCGTTCCGGCCCCAGGCTTCGTTGGGAATCCTTCGGCGATGCTGGAGTCCGGAGGAGCAAGTTTTCATCCCCTTCAACGAATCGGGTGCTTCCACTGGCCCTCAGCGAGGGCAGTAAACCCAGACACCGTAGGGTGTAACATTTTCAGGCGGCATGTATATCCAAGCCATAGCTGAAGCGTAGACCCAGTTGGAATCGCTGGGCGCGTAGATCCAGCTGAGAATCGAGCGGGTATCCACCCAGTTATAGAGTGATTCGAAGTCCCCCCGACCTTCCAGACTATCTTCAATGACCTCGTTGTGAGGTAGGTATATCCACGCTCCCGCAGCGTCCACATT
>CAYSHY010000037.1:0-22501 GCA_964430955.1 uncultured Puniceicoccaceae bacterium | reverse complement strand
CCACATTAGCTCCAGTATCCACATTGCCGGCGTCATCGATTCCGAGTGAATTCCAAGTGAAGGAATCGACGACTCGAACCACAAGCCCGTGCCGGAACAAGGCGCCACTACCGTAGTGATAGTCAATCTCTACATAGGTGTCGCCCAGCGGGAACTCAGCTGTGATTTCTTCACCCTCAACTTCCACATCATCCCACTTCCAGATAATCTTTTCGAAGCACAAGGTTCAGCTGGAGGGGTGGGACGCCATAGGCGCGTGGTTCACCAATTATACGAACTCCGATTCGGCCGGTAGAGCTCCCAGCCCATCAACTTCTTCTGGCGGATTGCCGTTGCTTGTGCGCCGCCGCAACCTGTACGTATTTTTCAGCGAGCTTTCGGTTTCCTGCTATCTCTTCCGGCGTCAGTTGCCGCACAACCTTTGCCGGCATTCCGAGAACAAGCGACCCCGGAGGCACAACCGTGCCCTTGGTGACCAACGCTCCCGCGCCCACAATGCTGCCTTTCCCAATCACCGCGCCGTCGAGCACGGTCGCGCGCATGCCAATCAGGCAGTCATCCTCGATCGTGCAGGCATGGATCATCGCAGCGTGTCCAATCGTCACATATTTCCCCACCTTTACGCCGTAGTCATCAGCGAGATGCACGATGGTTCCGTCCTGAACATTGGAGCCTTCGCCAATTTCGATGCTATTGATATCGCCTCGGAGCACGCATAGCGGCCACACGCTGCTGCGGGGGCCAAGAGTCACCGATCCGATAAGCACAGCAGAAGGCGCTACATAAGCAGATTCATCGATCTCCGGCGATTGGTCGAGGTAACGTTCGAACTGTTCCTGGAGTGTCATGGCATCATCCAAGCACTGTTCCTTACTGATGCGATTCAAATGATGCCCAGCGCATAAGGGGAGGCGCTCGAAAAGGAGTGCGGTAGAGTTGCCTTTTTGCTTGCCCCGTGGGTCAGGGAGGAGCATTTTCCAAAGTTCCCCTGAAATCGGCGTCTTCCATGAAATATGGATCTCAGGTCGATTAAGCGGTTCTAACAATACACACAACAACCTATAACAGAATAACCTCAACCCCCGGCTGCCTGGCCCAACGAGCGGCGTCAGCTGCCCGGGATTTGTAGAAATCATATTATGGCTTCCTCACTAATGGAAGAACTACTGGCGCAGAGCCAGTTTGAAAGCCTTCAGGAAGGTAACATCATCAAGGGGACGATCACGGAAATCCGTGAAAACGAAGTCGTCCTCGACATCGGCGCCAAGGCTGAAGGCATCGTCCCTGCCCATGAGTTCATGGATGTGGGCGAACTGCAGATCGGTTCCGAGATCGAAGTTTTCCTGGAAAAACTCGAAGATCGCGATGGCAACCCCGTCGTTAGCTACGACAAGGCTCAGCAGAAGAAGAACTGGGAGAACATTCTCTCCAAGTGCGAAGAGGGCAGCATCCTGTCCGGTCGCGTGAAGTCAAAGGTCAAGGGGGGTCTTATCGTCAATATTGGCGTCGACGCATTCTTGCCGGCTTCCCAGATCGATATTCAGCCGCCGAAGAACCTCGACCAGTATCTTCAGCAGACCTACGACTTTAAGGTTCTCAAGATCAACCTCGAGCGTCGCAATATTGTTATCTCCCGCCGCGAGCTCATCGAAGAGCAGCGCCGCGAGAAACGCAGAAAGCTCCTCGAAGAGATCGGCCCTGGCGATGTTCGCCGCGGCACCGTCAAGAACATCACCGACTACGGCGCCTTCATCGATCTGGACGGCCTGGATGGTCTCCTGCACATCACCGACATGAGCTGGGGCCGCATTTCCCACCCGAGCGAGATGCTGAAGGTGGGCGAAGAGGTCGACATCATGATCCTCGAAGTCGACCGCGAGCGCGAGCGTGTGTCTCTCGGCCTGAAGCAGACCACCTCCAACCCATGGGAAGGCATCGAAGCGCGCTACCCGGTTGGCGCCCGCGTCCGTGGCAAGGTTGTCAACCTCGTGCCTTACGGTGCATTCGTCGAGCTCGAGCAGGGTGTTGAAGGTCTCGTGCACGTCACCGAGCTGTCCTGGACCAAGCGTATCGGCAAGCCGAGCGAAGTCCTCCGCGTTGGCGACGAGATCGACGCCATCGTTCTTGGCATCAACCGCGAAGAGCAGAAGATCTCCCTCTCCGTCCGCCAGACCGAAACCAACCCATGGGACATGGTTCGCCACAACTACCCGGTTGGCGCCCGTGTTCGCGGTAAGGTTCGCAACCTCACCAGCTACGGCGCATTCGTCGAGCTCGAGGAAGGCATCGACGGCATGGTGCACGTCTCGGACATGTCCTGGACCCGCAAGGTCAACCACCCGTCTGAAGTCGTCAAGAAGGGCGACGAGGTCGACGCAGTGGTCCTCGATGTGGATCCATCCTCGCAGCGTATCTCTCTGGGCATGAAGCAGCTCATGAACGACCCATGGAGCGAGATCGAGACCCATTACAAGATCGGCGACGTGGTTAAGGGCACCGTCAGCAAGCTCACCAGCTACGGCGCATTTGTTGAGCTCGAGCACGGCATCGACGGCCTGGTCCACATCTCCCAGATCAGCGAAGATCGCGTGGAGAAGATCAAGGACGTTCTCAAGGTCGGCCAGGAAGTCACCGCTCGCGTCATCAAGATCGAGCGCGACGAGCGTCGCATCGGCCTCTCCATCAAGGCAGCCGATTACGACGAATCCCAGCTGGCAGCAGAAGCCGCCCAGTACGACAGCCTCAAGGGCGAAGAGCTTACCAGCCTCGGCGACATTCTCGACGAAGCCACCCGCTAACTGCGGACCTAAGTCTTCATTTTTCAAAGCCTCCCGGTCACCCCGGGAGGCTTTTTTTGTAGCCGTCGGCGGTCCTCGCGAGTCGGAGAAGCGACGAGAGGGAGATGGGGGAATGGGGAGGAAGTCACCGCGAAATCGAATCGAGGCCGTTGCTGTCCATCTCAGTCCATCAAGGTCCATTACCGTCCATCAGAGGTCATCGCCCTCAAGAAGCCGCGCCCAGTTCCTCCCCGCCCACCGCCCCAACCTCCGCGCCCAGAAAGCGCCGAGACGGCGCTTCTACCTTGCTGGTGAACCCCCGCAGCGACCCCCAAAGTGGAAGTGGCGTCCCGCCGCTTTGCCTGCTCGCACTGTCAGCGCAGGTGCGCCAACCCGTGAATCTCCGCCACGCCAAACGCCCCCCATCATCACGCTCGCCGACTCACTTCCCTTCCAAGGCGCCCGGCACACACCCGTCGAAGCAGGCTACTCCACGCCTACTTCAAACGGCGACGCTGGCAGCCCTTCTTCATTGTAAAGATTTGCAGACTCCGGGTTGCTAGCCCACGCGTAGCGCACCATCGCTGGCTGCTCAATCCCGTCCGTCCACACCTCCACCTCATCGCCCACAATCCTCGCCTTTGCTCGCACAAATGCTCCATCCTCTCCGGCCACGGCGAAATGTCTGAGCTCAGAACCTCCGCCCTTGGCGACCAGACCGCCGCCTACGTTTTTAAAGCGAATGCGCACCCGTGGCCCGTCCCGTTGTGCTTTTTCCACTAGCGGACCTGCGCTTACGAGATCCTTATCTCCGTAGGCCACCCTGCGCGCTTCCAGCGCCAGCCGCTCGCCTACCGTCTTCTTGTCCAGCGGGTGGATGTCGTTCCATTCGCCAACGTCGATAGCCACGGCCATGCCTGTGTGTGGAATCCGTAACGCCAGTCGCTGCTGGTCGCGCAGTCGGGCCCAGCCGCTGTCGGATGGCGCCTCCTCTGCCTCCATGAAGTTCGCCAACTGCACCCATATGAAAGGCAGCTCAGGCTCCTCCCACTTGTCGCGCCAGTCATTGACGAGCGTTTCCATCAGCTCCGCGTAGCTGTCCGGCTTTCCCGTGTTCGACTCGCCCTGATACCAGATCACCCCCTTGATCTGCATCTGGGTGAGTGGAGCAATCATTGCGTTGTAAAGGCCCATCGGTTTCCAACGGATAAAGGTTGTTGGCGGTCGTTCCTGCAGCACCGCGCCCACCTTATACTGCCACTCGCCGAGCAGATTGATCGACTTACCTCCCACAACAAGGTCAAACGGCTTGTCCGGGGTGAACTGGCCGCGCCCGGCGTGGCTGAACGCCCGGATCACCAGCACATTTCCAGTTGGCTTCAGAAGGCCTTCGGGCACGTGGTAGCGCCGTGGCGGGTATTGGTATGTCGTGGCGCCAACCTTCACGCCGTTGAGGTAGGTCTCATCCGCGTCCACGATCGTGCCCAGGTAGAGCATGCCCTCCTTGCCAGCCATGGAAGCAGGAACGTCAAATGTCCGGCGGAACCACACGACCCCATTCATGGGCTCGAGCCCCTTTTCGTCCCAATTTCCCGGCAACATCATCGTTTTCCAGGCTTTCGGGGTAAACCCTGGCTCATACCAGGGGATGGGAGAGTTGACGCCAACATCCGTCGTATTCGCCTGCGCGTCCCAGCTTTCGTAGATTTTGGCGTTATTCGCCTCGGTTTGTTCTACCAGATCCTTGTTGCGCCAGCGCTTGGCTTCCGCCAATTCCGCTGGATAGTTTTCCAGGGCTTCCTCACTCAGCCAGGACTGAAGCGGGGATCCCCCCACGCTGGCATTAACAATCCCGATCGGGACCTCCAGGTGCTCATGCAGCGCCGCTGCAAAGAAGTAACCGACTGCGCTAAATTGAAGCACATCCTCCGGATTCGCCACGCGCCAGCCGCTGCCCTGCACGTCATCGCGTGGACCATCAAAGTCATAGTTCGTATCCACCCCGAAGTGCCGAATCTGCCGGTTCTTCGAGCGGACGATCACATCCGCATACTTCTCCTTCACCCGCTCCATGGGCAGCTCCATGTTCGACTGCCCCGAAGCAACCCACACATCGCCCACCCACACATCCTCAAACCTCAGCCTGTTCTCCCCCTCGATCTCCAGCGTGAACGGTCCCCCATGCCTCAGCGCATCCAGCGTTACCTCCCAGTCCCCCGCCTCGCTTGTTGTCGCGGTATAGGTCTTCCCGCGAAACCGCACTGTAACTGACTCGCCAGGTTCGGCCCGCCCCCATATCCGCGCCGGCGCCTCCCGCTGTATCACCATCCCATCCCCAATAATCGCCGGCGTCCGCACCGTTGCCCCAATATTATCGGCAAGCGCCAATGCCACCCCAAGCACCCAAACCACTCTCAACAGCAACGAAAAATACCTAAGCACGCTCTCATCCTACCCGATCTCCCTCAGTCCCTCAAATCTCCAGCCATTCCAACAAGAGAACAACCGATTTGCGCCGCCTTCGGGGGCATAGACTGTGTTTTGGCGTGCTCACCAAATGCTTAGCTACCCATCCTATCCATCCAACCTAAACATGCTCCCAACCAGATTTCCCTCATGCCAAAATTGCCGGACTTGACCTCTTCACCCGCCCACGATCCCCGGGACTGTTCGTAAATCACAGCAGCCCCCGGCATTTGGCACTCTAAAAACTTAACCACGCCATAACCCCGAACTGCCCCAACAGCGCGAGGATCACCAGAATCCAGACCCCACGGAAAAACCAGTCGACGGCGGGCTTGCGGCGGCGGTCGGCGAGGAGATCCTCTGCCTTGGGTTGTGGAAGCTCGAAGTTGGGTCTGCGGGCCATTGCTGAAATAATCAGCCAATCTGGGACAGAAGTGCAACTCAGACCCGACGGGCGCAGAGGGATTGCCACGATTCCATGAGGTCCTGGAAGAAGCTTGGCGCCTCAAATGGCCACGGCGCTTCATCATCGATCTCCCATTCAGGGTGGGCGCAGATGTGCTCCACAGCCCACTCGAAGTAACCTTCGTGGTCGGTGCGAAAGTAGAGTTGGCCTTGTGGTGAGCGAGCCGCCAGGCGGTCAAGGAGCGGGGCCTGCACGATGCGGTTCTTCCAGTGGCGTTTCTTTGGCCACGGGTCCAGAAAGAGGAGGAATGTGCGCTGCAGCGTCACATGCTCCGGCAAGACGTCCAGAAACTCCAGCGCCTCCGCCTTGATGAAGCTCAGGTTATCCAACGAGCGGCGGTTGGCCTTTGCTTCTCCTTTACGCACGCGCTTGGCGAGGATATCAATTCCCACGCAGCGCTCATTAGGATGCGCCTCTGCATAGGCCGTGAGAAAGTGACCATGCCCGCATCCGATCTCCAGTGTGATTGCTTCCGGTTCAGGGAACTCCTCCCCGCACAAGCGGGCAAGCTCCTCCCGCCGTCGGCGCACCTGTTCAAGAAATTCTGGTGAAGGCTTCATGGGGCGCCCAGTGTCATGATCCGTGGGAAAGTGTCGAGTGCGGAGGCGCGCAGAGCGGGTGCTGAAGGTCGCGCATGAGGGCCGGCTGCGTCGCGGTGAGGGGGCCGGGAGCCGGAAGAGCGAATCGGCGAATCGGCGAAACCAAGATCGGGCCGATTGCGTGAGGGCGAGGGTAGGGAGGCTGGTCCTCCAGCCTCCGTACATCGGCAACCCTCCCGCGCCACCCACGACTAAATTAAACCCGGACCCATCCGCATCGGAAGCCTGGCGTACTTCCTGCCACTCTCCGCCCATCGCCATGAGCTTACGAACACGCGCCAGCATCGTAGAAGCGGCGTCTCGCCGCTTTTGCCGCCCGCACTGCCTGCCCCGAAACACCAATCCGCGAGTTTCCTCTACGCCAGCCGCCCCAGCACCGCCCCCCCCAACCCCCCAAGTCCACCAACCCCTTTCCTCTTTTCTGCAACTTTCACGTGCGGTTGGTGTTAGATCTGCATCTAGTTGTGCTCTCCCCTTGACTCTCCCTCAATGTTGGGAAGCATCAGTCACATTGATTTTTAAGCCATACGTGATGCGAGAAGGCGCCCAGCCCATAGAATCCTTGCCCCCCTGGCGACCTTCGACGGCACAAGCCGCCGTTGCCGCCTCAAACAACGCAGCCGCACAGGAAAGCCTCAGTTCGGCTGCAAAAGCGTTCCAAACAGATAATGTCTACCAGATTTACGGTTGGCGTTACTGGCTGATCTTCCTGCCGCTGGCCTCGCTGGTACGGCTCTACTACTCAACCTTGCGATTCGAGATTGATGCTGAGGAGGAGAGCCAGCTCAGGGACCAGTCCCGACCAGTGCTTTTTGTTACATGGCATAACCGCTCACTCGTCGCGCCTTACGTCTTTTGCCGCTTCCGGATGCCGGAGCGACTTATTGCTTTGGTGAGCCCGAGCAAGGCTGCTGCATGGGAGGCCCGGTTCTTCGAGATGCTCCGGATTAACTGCGCCCGTGGCTCCAGCAGTCGACGCTCAATCCAGGCAACCCGGGAGCTATTGCGGGCAAACGCCCAGGGGTATGACATTGGGCTGACGCCAGATGGCCCGAGCGGGCCGCTTTACTCCGCCAAGCGGGGTGTACTCATGATGGCGCGCAAGACCCGTTCCCCGCTATTGCTCTTTGGTGCTTCTCATAAGCGGGCCTGGCGCCTGAACACCTGGGACCGCCACTTTGTGCCGCTACCTTTTGCAAAGATTCGCCTGCGCGCGCGAATGGTGGAGAGCGAGGAAATCTTCGGCGATGATTATTCGGCAGACGACGCCGAGGCTGCGGAGCGTCTGCGCAAGCATATGCTCGAACTGAATCCGGATCACTTCTAGCGAATGGAAGAAAGGATTGAACGGTCTATCGTTGGCGTGCGATTAGTGGGGCTGCTGGTGCTTTCTCTGGCTCTCTGGCAGCTCCTGGGCAATATCCTCTCCACATGGCGCGACTTCGACCCCAGCTATCTCGGCTATTATGTCAGCTCGCAACTAATGCGACCGCTGGTTGGCGTCTTTGTCGGGCTAGGAATCATGTTCGCCGCCCGTCCGATCAGCAAGCGCATCATCTACCGGCGCAGGCGGGGCGAACGCTAGCCCTTCTTCTCATCATCTGCTTCGCAGCACTTGCGAGCCCGCAGTCCTACGGCGTCGAGCAAGATAAACTGGGCAGGATTTTCGAGGCGCTTGATCCCGATTATCCAGGGCTGGAAACAGCCTTTGAGCTATGGCGATCGGGAGATTCAGCCGCGGCCGGTGAGGCGCTGTTACAATACTACCGTGACTTGGATAAGCAGCTGCCATGGCCAGAGATCCAACCTGCAGGTTCTGAACAGTTTGAGAGCGCCGACCTGGCGATGCGCCGCCGCTTTACTTTAATGGGGATTACCGCCACACAACCAGAGCGCGCGCCAGGGTTGCTCGATTGGACGGATCATGGTCCTCGCGGTGATAAGGAGTGGGCATGGATGCTAAATCGTCACATGCATTTCCGGGACTGGTTTTCCGCCTGGAAGGCTAGCGGGAGAGACATCTACATTGTTACGCTCTCCCGGCAGCTCGAGGATTGGGTGCGCGCCAATCCGTACCCCGACCGCCTGACATTTTCTGAAGCATGGCGCGCCCTGGAGGTTGCCCGCCGTGTCAAAGAGGTATGGATCCCTGTATTCTTCGGTCTGCAACAGGAGGAAACCTTTACGGCAGATGCCCGGCTGTTGATGCTGTATAGCTTCATAGATCATGCGGATGCACTGTACGAGCATTCCTCGTTTTGGGGCGGCAACCACCTGATCACTGAGAAGATGGCTCTCGCAGCGATTGCGATCGCCTTCCCGGAGTTCAAGGATTCTTCCCGGTGGCTCGACCACGCCGTGGAACGCGTACAAGCCGAGATCGAGGTCCAGACCTATCCGGACGGTGCGTATAAGGAGCTCACGAATCACTACCAGCGCGTCGTCCTCGAGAACATTTCCGATTTCCTTCGCATGCTCGACTATGGCAACGTCGATGCGCAAGAGCTGCGTGAGCGCGCAGAGGGTATGTGGAATTATTTTGCCTACGTTACCCGTCCCAACGGGTTTGGCCCGTTGAACAGCGCCAGCGACCTGGATCCTAACGGAGACTATTTGCGGCAGGCTGCAGCAGACTTCAATCGCCCGGACTGGCTGTATGTGGCCACCGCCAGCGCCCTTGGGGAAAAGCCGACCCGTCAACCCACAGTTTACTTTCCCTGGGCAGGTCATGCCGTGATGCGCAGCAACTGGGGCAGGGACGCGCTATGGGCGTTCTTTGATATTGGGCCCTACGGCTCGGCCCATCAGCATGATGACCGCCTGCATTTGAGCGTTTCTGTAGGGCAGCAGGATTTCCTGGTCGATTCCGGCCGTTACATTTACCAGCCCGGCCCGTGGCGGGACTATTTCAAGGGACCCCTGGGCCACAACATCATCCTGGTAGATGGGCAGGGCCCCCTGCAGGGACCGCCCACCGTTAGCAAGCCGCTTCCGGTCGTTGCCGAAATTGGGGAAGACGAAGCATTGTTTGAGGCTTCCGTGATCTTCCCTCCAGATACTTTTGTTGGAAGAGGAGGCGCGAGCCATACCCGCACGGTTTTCTTTTCCAGTCATGGCTACTGGCTCGTAGTGGACCAGGTGCTGGCTTTCGGCTCGCACCAGCTTCAAGCGCTTTGGCACTTTCACCCAGATGTGAAAGTGAGTATGGATCGGCATAGCCTGCTGGCCACGGGTCCGGACGGCCAGCTTCTGCAGTTGATCCCGATCCATGATTCCATGCCCACAGATCCCGCGGAGCCCTGGGCTCTGGTCAGCGGGGTCGAGGACCCACCGCAAGGCTGGTATAGCCCGCAGTACAACGAGAAACATCCGGCGACGACTGCCATATTCACCCTCTCCGCCTCGCGTCCCAGAATTCTTGCATGGTTGATCTGGCCAAGTAGCGAGCCTCCCCCCATCGTGCAGCAACAAAGCGTGGGCAAAAACATCCGGATTACTGTCGAATTAGCCGAGGAGCCCCAGATAATCATGGTTCCGCGGGCGCGACGCTAGGTGGATGTCCGTTTGCTGACTTGCCCGCTCCGCCAAGCCTGATTAGCTCCAAGGTTCGATGTCCTCAGAAGACGAACAGAATTACGAACGCACCCCCGATGATCTGGACGCGACGCCAGAAGTGCGCGCATCTTCCGAAGCGATTGCGCGGGAAGAGGATATCGACGATGTCTATCCCGATGAAGTGGAGGAAGGGCAGGTCGAGGACCCCCGCGCTGAGATGACTTTTCTCGATCACTTGGAGGAACTGCGCGGCACGCTCATTCGCAGCGCGATAGCCTTTGCAGTGGCGGCCACTCTCATCCTTCTATTCCTCAAGCAGGCAGCAAGCATCCTAAACTGGCCGCTGCGTTTTGCCTTGGGCGAGGAGAGCTCACTGGCTACTGGCGGTCTCGTTACGACAGGTCCTTTTGCGGTCTTCAGCGTGATATTCCAGCTTACATTCTTTGGCGGTTTGGCTCTGGCGCTGCCATTTATCCTGTATTTCGTTGCCCGCTTCATCGCTCCCGGCCTAACAAAGAAGGAACTGGCGGTGCTTCGGCCCACGTGCATCGCAGCACTTGTTCTCTTCCTTACGGGCGTCTCTTTTAGCTTCTTCATCCTGGCGCCCGCCGCGCTGAAGGCCTCCTTGTTCTTCAACAAGATGTTCGATTTCGAGCTGTTGTGGAGCGCTGACCGCTATTACGGGATGCTTACCTGGATGGGGATTGGAGTAGGATTACTCTTCGAGTTTCCGTTGCTGGTGATAGCGGCTGTATATGCCGGTTTGGTAAATACCGAAACGCTGAAGACATACCGTCCCCACAGTTTTGTCGTCTTCCTGGTCATTGCAGCAATCATTACCCCCACGACAGACCCCGTGACCTTCCTGCTTCTGGCTGTGCCCATGTCCATTCTCTACCAGGGCGCAATCCTGGTTGGAGCCGTCATCGAACGCCGCGCTGCCGTTGAACTGGAAGAGGAAGACGCTATCTAGGGCCGACTTCGGGTGTAAGTAAAAAGCCGCCGCGCCCGGGGCGGACGCAGCGGCTGCGCAATTGATCACACGGCGTGTCGGATGCCGGCTTCTACGGCGATACCACGATTTCGACTTCCGTGAGGGAGTTCCATTGGTTCATACTGTTCCCGTCTCCCACATAACGGATGAATTTTGCGCTGGTTGGCGTGAATGGGAACTGTTCGAGGTTGGTCGTACTCACGCTCGATTCCTCATCGTTGATCACTGTGGTCCAGCTCGAGCCGTTCGTTGATACCTGGACGTCGAAGTACGCGGATCGCTCGTCGCCGCGGTAGAAGGCGATATCTATGCCAGAGATACTGAACACTCCGTTGAGTTCATACTGGATCCACTCCCCTGAACCCTCTGCCGACCAGCGCGTGCCAAGATTGCCGTCCATCGTATTGGCAGGCACGTTTCCATCGTGTGAGCTGGCGGTGATAGCCACCACTTCAGGAGCAATGGAGCCTGCTGTAATTGTAAACGTATCGAATCGTAAGTTTCCGCCAGAGCCTGTGGTCGAGAGGTAGACTCCCACTGCGTTGATGTCTCCAGAAGGCAGGTCGCTGCCCAGCGTGGATCCCGCGAGCGACAGCGTCGTACCGGAGGATGCAAAGGAACCGTTGAAGGTCAGCTGCCTCCATTCGCTGCCACTTGGGTCAAACGTGAGCTCCTTGTATTCGCCACCGCCAGAGAAATTGATGGAAGCTGTGCTGAATGCCGTGTCCGAGGCGTACCATTGGCTGCCAATTCTTATGGCTACCCGCATCTGATGTGCGGCGTTGCTGTTTGCTGCGTAGAGCGAGAATTTCACATCGGAGTAGTCCGCCGGATCGAAGGAAACGGAGTCTGTCCATACGATGCCGGGCAGCTGCACGCCTCCCCCGTGAGCATAAACAAAATATCCCGCGCCGTCTCCAGAAGGAGCGCCCACGCCTGAAGCGACAACGACCTGCACGCCGCCGGCAAGTGTTGCGTTTGCGGTGTGAGCGGTCCAATCGTAGATGCTGCGTATGTCTGCTGGTGGTATGTCAGCCAGAGGATCTGTGGCGTTGTCGAACGGCTCCGAATAGATCACGCTTGGTTCGCTTGGAGGTGGCCCTGCTCCAAACTCGTATGCGCCCACATCGTAGGGAGCGCTACGCGAGTAACCGTCGCGGTCGATGCTAGGCGCCTGCGAAGTAATGCCGGCATCCACTGCTGAGCTGGTGCTTTTGAGATGGAAGTCGAAACCATTGTAGTCGACAAAATGGGAGGTGTAGTTGGTGGTCTCGATGTTGTGGTCAACCGTTGAGCTGCCCGAGGCAATACTTAGAGCGCGGACTAGGTTGTTCCGAACAATGTTGCCCGTGGATGCGCCCCGAGTTTTATGGGCAAAGACGCCCAGCCATGGTTGGTTTGAGAATGCCGCAATCGGGTTCTCTACCACTGTGTTGTTGACGAAGCGGCAGTTGATGGCGCCGTAGAAAGAGATGCCGTGCCACTGGTCAACACACACGACGTTGTTCTCCACGATCCAGTCCTCGAAGAAGCCGTCAAAGCAGCCAATGCCCTGCAGCGTTGTCTTTAGTGGCTGGTTTGGATCTGTGTAGCTGATGATCACATTGCCGCGAAGCACTGTGCCGTAGATCGTTCCCGAGCCAACGCCGCCGGGACCGTTCGTCCAGGACTGGAAGCCATCGTCGTGGTTATCATCCACATCAAATGCATTCATGATCAGGTTATATTCAAACACCTGATAGTTCCCGAGGCCACGGATGCCATCGGCGGCAAAGTTCTCTATAGTGTTATATGAGCAAACAGAATTTTCCGCCGATGCGCTCATATTGATACCGAAACGCACGTTCTTGATGTGATTGCCAATGATCTGGGTGTCTGGCGCTGCGCAACTAATGCCGGTGCCCGCACGGTCGAGCCAGTTCTGGGCCGTCCATCCGGATATACTCGCTGCCGAGTAAATGAGGCAGTCCTCAAGCACGATGCTAGAGCAGTCGCTGTTGATGGTCACGAAGTTGCCCTTCTCATAGGAACTGACTATTTCCGGACTGATTTCCAATCCGCGCAGTGTGAAGTTTGAAGCATCGTCGAAGACGACCTTCTTTGCTGTCGGATTGTGGCCACTCTGCGGCTGAATGATTACCATGCCGTTCGGACTACCGGTAATCGTCGGGTGGCCGTGGTAACCATTGCGCAGATAGATCACGTCTCCTGCGCTGAATGTCTTCCCTGCCGAGAACACATCAGCAAGAGTGCTCCATGGGCTTCCCGAACTTCCGTTATTGCTCATGCTGCCGGAGGTTGGATCTACATAATAACTGGCCGCATGCGCCTGCGTCGAAAGCGCAGCGATGCTCATAAGGAGGCATGCCCACAGCGGGCGCCCCCGGATCTGGCTTCCGGAAAACCAGAAGCCGTCTGTTGGAGTAGTTTTTGTCTGGCTCATTTTGTTTGCTGAATCAATTGGTCACGGGGTATTGCCTCAGCTAGCCGAGCATCCACAAGTAACTGCGTCCTCCGCGATTTATCCAACGCATTGTTTTGATACAGTAACGTGCGGCTGGTTGAACTTCTTGCGCCGTTAGGGTTTGAGATGGCGGGACGACCAGCAACAGAGCTCGACCTAAGGCTTGAAGATCGACTGCAACTGCAAGCGGTGGTCAGGGAGGGTAGGGATCCTGATGTTTCGCGTGCTCGGTTCCGTTGTGCAGGGCATGCGGCCTGCCGCTCATGATCATGCGTGGTGAGCGTGGAGCTCCGATACAGCCAGGGATGCTGGCGTCCGGCGGTAATGGTTGCCACCCCGGAACTTCGTTCGGAATACGCCAACAGAAAAGGCCGCTGTGCCTTTTGTGGGACACAACGGCCTTCGATTTA
This sequence comes from uncultured Puniceicoccaceae bacterium, assembly GCA_964430955.1. GTDB lineage: Bacteria > Verrucomicrobiota > Verrucomicrobiia > Opitutales > Oceanipulchritudinaceae > CAYSHY01. The sequence continues at coordinate 8,770 of CAYSHY010000037.1, read as the reverse complement.
TGTTGGCCTGCAATTGTTTTGGTAGACTTACTTCTTTACCCAATCAACACCCTGCATTGATCCAGTCTCCAGGAAATGCTGGTGCATCCGGAAGGCGTTTGCCAAGGTCTGCGGCGTGTGGCCTTCCTTGACATCGCTCAGGTAACCAAAGAGTTGGTCCTTATAGTCTGGATGAGCGCACTTCTTGATGATCTCCTCGGCGCGTTCGACCGGATCCTTCCCACGCAAGTCTGCAATGCCTTGTTCCGTTATGAGCACCTGTACGCTGTGCTCACTGTGATCCATGTGGCTGACCAGCGGCACGATTGTGCTGATGTTTCCGTTCTTGGCAGTGCTTGGACACGTGAAGATCGAGATGTAGGCGTTGCGCGTAAAGTCGCCGGACCCGCCAATACCGTTCATCATGCTCGATCCCATGATGTGCGTAGAGTTGATATTGCCAAAGATGTCGGCCTCGATTGCTGTGTTGATCGAGATCACTCCGAGGCGGCGGATGACTTCCGGGCTGTTGCTGATTTCCTGCGGGCGCAACACTAGCCGTGACCGGAAATAATCCAGGTTGGAGTATACCTGGTTAAGCACGTCTGGGGTAACCGTCAGGGACGTGCCACTGGCGAAGGTGACCTTCTCCTTTAAGATCAAGCTGATGATGCTGTCCTGGATAACCTCCGAATACATCGTGAATGGAGGAATGTCCGAGTGTTCTCCAAGGGCGCCCATCAATGCATTGGCGATGTTGCCTACCCCGGATTGCAGCGGCAGGAAGTCTCGTGGAATGCGTCCCATGCGCATCTCGCGAGCGAGGAAATCGGCGGTGTTCTGGCCAATCTTGTTGGTTATTTCGTCGGGATCCGTGAAATCGCGCGCCTGGTCCGGCTCGCTGTTGCGCACGATGCCCACGATCTTGCGGGGATCCACGCGCACCGTTGCCCGGCCCACGCGGTCATTTACTCTATAGATCGGTATTTCCTGGCGGCGTGGCGGATCAAGCGGCTCGTAGATGTCGTGGATGCCGTGCAGTTCCTTCGGGTGCTGGTCGTTCAGCTCCACAATTATCTTATCGGCTGCATTGCAGAACGTGGGGCTCGCGCCGACAGAGGTTGTCAGCGTGATTTCGCCGTCGTCCGTGACATGCGCCGCCTCGACGACCGCCCAGTCCAGATGGCCGAGGAAGCCGTAGCGCAGCTGTTGCGGCAGCAGGGACAGGTGCATATCGAAGAAGCGCACCTTGCCAGCGTTGATCGCCTTGCGCAGGTCGTTGTTTGTCTGGTACGGCGTGCGCCAAAGGATGGCGTCAGCTCGAGCCAGCGCCCCGTCAAGGCTGTCGCCGGTTGATGCTCCCGTAACGACGGCTATTTTGAAGGGCCGCCCCGATTCGTGCTCTGCCTTGGCATGAGCCGCGATCCCCAGCGGGACCACCTTTGCGGCCCCGGCTGGCGTGAACCCGCTGAACCCAACCGTCTGCCCATGTTTGAACAGGCTGCCGGCCTCTTCCTTCGTCAATTCTGGAAATGCACTCATTGCTATAGTGCTGATTGGTTGATTATGGTGTCCTTGGGGCGATGAGCTTTAGAACTTCAGGGTCGCGATGAAGAAACCCGCAGCGACTGCGGAGCCAATGACTCCTGCAACGTTTGGTCCCATCGCGTGCATGAGCAGATAATTCTTGGGGTCTGCCTTTTGGCCTTCTACATGGCTCACTCTGGCGGCCATTGGAACGGCGCTAACTCCCGCGCTGCCAATCAGAGGGTTGATCTTGTTCTTCAGGAACAGGTTCAGCGTTTTGGCCATCAAGACCCCGCCTGCGGTTGCAAAGCCAAACGCCACTACGCCCAGAGCAAGGATGAAGAGCGTCTCGGGATTCAGGAAGCGGTCTGCAGTCATGGTGATGCCTACTGCCGACCCCAGGAAGATGGTAATGATGTTGATGATCTCGTTCTGCGCGGCCTTCACCAGACGATCTGTCACTCCGGACTCACGAAGGAAGTTGCCAAACATCAACATGCCGATCAGCGCCGTGGCGTCCGGAACTACAAGGATACACAGAATCGTAACCAATACGGCGAAGACCAGCTTCTCCGTGCGAGTTACCTTACGCAGGCTCTTCATGCGTATTTTGCGTTCCTTCTTCGTCGTCAGGAGGCGCATTATAGGCGGCTGTATGACCGGCACCAGCGCCATATAACTGTAGGCCGCCACCGCTATCGGCGCCAGAAGCTCTGGTGCGAGCGCATTTGAGGTAAAGATGGAAGTAGGGCCGTCCGCGCCGCCAATAATGCCAATTGCCGCAGCCTGGGAGGAGGTAAACCCAATGAGGATGGCGCCGAAGAAAGTCACGAAGACTCCAATCTGTGCTGCAGCGCCCAGCAGGAGCGTAATAGGATTGGCGATCAGTGGCCCGAAGTCTGTCAAAGCGCCAACCCCAAGAAAGATAAGCGGAGGAAAGATCTCCAGCGAGATGCCTTTGTAGATCCAGTAATACAATCCACCATCGCTTTCTCCATGCATTCGTAGCATCGGCGCGCCTTTGACAACCGTATCTCCGACCTGCGCATCCACGGTAGCTACGTCGCCGCTGCCCTGTGCCCATACGAAGTAGTCTCCCGAGCGCAACGTCAGCGGCTGGCCTTCCACTTCTACAATAAACTCAGCGGGATCGGTGAAGCGGGTGGTCTCCGGCCGCACAACGTAGAGCAGTCCCGGAAGAGAAACCATCTCCTGTAGCGCGGCCTGGTCCACGTTCTCACGCACAAACTCCGGCCGATGGATGGGCACCCTCTCTAGAAGCACCTGTTCCCGCGGGTCGGCGTACGCGGCAATCACCATTCCGGTTGTTGGCGCGAGCACCTCTTCAACAGGCTTGGTCACCAGCCCTCGGGTTGGAAGGTTGGCCAGCAGCGCCCCGAAGGCGATCGGGATAAGCAGGAGGGGCTCAAAGTTCTTCTTTACGCCGAGGTAGAAGAGGACCGCCACCACCCCCCACATTACCACCATCTTCCAATTGAGGTAGAAGAAGCCTGTGTCAAAGATTAGATTATGTAGTTCGTCTAGCATACGCTCAGGGCACTGTTTAGCCGCTGGGAGACCTCCCGCGCGGGGATTTGATCAAAGGGTTGAAATCGGGTTCTATCCGATGGTCATCAAGCTTTGCCCTTCTTCAACTGCATCGCCGACGTTGACGTGTATCGCCGTGACCGTTCCCGATGCCGAGGCTGTCACGAACGTATTCATCTTCATGGCCTCGAGAGTGATCACGTTCTGTCCCTCGTTCACCTGCGCGCCAACCTTCACGTCTATCGAGACCACGCGCCCTGCAAGTGGGCTGGGCACGTCGCCGCCACCAGACGATGTACGTACTGGAGCCGGGCTTGGCGCGGGGGCGGCCACCGCGGCAGGAGCTGCCGGCGGCGGGCTTACTGGCGCAGGTCTTGGGGCCGAGACGCTCACATGGCCCTCTTCCATTACTTCCACGGTTACGTCGTAGGCCTTACCTTCGACAGTGATGCGAAGTCTCTTAGTCATCTGTTTAAGTGTGCTGAAAATTTCTTGTTCGGGTGTTTCTATCGGGTGCGATGCGAGGCGAATATCTGCCTGCGTCCCTCCGCGCCCCACTCATTCTCTGCCGGCCGAATGGAAACCACTCTCGCGCTTGATCCAAGAGTAGCATGCGCCGCTGCGGCTATCACGGCTACCAAGTGCGGGTTACCAGCTTGCGCAGGCGAAGTAACAGCCGCTACTGCAGCCGCAGCTGCCGCTACGGTGCGGCGTTCCTCTTCGGCCTGTGCCTGCTTTTGTTGCGTGGCGGTCGCCTCTCGGCGCGACAAAGCAATGAAGATTTTGCCAATCCCGGCCGTGCCCAGGGACATCATGCTTAAGACAGACATCACAAGCACGATGCCTGCGAGCATGAAAAGGATGGCTTCTCCGATATCTGGCTTGGGGGGCAGCAAGGCTGCATAGAACAGTGGTGCGCTCATCATTGTTGAGAAACAATAAGATTTATTAATAGATGGCAACCGGGGACTTAACCATTAGAGCGGTATGTTCCCATGCTTCTTTGGTGGACGTGTCACCCGTTTTGACAGCGTATTCCTCAGCGCCAGCGCCACAACTGAACGGGTCTGCGCCGGCTCAATCACATCGGTGATCATACCCTTCTCCGCAGCCTGCCATGGCGCGGCAAACTTCGCCCGGTACTCGTTCACATACTCCGCAAAGGCTGCGTCTGGATCTGCCGCCGCTTCAATTTCCTTGCGGTAGAGCACCTTCACTGCGCCCTCGGCGCCCATGACTGCTATTTCCGCCGTCGGCCAGGCGAAGACCATATCTGCCCCCATGTCCGCGCTGCACATGGCAAGGTAGGCCCCTCCATACGCCTTGCGCATGATCACGGTAATCTTCGGCACGCTGGCGGAAGCATATGCGAACAGCAGCTTTGCCCCGTGGCGGATGATACCGCCCCGCTCCTGGGCCAGCCCCGGCATGAATCCGGGCACGTCCACGAGGTTCACCAAGGGCACGTTATAGACATTGCATGTGCGGATAAAGCGCGCCGCCTTGTCTGAAGAGTCAATATCGAGTGTGCCTGCCTTGAACGCGGGCTGGTTGGCGATAATGCCCACAACAATGCCTTCAATCCTCGCGAAGCCCACGACGATGCTTTTCGCAAAGTCCCTCTGGATTTCGAAAAAGTCGCCTCCGTCGACCAAGCGGTGAATCACATCTTTTACATCGAATGGTGACTTGTTGTCCTCTGGCACCAGCTCATTCATTCCCTCGTCGCGCGTAAGCGTGAGGTTTTCCGTGGGCCGGTGTGGCGCGTCGCCAAGATTGTTGCTGGGTAGGTAGCTCAGCAGCTTGCGGCACAACTCGAGCGCGTGCTTGTCGTCGTTTGCTACAAGATGCACATTGCCTGAGACCGCAGCGTGCGCGTCCGCCGTGGCGAACTGTTCCAGCTTTGCGTTCTCACCAGTGGCCGCCTTGATCACTTCAGGCCCGCAAATGAACATATTCGTGTTGCGGTTGCGCACCATGATCAGGAAGTCGGTTAGCGCGGGCGAGTATGCGGCGCCGCCTGCGCAAGGGCCTGCGATGATCGCCACCTGCGGCACCACGCCGGATAGCAATACGTTGTGGTAGAAGATTTGTCCGTAGCCGGACAGACTGTCCACGCCTTCTTGGATACGGGCTCCACCAGAGTCATTGATTCCCACGACTGGCATTCCGTTCTCTACGGCAAACTGTAGCAGGTCCACCACCTTCTTAGCCTGGATTCGTCCCAGTGCTGCACCGCCTACAGTAAAGTCGTGTGCAAACGCCGCTACCGGTCGCCCATCCACGATGCCGACGCCCGTTACGACTCCGTCTCCGGGCATACGGCGCTTCGCCATTCCAAAATCAGTGCACGAATGGTCGGCGTGCATCCCGAATTCCTGGAATGTGTTGGGTTCGAAGAAGGCTGCGATTCGTTCATGCGCGCTCAGCAGCCCCTTTTCATGGCGGGCCTGGATCTTATCCGCGCCGCCGCCCTCCCGGGCTACTTTGCGTCGGTTCTCCAGTTCCTCTAGCAGTTTGCGCTGTATTGCCATACGTAATCCTTATGCTGTGTTTCGATAAATTAAGAAAAACTAATGAGGCGTGTCCAGCCTTTTCCTCGCATTCACGAGTAGATTCTTCTTTTGGGGCAGTTCACGGATTTGCGTGTGATATGATAAGAATAGCTTTTGGAATGTTGACAAACGTTTAGAAAATTTAATAGTCGTGAAACTGCGCCGCCTAGCGTGCGCAAGAAATTTGGATACAGGTCAAAAATGAAAAGCGACGAAGATAGGGATCAGAAGCTGCTGCAGACAACGGCGCTTGAAGAGGCATTCCCGCCACCAACTGAGGAGGACTGGAAGAAGGCCGCAGAAGCGTTGCTGAAGGGGGCGTCCTTTGACAAGACGTTGAAGACGCAGACGGCGGAGGGCATTACGCTTTCGCCCATTTACACCCGGCGGGTGCATCAGGAGCTTGAGCTGGATTCCCATGCTGCCGGAACAAATACGAGGCGCCGGGCAGGATCTGCAGATGGGTATCTCGCCGGTGGCTGGCTAATCTCGCAGGAGCTGCCCTACGGCAGTCCAGAAGAGTTTAACCGGGCGGCGTTGCTGGACCTGAGCCGTGGTCAGACGGAGCTTAACATTCCGCTGGATCTCGCCACTCGTTCCGGGCACGACCCCGACCAGGCATCGCCGGGCCGCGTTGGGGCGTGTGGGTTAAGCTTGTCGAATCTGAATGACCTCGATCGCGCATTACGGGATGTCGTGATTGATGCAGTGAGCCTGTACTTTCGTTGCGGGTCCAGCGGACTGCCCATAGCGGCTCTCCTGGTTGCCCTGGCGGAGAAGCGTGGCGTGAATCCCGCGAAGTTAAAGGGATGCATCGAGATTGACCCGCTTGCGAGCCTGGCCCGGCTGGGGCGGATTTCAGTAAGCCTCGAGCGCGCTTTCGATGAGATGGCGATCACTACACGCTATATGGCGGAAAAGGCGCCTGGGGTTCAGACAATCGGCGTGTCTGGCGATCCCTATCACGACGGAGGAGGCAGCGCGGTGGATGAGCTTGGCTTCGTAATTTCTACGGGTGTCGAGTATCTGCGCGAGATGGCTCGCAGGGGCGTCTCTCCGGAGATTGCTGCACCACGGATGCGATTTGCTTTCTCGGTGGGCAGCAACTTTTTCATGGAGATTGCCAAGCTGCGCGCTGCTCGCGTCTTGTGGGCGCGTGTGTTGGAATCGTGGGGCCTCGAAGAGTCAGAGTGGTCAATGCACATTCACACGCGAAGCTCCATCTGGAACAAGAGCCGCCTGGATCCCCACACGAACATGCTGCGCACGACGACGGAGGCTTTCAGTGCTGTGCTTGGTGGAACCAACAGCATGCATGTGAGCCCCTTTGACGAGGTCTTCCGCGTGCCAGATGATTTCTCGCGCCGTATCGCGCGCAACCAGCAGCTTGTGCTGCAGGAAGAGTGTGAGCTTACCCGGACAATAGATCCAGCCGGCGGTAGCTACTACGTTGAGTGGCTTACGGATCAACTGGCTGAGAAGGCTTGGTCCCTCTTCCAGGAGGTGGAGCGCGATGGAGGCATGACCCGCGCGTTGCACAATGGAATGCCGCAGGAACGGGTTGCTCGCACCCGGGATGAACGTTTCAAACGAATTCAGCAGCGCCGTGATTCGCTCGTGGGCGTCAACATGTATCCAAACGCTGCCGAGCAGGCCTTGGAGCCAAATACGCCAGACTACGAGGCGATCTATCGTGAGCGCGCCCGTGAGGTGCAGGCCTATCGCACCAGCGCAGATGCCGACCGGGACACCAAGATCATGAGTGAGCTGGACGGGCTCATGTGCGCATCTGGTCAGGAGGTCATGGATCGGGCCGTAGAGGCAGTTCGAACCGGCGCCACCTTGGGCGAAATCAGCCGGGCCATACGCAGGGGAATGGGCGGGGTAACCTCGCTTGAGCGCCACATACCGCTGGCCCGCGCCGCGCAACAGTATGAGGAGTTGCGAAACGCGGCCCGTGCATATGCTGAGGGCAGCGGCGAAGCCCCCCGTATTCTGCAGGCTAACATAGGTCCTTCGCGTGGATATCGCGTGCGCGCCGACTGGACGACAGCCTTCTTCCAGGCAGGCGGTTTCACGGTTCTTGCAGATGAGGATTACGATGATGTCGAGGCCGCTGTCCGCGCCGCGGAACTCAAGGGCGCGCCTATCGTGGTTATCACCTCTGCGGACGACAAGTATCCTGAGGTTGTGGCTCCGCTGGCAAAGGCGCTCAAGGCGCTGCAATACCCGCCCTATGTGCTGCTCGCAGGAGCTCCGGGCGACAAGGAGCAGGAATACCGGGACGCGGGCGTAGACGACTTCGTCAATGTGCGCGTCAACAATTACGAGATGAACCGAAAGCTCCTCGAGACAATCGGGGTGCTCGAAAAGTAGCCTTGGTCAGGTGACGCAGAAAGAGCACGTAGAATGAAAACGCCAGATTTCACAAAGGTTTCCTATAAAGCGCCGGCCGGTCGCAAGACTTCCTATCAAGAATGGGCCGCGGCAATTGAAAAACGCACAGGGAAGCGGGCCGGGGACTTCGTCTATGACACGATGGAGAAAATTCCCGTAAAGCCGCTCTACACCGCTGAGGACCTCAAGGATCTCAAGCACCTTGACTACACGGCAGGTATCGCCCCCTTCCTGCGTGGACCATACGCAACCATGTATGTTACGCGTCCATGGACGGTGCGCCAGTACGCAGGCTTCTCCACTGCTGAGGAGTCAAACGCCTTCTATCGCCGCAACCTCGCAGCCGGGCAGAAGGGACTCTCCGTCGCTTTCGACCTGGCTACTCACCGGGGTTACGACAGCGACCACCCGCGTGTGGTGGGAGACGTGGGCAAGGCGGGCGTCGCGATCGACTCCGTCCTTGACATGCAGATTCTCTTCGACCGCATACCCCTCGATAAGGTTAGCGTGTCGATGACGATGAACGGGGCTGTTCTGCCGGTAATGGCCTTCTACATCGTTGCGGCGCTGGAGCAGGGGGCGTCGCTCGAGCAACTGGCGGGCACGATTCAGAATGACATTTTAAAGGAGTATATGGTGCGCAACACCTATATCTATCCGCCGGCACCCAGCATGCGCATCATTGCAGACATCTTCGAGTTCACTTCGCAGAAGATGCCCAAATTCAACTCCATTTCCATCTCCGGCTACCATATGCAGGAAGC
>CAYSHY010000036.1:0-37987 GCA_964430955.1 uncultured Puniceicoccaceae bacterium | reverse complement strand
TATCAGCATCTTGAGCCTGACCGCGATGTTTTTTTATGAAATTTCCGGGCTAGCCTCGGAGTACGGATTTACGCGGGTGTATGCGAACCTGGGCGAGCTGTCATCAGATCCCTCGGTCGATGCAGTCGCCATCATTGTGCCCTCCCATCAATTGCTCGAGGTCATCCGCAGTCTCCAAGGCCTTCGAGCCCCTGTACTGATGGAAAAGCCTCCCGGCGGAAGTCCCGCAGAGGCTGAAGCCATTGCTCGCCTGTTGCATGTTCCCCACGTGGTGGCTTTCAATCGTCGTTACGCTCCCATGAACGCCCGATTCAAAGAGCTGGTCGAGGCCATGGAGCATCGGTTCTTTGCGGAAGGCAGACTGTATCGACACGGGCGCTCCGAACCCGGATTTGTCCGCGAAACAGGCGTGCACCTGCTAAGCTTAATGACTTGGTGCTTTGGCCCCATAGCAAGCGCGCGCACCACCCGCCTTCCAAACCCGCAGGCGCCGACTCACAACTGGATTGTTGAGGTTCTTTTTGAATCCGGAATGCCCGGCCGACTGCACATTTTTCCCTGTAGCGGCATGCACGCCGAGCAGATCGAAGTTCATAGCCCGATGCAGTCACTCGTGCTGGAAGGACCCGAGATCCACGTTCCGCGGGGTCGTATTCACGTGCATAAGAAGCGACCGGGCGCAGGATCCGTTCAAGTGAGACACGAGGCGGGGTTTCGCATCATCCCCGGCCCGGTAGAAAGCAGCACCATCCTTGACGGCCCCGGCATCTCTCCCCTCATCACCTGCGGCTTCGTTCCTGAGTATGAAGAGTTTCTCTCGCTTGCAATCGGGAAGAGCATCTCCCGGTCGACTGTAGAGGGGGCGATCGAGATGATGCGCCTTGCTGAAGCCATCGAGGCTGGCGTGGACTACAGACGGTCCTGACTGCAAGTCAGGCCGGAATGCGTGTAAAACCGCCGTGGCGACTTCTCTGGCGTTTGCCTTTATCCCGCTTCTACAACAGTGTCGCTACGAATGTCACTTTCACGACTCCTCCCCATTCTGTCCCTTGCACTAATTGCATGCGCGGTCCCTGAGCAGCAACGCCCCGCCGAGTTCGCGCCTGTCGCAGCCAACGCCTCAGCCGAGACCAGGTCACTGTTTGATTTCATGCGCAGGCAGGCAGGGCAGGCCATTATGTTCGGACACCAGAACGAGACCACCCAAGGCATAACAATCGTCAATTTCGACGGCACAGAATCAGACACTCTCCACTCCGTTGGCGACTTCGCCGCAGTGTATGGCTGGGATACGCTCACTATTGTAGCGCCAGTAAGAGAACCTGTACCGACCGAGCACGCCAAGATGGCCTTCGAACGTGGAGGAATCATCACCATCAGCACTCACTTCGACAATCCTTTGACTGACAAAGGAGTGGGCCACCAGAACTATCCGGACGGCACTTCGTGGGATACAACACCTGCTGTTGTCGCTGCGCTTCCAGGGGGCGAAGCGCACGCTCGTTACCTGAGCTACCTTGACCAGGTAGCAGATTGGGCAAACTCATTGAAGACAGACGATGGGGTGTTAATCCCGGTGATCTTTCGCATCCTTCACGAGAACACCGGCAGCTGGTTCTGGTGGGGCGAGAAACAATCTACGCCAGAGCAGTACAAGAGACTCTACCGCTTCACCGTCGATTATCTGACAAAGCAGAAGCAGGTCAGGAACTTTCTTTTCGCGTACTCGCCAAACGCCTTCGAGAACCCTACACAGGAGAAGTATCTGGAGCGCTATCCTGGAGACGAGTGGGTCGATGTTCTGGCATTTGACGCCTATGGCCCGGCCGAAGATAATGATGCCTGGTTTCAGATGGTAACGAACAACGCGGCCATGCTCGCGCGCATGGCGAGAGACCGCGGCAAGGTCGCCGCCATTGCCGAGATCGGCGTCTCTGCCCCGGATATCGAAGCCGGCAAGACGGATCCCCACTGGTTCAGGAAGTTGATCGGTCATCTGAAATCCGACCCCGATGCGCGCGAGATAACATACCTGCTGGTTTGGCGTAACGGATCTCCTGCCCACTACTGGGTCCCAACAACACTTCCCCAGGACGTTGATAGCGGCGCCCTCGAGGACTTCCGCGCCTTTTACGCGGACCCCTTCACCGCATTCAATCGCGACATCCAGGGCAAAGTCTATAACCGCACCCAATAGCCCTCAACAACTGACGGGCACAGGCTAGGCTTCTTGGGCTGCCTGCTCCGGCGCCAACTGGAGTTTGTCAGCCTTGCGATCGAAGCGCATCGAGATAACGCGAGAAACCCCGCGCTCCTGCATGGTGACGCCGTAGATGGTGTCTGCAGAAGAAATGGTGCGCTTGTTATGGGTGATGATGAGGAACTGGGAGTATTCCAGGAAGCGCTCGAGCATCTTGCAGAAACGGCCGATATTCGCGTCATCGAGCGGAGCATCGATCTCATCCAGCACACAAAATGGGCTGGGTTTGACCATGTAGATGGCGAAGAGAAGCGCCACTGCCGTCATAGTCTTCTGGCCGCCAGAGAGCAGGGCCAGGCTACGCAAGCGGGTGCCGGGCGGACGCGCAGAGATCTCGATACCGCTTTCGAGCACATCATCAGAATCGACCAGGACCAGATCGGACTCGCCTCCCCCAAAGAGTGTTTCAAAGGTGTACTTAAAGTTTTCCCGGATTTGCTCGAAGGTCTCGCGGAAGAGCTCCGCCGAGGTCTGGTTGATGTCGTCGATCGCGCTGACCAGTTGCTCCTTTGCCTGCCAAAGATCATCACTCTGAGATTTGAGGAACTCATGACGATCCTTGAGTTCCCGATACTCCTCGATGGCGACCAGGTTGACGGGACCCATTGCAGAAATCCGTCCGCGCAGGTCGTTGACCTCTTCCTGAATGGCAGACCAATCGGCTGCCTTCGCCACATTCTCCAGGTTGACGGGGCGTGCAGGTGGAATCTCGGGAATAACGGAATCCAACGGATCGTCCTGCTCGTCGAGATCGACATTCATTCGGGCAGGCAATTCTTCACCGGCATTCCATATCTCGCGCCGCCAATCGACACTACGAATGTCGACATCGTGCTCGCGGCGGGCCTCCTCGGTGAGAAATTCGAGCTCGCTACGTTGTTTCGCAAGGGCGACTTCGCGCTCGTTGAGCTCGGCAATCCTCTTGTCCAGCTGCTGACGATCGGCGCCCAAACCTTCCTCCAGCGACTGGATCTCGCGCTCAACTGCAAGGAGCGCATCGCGTCGACTCTCGGAAACGGCGTGCGCTTTGTTAAGTTCCTCACCCAGCTTGTCTGCAAGCTGCTTCTGCTCCAGAGCCTCCCGAGTTAGAACCTGCTGCTGCTCACGAACGGTCTGTATCTCTTTCTCCCTGCGCAAGCGCTGGGCTGCCAATTCAGCGACTCGGCGGCTTGTTTCCTCCAGTCCTCGTTGGAGCATTTCCAGACGCTGCTTTTTCTCGGCTACGTTGAGACGCATGGTCTCGTAGGCTTCACGATGAGCCTCACGCTCCTTGCGTGCGTTAACCACATGCTGCTCGGCGGCGGAAATTTGTTCACGCAGCTGCTCGATGGCGTCGTCCATCTCCTTGAGCTCTGCGCGCGCCTTGACCAGACGCGCCTCGCTATCCTGTCGCGACTTATCAAGCTGTTGAAGTTCCCGCTGGCGAAGCTCCAAACGGCGAGTTGCCTGCTTGATTTGCTCCTCACTGGCGCGAGCCTGCGCCTGGATTGCCGAGAGCGCCTCACCTGTCTCCACCAATTGCTTGCGCTGTGTCTCCACAGCCTTTTCTGCTTCGCGCACGGCTGCCTGGCTCTCCGTGGCGGCAACTCGATCCTTCTCCAGTTGCGCCTCAAGCTGACGCTGCTGCTTCTTGAGGTCCCGTATCTGCGACTCCCGTTTAAGGAAGGAGTCCTGCTTTGCCTTGGTCCCGCCAGAATAAATAAGGCCGCGCCCATCGATGAGCGCCCCATCCAGAGTAGCCACAAGATTGAACGGCCACTCCGGCTTGTCGCCCCACTCTCCAAGGAACTGCTCCAGGCTCTCGCAAAAATAACAGCCGGTGAAAAGACGTTCGACCAGTGAGGCCATACCCGTCTCGCGAGCGCTCACGAGATGCCGGGCAGACTTGAGTCCTTGTATCGGCGGGTCTGAGGGCAATTCAGCGCCTTCACGAGTTGGAGCTACGAGACATACCCGCCCCAGCTTTCGCTGCTCCAGCGCCTCGAAAATCTGTGGAGCATCGGCAATATCCGTAAGCGCAATGGCGTCCACGGCTGCGCCCAGCAGAAGCTCAACGGCGGCTGCCCACTTCTCGTCCACAGAAAGTTGCGCCATAACCAAGCGGCAACGATCTGCAGGAGCGGTATCACCCAGCTTGCCTTTCAGTATGGCTTTTGCGCCCTCCGAGAAACCTTCGAGCTTCCGTTGCAACTCTTCCAGAAGGCCCGCCCGGGCGATAAGCGTTGCGAGATCGCGATCGGTGTTTTGCACGCGAGACTGATCCTCCCTGAACTTCGCGATGGCCTGCTCCACGGACTCGCGCAAGATCGTCAGTTCCTGCTCCTGGGCAGCCTTGCGGCTCACGCTTTCCTGACGGGCGTCCTCGTAGGACTTCTGCTCGGCGCGCAGCGTTTCCAACTCTGTGGACGCCGCCTGTATCTCTTCATTGAGACCTGCATGGCGAGCCTGATAGCCCTTCAAGTCGAGCTCCAGAGTCGTGCAATTAGATCGCAGGCGGGTTACGCCGCTTTCCTTCATGAGCAGGGACTGGCGGCTCCTCGAAAGCTCACGCTCAGCCTCTTCAAGTCTCTGGTTGGCTTCGGCGAGCGCCCGCTGCTTCTCCTCGAAGGCCTTGCCGGTATCGCCAAACATCTCCATCTGCGCCTCCCGGGCCTTGCGCTCGCCTTCCGCCTTTCCGGAAAGCTCGCCGTGCTCCCGCGTCAGATCGACGATCTCTTTCTCAAGGCTGGACTGCCTCTCGCCGAAATCCTTGGCGCGAACCGAGGCAACCTCTGCCTTGGATACCGCCTGATCGCGCTGACTGCGAAGATCGAACACGTTCTGTCGCGCCTGCTGGAGTCGCTCATTAAGCTCGGTGCGCAACGTCTTGCGCTCCGCAACTCGGCGTTCGCGCTCTTCCACGGCCCCACGCGACCGTAGCACCAAAGTTCTAAGGCCCTCCGCGCTGGCGACCGTCTCCGTTTCCTTCTCCTTGAGCTGGGAATACCGGCGGGCTGAAAGAGCGAGTTCCAGATGCGAAAGGCGATGCTTGATGCGCTTGTAACGGATTGCCTTGGCGGCCTGCCTGCGCAGACTGCCGATGCGCCGCCCGACCTCCTCCATAACATCTGTAACACGAGCGAGATTGGTCTCCACATCCTTCAGCTTGGCCAGAGCCTCTCGACGCTGGGCCTTATAGCGGGAAATTCCGGCAGCTTCCTCAAAAATGGCTCTACGCTCCGATGGATTTGATGAGAGCACCTGATCTATCTGGCCCTGCAGCATGAAGCTGTAAGACACCTGCCCCACCCCTGTATCCAGGAACAAGCGCTGGATATCCTTCAGGCGACATGCCTTGCCATTTATAAAGTAATCGCTACCGCCATCACGCGTCACACGACGCGTAACTTCGACCTCCTTGAAGGCTGTGCCCAGCTGCGCCTCGCAATCCGTGAACACAAGAGATACCTCACTTAGATTGAGGGGCTTGCGACTGGTCGTACCTTGAAAAATGACGTCCTGCATTGCACCGGCTCGCAGGCTCTTGCTGCTCTGCTCTCCCAGCACCCAGCGTATGGCGTCGGCAATGTTGCTCTTGCCGCAGCCGTTGGGTCCCACAATCGCGGTCACGCCCGGCTCAAGGCTCAGCTGGGTAGGATCAGCAAAGCTTTTGAAGCCATGTATGCGAAGTTCGCGCAGATGCATGCGGGAAATAGAAAGTCCTCGACCGCAGTGTATGGAAAAAGAACACGACCTTGCAAGGGGCAAGCCGGAGAAATCGGGTCGGTGTGCGGGCGAGCGATCACTGGCGCTGAATAATGGACGGCCGTTATGGGTTCAGTTTCCTGAATGTTGGCAGCAACTCATCCCGGATTATGGACAGGCTGGAGCGTACGGATGACGAGCACTGGAGGCCATCCCTGAACGCGCCAACATTCAGATACGCGCCCTCAGCAGGAGGAGGGTTGTACCCCGTGGACCTAGGCCGGTCTGTTGGAGTGATATCCGTTTGTAGAATTGGCTACTCTTGTTCGGCGCGTTGGCGGGCGTCGGTTTCGATGGCTTGCTTGAGTTGCTCGATCGTTTTGGCCGCCGTAACGCGGGCGTCGTCGAGATCGGCAGGTTCAGCGATGTCTTCCTGGCCAAAGACGTAGAACTTTATCTTGGGCTCGGTGCCGCTACCGCGGACCGCGAAACTATACCCATTTTCGAGCTCAAAGAAGTAGAAGTCCTGCTTGGGAATCTCCTTGCCATCGGCGTCTCTGAAGTCCTGCACCCCAAAGTCTCTAAACTCGCTGACAGGGAAAGAGCCGATCTTCTTTGGCGGGTCCTTGCGGTACGATTTGAGGATGTTCTTGATTTTCTGAGCCCCGCTGGCGCCCTCATAATTGATGTTGATGAGGTCTTCCTGGAAGTAGCCGTAGCGGATGTAGAGATCGTCCAGGAACTGGAGGACTGTCTTCCCCTGCGCCTTGAGTGACGCAAGCATCTCGCAGAACTGGAGGGCCGCAGCGTTGGCGTCCTTGTCGCGGACGCGGTCACCCGGCAGGTAGCCATAGCTTTCCTCGCCGCCAAAGCAGTAGAAGGTGCTGTACTTAAGAAGTAGCTCTGCACGCTTCTCGAAGGAGGTGTTGTCGTAGTCCAACGCAATGCCTTCCTTCTCATGCAGGTTATGCTTTAGCTCAACTTCCCACTCGCGGAGCTTCTCGCCGATCCACTTGAAGCCGGTGAGGGTGTCGATCAGCTTGAGGCCGTGGTTCCTGGCAATCGCAGCCTGAAGCGGGGTCGTAACAAAGGTCTTGATGAGCGCTGCGCGACGGCTGCCTTCACGTGGAATAACGCCAATATCCTTAAGTTTGCGCACTCGATACTCGGCCATCAAAGAGCCGATCGTGTTGCCTGTGAGGAGAACGAGCTTCCCATCGCGGTCACGCACGGCAATGCCCATGCGATCGCAGTCCGGGTCTGTGCCGATCACACATTCCGCACCGATTTCGTCTGCCTTGTCCATTCCCATCTTGAGCGCCGGCCCTTCTTCGGGATTCGGGCTCTTCACCGTCGGGAATCGCGGATCCATCTTCATCTGCTCCTCGACCGTATGGACATCTACTTCAGCATTCTGCAGGGCAGGAACAGAGGCAACGGCGCCGACCCCGTGAATCGGAGTGAAGACTACCTTCGGTGGGTTCTTTCGGATAACGTCGCGGTCGAGCAAGTTTTCGCGGAGCGCCTCTAGATACGCCTCGTCAACCGACTTTGGCAGTATGACGACCTTTGACAAATCCTTGTCCAGGAAATCTTTCACTACGGACAAATCGACCGAGTAGACCTCGTGGATAATGCCCTCGGCATGCGGGTAAACGACTTGGGCGCCGTCTGCAAAATAGACCTTGTAGCCGTTGTACTCGGGAGGATTATGGGAGGCCGTTATGACAACGCCGCACGTTGCCTGCAGGTAACGCACGGAAAAAGAGAGCTGCGGCGAGGACCTTGGCCCTTCAAAGAGCATGGCCGTTCCGCCGAGCCGGGTAAAGGTGGAGCAGGCGAGCTCTGCAAAGTGGCGGGAGAAGTGCCGCATATCGTGCCCTATTACCAGGCTGGGCTGTACGCGGTAACCCTTGTATTGCTCGAGGTAGCGAAGCGAATAACGGTAGAGACCGATTGTCGCGCGTACTACGTTGAAATCGTTCAGAAAAGCGCTCCCCACAGCCGGGTGCGCGGGGGTGCCCTGCTCGGAAGGCGTCCCAAGCTCCGCCTTGGTGACAGTGTACCCGATGGTGCGATCGCGCATGCCCCCGGTGCCAAAGGCGATGGTCTTGTAGAAACGATTATTGAGCTCTTCCCAGTTCTGGGAATCCACAAGCTCCTGCACCGAGTCCAGCGCCCACTGAGGCAAAAGCCCTGCGCTCAACCAGTTTTCCAGATTCTCTACAGAGCCCGGAAGCAGTTTACCTTCGTTACCAGCCTGACGAATCTTCTCCAGAGACATATTACAGACAGCAGCTTGAGAGATATGATAGGGATTTGCGAGCGATGATTACCCGACGGTCCCGTCCTTGCGGTGATGCAGCCCTACGCTATTGCCATCAGGATCGCGAAAAAAGGCCATATGACAGACTTCGGTTTCAAGCGGGCCAAAATCCACCTGCACCCCCTTGGACTTGAGCTCTTCAACAGCCTCTTCGACGCTCGCCACTGCGATGGCGATACCCCCGCCGCCAGTCTGTGGCGGGCGCTTTAACATTGGAGTCGGCGCATATAGAGCAAGCGTCGTAGGCGGCACGTCAAATTCCGCCCAATTGTACTTTTCCTCCATCCAAAGAAGACGAAGGCCGAGCGTATCCCGGTAGAATTCAACCGACTTCTTTAGGTCGGACACCTCGTAATAGACGAAATCTGCGCCAAGTGGTTTCATGATTCCGGAAATAAATAGGTTAATCTAGCGGGCGTTATTGAAGGTAGGCGCCTTCCTTGATATCTGGCTTTGGATCGAGGGATTGCCAACGATTGACGAACGCCTCCTGCGAGTCTGCAAAAACGGGACTGACCTCAAACTTGAAGGCAGGAAGACCAGTGTCGTCACAGGGAACATTGACGCCGGCAGCGTTTGCCCAACGGGCCCACTGCCTCAATTGGTCATTGCGCGAGGTTTCGACGCTATCGACGCCTGTGGCGTTTTTGATCGGAGAAAATTCGTCTTCACGGCGCGTCTCGATCACGATGGGACTGCGGGCGTATGGCAGCGCATCAAAGACGAACATCTCGAACTTTACGCCGTTGGGCCGGTCTGGCTCCACAGAGTTCCCCTGCTCGTCAATGGTGGGCACCTTCTTGTTGGCCCGGTGAAACGGAAGCGCAAACTCGACATTACCTTCGCCCAGTTTCTCCACAAACTCCCGTGCGATGATGTGAATTGCAATAGAACCCGCGATGTAGCGAAGGTTGCCTTGCTCATCACGCTGTTGCTGCATCTCTGCCGGCAGATCGCTATACTCAACCACAACCAGCTTCTCACCCTTGACGCAGAAATGGCCAACCTTCTCTTCCGGGTAAGCTTTGGGGATCATCTTTGACGACATGTCCGACCGGGTGCGGATATGGAAACCAATGAAGGCCGGGTCGATGCATTGAACCAGGGGATTATCGACTTGGAAATAGCTGATGGTATCGATGCCCTGTTCTCGCATTGTATCGCAGGCGCCGCTGCGCAAGAGCGCGCGAAGGGAGCCACCATGCCCATCCGGACTCATTGCGATGGAGTCCCTGCCCGACAGGATGATCTTCCCATCCATATCCACTGCGGGCATGCGGCCTTGAGCAAAAAAGTGAACGTGATCATCCAGCAAGCCGAAGCAATCGTTTTCGCGGAAGAAGGTGACCGTTTGCTCGTGGTTTGCCTGGCTTGTCATGATGAACCAGGGAATGGTCGCGCCGTAGCGCTCGCTGGCAGCACGGATCTTTTCTGCAAAGACCTGAAAGAGGCTCTTCTCCGTGATCGGGGTGGCCGGGAAGGTGCCTTTGGGTCCATCGTAGCCCAATCGGGTCCCCTGGCCTCCTGCCACGGTGAATGCTGCAACACGCCCTTCCCGCAACGCAGCCTCTCCAGTCTCCCTGGCGCGCGCCCATGCGGCCGCATCTCCTCCATTTTCTGGCAGGGCGATGTAAGGCGCGGGATCCAGGTCGGAATAGTCCACTTGCTCCTGCTCCGAGCGAATGTGAATATCCACGAGCCGATTGATCTCCTCGAGATCTATCTCTGCCGCCTGCCGTGCAAGATGCTCACGCTGTGATTCGTTAAGGGAATTCCAGAAACGAAACACATGGCCTTGGCCAGCCTGTTCAAATGCTTCCTTAAGACGTTGATGATCTGACATGTCGTGTTCCCCACACGGCAGGATGAGAGCCGCGGCAGTAACTAGCCATGTCGGAGCAAAATGGTCAACCCGGGCGAGTGGGAAATGTGGAGATGGTATGATAAGGGAGATTATCGTTATCGGCCAGACTGTCTGGAAACTCCGTCGATACCCTTTCAAGCCAAGGTAACGGCTGATCTCAATTCCCCGAAGTTGATGGAGTCCTTGTGCGAGTCAGGCCGAGAAGGTACTCAATGTTCCCTTCCGCCCCGCGTATGGGACTTTCTATCAACCCGGTTTCGACCGCGTCGCTCAGATTGTCTCTTATCCAATCACGTACGCTTTGAAGAGCCGCTTCCCGGACTTCGGGATCGCGGATTACGCCTTTGCCTTTGTCGACGGCTTCCTTGCCTGCTTCGAACTGCGGCTTTACGAGGGCGACGAGGTTGCCGGTGGATTTGAGGAGGGGCCAGATGGAGGGGAGCACTGCCTTGAGTGAGATGAAGGAGAGGTCCATCACGATGATATCGTATTCTTGGCGGGGCAGCTGCGCGGGATCGAGCGTGCGGGCGTTGACCCCTTCGAGATTCGTGATGCGCGGGTCGTTGAGGATCTTGCCGTGGAGCTGCGCGCGTCCCACATCCAGACACACAACTGAGCGTGCTCCGTGCTGGAGGAGGCAATCGGTGAAGCCGCCGGTGGATGCGCCGACATCGAGACAGTCCGTTCCTTCAACAGTAATTGGGTAGGTTTCCAGGAAGCCCAAAAGCTTCTCCCCTCCCCTGCTAACGAAGCGTGGTGGCTGAAGGATCTCCAGCTCGATGTCTTCAGGGTAGCTCTTGCCAGGCTTGTCCAGCGTTTGCGTTCCGCTGCGAACCTTGCCCGCCATGATGAGCAGCCGCGCCTGCGCCCGGGAATCCGCCATGCCCCGTTGGGCAAGGATCTCATCGAGGCGCATTTTGCGTGGCTTGGACATGAAGACGTTGTTGGCTTGGCGGCGCCGGGTGGCAAGTCGGAACGAATTCCCGTATCCGTTACCGAGAGGCAAAAGGGGCTACAGGTCCGGGTAAATCTCCGGATAAACCTGCCCAGTGGGCATTGCCTTGAACGCGTAGATAACACCCGGACGCATCTGCGTATAGACAGCGCTGCCGTAGGTGGCGTGAACTCCGTATTGCTTCAGCGCCTCCGGATTGTGAGCAAGCTCCCACACTGCGTTCCAGAACAAGGCGCTCTCTTTATCCTTCAGTCCCTGGAACAACTTTGCGTAACGGCGCGGGATCTCTCCCGGCATATTTATGGGAAAGCCTTCGCTGGGCCTCTGATGCTCGCCATAGACCCGACGCCAAAGCACCAGCGCACGCTCTTCGCCAGCTTCAACCAGATTTGCTTCGAATTTGACGATGAGTGCATCGAAATGGGCAACATCGCCCTCAATCTGGTAGGTGTGTTCCGCCAGGCGCCGCGACGGATCATCAGGATCGGTCTGCACCAGCAACAACTGGGTAAACTTTCGGTCGCCCCGCACCTCTTGCGATACAACCTTTGCATAGCCCAACTGCTCTGACTGACTGAGGTTGGAGAGCGTGCTACGCAGTTGGCGATTCTCGGTGAGCAATTGATGGACAGTAAGCTGCCGAGGGAACTCGCGCCACGTAAGCACGCCAGCGACCCCGCCCAAGCAAAGCAAGAGGCCCATCCACAGCAGCCTTTTCATAGCGACAGCAAAAGCCGGAGCGGCGGCGCCGGCAAAACCAAAAGCATAAAACAAAATTCCAAGAGGAGGAGCACGGTGCTCAGACTACGGATCTACGACATCTTACCGCGCACTTATGTCGCCGCGCTGGCGAAAGCGCCGTTGAAAACGGAGAGAACTCGCCAGTCCTGAGTTTGGGCCTCGGTGGGCGTCTGGGTGCCGGTGGCGAAGATCTGGGCCTGTGATGGAAGCGCAGCCCAGAATCGGGTGCGGCGGTCGGGATCGAGTTCTCCAAGTATATCGTCGGCAAGCAGGACGGGAAGC
This sequence comes from uncultured Puniceicoccaceae bacterium, assembly GCA_964430955.1. GTDB lineage: Bacteria > Verrucomicrobiota > Verrucomicrobiia > Opitutales > Oceanipulchritudinaceae > CAYSHY01. The sequence goes on along the minus strand of CAYSHY010000036.1, from coordinate 25,875 downwards.
ACTCCAGTCTTTTGATGCAACCAGCGAAGCTCAGCCAAACGCAACGCCAGAACCAATCCACGCTGTTGTCCCTCGGAGGCGAAGTCACGCGCTTCGTGAGACTTCAATTGGAGAAGCAAATCGTCGCGATGTGGACCACGACTGGTTGACTGGAGAATTTCGTCTCTGGCTCGGGCCCCTTCGAGCAAGTTCAGAAAGTCATCTTCAGTTTCCGTGTCCAGATCCGGTCTGTACTCCAGAAACGGGTCTTCCTGCTGGGTGGCAATGGCATTATAGGCCTCGCGCAGGTGGAGGGACATCTCCTCGATCGCGCGTCGGCGCCGGGAGATCAGTTGCACAGCCGACTGAGCGAGCAAAACCTCGAAGGCCCTGATTTCGCCGCCTCTTCGACCTCGCTTGAGCAGTTGATTGCGCTCTTTGAGAGCACGCGTATAGCGCCGAAGCGCTTCAAAATAAAAGGGATCTGCGCCGCTGAGAGAGAGATCTATGAAGCGCCGACGCTCACCCGGACCGCCCCGAAGGAGCTGGATGTCCTGTGAAGACATGGCCACGGTGGGGAACTTACCTATAATGTCCGCCAGGCGGGCTGCGGGCTCGCCATCGAGCAGCACTTTTTTCTTGCCCCGCTCAAGCATGAGTTCCAGGCGAGACTCTCCCAGCTGCTCGTGATCGAGTTCCCAGATAAGGCGGGCGAAGGGCTCGCCCCAGTGGATGAGTGTCCGGGAGTCGTTGGTTCGGAAGGAGCGCAGTGCGGTCACGAGGCTAATTGCCTCCAGCAGGTTTGTCTTGCCCTGCCCATTAGGCCCGGAGATGAAGCATCGCTGCCCAGAAAGGTCCAGCCGGGCAAGCTGGATATTCCGGAAGTTCTGCAGGCTCACGGCTTCGACGCGCATTTTCGCGTCATCATTTCCCCGTAGTGGATTCTTGCAACTCTGGAGACGGGAGCCGGGAGGAATCAGTAAGGCAGGATCTGGTTGCCGGGAACTATGCGACCGAGGTCAGGAGACAGACGGCATGCGCCGCAATCCCCTCGGAACGTCCCAGACCACCAATACCTTCATTGGTAGTGGCCTTAACGCCAATGGCAGATGGAGGAATGCCTATGACCTGGGATAGACGGTCCTTCATTGCCTCAACATATGGACCAACCTTGGGTTGCTGGGCGATAAGGGTCGCGTCCACGTTGACTGGCTGCAGCCCCTTCTTTCGCGCCTCTGCAACGGCGCCTGCAACGATCTCAAGGGAATCCATCCCTGCTGTCTCGGGCTTGCCCGGCGGGTAATAAAAGCCAATGTCACGGAGACCGGCTGCGCCCAGAATGGCGTCTGCAATGGCATGAGAGAGACAATCTGCGTCCGAGTGCCCTTCAAGCCCAAGGTGGTGGGGAATATGCACCCCGCCGAGTATCAGCAGGCGCCCCTCTGCGAAGCGGTGAATGTCATAACCGTGGCCGATGCGAAAAACTGCTTGTTGCGCCATTGCGCTACCCTGTCGCTCATTAAGGATTTGTTCAACCCGTTGGATATCGCCGGGTAAGGTTATCTTTAGATTGGGGCCGGGGGGCTCGATGAGGACTGGGTGGATGTTAAGTAAGGCGGCAGCGGCGGCATCGTCAGTTACGTGGAGTTCGTCTGCCTCGATCCTTCGGTATGCCTTGAGCAATGCTGAATGGCGAAAGACCTGGGGAGTCTCCATGGCGCGCAGCTGGCTGCGGGGAAGATCCCGCAGGCCTTTATCCTCAACCATCTTGATTGTGTCTGTAACCGGGCGAGCACATGCGGCAGCGCCATGCCGGTCGGCCTGATCGGCAAGATCGCGAATGGTCTGTGGAAGAATCAGCGGGCGAGCGCAGTCGTGGACAAAGACAAGGTCCTGGGCTGGAAGGCACTCGAGTGCGCAGAGCACGCTGTCCTGCCTCTCTGCGCCTCCCATGGCGTAGACAACCCGCAGGCGCGTCGTCGGCAAGATTGACTCAATGACCGAGCGTTGGGCGTCGTCGCGATACACGATACAGACCGTATCGACCACGCCGCTCTGCACAAATGCGTCAAATGAGTAGAGCAACGCCGGCCGGCCAGCGACTGGCGCAAGAATCTTGTCGTCAACGGTGTTCTGCATACGGCGGTTACGACCTGCCGCCAGCAATATCGCTGCGTTTGCCATAATGCGCACCTTAATTTGTAGATGACGTTGCTGACGAGAAAAACGCTGCGACGTCTTGCCCTGCGGCGTTGTGCGCTTATAGCTGCAGCGATGCCCCCTTGGGTTGAGTGCAGTTGCCCGGCAAAAATTAATCTGTTTTTGGCCGTCACCGGAAAACGTCCTGATGGGTTTCACGATCTTGTGTCGCTAGTGGCGCAGCTTGATCTGGAAGACCATTTGCGGGCGGAGTTTGCTGCTGGAGACGGACCCGATACGCTGGAATGCTCCGACCCGGGACTGCCAACGGGCCCGGAGAACCTCGTGCTGAAGGCGTCAAGAGCCTTTCGCCAGCTGGTCAATGGCTTACCGCCGGTTCGGTTCACTCTTAGGAAACATATCCCCACCGGAGCTGGTCTTGGAGGCGGAAGCAGCGATGCAGCAGGCGCACTCCGACTGCTAAACCAGCTTGCAGGCAATCCCCTTCAATTTGAAGAGCTCAAGGACCTTGCGGCGCAGGTGGGATCGGATTGTCCCCTGTTTCTATACGACGGCCCTGTGATTATGCGTGGACGCGGCGAAAGCATAACGCCAGTGCGCAAGGAAGCTGCCACCGCATTGCACAAACTGCAGCTGTTGCTGATCAAGCCTCACTTTGGCATTCGCACGGACTGGGCATACCAAAGCCTCGCCGCCGCGCAGGCGTACGACCCGGTTGACGATGCAGAGAACAGCCTGTCGCGATGGGAAGACTCTCCATCCTCCCCAATCCCTCTCGCAAATACTTTCGAGCAGGTGGTTTTCTCAAAATATCTCATCTATCCAGCAATCGCACAGGTGCTGGAGGCCGAGGCGCTACCAAGACTTACACTGAGCGGCAGCGGCAGCGCCTGCTTCGTTCTGCTTGATGATAGGTTGCCCGAAAAAATGAAACCTGCATTAGAAAAGGCGTGCGGAAACGGATCGCTGGTTCTACAAACAGTTACGAAATAGAAAGATACAGCCATAGACACAGGGAAGGAGCTACCAGAAAAACATTTGCATACGATTGACGTGATGTTACGGATAGTCGTTTCGACTTAATGGGATCGACTGGAAAAGAGGAGATCATCTTAAAGGGTGTCGCCGCATCTCCCGGCGTTGCCCATGGTCCCGCATTCCTGTTTGTAAAGAAGGACTTGGAGATACCTCGCTACTTTGTCCCCGCTGAGAAGCGAGAAGAGCAGGTGGCGCGATTTGAGGCAGCGCTGCTGCAAACGCGCAAACAGATTAGCGCTATTCGCTCCGAGATTGAAGAACGTCTGGGAGATGAGGAGGCGCAGATTTTTGATGCGCATCAACTGGTGCTGGAAGACCGGGCGCTGATCGATGAGACCGAGCGCGAGATCTACGAAAGCGGGTACAATATCGAGTACTGCTTTCAGAAGGTGGCCAACCGCTACATCGAGGCATTCTCGAACATTGACGACGCCTACATCAAGGAGCGCGTAGCCGACATCAAAGACGTTGCCCGTCGCTTGCTGCACAACCTGATGGGCAAGACGGATACGGACCTGAGCCAGCTCACAGAGAATCGTATCATCGTCAGCGATGACCTCACCCCATCCGAGACGGCGGGCCTGCAAAGCTCGAAAGTTGCCGCCATCGTCACAAACCAAGGCAGCCGCACGAGCCATGCGGTGATTGTTGCGCGATCGATCAACGTGCCAGCGGTAGTGGGTCTTCATACCGTCACAGAGGTAGCGCAACCGGATGATGTCCTGATTGTGGACGGCTATGACGGGATCGTTATCATCAACCCGACTGAGCAAAGTCTGTATCGCTACGGCAAGATACGGCTGGAACGGCAGAATGTACAGCAGATCTTCCTTTCTGCGCTCAAGGAGCCGAGCGAGACCAGCGACGGACGCAAGGTAAAGGTGATGCTAAATGTAGAGGGGACCGAGAACGAGGATGTGCTTCGCAACAGCGGGGCCTGCGGCGTAGGTCTCTATCGTACTGAGGGTCTCTTCCTGCGGCGTGATACGATCCCAACAGAGGAAGAGCAGTATCAGGCATACAAGCGTATTGTCGCCACCTGCGCCCCCAATGATGTAATCATCCGGACCCTGGATCTGGGCGGCGATAAAACCCCACAAGGCGGCCAACTGGTGAACTTCCAGGAGGCGAATCCTTTCATGGGTTTCAGAGCTATCCGCTTCTGCCTGGAGAACCCGCATATTTTCAAGGAACAGTTGCGGGCGATTTTGCGCGCCAGCGCCCACGGCAACGTGAAGCTCATGTACCCCATGATCTCGTCCTGCGGGGAGCTGCGTTCGGCAAACGCGCTGCTGGAGGTATGCAAGACAGAATTGCGCAGCGAGGGGATCGCCTTTGACGAGAACCTGCAGGTGGGCAGCATGATCGAGATTCCGAGCGCCGCCTACTCAGCAGACTTACTGGCCAAGGATTGCGACTTCTTCAGCATCGGGACGAATGACCTGATCCAGTATATGCTGGCTGTTGACAGGGTGAACGACCGGGTGGCGCATCTGTATGAGCCCAATCACCCGGCGATTCTGCGTACACTGAGGGTGATCTTCGAAGCCGGCAAGCGCGCTGGCATTCCCGTAGGCGTCTGCGGAGAAATGGCCGGGGATCCAGTTTACGCAGCAATTCTTTTCGGTATGGGCGCCAGTGAGATCAGCGTGTCCCCCGCTTCGCTGCCCGAAATCAAGTTCCTGATTCGCAACGTTACTTCCTTGGACCTCGAAACGCTGGCGGAACAGGTGCTCAGCGTGGAGACGCCAGAACACGCGGCCTTGCTGATGAACAACTTCTACAGCGAGAAAGTGAAGTCGAAGATTGTGCGGAAGTAGCGGCGAAGAAATGAACTCAAGCGGTTACAGGGGCCGTTTGGCGCCAACACCCTCGGGATACTTGCATGTAGGACATGCACGAACATTCTGGATCGCCCGGGAACGAGCCCGTGAAGTTGGCGGTGAGTTGATCCTGCGCATTGACGATCTCGATGCTCCCCGGTGCAAGGAAGCTTTTGTTGAGGCGTCTATCGAAGATTTGCAATGGTTTGGCTTCGAGTGGACAGAGGGGCCGGACATCGGCGGATTTCGCGGTCCTTACCGCCAGAGTCAGCGTGACCACTTTTATCGCCATGCGTGGAACAGCTTGAACGAAGTCCGCGCCATCTACCCGTCTGCTCACTCCAGAAAGGACGTGGAGAAGGCTTTGACGGCGCCCCATGAGGGTGAGACCGAGCCGGTTTTCCCTGTGGAGCTTCGCCCTCGACGCTGGGAGCGCACAGACGACCCCGGTGAAGTTAACTGGAGGTTTCGCGTGCCGTATGGACAACGAATTACTTTCACTGACGGCCGAATGGGCGAGGTGAGTTTCGTGGCCGGAAAGGATTTTGGCGACTTTATCGTTTGGCGCAGGGACGGCTTTCCCAGCTACGAACTGGCTACGGTGGTCGACGACTTTACCATGGGGATCAGCGAAGTGGTGCGTGGTGAAGACCTGCTGCTTTCCACCGCCCGCCAGTATCTGCTCTACCAAGCCCTGAGGTGGGGCGCGCCTCGATTCTATCATTGTCCGCTTGTTCGGGATGCGCATGGGCAGCGCCTTGCCAAGCGAGCTGGCGGGTTGAGCCTGAGGGACTTGCGAGCGCAGGGATATACGCCGGAGCAAATTCGGGAGAGCGCCTGGTTCACGCAGTCTGACGCGCAGCTTGAGTAATTTGATTCTCAGACGCGCGGGAAATGACTTGCACAGCTTGAGAGTTCCGGGGCAGTGGCAACTGTTTGTGGACGATGATCGACTTGAGTTCGCTTCACCCGGAGGAACGACGAAATCTTGCGTCTGCTGGCATGCGCGCGTTTATTAAGATCTGCAGGGTTTGGAAGCTGAACGAAGAAGAGCAACTTAGATTGCTGGGAGGCGTATCAAAAACCCATTACAGGGACTGGCGCCACCGAACCGGTGATGACTTGGAACTGCCAGATGATGTCCTGGAGCGCATATCCTGCGTACTCGGGATCTATAAGGCGCTGAACGTTATCCTGCCTGAACCCGATGCTGCCGATGGTTGGCTGAGACGGCCGAACGAAGCTGACTTCTTTAACCGAAGGCCCGCTATAGAGAGAATGCTCACCGGCAAGCTGGACGATCTATATAGCGTTCGCCAATACCTGGACTCCTCAAAAACCTGATGAAACAGGACGCGCCGACCACACGGATTGAATGGCAGAAGTGTTGGAGCGTCGTTCCGAGCCAGGACAACGAAGCAGATGTCTTTGCCCGTATTGCGCCGCCGGAAGACTTGGACTCCCTCCGTCGACTGGAGGGACTTACAAACCGACGCAACATGCATGAGAATGGGCTGGCGCCCGCTGTTCCGAACGAGGAACGGATAAGCTGCGAAGGCGCCCACTACATCATGTCATCCTTCATTCACCTGAGTCCAACCGGAAGCCGCTTTTCTGATGGAAGCTTTGGCGTTTTTTACGGCGGAGAAAGCCTGGACACAGCGATAGCGGAAACGAAGTTCCACCGTGAAATGTTCCTGAAGTCGACAAGGCAGCCGCCAATCAGACTTGAGATGCGTGCGCTCGTCGCAGGAATGGAGGCTGAACTACATGACTTGAGATCGCTGGTCGTGGAGCATCCTGACTTGCTACACCCTTCCGATTATTCCTGCCCCAGATTGCTGGGCAAACGCCTTTGGGAGCAGCGCTCATGGGGATTGATCTATCCGTCAGTGCGGGCGCCCGGCGGAACCTGCGTGGGCATATTTCGCCCCACGGCGTTTCTCCGCTGCCACCAGGATCAAAGACTCCAGTATGTCTGGGACGGTGAGAAGATCCGAGTGAAGTGAAGACGAGACGCAGGAACGATGTAGTTCAACCTCCACTCTGATTCCCGACGGGCTCTAGAGCCACTTCCTGTTGTACGGACCCAGGCGCATGGTAAGGGTTTTAGTCTCAGTGTACTCGAGGACGCTGTGCGGACCCAATTCGCGGCCGAGACCGCTTTGCTTGTAGCCGCCGAAGGGAAGTTCTGGAGCTCCATCGAGGAACGTGTTTACCCAAACCGTGCCAGCGCGTATCTTCCGAGACAGGCGCATTGCGGTGTCGAAATTGCTCGTCCAGATGCTGGCGCTCAGGCCGTAGTCGACATTATTGGCAATTTCAATCGCCTCCGCCTCCTCCCGGAAGCGAAGCACCGTGAGGACAGGGCCAAAGACCTCTCCAGTGGCGATGGACATGTCTGGCGTGGCATGATCGACGACGGTTGGCGCAATAAACCGTCCGTCGCCGATGATCGCTTCGCTCCCGCCAAGGGCGATCGATGCGCCTTCATCGCGGGCGGTCTGGATGTAGCCTAGTATCTTCTGATGCTGTGCATCGTTGATAATGGCGCCCACCTGGACCGTCTCGTCGAGCGGATCTCCGTAACGGATCCTGCCGCTGGCTGAGACCACTCGCGCAACTAGATCGTCGGCGATTGAATCGTGAACAATGATGCGGCTGCCGCTGTTACAGCATTCGCCCATGTTGAAGTAAACGCCGTGGACAACCGAATCGACGACGTCATCGAGTTCAACATCGGGGAAGATAATCTGGGGATTCTTGCCGCCGAGCTCGAGCGCAACCTTTTTGAGCGTGCTGGCCGCTCCGGCCGCAATCTTGCGGCCAACAGCGGTGGAGCCGGTAAACGACACCATGTCAACATGCGGGCTGTTCGTGAATGTTGCGCCGACGGGGTCTCCATAGCCCGTAACCACGTTACAGACGCCGTCGGGCAGGCCAGCTTCCTTTAGAAGAGCCGCCAGTCGCAAGGTCGTTCCGCTTGTGAACTCACTTGGCTTTACAACGCAGGCGCAGCCGGCGGCGAGTGCAAACGGGAGCTTCTGGCTGATGATAAGCAAGGGGAAGTTCCATGGGGTGATCAGGGCGCAAACCCCAATGGGCTCCCGCAGAGTGAGTCCAAGAAGGCCCTCTCCGAGGGTGTTGGTTGTCTCGCCATGAATATGGCGGCAAAGCGCGGCGGCGTAATCCCAGATACCTGCAGCCCAGTCCATTTCGTCTCTCGCCTGTGAGATGGGCTTGCCGCTCTCAAGGCACTCGATCAGCCCCAGCTCAAGCCGATTGGCTCGAATAAGGTCGGCTGTTTTCTGAAGAACGGCCTGTCGTTGCGCCGCACTCCAATGTGGCCACGGCCCGTGATCAAACGCAGCTCTTGCGGCGGCGATAGCAGATTCAGCATCCGCGGCTGTTCCATTGGCGTAGGTGCTGACAATGGTGTTCCGATGTCCCGGGCTCGCGCGTTCAATACGTTTCGCAGACTCGCCGTTAACGTAGCGACCATTGATGAAGTGCTGATACTCGGTGGGCTTAGAGGGAAGTGTATTCATGCGTGGAGGCTGGTTAAGCAGTTATGACCTTATTCCGGACCAGTTCATCGACTTCCTCCTGTGAGTAGCCGAGCTCGAGCGCCACCTGGCGCGAGTGTTCCCCAAGGTCTGGCGGCGGCTTCTGCAGTTGTACGGGAGAGTCGTGCAGGCGCACTGGATTGCCAAGCAGCTTTAATTGGCCTGCCCGTGGGTGCTCCATTTCCACAACCATGTTGTTTGCCTTGATCTGCGGATCCTCGGCTGCCTCGGAAAAGCTCTGCACCCGCGCGCAGAAGACTCCCTTTTTCTCCAAACTCCAAAGCCAGTCGCTGGTTGTCCGCGTGCGAAACGTTTCCGCCAATATTGCGTTGAGCAATTCCCGATTCTGAATCTGCAGATCACCAGTGGCGAAGCGTGGATCCTGCGATAGATCCTCAATCTCCAAGCCAGCGCAAATATCTCTTAACGCATTGTCCGAGAAGACTGGGGAAACCTCAATGAAGCCGTCTGCAGTGGCAAAGGCCTTGTTGATGGCTGCCTCGGTTGCGCCAACTGCTGCCGGGCGATCTACCTTGTCCGCGTTCAGGGCCACGGCGCCCTCCCACGCATGGGCGTGGAAGGCGACGCTGAGCAAATCAGTCGATACAAACTGACCCTTGCCGGTGCGCTCCCTCGAGTAGAGAGCCATGAGAATGCCAATCATGAGGTTCAGACCCGCCGGATAGTCGATACTCATACCTCCCGGTATTGGGGGCTTTGCAGGATCGTGATGAATGAACCATCCGCCCTCGGCGCGCGCCATCATGTCGTGTCCTCCGCGGCCACTGTCGGCGTAAGGACCATGGTCGCCCCAGCCGCTGCTCCATGCGTAAATGAGGCGCGGGTTCAACTGGGATAGCTCTTCATAACCAAAGCCCAGTTTCTCCATTACTCCCTTGCGGAAGTTGTGAACCAAAACATCTGCCTGCGAGACAAGCCGACGAATGAAAGCCTTCCCTTCGGGCAATTTCAGATCCACAGCGATCGAGCGCTTGTTCCTGTTCAGGTTGGCAAATGGCAGGGAGACGTCCTTGGTGAAAGGACCCCAGGCGCGACTCCAATCTCCTGCTCCGGGTCGCTCAACCTTTATGACGTCTGCACCATAGTCGGCAAGAATCTGAGTGCCAACCGGGCCTTGAAAGACGTGGGAAAAATCCAGGATGCGCAGCCCCTGCAGGGCTTGAGTGGATGCGGTGGTCATAGGATCAAGGGGGAGTGCTATCTCTTGCGGGAAAGGAATGCCTGGAGCCGTTCGGCTGCGTCGGGATCGAGCACACAATCGCGGGAAAGGAGAGCCTCTGTCGCAGCACAGCGATCACGCTCCCGGCGACGGGAGTCGTTGAGGATCTTCTTGAAGGTCTGAATGGCATTCACGTTATTTGCGGCAGCGGCCTGCGCGACGCGGGCGATCTCTTCGTCTACCTCCGCGATGGATCCGGTATAATCCGCCAAGCCCATGGAGACTGCGGTTTCGGCGCTGAGCGTATCTCCAGTGAAAAAGAGCCTTTTCGCCTGGGCGACGCCCACGCGTTCCACCAGACGCATCGTTCCGCCCCAGCCAGGAATGAAGCCAAGCCTGGCTTCCGTTTGTCCAAAGACGGCGTTGTTGGCGGCGAAGATAAGGTCGCAGGCCATTGCCAGCTCCAGACCGCCACCCATGGCGTAACCAGCTACACGGGCGATGACCGGGATAGGCAGGTCTTCCAGACTATTGAGCACGCGGTGCCCCAGGAGTACCCATGGATAAATCGTCTCCTCATTTGTCCGGGCCAGCACCTTTAGATTTGCCCCGACACAAAAGTATTTGTCGGCAGCACTCTCGAGAATGACCACAGCGGCCCTGGATCGCCCAGCTTCGGCAATGGCCGATTCCAAGGACAAGAGAACTGTTTCGTCGAGCGTGGGAGGCTTGCCTTCCGGAGGAACCAAGCGAATGCGAAAAATCACGCCATCTTGCTCTGTTATCAGCGTGGTGTGCACGTCCATGGTGATTTCTTGTTGCCAGCGGGCCAGCAAGGCTCAGGGGATATTGGTGTAATCGATCGCCGATCCTGACGGCGCCTCGTTAACAACGGAAGCGTTTGACGCGCAGTGCCGGCTTGGGCTTTTGTTGACACTGGCGGCCGGTCTGGTCAATTGTAAATTGTAAACAATCCTATGACTCCAACAACCCTGCGAGCCCAGATCACAGACGCATTGAGAAGCCGCTTGCTTGCAAAGGAATGGTCGACCGGCACACGACTGAAGGAGGAGGAGCTTGCACGGGAGTTTGGGGTGAGCCGGGGCCCAATCCGGGATGTATTCCTGGAACTGACCAAGGAAGGTTACCTAAGAATGCTGCCAAACCGCGGCGCATCTGTGAGTGGCTTCCCGAGCAGCCGCTCCCGACCGATCTACTTGCGCACGCGACGCGACCTCGAGACGCTCGCGCTCAAGGAAGGGTTTCCATCCTGGACAGAGGATGACTTCGGTAAACTTGAGAAGATTCTCCGCCTCTTCCGTGTCGCGGCTGAGGCAAACGACCTGCCGGAGGTAATCCAGCAAGATATGGCTTTCCACCGCTTCATCATCGAGGGCTGTCGCGAGGAAGACCTGTCGATCGTGTGGCTGCCTCTGATGACCACGCTGGCCTTACCCTACTCCCGACACCGTAACCTCCTGGAGAGTTACGAGGAACACGCTACCATACTGGACGAGTTGAAAGCCGGCCGAATTAAAGAAGCCTCCGAACTGTTAAGGAAGCATATACAGTAGAATTGGGAGAGAATATTTCCCACAGCGCTTCCAGCAGGTGTGAAAGCTTGCTTCTCGCTGTACAAAAAAAGCGCGGCGGGAGTGAACCGTCGCGCTTTGGTTAAAGTTTGTTTGGGTATGGTTTAACGGTAATCGTCGCCCATGTCGTCGAGATCGCGACGCGGACGCGGGCCGAAGCTGCGCCGCGGAGCGTCATCGTCCCGACGGTCAAAGCCGCGACCGCCGCGATCGAAACCGCCACGGCCACCACCGCCACGACGCTCGAAGCCGCCACGACCACCGCGGTCGCCACGGTCGCCGCCACGGTCAAAGCCGCCGCGACCGCCACCACCACCGCGATCAAAGCCACCACGACCGCCGCCACCACCGCGACGCTCGAAGCCGCCACGACCGCCACGATCGCCGCCGCCGTTTTCCTTCGGGCGTGCTTCGTTGACAGTAAGCTCGCGGCCAGCGAATTCCTTACCATTGAGTTCACGCAGCGCATCCTGAGCCGCTGCATCATCAGTAAACGTGACAAAGGCAAACCCACGCGGCCTGCCCGTCTCACGGTCCTTGGGCATGAAGACTTCTTCAATCTCGCCGTAGCTCGAAAGGAAGTCCTGCAGTTCCTGTTCGGTAGCCTGGAAGCTCAGGTTACCTACGAATATCTTGGTGCTCATCTTGATCGTCATCAGGAGCGAGGGTTGCTGTCCACTTTTACTCAAACGGATTTCAAACGGATCCTGATAACGATCAGCCGGCGATCTCCAGTCTTGGCGCTTCCCACGTATTCCTGTTCACAGAGGCGGTTAATTTGCTCGGGCCCCGCTGAGTTTGCAACTCCAAACAGAAGTTTGGAAGGTGACGGAACTCCAAATTTCGGGGGGATTGACAGAGACGCCTTTATGCAGAAGGCATGCCGAAATGAAGGCAGAATGGAACGATCTGGCGTAAGGTGAATTTTGGCGGGTGCATTTTTTGTAACTACGGGTATTTTTCTAGCGATGTTTGTTGATGAGGCCGAAGTAAAGGTACGGGCGGGGGATGGCGGCAATGGCGCTGCGAGTTTCCGCCGGGAGAAGTTCCTGCCCAAGGGCGGTCCCGATGGCGGCGACGGCGGCCAGGGGGGCAACGTTGTCGTGCAGTGTGATGAAAATACGAGCGACTTGCGTGCGTACTACTTCAAGCCGCACTGGGAGGCCGAGAACGGAGGCAAGGGAATGGGGAGACAGAAGACCGGCCGCAATGGCAAGGACTGCATAATGAAAGTGCCGCCGGGAACCATCGTCTATGATGACCAGGGACGCGCAGTCGTAGAGCTTACCCAGCACGGCGAAGAATATGTATTGTTGAAGGGAGGCCGTGGAGGACTGGGCAACATACACTTTAAATCGAGTGTAAACCAGGCGCCCAGAAAGCGCACGGAGGGCAAGCCCGGGGAGATCGGCGAGTTCAAGCTAGTCTTGAAGACAATCGCTGATGCCGGCCTTGTGGGTTTCCCCAACGCGGGCAAGAGCACATTAACTGGACTGATCACCTCCGCCCAGCCACGGACAGGCGCCTATCCGTTTACCACGTTGCGCCCAACAGTCGGGATTATCGATTACCCTGAGCGGTACGAGAAGCTTGTACTGGCCGACATCCCCGGGCTGATCGAGGGGGCGCACGAGAATAGGGGTCTGGGGCATCGCTTTCTGCGCCACATCGAGCGATGCAAGGCGCTACTGTTCATCGTGGACATGGCGCAGACGGACAACCGCGACGCCCGGGAGGACTTCGAGAACCTGAAGGAAGAACTGCGGCAGTATAGTCCTTCACTCCTTGAGAGGCCACGGCTTGTGCTGGCTAACAAGATGGATGAACCAGGGGCGCCAGAGGTGCTGAAGAACTTCAGGAAGCGTTTTAAAAAGGAAGAAGTGTTGCCAATCTCGTGCCTCACGCATGAAGGCCTGGATGAATTGAAAGAGAAGCTTTATCAGATGGTTAAGCAAGCCGCCGAATAGGCCGATCTACTTATTGATTGCGCAACTGGGATCATTGATTCGCCCGCAGAGGCTCGTTCACGCCAGTTGCGCCTGAAGGACTAAACGATGGAGGCCAACCGCTCACTATATATACGCGCAAATCGAGGGCTTGGAACCGCGCTCGTGCGCGAGGGCTTGATTACGCACGAAATGCATGACGCCGCGGCCCAGCGGCTGCTGGAACTTACGCAGACCGGCAATCTGCGGGGAACCGGCCTCTTATCAATTCTTGTGCATGAGCAGCGGTCGTTAAGCGAGGAGGCGCTCCTGGACCATCTTGCAAGCCGTAATGGCGTGCCCCTCGTGGATTTGCGCTGTTGCAGCGTCCGCACAACGCCGGGGCTGGATCCAGACGCCTGTTGGGCTTCCTGGACTTTGCCTTACGATGAGCGCGAAGGCGTGCATTTCGTGGCGACATGCTATTATCTTAGCGAACAATCCAAGTCTTGGTGGGAAAAGCAGCTGCAAGGTGAGATCATTTGGTATGCAACTGGCCTATCCGCCATGGCCGAGGCAATTGAACGATTTAGCGCACAGCAAGCGATGGCGTAGGCAACTGCGCCAAACCGGGAATAGACCATGGCTCACAGGATCCTCATCGTCGATGATGACCAGATATTCAACAACCTGCTGACGGACGTGTTCAGGCAGGCAGGGTATGACGTGGAGTCTGCCCATGCTGCTGACGAAGCGCTGACGATGCTGGAGCGCCACCCATACGACCTGATCGTTACTGACCAGCGTATGCCCGGCAAACTGGGAACGGAGTTTGTGCGCGACGTGGTGAAGCGTTACCCAAACCTTCCAGTGGTGATGGTGAGCGGGTATCTGGAGAACGAGACAATTCGCGAGCTGATCAAGAGCGGCATCCAGGGGGTATTCATCAAGCCGCTGAACATCTTCCAGCTTCTGAAACGCTGCGCCCAACTGCTTGCCCGCAACGACGCGCGGATGCAGGAAGCGGCAGATGGAGCAGGGTCAACCTCAGGGGGCGGGAGCATACGCTCGTTTCCCGGCCACACAGCCCGTTCCACTCAATTTGTCCGCAGGCTGCAGGAAGTGAGCGACTTTAATACAAACCTGCTGATCGTCGGCAATCCGGGGACAGACTTCCTGACGATCTGCGAGGACCTGCTGGCAATGGGCGGAGAGAGCGAAGAACTGATCGCCTTCGACAGCGCCTCAACAAACAAAGCGACGCTGATGGATCGCCTGCAGCAGGCCTCCACACGTGGCATCGCCCTGGTAACTCTTGCCATTACAGAGCCGGAGAAGCTCGATGAGGAACAGGCGTCGCTTATCATTCGCCTCGCGCGGCGGCAGTCCCCATTTGAATCTATCTCGCTTCTGACACGCTTTGTATTTTGTCTGAAACAGGACCTCGATAGCCTCTACGATGAGGAACTGATCGACGAAAGCCTCTATTTGTTCATGGGGGCAAACGAGATCAAGGCCCCTTCCTTGGTGGAAGTTCGCGACGACCTCCCCATAATGGCCCAGAGCATTCTCGAACGGGAACGGCCGGGCACATGGAGGATCGACGCCGATGGCGCCTCGTGGCTACGGGAGCAGGACTGGCCACAGGACGCCATGCAGCTTACGAAAGTCGTTCAGACTGCAGCATTTGCGGTCGGCGAAGGCCTAATCACGGCAGAGGATCTGGAGGCAGCATACGAGGGACGTAGGCCAGATAATGCAGGCGGTCCCACAGACTTGCGTGATTATCTGCGCAGCGCTCGGGATGAATACATTCGCGCAGCCCTGATGCTGTGCGATTCTGATCCAGATCGCGCTGCGACCTCGTTAGGCGCGCCACGTGCTCTCGTCGATCAACTGGCTAATTGAGTTGCGCGATCTGACGCGCCAGCTGTAAGTTCTTTAGGCTCATGCCGAAGCGCAGTGACGACATACTGGTCCTGGACGATGAGGTCAATTACGCCGAGATGCTGGCGGACCTCTTGCGTAAACAGGGCTTTAGTACGGACGTTCGCACAGAACCTGCGGACGCGCTGGAGGCTATCCGGAAACGTCCTTATAGCCTGATCGTCTCTGACTTCAAAATGCCAGAACTGGACGGGGCAGAATTCCTGAAGCGCGTCAGGGATATGCATCCCGATCTCCCGGTCATTATGATCTCTGGCTTCATGAACACGCCTGAGTTACTTCGAGTGGCCAATATCGGGGTAACGCTGGTCCTGGAAAAGCCGTTCGATACGGAGGTGTTCTTCGAACATGTGCGCCGCTTTGCTGATCCGGTTGGTGAAAGTCGGGCCATGGCAAACCAGATGGCCGCTCCCACCCCGCCGCCAGCTCGTCGGCCCAGCGTACCTCAGCACGGAGACTACCCGGAAGGACCGCTCGACAGCTCTGACGTGAGCGAAGTTTCCCGCATCTTCCTTCAGGCGCTTTGGGAAGGCGTATCCAAGGGCGTGGTAGGTTTGGTGGCGCCGCGCGGAGCGGAAACGCCGCTGATCCTGCGGGACGTGGGCCGGTGGGTGGGCCTGCGGGCGCCTGCGCAGCGTATCTCAGCTGCTGAGCTACGTTCTGGCGATCCCCTGCAGCTTGAGCCCGACTACCTGACGGTTCTCGATGTGCGCCTGAGCCACAATCTGGATGATTTGCAGGAGCTCATAGAACTGGCCCGCGCAGAGATGCCAAGGCCGAGCCCGCTGATAGTGCTCTTGCCCGACGATTACGAGATAGGCTCGGCGCCGATACATGCAGTGAAGATTTTGCCACTCTACGGCAGGCCCGAGGATCTGGCTTACTATACGCGGCAGATCATTGGCCGCCGGAGCCCTCCCATGCGGCTCACCCCCGAGGCGGTGCGTGTCCTTCTGGCCTACGAATGGCCAGTAAACTACGACGAACTACACGCCGTGCTTCAACTGGCGATGGCTGAGACAGAGGGCAACGAGATCGACGCAGAAACGCTGAGTCGCGCAATTCATGAGGGTGGAGGTGCGGAACTGCAGGATCTCCAAGAAGCAAATCTCGCCCAGTTCCTGCGACGCCGTCAGAAGGAATTTCTGAAGCAAAATCCGGATCCCGCCAAGGGACACGCCGCGGACGAGCTACTGTTCCCCGACTTGCTGGAAGGCAGGGACTAAGCCCCGGCGCCCACCCTACCTCGGCGGGCAATGGGCCTGGAAGAACCGGGTGCTTGTGCCGCCTTCTCCAATTTTGATCCGGTAGCGCACACCACACTTTGGGCAGCAGCCCTCGTAAGCGGTCTGTTCCTTGTTACGGTAAAGGCGCCCATACACGCCGCAACGGACGAACTGCACCCCCAGAAAAGGTCTGGGTTGCGCAGCTTCTCTACCGTTCATCGCATGCCTCCTTCGGGTTATTGGACCAGAGTGCCTATCTTTTCACCTGTGACAGCGCGTCGTATGCTGCCCTTCTCGGTCATATTGAAGACCAGAATTGGCATCGCGTTGTCCAGGCATAGCGAGAACGCCGTGGAGTCCATAACCTGGAGGCGCTGGCGAAGGCACTCCATAAAGGAAATTTCCTCGTACTTCTTCGCGTCCGGGAACTTCATTGGGTCTTTGTCATAAATGCCGTCGACCTTGGTGGCCTTGAAGATGACGTCGGCGGCAACCTCGCTTGCGCGCAAGGCGGCGGTGGTGTCGGTCGAGAAGAACGGATTTCCCGTCCCGGCCACAAAGATTACCACCCTGCCTTTTTCAAAGTGTCGCACAGCCCTACGCTGGATGAAGGGCTCTGCAACCTTTTCCATCGGAATCGCGCTTTGGACGCGAACCGGCACCCCAAGTTTTTCAAGGGCATCCATAAGCGCCAGACCATTGATGACGGTCGCCAGCATACCCATCGTATCGCCCGTTGTGCGGGCGACCCCTCTCATTTGCGCGCCAGACAAGCCGCGAAAGATGTTTCCGCCGCCTACAACCAGCCCAATCTGGACCCCGAGCTCGTGAACTTCCTTAATTTCCTTGCAGATCGATATAAGGATGTCTGCATCAATCGGTTCGCCCGTCTCGTTGTTGCGAAATACTTCGCCGCTCAATTTGAGCACAATTCTCCGAAATTTTGGTCCCGCAACGTTAGCGTCACTCATTAAAGCTCAACTAAGGAACACGATTCCAATCGCGTCAAGGCGCAGAAGCTGCGCCTTACCACACTAGCAGTTGCGCAAGTGCGACTGGGACAAAATTCTCGCCTATAAAAAAGCAACAAAAGATCGTTTTTCCTGTCTTTTTCATACCGTGAAGGCTTGACGAGTCGCTTTGCCCGACTACCGTGATGCCCTTTGGTTTAGGCCGATGGTGTAATTGGCAACACAGGGGATTTTGGTTCCTCTATTCTAGGTTCAAGTCCTAGTCGGCCTGCCATTTAAGCGCCGTGGGTGAGCTACTGTTCGGCGTTTAGCTTACCTAGCAATTGGGAGAGTCGGTCTGTTTCTTCGGCGTCCAGCTTGTCTGCGAAGTGTTTAAACACAGCTCGCGAGTAGGCCGGCCAGCTTCGTTTCAAGGCAGTGCTCCCCTTCTCGGTCAATTCTGCGTGAATGCCCCGACGATCGTGCTTGCAGGCAACTCGCTTCAGGTAGCCCGCCTTTTCCACTCGGTCGATTAACCGGGTAAGGCCGCTGCGGCTCATCAATACAGTATCTGCGAGCTCACTTAGACGCAGCCGTTTCTCTGGTTGCGCTTCTAGTGAGTAGAGAATGTCGTACCATGCGAGGGGCAGCGCATCTTCGGCCTCGAGGTCCTCGCTGATATTCCCCAGCAACTGGCTGCTGGCCAATAGGAACTGTTGCCAGGCTAACAGCTGCTGTGGCGACAAGCGCTTCTTCATAAATAGAAAAATGATCAAAAGTAGTTGCACGCGCAACTAAAATCACTCTATTTAGTTGCCATGACAACTATTGCAAAGAGAACCATCAACTCAGGAGACGTTCAATCCGTAACAAGCCGCGTGCAGCAGGCATGGAAGGTCCTTGCGCAAACAAATGCGGGGATAAGCCCGGTTATTCTGCGAATTGGGCTGGCAGTAGTCATGTTCCCACATGGGGCGCAGAAGCTACTTGGCTGGTTTGGCGGAGGCGGCTTTGAAGGAACGATTGGATATATGACATCTGCAGCTGGCTTGCCTTGGATCGTAGCTTTCCTGGTAATCCTGGGAGAATTCTTCGGCCCTCTACTGCTCCTGGCAGGAGCGGCGACGCGATTCGCGGCGGCAAGTCTTGGCGTGATCATGCTTGGAGCGATCTTTATGGGCCACCTGGATGTGGGGTTCTTCATGAACTGGACCGGGGAGCAAGCGGGAGAGGGCTTTGAATATCATATCATGGCGATCGCGATTGCGGTGGCGCTGACGATACGCGGCGCAGGGTCCTGGTCTATTGACCGTTTTACGACGATCCGGCAAAGCCATCGCCAATAGCGACCCAGCAGGAAATGGTTTTTAAAAATTGCGGTCGAAGCGGGTTGAAAACGGGAGAAAACCTGTTAAGAGATATTTAACTCTTAGATAAAGGACTCTTATGATCCGCACACTTACATTGACCCTTGCATCTACCCTAATCTCCGCTGCTGCTGTAATGGCATGCGGTGATGCTGCTGTGAAAACGGCTGCAAACGCTAACTGCACCAAGAGCGAAGGCGTCGTCCTTGCCTCCGCAGACGGCCAATGCGCCGCCAAGGCAACCCTGGCCAGCGCAACCTGCGCTGAAGGCGCCAAGGCAGAAGGCGTAGTGTTCGCCAAGGCCGAGGGTCAGGCAGCCGGTTGCTGCGCAACAAAGGCCCAGCCTGCTGTAGCCAGCGCTGCTCAGTGTCCGGTAGAAGCAGCAAAGATCCAGACCGCAATGGCTAACGGCGCTTGCTGCGAAAGCGCTGCGAAGGCCCAGCTCGCCGCTGTAACGGTAACAACAACTGAAGCAGGCGAGTAAGACGGCTGACACACTCATTTTCAAGACCGCCCGGAGCTGACTCCCGGCGGTCTTTTTCTTTGGCAGAGTCCAAAAGATAAAAAGGACCTGAAGGGACGAAAGTGGCCAATTCGTTCATTTAGGGCCTTTCCATTTCGGCCCTTGAAAACCGGTAGAGTCCCAAACCAGGCTTTATCAGGATTCTTTTTGTGATTCTGCCAGGGCTGGCTCTGGGGACTCCGGGTTGTTTTCGCCAAGTTGCATACGGCGGCGCAATAGATAGAGCCCAAACGCCAAGACAAGAAAGAGGGCGACGGAGATCACGCCGGTGCCGAGGTCGCGCTCGACAATGGAGTCGCCCATGGTGGCGAAGATCGCTGCATAGCACGCGGTAACGCTGAAGCACACGATGAAGTGCAGCTTGAAGGAGATGCCGGACATGCCGATCGCATAGTTCTTCAGAAATGTGGGTAAGCCGGGCGCCATCTTTACCAACAGCGCAAATCGTAGCGCCCGCTTCTCATCGAGCATAGGCAGCGTATAGCCGGTCTTGAGCAGCAGCCACTCGAAGAAGCTGCGCAGCCAGGTGCGCGCCAGCCAGTAAGTCATGGCCACATGGAAGGCCAGGCTGGCGGAAATTCCAATAATGTTTACCCACAAGGGATAACTGGCGCCTGCAAGGATATAGAAGGGGCCAGTGGGAAAGCCCACGGCAGGCAAGATGGCCAGCGCGATAAAGAACGGGACCGGGCCTACTTCGCGCTTCCAGCCTGCAATGGCGCCAGGATCCACCCTTTGCAGTAGCCACAACGCCCCTGCCCCCACGCCCAACAACAGCAACCCGAGCAGGAATCCTTTAATGAACGTGAGCAGTCGCATGATGTAAGAAGTTGGGTGATCGGGGCATCCGCATAGGCTGGGCCAAAGCGCTCAAAAGGGAAGCGGCAGCTTGACCAATATGTGAACATTTGTTTACCCTTAACAAGGAAACTTGGGACAGTGTTGGAAGAAGAATACAGTGCAACAGAAGCTGGATGGCCGCCAGAAGAGAAGGAATTTTCCGAAGGCGGCGAGGAAGCCTGCATTGTACGACCAGAGACATTCGACGAAGAAGCGGAATGGACAGCGGAGAGCTCCGCAGAGAGGAAGCAAGCTGCCGCCTCTCTTGCATTGCCCGGACCCAATGCGGACATTGCCACGCTGAAAAAGTTTCTTGCGGAGCGTTTTCCTGGAGCGACATCGCATGAAGCGGATGTGCTGCCTTGCGGCGCATCAAGTATCGATGAAACACTGGGCGGGGGCGTGCCGCTGCAGGCAGTGACCGAGGTAGTGTGCACCGGGCCCAGCTGTGGAGGCCAGGTGATGCTCTTGGGCTTGCTTGCAGCGCTGGGACAGCGCCGACGCTTTGGAGCGCTGGTGGATGGCAAAGACAGCTTTGATCCATGTACGGCGTCACCGGATGTGCTGAACCAACTTTTGTGGGTGCGTTGCCAGAAGGCGAAGCAGGCGCTGCAAGCTGCCGATATCCTGTTGCGGGATGAGAACTTCCCACTGGTGTTGCTGGACTTGCGCTGGAACGACGCCCGGGAATTTCGGCGGATACCGGCGACGACCTGGTACCGGCTGCAGCGGCTAAGCATGCACTCTGGAACCGGGTTGGTGGTTTTCAGCAAACGGCTTCTTGCGCCGAGCGCGCGTGTACGGATAGAGCTCTCCCGGCCCTTGACGCTGGATGGGCTGGAAACACCGCTGGCGGACCTGCTCGGGCAACTGCAGGCAACGGTGAGCAAGGGGCTGCGCGAGGAGCGGCTCCATGCAGCAGGGTAAGTCCCTTGGGGAGAAACAGCAGCGATGTTTGCCGTTATTGACATACCGGACTTTGACTTGCAGGCGGTGGTGCGCACGACCTCAACCCCTGTGGGGCGGCCAATTGTGCTGGTGAACGAGGGAGGCGGCAATCGGCAGACGCGGGTTATACGGATGGACAACCGGGCGCGTGAGCTGGCTATCAAGGAAGGGATGACGCTTGCACAGGCGCTGGCGCGTTCGCCGGAACTGACGGTGAGAACCCCCTCCCCTTCTGCAGAGCAACTGGCCGCGTCGGCGCTGCTGGATGTAGCGTGGGCGCTTGCCCCGCGCGTGGAGCAAAGCAGCCCGAGCCGCTGCACGGTGGATCTTGCAGGGCTGCCATTGACCAATCTGGAGTCGCGGGGAAAGGCCCTGCATACGCAGTTGTGGAAGATGGGTATGTGGGCGCGGGTTGGCTTTGCACAAACGCCGCAGCTGGCCCTGTATGCGGCCCGGTGGGCAAGCCCGGTGCTGGTGGTGGATAATCGCAGGGACTTCCTGGACAAACTGCCGCTGGAGCTGACGGATGCTTCGCCACAGCTGCTGGAGACCCTGCATCGGTGGGGGTTGCGACATTTGGGAGCATTCTTGAAGCTTTCCCGGCAGGATGTGGCGACACGGCTGGGAGCGGAGGCGCTGGCGCTGTGGGACGATGCATCGGCGACAGAGCCGCGGCCGCTAAACCTTGCCCACCCTGCGCCGCGATTTGAGCAGGAGCTGGACTTTGAGCACTCCGTGGAAACGCTGGAGCCCCTGCTATTTATCCTGCGCCGTTTCCTGGACCAATTGTGCCTGCGGCTGGAAAACGGGCAGCTGGCGGCCAGAGTGGTAACGCTGACCTTGCGGCTGGATGGGCAGCCGCCGTATGAGCGTGCGTTTAATGTCCCGGAGCCAACGCGCGACCCGGAACGGCTCTTCCGGATGCTACATGCGCATCTTGAGCAGGTGCATACCGAGGCGGCGCTGACGGGGCTAAGGCTGCATATCGAGCCGGGGGCTGAGCGAACGCGCCAGAATGGGTTGTTTGAAACAAGCGTGCGCAACCCATTGAGACTTGCCGATACGCTGACGGAGCTAAGCGGTATTGCCGGGCCGGGCAATATCGGGCGGCCACAACCTTGCGACAGCCACCGACCAGACGCCTTTACAATAGAACCGCTGGAACAGCGGGAAGAGAAGGCGGTGCAGGAGAAACCGGCCGCCTATCGCAAAAAGCACAAGGGCGCCCTGCCCCGGCAAACGGGCGAACCGATGTTTCCCAACCAGACGGCGGCATTGCCGCTACGGCGATTGCGGCCCGAACAAGCGGCAAGCGTACATACCGATGAGGATGGTCGGCCGGTTTATATCGAGAGCGACCTTGCTCGAGGGGCCATTGCGCGGGCGATGGGCCCATGGCGATTGTCGGGAGATTGGTGGGAGGCGCGCGCCCAATGGGACCGAAGCGAGTGGGACATAGAACTGCGCAAGGGCGGCGTTTACCGGATTTTCGAAAGTAACAGGGAATGGCGCATCGAGGGAGAATACGGATGACCGACTTTCGGGGAGATTCCAATTAATGCTGTTTGCGGAACTACATATGCGCAGCGCGTTCAGCTTTCTTCGCGGGGCCTCGAACCCCGATGACATGGCTGAGGCTGCTGCGCGCGCGGGGCTGGAGACAGCGGCGCTGTGCGACCGCGACGGGGTGTATGGCGCGCCGCGTTTTTATGCCGCCTGCAAGGAGAAGGGGGTGCGGCCCATCGTGGGCGCCGAGCTCACGCTGGAGGATGGCTCGGCGCTGCCGGTGCTGGCGGAGACCCGGCAGGGCTACCAGAACCTTTGCCGGCTGATCACGCAGGCGCAGTTGCGAGCAGAAAAAGGCATGGCGCGCGTGCGTTATGAGGAATTGCCACAGTTCCGGGATGGGCTGATTGCGCTGAGCGGAGACTATCAGGAGGGTCCACTGGCTCTGGCCTGGCGCCGGGGCGGAAAGGACGAGACCCGAAAAGTGCTGGAAAAACTGCTGAATACTTTTCCAGCCATGAAGGGGCGGCCGGACCTCTTTTATATGGAGCTGCAGCGCCACCACCTGCGAGGGGAGCAGCAATGGGAGCGCTGCCTGCGGGACCTGGCCGAGGCATATCGCTTGCCGCTGGTCGCCAGCAACGGGCCATGTTACGCCATGGCGCCCGGGCGGGCAGTCCAGGATGTGTTTACCTGCATACGCGAGCATACGCATCTCGATGCAGCGGGAAGGCTGCTAAACGCCAATGCCGAGCGCCATGTAAAGGGTCCCCGGGAGATGTTGACGCTGTTTCAGGATGTTCCGGAGGCGCTGGCAAACAGCCTGGTCGTGGCCGACCGCTGCCAATTCACACTCGAGAACCTGGGCTATGAGTTTCCACGCTACCCTGTGCCGGCCGGAGAAACGATGGATAGCTTCTTGCGCAAGCTGACGTGGTTTGGGGCGGACCAGCGCTACGGCAGCATCACCCCGCCGGTGCGCAAGCAGATCGAACACGAACTGGCGCTGATATCAAAGCTGGGCTTCAGCGGCTACTTCCTGATCGTTTGGGACATCGTAAACTACTGCCGGGAGGAGTCGATCATGGTGCAGGGGCGCGGCAGCGCCGCCAACAGCGCGGTGTGCTATTCCCTGGGCATCACGGCGGCAGACCCCGTGGGCGGGAAGCTGCTGTTCGAGCGCTTCCTGAGCGAGGGACGCAAGAGCTGGCCAGATATCGACCTTGACCTGCCCAGTGGCGAGCGGCGTGAAAAGGTGATCCAGGAAGTTTACCGGCGCTATGGCAAGCACGGGGCGGCCATGACGGCAAACGTGATCACCTACCGCGGGCGTAGCGCCATGCGGGAGATCTGCAAGGCGCTGAACCTGCCGCAGGACGTGGCGGATCGCTTTTCCGGACTCTTCGCCCACGGCGATTACCCGCACACGATGGATCTTGCCCCGCAGTTGGAACAGGCGGGCCTACCGGCAAAGCACCCGCGCACGCAGGCGGTGATGAATCTTTACCGGTCCATCTACGGCATGCCGCGGCACCTGGGGCAGCACTCGGGAGGCATGATTATCTGCCAGGGGCAGCTAAGCTCGATCATGCCGCTGGAGAACGCATCCATGCCCGGGCGCGTGGTCGCCCAATGGGATAAGGATGATTGTGAGGACCTTGGCATCATCAAGGTGGACCTGCTGGGCCTTGGGATGATGGCCGTAATGCAGGATGCGCTGGAATTGACGCGCCAGCGGGGGCATCCTGTGGACCTGGCGCATATTCCTAAGGACGATGAGGAAACCTTCAGACTCATGCAGGCGGCCGATACAATTGGGGTGTTCCAGATCGAAAGTCGCGCGCAGATGGCCACATTGCCACGCCTGAAACCTACGTGCTTTTACGATGTGGTCATCCAGGTGGCGATCATCCGGCCGGGGCCAATCCAGGGCGAAATGGTGCACCCGTATCTGGAACGGCGGGCCGGGCGGCAGGAGGTCGACTATATCCACCCCTCCCTGCAGCCGGTGCTGGAGCGCACGCTCGGGGTTTGCCTGTTCCAGGAGCAAATACTGAAGATCGCCATGGTCATCGCCGGATTCAGCGGCAGCGATGCAGAGGAGCTGCGCCGCGCATTGAATATTCACCGGGAGAACAAGCGGCTGGAGCGGGCCAAGGCCAAGCTGGAAAAGGCCATGATCGAGCGCGGCGTGGAAAAGGCCGTGCGCGACAAGATCATCCAGGCCCTGAGCTCGTTTGCCTTGTATGGTTTTCCCGAGAGCCATGCGATCAGCTTTGCGTTGATAGCTTACGGAAGCGCCTACCTGAAGGTGCACTACCCGGCAGAGTTTTACACCGGTTTGCTCAACAATCAGCCGATGGGCTTCTACAGCTCGGCAACCCTGATCCAGGATGCGCGGCGGCGCGGCGTCCAAGCGAAGCCTCCCTGCGTGATGGCGAGCGACTGGGACTGCACGATCGAAGACGACAACACGATTCGCCTCGGACTGCGCATGATCAAGGGCCTCTCGGAACGACATGGACGGGCGTTGGTGGAGGAGCGGCGCAAGCGCCCCTTCACAAATGGCGCCGACTTCCTGCACCGTTGCGCTCTTAATGCAGACGAGCGTCAGGCTCTGGCTTCTGTCGGCGCGCTAAATGTCTTCTACAAGCACCGCCGCGCAGCCATGTGGCATGTGGCTGAGGCGCCGGACCCGGGCAGTCTGTTTTCACTGCAATACATGCAGGATCAAGCTGACGCCGCAACCGGGGATGACGCTGGCGATTACGCGGGGGCTCAGCAGGATGCAGAGCTGTCGCCGCTGGAGGCGATGTCATACGTGGAGCGGCTGCAGGCAGACTACTCAGGCATGGGACTTACTGCCGGCAAGCATCCGATGGCGCACCTGCGCGAGCGTCTGCCTCAGGCCTGGCCGGCTGTGGAATTGCGCAACGGCCGGCATGGCCAGCGGGTAACCATCGCTGGCACAGTCATCTGCCGCCAGCGTCCCGGCACCGCAAAAGGCTTTGTCTTCGTAAGCCTGGAAGATGAAACCGGCGTTTCCAATGCAGTAGTGCGTCCACAGCTATTCGAGAAGAAGCGCCTTGTGATCACCCAGGAGCCCGCGCTCATGATCACTGGCATTCTGCAGATCATGGATGGAGTCGTGTGTATACGCTCCGAGACGATCGAGCCGCTGATTGAGGAGCGGCTCCCAACAGCGGGCTCGCATGATTTTCATTAGATGGATTGCGCTGGAGCGGGAGTAGCGCCGCCAAACGACGCTGCCACTTTATTGGCGGATGCGCTCACTGAGTCCGTTA
>CAYSHY010000035.1:0-39338 GCA_964430955.1 uncultured Puniceicoccaceae bacterium | reverse complement strand
CATAAACAACAACAATTGGAAGTCATACCCAATGGATGCTCCTGAACAGATGGCGAAGGACGCACTACGATACAACTATACGTTCCCATACTTGGTTGATGAGACACAAGAGATAGCCAAGGCTTACAGAGCCGCATGTACGCCCGATTTCTATCTCTTTGATCGCGACCTGCGGCTAGTGTATCGCGGTCAATATGATAACAGCCGCCCAAGTAATGATACTCCTGTAACGGGCAGCGACCTGGGAACAGCAATCGACGCGATGTTGACGAACAAGTCAGTGCCTCAAAACCAGAAGCCAAGCCTGGGCTGCAACATTAAATGGAGGAAAGACAATCAGCCGCGATATTACTAAGCGACCTTGCTGCGCCGCCTAGTCGAGCTCCTCATCACGTGAGTCCAGATCTCCCATGAACGCACGATAACGACGTTCCAGCTCGGCAAAGTTCCGCATAAGTTCGTCCTCCTCCATATCCTGGACCCTCGCAGGCGACTCAGACTTCTGCTCAAAGATATGGTAGATGCAGCGTCTCCCGCCGGAGAGCAAGTGCTCTTGTCTCAGAATCGTTACCCTTGGGCCGAGCACCTTACTGAACAGTTCATGTTCTTGAACGCAGAGACTTTCACATTCCTTTGCCGCCGCGCATATCGAGCAGTGGTTTTGTATCAACAACCATCCGTCGCCTTCCGGATCTGGTTCGAGTTGCGCCATGTAACCTTCCGCGCTCCGGATCTCAACAAGCTTTTCCAGACGTTCCTTAAGCGTTCGGGAGTCACTGAGTCTGGATGAATAGGCTCTGACTTGTAGCTGTGTCCGTTCCTCCAGCAGCCTTTCCATTCCGACTTTTCCAAACGTCTTGGGTATAGACACCAATAATTCACCCAGAAGCTCGATATGAGAATCTGGAAAGAATCCCAAGGATCCATCCGTCAGGCTCCAGCGTTTAAGCGGTCTGCCGCGTCCTGAGACAATCTCCTCATCATCTACATATCCATCGGCGGCTAGAGAGGCCAAGTGCTGCCTAACCGCCACAGCGGTAATGCCTAGTTTACGAGCCAATCCCTCTGCATCTAGCGCCCCATGTATCTTCAGCAGGCGCAAGATTTCGTAACGCGTTTCAGTCGTTTCCTTTCCTCCACGCTTCTGGATACGAGGGTCCATCTCAAGCAACTATCGCTTTATTAAAGCTATCGCTTTTAAAAAAGCACCTACTTTCCCTGGCCATCAAGTTCATTCCGCAGTTGTTCGAGTTCCTCCCAGCGATCGAACTTCTCGCTCAGCGATTGCTCGATTTCCTTTATCTTGTTCTCTATGTCAGGGACAGCCTGTGGTTCGGATTGGTAGATTGTCGGATCTGCAAGGCGCTCTGAAAGCTCGGAGAGTTGAGATTCCAGCACTTCAATCTCCTTGGGGATCGACTCCAATTCGCGTCGCTCCCGGTTTAAAAAAGTACGGGGTTTTGGTGGCTTTCCAGTTTGCTTTTTCTGAGGTTCGCCCGCAGGGATTCTCTTCTGCTCTGCTCCAAACCTGAGTTTATAATTCAGGTAATCTTGATATCCCCCTACAAGAGACTGGACCAGGCCGTCTCCCTCTAAAACGAGCAGCTCTGTTACGACATTGTCCAGAAACGCTCGGTCATGGCTGACCAACAGCAAGGTTCCTTGATATTCCATCAAGAGTTCCTCGAGGAGCTCCAACGTTTCCAGGTCCAGGTCGTTTGTCGGCTCGTCCATCACCAGTAGATTGAAGGGCCGGGTAAACAAACGAGCTAGTAAGAGACGGTTTCGCTCCCCACCTGAAAGCATTGAAACGGTGCTACGGGCTCTATCCGGAGGGAACAGAAAGTCCTGTAGGTAACCTATAACATGTTTTCTTGCGCCATTAATTTCGATGAACTCCTGCCCTCCGCCGATCGCCTCTTGCAGAGTGGCATTTTCATCCAGTCGCTCTCGCAATTGATCGAAATACGCTATCTTCAGGTTTGTTCCATGACTTACAGATCCTTTGGTGGGCTCCAGCTTCTTTAGCAACAGCTTCAACAACGTGGATTTTCCTGCGCCGTTCGGACCTATGATCCCAACCTTGTCTCCCCTCTCTATGATGGTGGAGAAATCCCTGATGACCGGAACATTGCCATACTGGTAGTGGACATCCTCTGCAGAGATCACTTTGGTTCCAGAACGCTGTGCAGATTCCACTTGAAGTCGTACGCCCCCTTGACGATCCCTACGAGCTCGATGCTCTTCGCGCATCTTCTTTAAGGCTCTTACCCTACCTTCATTCCGGGTGCGCCTAGCCTTGATTCCCTGTCGAATCCATGCCTCTTCCTGAGCTAGGCGTTTATCAAAGTTGGAACGTTGCTTCTCTTCAGCGTCCAACCATTCCTCCTTACGCTTTAGGTAAGTCTCATAGTCACAATCCCAGCTGGTAAGGACGCCCCTGTCCAAATCGAGAATCCGAGTGGCGATTTTCTGCAAAAACGCCCGATCGTGCGTGATGAATAGTAGCTCTCCGGGGAAGCCCTGTAAGAACGATTCCAACCACCGGATTGAATCTACGTCCAAGTGGTTTGTGGGCTCATCAAGCAGCAGGGTTCTGGGACTGGATACGAGTTCTTTTGCAAGAAGAACGCGTCTTTTCATTCCTGCAGAGAGAGACTGGAAGTAAGCTTCACCTTCCAGTTCCATCTCTTCAACAATTCGCTCCGTCAGGGTCTCTTCCTCCCAATCAGGCAGGTGCTGACCTTCTAGGCCACTTCTGACAACTTGGAAAATTGTCCCTGCTATGAGGTCGGGAATCTCCTGCGGCAAGTAGGCTACCCGCTCTCCCGGAGGGCTATAAATCCCCCCGGAATCAGGATTCATTACACCCGCGGCGATTTTCAAAAGCGTTGATTTTCCTGCGCCGTTGCGACCAACGATACAGGCCCGCTCTCCCGCTTGAAGGGATAGCGATACCTCATCCAAAAGGGGCGGCCCCCCAAACGACATACTGACTTTTGTTAATGAAAGCGGCACCCAGAGACTGTTAAACCGCCAGAGCGAGTTATGCACTTGTTTTCGGCAAGATATTCAAGCGACAAGCCTGGAAATCTGGAACAAGCTCTGCAGCTGAAGATTCATGGCTACCTTGAGAGTGGAAGGGGCCGCCGCAAGGAAGCGACAGCGCTTTGTGCGGCCGCAGAGAGTTGGAGCGTAAGAAGGACTCGATATCCCGTCATCAGGTAAAAAGTTGTCGCTCGATGTTCAGGGACGATACGTTTCCCTCACCAATCTCGAGAAGGTTTTCTGGCCTGAAGAAGGTACGACAAAGGCAGAACTTCTCCAATATTACGCAGATATCTCCCCTGCCCTGCTGCCCCATCTCAAGGACCGGGCCATGGTCATGAAGCGCTATCCGAATGGGATTGAAGGAAAGTTCTTCTTCATGAAGCGGGCCCCAGATACTCGCCCAAAGTGGATCGAGACATGCAAGATCGCGCACTCGTCGGGCAGCGTGATTGATTTCCCCATGATCCAGGATCTTCCATCCCTGCTATGGGTGATCAATCTCGGCTGTATTGACCTCAATCAATATATGCGCCTTGTGATGACATCGATCGCCCCGACGTCCTGCACTTCGATCTCGATCCGGTTGATGAGACGCCCTTCGATAAGGTGCGAAGCACTGCATTGTTTGTTCGCGACGGACTTTCGGCGCTGGGAATGCTCCCGCTCGCAAAAACTAGCGGTTCCAGAGGTATTCATGTGTATGTGCCCATCAAACGCAATGTGACCCAGAAGCAAGTTTGGACCTTCGCAAAGACATTTGCCCAAATGTTGGAACAGGCACATCCTCAGTTGGTTACCGCTGAATACCGAAAGCAGAATCGTCCATCCGGCCACATTCTTGTCGACTACAATCAAAATGCTTGGGGCAGAACATTAGCCAGCGTCTATTCAGTCCGGCCGCGGCCAAGGCCAACAGTCTCAACACCCGTTAAATGGGCCGAGATCGAAAGTGGAGTCGAGACTGACGAATTTACCATTCATAACGTTCCGGGACGTTTGACCAGTAGCGGAGACATGTGGAGCCCAATGCTTGGAGAAGACCGTTTTGACCTGGAAGAGCTCCTCAACTTCTCAGCAAAGTGAATTTACCCGTACCATATCCGTTCCCGCCAATGGAGGCCAAGTCTGCCGAGTCGCTTCCCGTAGGAGAAGGCTGGTATTACGAGCCCAAGTGGGATGGTTTTCGCTGCCTATTGTTTCGTGACAGGAATGAAGTTGAACTCCAGTCGAAGAACAGTAAGCCGCTGGCGCGCTATTTCCCGGAGCTCGTTGCTCAAGCTCACAAAATACCGCTTTCAAAGTTTGTCTTGGATGGAGAACTTGTCGTTCCACATGAGAGAAGACTTGATTTCGAGCAACTTCAACTTCGCCTTCATCCTGCTGCGAGCCGCGTTCGCGCATTGGCTGAGAGCACTCCAGCCAGCTATATTGCTTTTGACCTGCTAGCTTTGGATAAACATGGATTCCAGATAGAGAGGTTCGACATAAGAAGGAAGTCGCTTGAGGAGTTGTTTGCGGGTCCGCTCAAGAATTCTCAATGGAAAATCTCTCCCGCTGTTTTGGATCACTCCATAGCCCAGCAATGGCTTAATGCTGCTGGACGATCCCTGGATGGGGTTGTGGCCAAGCAGGCAGATTCTATTTATTGTTCCGGCGAGCGCAAGGGAATGATCAAGGTGAAGAATCTGCGGAGCGTTGACTGTGTCGTTGGGGGCTATCGGGTGGACTCATCTGGAACCGGGGTGGGTTCTCTTCTACTAGGTCTATTCAATTCGGAGAACCAACTGGATCACGTTGGGTTTGTATCTGGTCTGCCCCAGACAAGAAGAAGGGAACTGTTGTCGCAACTCAGAGAGATCGGTGAGGGGCCTGGGTTCACCGGCAGGTCGCCCGGCGGCCCCAGCCGCTGGGATCCTGAGAGGTGTGGTGAGTATATTCCGTTACCCCATCTGGTCGTCGTAGAGGTGACATATGATCATGCAAGCGGTGGACGATTCCGCCATGGCGCACATCTGCAACGATTTCGACCGGATAAAGATCCAGAAGAATGTCTCAATACGCAGATCATTCAGAAAGCAGATCCTGCGTTCAACCTGCTTGAAGCCTAGCTGCTCGAACCGCCGCTTCGCCTTCCAGAACTGTAGAATCAGGTTCTCCGGCTTGATCCTGAAGACCTATCTGAAGCTGATTCGTCGCCCTCCCGGACAAACAGCCTAACTTCGAGTCGTTCACCTACCAGTTGTTGTGCGCGCTTAAGTGCGGCGCTTGTCGATCTCGTCGGATTCTCAGGATCCTCCCTGAAAACATTCTCGGGACCGATGATAGCCAGGACGCCACTGTTGCGCAGTACTCGAACAACCTCAGGATGCGCACCTGAAATAAGCACATGTCTTCCTTTCTCACGAGCGAAGCGCACAAGTTGCTCGATGGCCTGTGCGCATGTCGCATCGAGGTTATGCGCATTTCGTAATCTCAGAATCACCACACGTATGTTGGGATCGGCCGTTAAGACCCGTGTCTGTTGCAGGAAGACATCACTCGATCCAAAGAAGAGATTGCCTTCTATATGGAGTAATGAAATGGCAAGCCGCTCACTTGGGCGAACTTCTTTCCCCCCTTCCGAAAATGCATACTCAACCATTGCAGGAGCCCCGGCCTTCCTGATAAAGAGAACAACACTGGTCCCGACGCCAATGAAAATCGCAGTATCGAGGGGCAAGAGCAGACCCGCGATAAATGTCACCAGAAAGACGGTTGCATCACTGTTTGTGGATCCCAGCGCAATTCGAATGTTACGCCGGTTTATCAAAGAAACGCCAACAAGAATGACCAAAGCGCTCAACGCCGGCATCGGAACACGCGCCATGTAGGGGGCAAGCAACAGGATCCCGATTATCAGGATAGATGCACTAACAAGGCTTGAAACGGCGGTACTGGCGCCACTGGAGTAGTTGAGAGCACTGCGCGTCAGAGAACCACTGATTGGCATTCCCGAACCAAATGCACAGCCAAGATTGGCGATACCCATGGAAACCATTTGTTGGTTAACGTTTACCAAGTCGCCAGATCTCGCCGCCAGCGTCGTCGCAATCGAGGAACTTTCCAGAAGACTAAGAAAAGCAATGGCCAAGGCAGGGCCAACCAGCTGTCCCATCAACTCAAAGCTAAATACTGGCAGTGACAAAGGCCACTGCCCTGCAGCGAGAGGATTATCGCTAAGAGGCCTGATTGTCCATCCTTGCTGCTCAAACCAAGCCGAAACGAAGTACATGATGACCAGCGTCACCGCAACATTTGGTAGCTTTCGCAGAAGCCGGCTGAGGATCAGTGAGACCGCGATTGTGCAGAGCGCCAGAGCAAGCGTTGGCCAGTGTGTTTCAGAAGCTGCTGCTATTGTAGCTATGGCCGCGTCAAAGAAAGTTGATGTTTGAGGCGTTGATATTCCTAGCACGTTCCTCAGTTGCTTGATGACGATCAGAAATGCTGCCGCTGTAATATAGCCCGTTACAACCGACCGCGAAACATAGTTGATCATGCTGGCAACGCCCAAAAAGCCGCCAACAATCATCAGCAAGCCGATCATGATCAGAAGCAGCGGCAATGCGACAACGCTCTGCTCTGGGGAGAATCCCATTCCCAGGAACGCGGAAAGCGTCAGAACGGCAATCGCGTTCGTTGGTCCAAGCATGATAAATCGCGAACTTGCAAACACCGGTCCTATGAAGGAAGCGATGGCAGAGGCATATACCCCCATGAGATATGGAAGACCGGCGATGAGCGCATACGCCATACCTTGGGGAAGGTCCAGGAGCGCAACGTTAATTCCGGCGCGGACGTCGCTCTTGAGCTGAGACAGCGAATAGTCCCTGAGAGTACTAATGATCGGAAGGATTCGAATTTGAGTCCTTCGCCTTCTGAACCTGGGCAAGAAGCTTCGAAGGCGCCTTGTTGAAAACAACGGCGCAGGCTTGGCGTCCTTCTCATCTAGCCTAAGGTCCAAAGGCATAAGTTCACCGATGTCATAAGCTACCTATATTCCAAGGTAAAACTCCACTCAGCCATTTATCATCGGAGCACACCTTACGACCGCTTCGGTGCTCAGCTGCTTGCTCTTAAGACATCCACGTTCTAGCATAAATCATGGCTGCAGATCGTATAAGTGATAGAGCATGGACGACCCGTAGTGAGGTGATAGCAAGGTCAGCAATGGCGGCAACCAGTCACCCACTGGCCACGCAGATCGCTCTCGATATCCTCAAACAGGATGGCTCTGCAATGGATGCAGCCATAGCAGCAAACGCTGCCTTGGGGCTGATGGAGCCGACGGGGTGTGGTATCGGCGGCGACATCTTCGCGCTTGTATGGGATAATAAGACAGGTCAGCTTTATGGCTATAACGGTTCTGGACGATCACCCAGGTCGCTTACGCTTGAGCAACTAAGAACTGATCTTCAAAAGCTGGGAAAGCAGAAGATTCCGCCCCTGGGGGTTCTGCCAATTACTGTTCCAGGTGCTGTCGATGGATGGTTTGCGCTACACAAACGCTTCGGACGTCTGACAATGAGCGACATTCTCCAGCCAGCGATCGATTATGCTGAAGCCGGGCATCCAGTGCCTGAAGTGATTTCACACGATTGGGCTCGATCAGTACGCGCCCTGGCTAATCAGCCCGGCTTTCTGCAAACCTTTACGATCAATGGACGCGCTCCCTATCGGGGAGAAATCTGGAGGAACCCCGCTTTAGCTGATACATATCGAGCGATTGCAGAGGGAGGCAGGGATGCCTTCTACAAAGGTGACATTGCCCGTAATATAGCGGGATGGGTGAGACAGCATGGAGGATATCTGGACTACGATGATCTTGCAGATCACCGAGGGGAATGGGTTTCACCTGTCAGTGTCGATTATCGTGGATTCACGGTCTGGGAATTGCCGCCAAATGGCCAGGGTATAGCCGTCCTACAGATGCTCAATATCCTCGAGCTCTTCGACGTGGAGGGTATGAGCTTTGGAAGTACAGACCACATCCATTACCTGGTGGAAGCCAAGAAACTTGCCTTTGAGGATCGTGCAAAGTTCTACGCAGATCCCGATTTTAATGAGATTCCCGTTTCGCAGCTAATTTCGAAGGAGTATGCACAGAATCGGGCAGCGCTGATCAGTCGCTCCAAGACTGCGCGATCGTATCCTCCCGGCGATCTACTGCTGGATGCTGATACCATTTACCTCACCGTAGCCGACAAGGACAGGAACATGGTATCCTTGATCCAAAGCAATTATCGCGGACATGGTTCAGGCGTTTGCCTTCCCACCCTTGGATTTGGACTCCAGGACAGAGGAGACTCTTTTTCGCTGGAGCCGGGAAACTTCAACTTGTACGGACCGGGAAAGCGACCATTTCACACGATAATTCCAGCTTTCGTAACTCGCGACGGTCGACCGTGGCTGAGCTTCGGCGTCATGGGTGGAGCAACTCAACCTCAGGGGCATGTACAGATACTCCTGAATCTCATAGACTTTCATATGAATCTTCAGGAAGCTGCAGATGCCCCGCGCGTCGTTCACAGTGGATCCAGCGAACCTTCCGGTGAGGCGATGGTGGATGGCGGCTATGTGGCGTTGGAAAGCGGCTTCACCCGGGACGTCATTCACGAATTAATCTCTCGGGGTCATAATTTACGCAAAGAGACGGGAATTTATGGTGGCTTTCAGGGGATTCTTTACGACCAAGAGCAAGATGTCTTCTTAGGCGCCTCCGAATCCCGGAAGGACGGTCAAGCTGCAGGCTACTAGATAAAAAACAGCCCCGCACTCGGAGGGAGCCACGGGGCTGTCAGAAACGCTTGAACGTGTGATTCGATTTACAACGAATGCTATTAGCCCTTGGTGATCTTGCTCTGAGCTCCCACCTCTGCACCGCCCTGGGTTGCATAGCGGGCACGCAGGCGAAGCGCATTCAGGCGAATCAGACCACCCGCGTCATCCTGATTATACTCGCTCTTCACACCTTCCATGGATGCGATGTCCATGTTGTAGAGGGATTTCTCGCTCTTGGCCCCGCATGGGGTAATGTTGCCCTTATAGAGCTTTACGCGAACGGTTCCTGAAACATTTTGCTGGCTCTTATCGATGAATGCCTGCAGGCATTCCCGCTCGGGAGCATACCAGAATCCGTAATAAATCATTTCTGCGTAACGCGGCATGAGCATATCGCGAAGGTGCATAACCTCACGATCAAGCGTCAGTCCTTCGAGCGACTGGT
This sequence comes from uncultured Puniceicoccaceae bacterium, assembly GCA_964430955.1. Taxonomy (GTDB): domain Bacteria; phylum Verrucomicrobiota; class Verrucomicrobiia; order Opitutales; family Oceanipulchritudinaceae; genus CAYSHY01. The sequence goes on along the minus strand of CAYSHY010000035.1, from coordinate 30,025 downwards.
GAGCCTTCAGAAGGATGCTACCTCCCGGAGTCTCGTAAATCCCGCGGCTCTTCATGCCGACAAACCGGTTCTCGACCATGTCAACACGTCCGCATCCATGCTTCCCGCCAAGCTTGTTCAAGGTTTTCAGCACCTGAGCTGGCGACATGCGCTTGCCATTTACCGCTACGCAATCCCCTGCTTCGAACTCCAACTCGATATACTCGGGTTCGTCTGGAGCGTCCTCCGGGGAAACTGACAGCTTGAACATGTCCTTGTTCTCCGGCGTGTGCGCGTTAAACCATGGATCTTCCAGTATACCAGCTTCATAGCTGATGTGCAGGAGGTTGCGGTCCATCGAATAAGGCTTCTTGGCAGTTGCCTCGACATTGATCTGCTTCTCGCGGCAATAGTCGATCATCTCGGTTCGCCCTGGGAAGCGCTCCCGGAAGGATGCCATTTTCCACGGGGAGATGATCTCTATGTCTGGCGCCAGGGCGGAGTACGTTAATTCAAACCGTACCTGATCATTCCCTTTCCCTGTTGCGCCGTGCGACACATGGGTGGCGCCCACCTTTCTAGCCAGATCAACTTGGGCTTTTGCAATCAGAGGCCGCGCGATAGATGTGCCCAAGTGATATTGCCCTTCGTAAAGGGTATTGGCGCGCAGCATCGGGTAAATGAAATCAGAAGCATATTCCTCAACCAGATCAATGGTGTAGTGTTCGGATGCCCCTGTTGCCTTGGCCTTCTCTGCCAAGCCATCAAGTTCTTCCTCCTGTCCCACGTCTGCGGCGAAACTAATGATTTCTGCATCATAAGTTTCCTTGAGCCATGCCAAGATGACGGAGGTGTCCAAACCTCCTGAGTATGCGAGGACGATTTTCATGCGAAACTGATCAATAATAGATAGGTTAACGTAGCCGGGTCAGAATAGCCTTCTGAACATGCAGACGATTCTCGGCCTGATCAAACACGATTGAGGACGGACTTTCGTAAACCTCCTTCGTCACCTCCATCCCAAGGTGGGCTGGCAAGCAGTGAAGGAAGAGTGCGTTCGGCCCCGCTGAGGCCATGATCTTCTCATCAACGGTGTAGGGCTTGAACAGCTCGAGGCGTTCCTTCTCTTCATCTTCTTGCCCCATGCTGATCCACACGTCGGTATAGACGACATCTGCTCCCGCCGCTGCCTCGTGCGGATCCTCTGTGAAAAGAAAGGTCTCCTCCAAGCCGTCTGCCTTTAGCTGGTCCCTGATTGCCTGAGTCGGTCCATAACCGGCTGGGCCCGCTAGCGCTATTTTCATTCCGAACAAGGCGCCGCCTAGAATCCAGGAATAGGCCATATTGTTGGCGCAGTCACCAATGTAGGCGAGCTTCTTGCCTCGAAGGGATTCAATAAGCCGCTCACCTGGTGTTGCCCACCTTTCCGCCAGCGAGAATGCGTCGGTATAGATCTGGCAAGGGTGGAGAAAATCCGTCAGGGCATTAACTACCGGCACTGTCGCGGAGGCAGCAAATTCCTCAATGATGGAGTGTTCATAGGTTCGGATGACGAGACCATGAACGTACCTCGACAACACCTTTGCCGTGTCCGAAATCGATTCGCCCCGACCAATCTGGGTTGTGCGTTGGTCAAGGTAAAGTGGATATGCGCCCAGCTCCTGCAGGCCAACTTCGAAAGAGACGCGCGTTCGAGTGCTGCTTTTCGAAAATAGCATGGCCCATGTTTGGCCAGCAAGCGCATGATTGACGACGTTCTGGCGTCCCCGCTTCAGTTGCCGAGCGATTTCGAAGATTTCACCCGCTTCATCATAGGTGAAATCAGTTTCCTTCAGGAAGTGCCGCATTTCTTGATTCTTAAAGGGCTGTCTTATGAGAGGTTCGCAAACGTTTGATCAATGATGCCGATCGCTTCATCGAGCTCGGCATCAGAAACCGTCAATGGAGGAAGAAGGCGCACTGCGCCGTGGCCGCCAGGAGCCGTCAAAAGCCCGTTTTCTCTGAGTCGAACAACAATTGCACGGTTGTCCTCGACAGCCAGGGCCAGATGGAAACCGAGGCCTCGCACCTCCTTGATCGCAGAATGGCGTTCCTTCAGCCTGTTCAGTGCAGCCAGGAAGCGAGCCGATCTGTTTGTGACAGCATTGAGCAGATCCTCAGTTTCAATTGTCTCCAGGACCGCCAACGCAGCGGCACATGCCAAGGGGCTTCCCCCAAATGTAGTGCCGTGCATGCCCGGTTGAAATAGATCCGCATGACTATCTGCTATCCAGATGGCGCCTATCGGAAAACCTCCTCCCAACCCTTTTGCCATACCTATAGCATCCGGCTGAATCCCAAAGTGCTGGAAGGCGAAGAACTTTCCGGTGCGAGCAGTCCCACACTGTACTTCGTCGATCATCAACAAAACGCCTCTTTCATCGCAAAGTCGCCGCAATCCCTTCAGGAACTTAGCCTCAGCGGGCAGCACTCCAGCTTCCCCCTGGATTGTTTCTACGAGGACGGCAGCTGTTGAGTCATCCATTAGACGATCAAAAGAGTCCACGTTGTTGAACTCGCCAAAGGCGAATCCGTCCAGCATCGGCCTAAAACCTCCCTGGATTTTCTCCTGTGGAGTTGCGCTCATTCCCCCGAATGTCCGACCGTGAAAGGCATTGCTTGCGCAAATAACCTTGTAGCGAACTCCTTCGTTCCCTCCGGAAAGCCTGCGTCCGTGAAGACGCGCCAGTTTTAGCAAAGCCTCATTTGCCTCTGCCCCACTGTTGCAAAAGAATGTCCGCCCTTTGCTGCCTACATGCCCAGAGATCTTGCGAGCCAGCGTGCCTTGCGCATCAACCCGGAAGAGATTGCTGACATGGCAGACCTGATTCGCCTGCTCTTGCACGCGCTTTACCCAAACCGGGTGACAGTGTCCCAGCGTGTTTGTGGCAATGCCTTGGACAAAATCAAGATACTCTCGCCCGGAATCGTCCCACAGGCGCGAGCCCCTACCCTTCACAAAGTTTATGGGCGCAGGGCTATAATTGCCGAGGACATAAGTCTCATAATCGTTCATTGCCAGGATTGGTTAGCGAGTGACAACTTCCGTTCCGATTCCCTTGTCGGTGAATATCTCTAGAAGGATGGAATGAGGTAGGCGGCCATCGATAAAGTGGACACGGCGCACACCTCGGGAAAGAGCGCTCACGGCACTATCAACCTTTGGCGCCATTCCACTGGATATCACTCCTTTCTTCTTCAGCTCTTCCACCTCCCCAACAGGAAGCGTTGAAATCAAGGTGCTTGGGTCCTTTGGATCCTGAAGCAAGCCCGGGACGTCGCACAAGTATACCAGTCGCCGGGCGGAGAGCGCTGCAGCGATATGGCCAGCGGCAACGTCTGCATTCACGTTATACAGTTGCCCTTGATCGTCTTTGGCAGTCGGCGAGATAACTGGAATATAGCCCTGCTCCACGGCGCGCTGAATTCTCGAACCGTCAACGCCCGTGATGTTTCCGACAAATCCAAGGTCAACAGGATTTCCATCGGAGTCGTGGGTGAGCTTCTCGGCCTTCAGAACGCTTTGTCCAGCTACGCCCAAGGGATTGCCCAACTTCTCCGCCACAGAATCGCAGATACTCTGGTTGGTCTCCCCATCGAGGGTTGTCGCCACAATCTTGACAGCCTCCCCGTCTGTTACCCGTAAACCGTTCCTGAATACAGGCTGAAGACCGGCCTTCTCCATCGCCCGGCTAATTGCCTTACCGCCGCCGTGCACCAAGACTACATTGATTCCAACGGCTGCAAGGAACACAGCGTCTGTGGCGACTTGGGCGCGAGCGCCCGGCTCATCCATAAAGCTGCCCCCGAACTTGACGACAAAGGTAGATCCGCGGAACTGCTGGATATAGGGAAGCGCTTCCACAAGCACATGCGTCTTGGCGCTCAGATCAATAGAACTGGTATCCACCGTTTGCATCTATTCGCTCTTGTTGAAATTGACGTATCCTTCGGTAAGATCGGTGCAGAGCATTTCAAAACTGCCATTTCCCAAATTCAGGTTCAGGACGATCGTGAAATACTTACCTGCCACTTCAGATTTCCAACGCGCCTTGTTTTCCACTTTCGGCGTTCCCTGAATTACAACGGGGATGTCTCCGTAGAAAAGATCCACCTTCTCCTCAATCAGTCCCACCCTTGCGTATCCGGCAGCATGCAAGATTCGCCCCCAGTTAGGATCGCCGCCAAACCAGGATGTCTTGACCAGGAGAGAGTTGCCGATCGTACGACAAACCTTCTCGGCGTCGGCGTCGTTACGCGCTCCTTTTACTTCAAGCCGGACAACCTTGGTAATCCTCTCTCCATCTCCGACGATCTTGGCGGCAAGTGAGTAACATACATCAAATAGCGCCTTCTGAAACAGAACGGCGAGCTCACCATCATAATCAGACAGCGCCACCCCACTCGCGCCATTGGCCAGGAGAAGCACAGTATCGTTCGTGCTGGTGTCCCCATCGACGCTGACGCGATTGAAGGTTCCTCCTACAGCCTGCCTCAGGCGACCCTGCGCCTGCTCTGCATCCATCTGTATATTTGTGCAGATGAAGGCGAGCATGGTGGCCATGTTCGGCTGAATCATTCCAGCCCCCTTGGCCATTCCCGCCACAACAATTTCCTGTCCTTCCCAATTAAAGCGCGCAGTGGCCGTCTTGGGGCGCGTATCACTGGTAAGAATGGCTTTCGAGGCATTTATGCCTGCCACGTCCTCGGAAGATAATGCGGCAACGGCTTTCGTAATTCCTACGCGAACCCGGTCCATAGGAAGGTGCTCGCCGATTCTCCCGGTTGAACAAACCAAAACGCTATTTGGAGCTGTTCCCAGTTCTCTGGCTGTCAGCTCAACCATTTCCCGGGCATCGGCCGCTCCTCGTTCTCCAGTTCAGGCATTGGCATTGCCACTATTGACAACGTGGGCGTGGAACTGCCCGGCTTCTTTGAGGAGTCGTTGGCAGAGCTTAACCGGGGCCGCCTTCACATCGTTGGTCGTGAAAACTCCGCCCACCGAACATGTGCGCTCGCTGTAGATGACCGCCAAATCGAGGCGATCATCACCCTTACCCCGCACATCTGCTGAGACCCCAGCGGCTTTGAAGCCGGGAACATCAACGACGCCGGCTGTATCCTCCACGAATGTATAATTGACGTCGCCGATCATATTAGGCCCTCTTTCTCATCAAAACCGCACAAAAGGTTCATAATTTGGACAGCCTGACCACTCGCCCCTTTCCAAAGGTTGTCAATGACACTGGATATCACGAAGTTCCCTGTCCTGTCATCGTAGACGGCAGAGAATTCTGCCCGATTCGAACCTACCACAGTGCGCGTCTCTGGGAACTTTCCTTCTGGAAGCGGGTGAACGAAGGGGCTATTTCCATATACCTGCGTCCATACCTGATACAGCTCATCAATGCTGCGCTCAGCCTTTGCAACAATTGTGGTTACAATACCATACCGCATTGGCGCCAGATGAGGCGTAAACTGGAGGATGATATTTCTACCTGCATGGAAAGACAGTTGCTCTTCTATCTCGCTGAGATGCCGATGCTTCGGCGCTCCGTAAGCCAGGCTTGATTCTGAACGTTCACAATATGCGTAGAACTCATTGGCCTTCTTGCCAGCGCCGCTTACGCCACTATACGAATTCACAACAATGCCATCAGCTGACACCACTTTGCTCCTAAGTAGCGGCGCCAATGGTAGGAGAACGCTGGTGGGATAACAGCCCGGGCAGGCAATCAGCGGAGCCGACTTCCATTGTTCGGGCTGTTCGAGCCGTGCGAGCTCGGGAAGTACATATGGGGCTGCATTGAGAAGCTCTGGCGCAGCATGCTCTTTCCCGTAGTACTCCTTATAGATGTTTCTATCAGAAAGCCGGAAGTCAGCACTGAGGTCGATCACGCGCTTCCCTCCCTTAAGGAGTGCATCGGCATACTCAACAGCCACTCCATGGGGAAGGGCCAGGAAGTAAAGGTCGACATCGCTACCCTTCAGGATCTCAGGATCTGAAGCGGTGAAGCTGAGACCTGGCAAAACACCACGAAGAGATGGAATCACCTCGCCAACAGGCTGCCCCACTGATTGGCGAGACGTGACTTCGGCGAGTTCAACGCGCAAATGGCGCGCGAGCAATCGAACCAGGAGCTCTCCTGAGTAACCCGATGCACCAACGACCCCGACCTTCATTATTTATTGCCTCCGTATTACAGGGAGTCTGCCTACGTCTCCGGCATTCCCCCAATCTTGCGTTTCAGAAACCTCACTATCAGTTGATAAAAAATAAAAGCCCTCCACGGAGCTCTGTCCGGGAGGGCTTGCAAAGGTAATGGACGCCAACCCCGAGCGAGCTATCGCTTCGAGAACTGGAATCGCTTACGTGCGCCAGGCTGACCAGACTTCTTCCGTTCGCGCTCGCGTGGGTCGCGCTTAAGATGTCCAGCCTTCTTGAGAGGCAGACGCCACTCAGGATTGTAACGCTCCAGTGCGCGAGCGATGCCGTGGGCAATAGCAGTGGCCTGGCCATTCGGGCCGCCACCACTTACGCGCACAACAATGTCAAACTGCTCGTCCGTCTCGATGGAGCGGAGAGGAGCAGTCGCTGCATTGTAGAGGTGCTCTGCGTACAAATAGGTCTCACCTGGACGGTCATTGACGGTGAGCTTGCCACTACCGCCCGGCGTCAGACGCACGCGCGCAGAAGCGGTCTTGCGACGACCAACGGTCAGGAGAACATTCTGGGACGTTTCCATTCGAGATTCTTAGAAAGTAAGAGTTTCTGGATTCTGCGCGGCATGAGGATGCTCGGCGCCGGCGTAAATCTTCAGCTTTGTAATCTGTTGGTGCGCCAGCTTGTTCTTGGGGAGCATGCCCTTGACAGCGTGCTCGATGATGAACACAGGCTTGCGCGCCCTCATTTGGGCGACCGAGCGATACTTTTCGTTGCCTACCCAACCGGTATAGAACATGTACTTCTTGTCCTGCTCCTTCTTACCGGTGAGCACCACCTTGTCTGCATTGATGACGACAACGAAGTCGCCCGTGTCAGTGTGAGGTGTGTAGGTCGGACGATGGCGACCACGCAGAATGTTGGCGATACGCACTGCCAGCCGCCCGAGCACCTGCCCGGAGGCATCCACTACATACCACTTCGGCGTTACGTCGCCTTTTTTCGCCAAATACGTCTTCATCAGGAAAGGGAAAAAGGTAGGAAACTAGGCTTCAGAGAGTCTATGTCAATACAATCGGGGGAGATACCTAAAAAAAGAAATGCCAGTTCCCAGTCACCGGAAAGCATCGCCACACTGGAAGGTAATCTTGAATACACTTCCTTCGGGATCGCTATGTTCAAGACATATCTCACCCCCCATCAAACGGACCAGATGCTTGGTGATTGCCAACCCAATTCCGGTTCCTCCTTCCTTACTGCTCCGTTGCGGCCTAAAAGGGTTGGTTTTCGACTCAGGAGGCAGCCCATGCCCTCCGTCCACTATTCTCATTGATACCTGTTCATCCATCTCCAGAGACCAGTCAATCCTCACCACTCCTCCGGGAGGCGTAGCTTCGACAGCATTCTGAAGCAGGTTCAAGGCAGCAAGAGCCAGCAGATTCCCGCGGTGATTGTCGATGACTCGAAGCGGAGGCGGAGAGTTATGCAACAACACTCCCTTTTCCCGGGCCAAGGGGCTGGCTCTCTCCACGATAGCGTCGCCAATCTCGCTCAGGCAGAAATCAAAGACCTCTCCATTCTCCTCCTGCGCCAAGACGCCAACTGTTTCCTGGATCATCAAATGCATCCTGTTTGCCGCCTCACTCGCCAGCTCCAGTTCGGCGTCTTCACCCGACTCAGTCTGCGTGGATACGTAACTTCTCAGCGAGGCCAAGGGGTTCTTCAGCCCATGAACGAGATGCGCTGTAACCGCACCGAGGGCGGAAAGTTTGGCCAGTCTACAGAATTCTTCATTGGCGTTCTGTAACTCGACGCTGCGGATAGCCAGGAGTCGATTTGATCGATTCAATCTCAAGAAGGCAATAGCCAGCAGGAACCCGCCTGGTCCGATCCCCGCCAGGATAGCCACCAATGCTTGTCGAAACAGCCTCTTGTCCAGCTCCACAAATGCGTCCTGAATGGGCTGCCCGTTCATCAGGAAGTGCGCAATTCCAAGTAGTTGTCCATCAAGAGCGCTATGGAGCGGCGTCAGGACCTCCAGCAGAGGCACAGGTTTGTCTAGGGCTCCACTAACCGCAACGGGCGCTGGCTCAAAGAAGAAATCACCCAGTTTTGCATCAGGCAGAAAGTGACTAACTGGATGACCCGTCCAAAGCGCCTTTAGATCATCCTCGGCGATATCGCCTGCGACAAAATCCACTGGGATCGCATCAACAAGTTGGCCTTCAGGAGTGAACAGCCGCATGGCCACCACGCCTTGGAGCCGAGACACCTCGAGAACAATCGGAATCAGGTCTTCCTGAAAGTGTAGCCACGGATCCCTTGCAGAATCCTCCAGCTTCATCTGAACGACCGGATATAGAACCGCAGCGTCGCGGGCGATGATCTGCCCTCTTAACTTGCCCCTGAGATGAAACGTGACAGCTCCAACAACTCCGGTAAACAAAATCAGGGAAATCCCTACAGCAGTGAAAGTGAAGACCCGCGTTCGTGCAGGCTCAATATGCCCCTTTCTCTGAAGATTTCGCAGACTGAGCGTCATCAGCCTTTTCTATTCCCGCTCGTCCAGTTCTCTTAGCTGTCGCCGAAGCTCTTTTACTTGCTCCCGTCTTTGGCGCTGCTCTTCACGCCAGATTCGCTTAGCCTCCTGAGCGCGCTCCCGTTTCTCCTCTTTGCTTAGCGACTGATCCGTCATGATCTCCTGAAGTATTTGGCCGAGTTGGCGGGCTTCTTCTTCTGCAAGATTTCGAAGTTCACGCATTTCCTGTTGCTTCTTTGCCAAGCCTGGAGGCATGCCATGCGGATTCTTTCCCGGTGGTGGTCCTTTCGCTGCTCTGGCTTCTAAGTTACTTCCGCCTCTTCTTAGGGAGGCCAGTTGACCGGCATAAATTGCCAATACTTCCTCCCGCACTTGCTTCAATGCTTCGGGAGTAACTTCTTCCAACGCCTCGATTCTTGAGATCAATTCTCGGTTCATCTCATCCCTCAGCTCCTCCAAAGCGACATCCCTATCATTATACTCGAGCTGCGCAGGCGATTCCCGAGTCATGATCTCTCGCCCCGGGCGGTTTGAGGCTGCCTTGAGATCAACAACCAGCTGTTGCTGAGCTTCTCTCAACGCCTCGATCATATCCGAGTTCTCCGCCACGAATGCCTCGCGAATTTGCAGAATCTCCTCAGGGCTCTTGTCGCGAGCATTTGCGAGTTGCTCGGCCCACTTTTGTCGAAGCTCAGCACGTTGATCCCGCAGGTCATCGACGCGGCGTTGAAGATCTGTATCCAATGGGGTGTCTATATAGAGTTCTTCTGTACCGGTAATGTTTGAGGATGCAACCTGTCCAGGCTGGTCCTGGGCGTGGAGTTGCATTGCAGGATACACGCAGAAGCTGCAGACTATATAAACGAGCTTTCTCATCTGGGATCTTAAACAGCCGGGCATTTGAAATGTCTCAATGCCAGCAACCAATGAGCCAGGATTCATTTAATCTTAAGCGATAGGATGTTATACTGTTCGCAACGAGGTGGCATCTGTGGTTCATTTTAGAGGCATGGGAAATAGTCACCACTCAGGACGGCAATCATAGCAGGGTGCACGGGTGAAATTACCCAACGCTCTACCCCATATTTTAGCGCAGCATTTCAGGCATGTCCATTGCTAGTGGAAATGCGTGATCCACGTAAAGCTCCCCCCAATCCTTAGACTCTTAACTACAGCACTGGCTGCGACTCTGATCAAGAGAGAGTCTCGTCGATCAAAACAAGGTGGTATCGTCGGCCACGGGTTATCACCGCTGATCAAACCTCACCATCCCCTTCCGTTCAGCCAGCATCCGCACCTCAAGACCTTCGACACTGCCCTTCAATCTCCTACGTTCGCAGGCCCTCATTATAATGCACGGCGAAGCGACAGGATGAAATTAAAGCAGTCTATACCCTAAGCGCAGACAAGAGAGCGTTCATATTGATGTTGTCGACGATGAGATTCTTGATGATCGGTATCTTATCAACGTCCTGAGGCTGAGTCTTGACGGTCATCGAATATATTCTGGAGGCTACTTGATAACTGTCATCCTCACAGACAGCTACGGGGAGATTTGTGCGACGGATAAGATCCATCAACTTGGGATGCGGGAGCACCCCACGGGTCAAAATGATGCCGGCGGCATGTTGTTGACCTGAGATTGCGGTGCTTGCGATTGCAGAAAGGATGACGTCGTCGCGATCGCCGGGAGTTAACAGAAGAACACCCGGCTGGAGATGATCGATAACCCCTTTTGCCGCCATGGCGCCGATAATTATCTGGCTGATTCTCTGACTTCCCGCTTCGGCCCCGTGTAGCCACCGACCCTCAGTCTCATCTACAACTTGAGACAGGTTCGGCAACGAGAGTTTCTCCTCAACAGGAACAACCCCCAATAGCGGCACCCCGAGGCGGGCAAGACCGCGTCCGGCATACTCGCGGACAAGCTCGATCTTGTCTGGCAAGACCTTGTTCAAAATAGCGCCAGCTACCTCTACGCCATACTTGTCAAACAGGCTCTTGTTTAGTGCTATTTCGTCGACCGGGCGCCCAATGCCTCCCGAAGAGACGATGATAGCCCGGGCGCCAAGTATGCGTGCGACCTGTGCATTTGAAAGGTCACAAATCGCTCCTACCCCAGCATGCCCTGAGCCTTCAATGATCACAGCATCTTTACCGTACGCCGCGCGGTCGAAAGCTCTACACATCTTGTCGACAAGGAAGCGCCTTTGGCTGGGGTCGCTCAGGTAACGTCGCGTAAAATTAGGATCGATGGCAATCGGGCTCATTGCCTCGATGGGCACATCAATATGGTAAATGCTGTCAAACAGCACCGAGTCTTCATCCACCATCATGCCCTCGACTTCAACAAATCGTTGGCCGATCGGCTTTATATAGCCTACGCTCGAGAAGACTGTCTTAAGCGCGGAGTAGAGCCCCAGGCTTGTGGTGGTCTTTCCCTCGTTTTGGCGGGTTGCTGCAACAAAGATCCTGGGCGTGACCTTGTTTTCAGGTCTTTCAAGCAGGGCCTGCCCATCGGAAGATTGCTGGTGACGCATCTGAAGTAATTACTTTTGTTCGGTGCCGTACAGGAAGTGTCGTTCGATTGCCTGGCAAGCAACAATGACCGAGGTCCCAACCACGTCGTGTGCGTGCGCGCCGCGGCTGACTTCCGCGCAAGGGCGGGTCAGACCGGTTATGATTTGCCCGTAACTGCGGGCGCCCGCCACGATTCGAACCATTTTGGAGACGATGTTTCCACAGCCGAGATCGGGAAAGACCAAGACATTAGCGCGCCCCCCTACGGGAGAGTCCGCAACGCCTTTGGCTTCGGCGATGCTCGGCACAAGCGCCGCGTCGACTTGGAACTCTCCGTCAAAGTCGGCTTCGACACCTTTAAGCCTCGCCTTCTCGCGCGCCTTGAGTGTTGCGTTCCTCATTTTTGCAACGTCTGGTGGCAAAGGACTTCGCCTTGCGCGGGTTGCCCAGCTCAAAAACGCCACCTTCGGCAACTCGTTTGTAAGATGATGAGCAATGTCAGCCGTTGTAACCGCGATGTCGGCAAGCTGGTCTTCCGTCGGATATGGAATCACTCCACAGTCTGCCATGAAGATAAGTCCATTCATCCCAAGCATGGAGTCTTCCTGATCGATGATGAGCATTGAAGAAGCGCTCTTAACATGATCCTGGAGCGGCACGACCTGAAAGATTGGGCGAAGCGCATTTGACGCCTGCGAAGTTGCACCTGCGACAAATGCGTCTGCTCGACCTGTCGTGACCATCATCGCAGCAAAATAGTTGCGCTGAAGGAGGCGCGCCCGGTTGCTATCCACGTCGAACTCGCTGAAGCGTGGCAACTCCTGGAACATGGGAATGAAGAGATCCAGGTCGTCGCTTCGCTCCGGCTCGACAATGCGTATACCATCCAGACGTAGATCGAGACGTTCGGCCCGCGCTTTGATCTCTGAGCGATCGCCAAGAAGAATAGGCACACCGAGCCGCTTGGTTGCAAACGTACGGGCAGCCTGCAGGATTCGAGTGTCTGCACCCTCGGCGAATACCACTCGTTTCGGGTGGCGTTGCAGCTTGGCCTGCAATCTATCTATCAGAGACATCTATAAGCGGAGTTTCCGGGGAGATAAGGCTCTCAAACTTCTCCCAGCTTCTCTGCGATCCATGCAGAGACTTCGTTTTCGTGAATTCGCTCTTGTTTGGTGCTGTCACGATCACGGATCGTAACGGTCCCATTTTCGAGTGAATCAAAGTCTACGGTAATGCACCACGGCGTGCCGATTTCGTCCTGACGACGATACCTGCGGCCTATCGCTCCAGAGACATCCCAGAAGACAGGCCAACGGCGTTGCAGACGCCGGTGTAGTCCCCTCGCCTTTTCAACCAGCTCAGGCTTGTTCTTAAGTAGCGGGAACACAGCCGCCTTATAGGGAGCGATCCGCGGATTGAAACGAAGCAGGGTGCGGATTTCAGGCTGGCCCTTGTCGTTCGGCACCTCGTCCTGGTCATGGGCGGCAGTCAAGACTGCGAGCACGGCCCGGTCGACTCCGAACGAAGGTTCAATGACATGAGGGATAAAGCGGGATTTTGTCTCCTCGTCGAAATACTCAAGATTCTTGCCTGAGAACTCCTGATGCTGCTTGAGGTCAAAATTACCCCTCACTGCTATACCTTCCAGCTCTTGTTCGCCGTGAGGGAAAGAGAAGGTGATATCGGTGCAAGCTTTGGCATAATGCGCCAGCTTGTCGGGTTGGTGAACATCCTCATGCAGATTCTCACGAGGAAGCCCAATGCTTACAAACCAGTCGATGCAGTAATCGATCCACTCACGGTGCAAGGCTTTCCAGTCGGCGTCGGGATGGATGAAATACTCGATTTCCATCTGCTCAAATTCTCGGCAGCGGAAAATGAAGTTTCTCGGCGTAATTTCATTTCGGAAAGCCTTTCCGATTTGGGCAATCCCAAAGGGAACCTTTACGCGACCGGTATCAATGATGTTCTTGTAGTTGTTGAAAATCCCCTGCGCTGTTTCCGGACGCAGATAGGCAGTCGACGAAGCGTCGCGAAGCGCTCCCACGTGCGTTTCGAACATCAACTTGAACTCGCGGGCCGGGGTAAGCGTTCCAGGTGCTGACGCGTCCGGGCCTAGGATCGTCGCCAGTTGCGATGCATCATAGCTCATGAACGGCTGTGCGTCAGCCAGCCTGTCCTCGAGGAGCATCTTGCCCTTGTGTCCAATAGCGTCACGAAGCGCCTTCGCCCGTTTGACGATATCGCTGGGGTTGGCGTCCTCGAAATAGGCAACGAATCCCACACACTCAGGTTGCGCGCCTTGCGTCGTCTCTACCACGTGAACCGGTGCGACCATCAGCTGGTCAGCGCGGTAGCGCTTCTTGGTCTCGCGACAATCCGTCATTGGATCCGAGAAGCCACCCACGTGACCACTTGCCTCCCATGTGCGCGGATGCATGATGATCGACGAATCGATGCCGACGATGTCGTCGCGCCCATGCACAAAATCCTGCCACCAAGCCTGCTTGATGTTGTTCTTCAGCTCGACCCCCAAGGGACCGTAGTCGAAAAACCCTGCGTATCCCCCATAGATCTCGCTGGAGGGAAAGATAAAACCACGCCTCTTACAAAGCGTGACGAGAGTCTCCATGGTGAGTGCGCTATTCTTGCCTTCGGCCATAAGCGACAAGACCTTGCTGATTTGCTTCACGCGGTCAAGCCGGGGCATCTGCCATAGTCCAAGGAGAACAGGATATTTGTCGAAGATACCTGGAGGAAGATGGAATCAGGACGCATACCCTTGTCGGCGCTCCCATGCGAATTAAATGGGAATGGCGACCTCAGCAGGCGCCACCGAATTGCGTTCCCCGCGGATGACAAAGAATATGGCGATTTACGCCCTCGACTATCCGTCCCAGCTGCCACTCTCTATCACTCAGGCCAGTGACAGATCCCAACACATGGCCCAAAGGCTGAGGCCCGTAAGCAGCTTCATCTGGAAACTTTAGGTGGGATTCACTCCCTGTCACATCGGAAATATATGTATAAAAATCTGTTGCGCCGCGCCAAAAAGCATCCATTCTTTACTACGTTGCTGCGTCCTGTCGAAGACGCTTGAATTGCAGGCTGTGTGCGTTCGAGCGGATCAACAGGCAGCCATCTGTCGAGTAACTCATTTCCGGAGTAGCTACTCTCCGGCCATGTCATGTCTTTACACACGAATGCCAGGTCACGCGGGGAGCGGGGCTTCACAGCCCTGATGACCGCCATTTCCGTTTCGATTTCACTTTGCGCCCTACCATGTTCAACCGCTCATGCCGAGGTCCAGGCCTATCTGGAACCAAGTGGCTCGTTTGTCATAAACCTTAAGGGCGGTTCCGACACCCGTATCGGCATCCCACTTGATCGGGAGCAGGTGTTCCAAGGGCAGATCCAATCGGCTGACGGGAACGTCATCACCATCGCAGGCAACCCGGGTTGGACTCCGTCCGAGTTCGCACCCGGCGTCACTGATGGGGAGACCTTTCAGGTTCTGTTCCAAACAGGTTTGGAAGAAGGAATGGCCTTGCGGATTCTTAATAACGGAAGCAATACACTCGAAGTCGAACTGGGGGTTGAATCCCTTGATTTTGTCGCTACCAATCAGTTTGACGGTGAAGGAGACATTATTCGCATCGTCCCATGTCACACTCCAAGCAGCCTGTTCGGAAATGTCGATCTGCCTGACGGCACCTTAATTTTCCTTTACGATAATATACGACAGGGGGTCAACAAGAGTCCCTCGGAGGTTCTTACGTATTTCGCGGGCTATGGCTGGCTTGATGCCGAGTTCGCTCCTGCAGACAATTTCCCGCTGGAACGTGGTGAACACATCGGCATAAGACTTCCAGCGGGACCAGACCTTGAGGTAACTGTAGACGGTTTGGTGCCTTACATAGCCGACCGTTATCACATTGTTCATTCCCGCAACGATCTTCAGTTAGACTATCACTTTTCAGTGACTGATCCTTTGGGAGTTCCGATCTCACAAGCTGGTTTCGATCTTGTGGATGGCACTCTCGTGGCAGTCTACGACAACAGTCGCGCCGGTTATAACAAGGGGCCCGGTCAGATCATCACCTATTTCGAGAATGTTGGATGGCTCGACTCACAGTTTGAGTTTGTTGATGAAACCTTCATTCTTGAACCTGGTGTCGGCTATATGCTCAGGTTGCCAGTAGAACCAGAAGCGACAGATTATATAATCTCACGCCCGCCTTCCTATATTTCCGAACCCTAATCCTGACAGATTTTTCGATCACATGAAATTACTGAGAATTGCCGCTCTTCTGGCGATTGGAACGACAGGTCAATCAGTAGATGCCTCCATCACATTGACGCTTAACCAGCGCGGACTCGCAGACGAACTGGGTGTCGCCAAGAATGGAATGTATATTGGTATCGTCGTCGACACCGAACGAAATGGATTCTCATTCGGGCAATATGCCGCCTTTGATGTCGACCTAAGTGGCCAGTTCCTTCCGGTATCGCAAGAGCTCAGCGACGACTACTTCTTCTTCGCAAAGACTGGTCTCGAAGGCGCCCCAATTTCTGGACATACAACGACTATCAATCATCCTGTATGGGGGGCCGGTTCTGTAGCATCACTGACTGACCTCTTTTATCCCGACGTAATTGCAGCAGGAGACCCGTTTGCATTGATCTGGTTTACCAGCAATTCAGCTGAGGTAGGTAGTTACTACGGTATTCTCCGTGCTGAGCATTGGCTAATCACAGGCAATGACAGCCTCTTCTCTGAGTCAACGCAGATTGTCCCATTGGGCGATACTATCGCTGCGCAATATGTGATTGTGCCCGAGCCTTCTACTTACGCACTTGCCTTTGGTGGTCTCGCATTGGGCGTGGTTCTTTGGAGGCGCAAGAAGAACTAAGGTCGCCGCAACTTTCGTCAGACAGCCCCGCATCCCAAGAGGATCGCGGGGCTTTTTTGGTAGTAATTGGAGCTAACGGCAACGAAGGCGACGTCTTGAGCAAATGACAGAAAAAAGAGCTGCCAGCCCCAGAATGGCAGCGGTGGTAGATGTTTCAGGAATGATAGCCAGTCCGGTCGTGGCAGAAATCCAGTCAAGATACGGATCAATCACGATACCACCTGCACGATCTCCGAAGATTCCTGAAGATCCGAGAATGAATGTGTTAACGCCCGCGATGCTGTAGCTGCCGTCCTGCCACAGGAGCAAAGGCCCCCCAGAATCGCCTGGGCCTATCATAGATTCCAGATGATTACCGAGGCTACCACCGGGAAAGCCTGCGCTAAGAGGATCGTCAAAGTCGTAAACGAAAACCTCATTCAGACCACTGCCCTCATCATCTAGCCAGAATGTATCTATGACATTCTGCCCCACCCTTCGGATCGTTGTCGAAGCTGCTGTGGAGTAACCTAAGTTGCCATAGCCTGAACGGCCAAAGCCTACGATGGTTCCTACATCCCCTACGTTAAGACTTGCGAACCCCGGAAAGGATACAGCCGCTGAAATCGGCGCTTCAAAATAAAGGAGCGCCAGATCGTCGTGAACATTTGGGTTGTTGAATCCGCCAAAGTCTGGGTTGATGTAGATACCGCTGGCGGTATATGAACCTATTCCTGGCAAATGGAACTGAACACTCAGGTTTGAGTCAATGTTTCCATCATCATTGAAATCAATGTTGTGTGCAGCCGTTAATACCCAGTTGGGAGAAAGAGCAGATGCCGAACCGGTGTAAGTCTGAACTCCATTTGTGATGTGGAGACTTCCGACAAAGTTAAAAGGAGATGACGCGCCTAGCGAATCCACCCTTGCAGTCGGCGAATCAGAAGGAGTTCCCGAGGCTGTGCCAGCTGTTACTGTCTTGATCGGGATCTCGTTAGAATATGCATTCATGTGTCAGCAGGCGCATTAGGTAAGAAAGGAATGCTGAATTCAATCCTTCTTACACGCAGTGTTCAAATCCCTAAAGGACCAATCCCTAAGGAACCAGCTGAACAACAACGCGCATTGTGCGAGAGGAACCGCCCATAAACACCTCTGTATCCCGAACTGTTACGCTGGACGGCATTCCGGGCTCAAAAACTTCAATGGTGGTCCAACCATTCGTGGTATCACCTGCCTGGACGATATACTCCACGTTTGCGCCTTCCTGAAGGCGATTAAACGTAATTTGGAGATATGTCTGCCCAGCATCCTCAATGGTCGTAACGCTAGGCAAACCGGCCGGACTTGGGTTCAAGTAGTTCAGCCCAAAGGCATAACGTTCCAAGTTTGTGATTCCTTGATTTCCCGGATCTGCGCTTGGACCCACGAGTTGAGGATCATTACGCACCGACTCCGGTGCATGCAGGTTCATAAAGCTTGCGAAGCTAAGTCGTTGCGAAATTCCGACGCGCATGCTGCGGAATCTCCCTGTAAGAGGCACAATATCCTGAACCGTTACAGTTTGAGGAAGGCCCGGCAAAACCGTCGCCACATGGTCCCAATTTCTGAGATCATCGCTGGATTCCACGATGTATGCAATGTCGGCAGCTTCTGTGAGACGATTGAAAGTCACCGTCAGGTAATCTTGACCATCCTCTTGAACGCGTCCGTATTGTGGCAACTTCGATCGATCTGGGCGAGTTCCGCCGAGTTGGTAGCCGTAACGGATCAGATTCACCAGACCTGAATTGTCCGGGTCTGCAAGGAGACCGGCGATCTCTTCACTTGAAGCGTCTTCTCCAAAGCTGTCATTTCGCCACGCACTAAAGTTGTCGCGCACACCGAAAGAATTACTCGAGCCAGCTGACCACCCGTCAACTGCAGAAAGGGTAACAACACCACCCTGATCGATGCGGACCGTCTGTGTTAGCACGCCATTCGTAAAGGCTGGTGTAGAACCTCCGCCCAGACCCAGATCCACTGATCCGGCCAAGGTGACTGTTCCTGCATAGGATGTCATCGGTTGATTCTCGGCTGTCATTGCCCGGATCGTGATGATGAACGCCAAGCCAGCATCCTGATCAGGAATAGGATCAAAAACGAAGAATGCTGGGTCGTCTTCGCCGCCAAGGAAGAACGCCACTGCACTAAATGCAGACGGTATCGTATCCGTAGTAAAAACGAGCTCATGAGTCAGTGTGCCGCCGGTGGCGCCTGCCCCAATTACGCGTATAGAAAAGTCCACAGATCCTTCAAACGCCGCGTTCGTAGCAATTGCAGTTTCTACAATTTCCGAAAGGTTGAATAGTGCTATATCGGGATCGTGCGCGTCTCCAACCACGGCCGTGATCGGAGTAAAGCCATCAGGACCTGAGAGAACCGCAACCATGCCTGTTGCGTCCAAAGCGGAGAAATCGACTGCCAGGAGCTGCGCATCGAGAACGAAATCCGTATACTCCGGCAGCGAAACTTTGAGGAGAGGCGCAGACTCAGAGAGATTGCTTGTCAGTGTGTCCGGATCCAGGCTAAGGGGCTGTACATAAAGAGTCTGTCCCGGCGAGAGATCGGACACCCGAATTAGTGCAATATTCCTTGATTGCATGCTATCTATCAGATCCCTCCGCTGCTGACGCGTTTCTACCGTGGAAGCCGATGAAACGTTGCCGATTCCCAAAGGATTGATTTCAAGTATAGGTTCCCACGGAAGTGGGATAGATCCTGCCTCGTCCAGAAAGAAGGCTAGATCCGGGACAGATGCTTCTGATGCTTGCCAAGCGATGGTAAAGCCATCGGGAGTGAGATTCCCGACGGTTACGTTTGACAATGTGGCGGCACGGGCAGCAGGTGAACCCACCAAGACCAGCGCCAAGGCACAGATGCGTGTCACGAGCATATATCGCGGTAAGAAGTGATGCCTGGAGAGTATGTTCACGGCTGACTACGAATGATAGGGAGTTCACCGCCTTGGCGTCCCATGCCGCGACGGCCTTCATGACGAATGCTTTCCGTTCCTCCAATGAGGATCGTGAATCTATGATAACCGGCGGCCTTGAGGTCACGAGCCGCCTGATTTGCAGTCTGTTCGTCATCTGCCACCAAAACCAGTAAAGGAGCCGGGCCCAATGGCGCTGAAGCACGCTGAGGCTTATCTTCGGCTCCTCCTGAGTTCCGGGATCTGGTCTGCGCCAAACCTTTCTGAACTGGTAAGCTAAGACCGCTTGCAAACTCTGCCACCGGGTCAGACTCTTCAGCAGCAGATGCTCGCTGGGGCTGTGTATCCGCCGTATTGTCTTCGGCCTGAGGAAGTGAGCGGAGGTCGATCAAAATCATGTCTGAACGGTCCGCATTCAGGAGCTGATCATACGTAATTCCAGGCAACCTTTCGCGATTTACCCCTCCCGGAGAAGTCGTCACGTTTGAGTGCATTTGCCAGGCGGAAAAACCTCCTTCAAGCACCTCACCATTCTTACCGGAGGCTTTCAATGTGGCCAGGGCGTCGGCATCTGCAATCAAACCGCGTCCATCTGTATAGATTATGATCGGCAGATTATCAGGAAGCCTCTTGTGACGAAGCAACTCCATGGGAACATTGATCGCTCCCGGAATGTGGCCTTGGCTATAGTGCACGTTCGAGCGTACATCAATGAGCAGAAAGCGTTCACCGGACTTAAGACGCTCGTCGACTTCGGCTGCAGTAATCGCCATCGTAGACGCCGCGGCCAGCAAGAATGACGATGCCGCCGAAACAGCAATAATCAGTTTCAAATATCGCATGTTTACAGACTTGGTCTCCAACCGGAGACAGGGTTAACAAGTTCTACAAGGACAACTGCAACCGATGGCACAGGGAAGTCCGCGCCATGAATTACGCCATCCCGAACGGACAGCAATTGCCAACGTCCTGATTGGGAATCAAGAATCCGAAGCCCGAGCACATTCTCTTCGCCAAGGGATCTGATGAGACCATGCCCCGTCATTCCCAGCGGAATTCTTGTGTGGCTAAATGCGGAGACGCCTGCCGGCAGATCTATCGGGTCGCTATTTGCGGAACCGAGGTCAACGAGCCCATCGCTTCCAAAGCGGACCCACAGGAACTGTCCCGGAGAGAGCGTAAAGTTCTCGCCAGTAGCAAGTCCTTCATTCCACGTCGCCGTCTGTACTGTTAATGGCGAAAGTGCAGCGAACCGGCTCACAGACTCAACCCCTGCATCCTCCTGCCATGCTTCGAGCAATGAGAAGGCGTCTCCATAAGTATCAACCAAAGCCTCTGTGACTGCGACTGCGTTGAAATTATGGAATACAGGCTGCAATGCCGGCGTCGCTGCAGACTCAATCACAGACGAACCACTGGGCCCGCGCTGCCAATACAGTCTTCCACCGGCAATCACGCCATTGCTCTTCGGTGTAGGCGACAGAGTGAGTGGCGCCGAAACCATCGAGCCAAGATCGAGCACGGCAAAGTTTTCAGAGCCTGTAGAATCTTCCTGGAACAGTACCCAATTCCCTGACAATCGAGGCCGCGTCTCATTTCCCTGGGTCTGCGTCAGGCGGACTTCTCTCGAGTTGCGAAGGTCGTGCCCATAGATCTCTACCTGAGTGTGCCGGTTGTCCTGCCAGACAATCCAGTTTCCGTCGATATCTGGGAAATACTGTCCAAACGTGCTGTTGGTGATGCGGCGTTGTTCACCAGTCTCCAGATTACGGAAGTAAATTTCACCAAAGCCCGGATCCCGGAAGTCCTGCCAAACAACGCGGCCAGCATGCAAGGCAGGGTCAAGTTGATCCTTACTTGTTGGATCAACCATAAAGTGCTGGCCGGTCTCGAGGTTCTTCGCCTCCAGTTGCCAAGGGGCAGACGGGTTTGAGGCATCCTTTGACTGATATACAACCCACGGCCAATCAACCACTGGTTTCACCTCGTTTCTGACGGGTGTGCTGGTAACAGGCTCGGTCAGATCCGGAGTGGAGAGGTCTGCGATAAAGATATCTGTCGTCCCATTCTCCTGTGAGCCCTGCCACACAACATAACGGCCATCTGTGCGCGGATTCTCCTGAGCAAGCGCCAAGCTTGTCACCGAGAATGGCGTTGCGCCTGGGTCACCGACATGTTGAGCGTGAATGTTTGGAGTGCCGCCGTCACGCTGTTGCCAGACTAGCCAATCACCGCGGGCATGCGGTTTTTCGGCGCCTGCGGATACATCGGCAATCACTGTCGGTGCGCTCGCAAGTTCTTCGATCTTCACGAGTTGATTTACGAATGAGATCTTTCCGAGCTCATCCTGCAGCATGATTCTGATGGTATACCATCCGGGCTGCTGGAGTACGCCTCCATTTGAACGGCCATCCCAGGCAAACTGGAAGTTAGCGCCTTGCACGGATTCACGCGTTTCACTGTAGACCAGCGGCAGCGAAGACATGTCAGAACCGAAGGTCGGATCATATCTCCAGGTAACTGTCGAAGCATCAGAATCGTCCTGCCATTCGGTCCCAATCTTTGCGAGCAGTGAGAGAGTCTGCAGCCCGACAGGCCCCAGCGGGAACTCGATCTCGGTACCGAGAGGAGCCTCTGCACGGAAGAATGAGTTATTTGGCTTCCAGCGGAACAGACTCATGCCCGAGCCGGATACTGTGATCTTGCCCGGTGCATAACGGGTTGGAGTCGGTGGGAGTCCTGCGAGGCTGAAGTCAGGCGCTGAAGGATTCACTTCCCACAATGCCAACAGCGACTCGGAAACCGGTGGATATGATCCATGCTGGGATCGCGCCAATACTGAAAGGCTGACCTGTCCGGAAAGTTCCGTTAGATTGATCGGCGTTGAGACAGATCGTTCACTGCTCCATTCTCCATTGCCGAGGCGGAAGCGGTAGTAATCCACATTCTCACCGGTAACCCAGAGAGTGGTCGTCGTTGCCGGTGTCGGGGAAACCGGGACACCGATCAACTGAGGCCATACCCGAATGCCGCGGAAGACATCGATCTTTGCATCAACATCTACGTTTGAAGCACCAACATCGATGTTCAGGCCTATCGTCTTTTCCCGAAATGACAGAGCGGCGCCAGTGAGCGTCAGACTGTCGGACTCTACGCCCAGATCAGCGATCACTGGGCCTCCTCCGAGTAGCACTAGCACAGCTGTCTTTGGCGCCTCCTCGTTGCCATGGGAGTCAACTGCATAATAGCTGATCCCGTACGTTCCTGGAGTCAGAATACGGAATGGCAGGCCATTACGGTAGTTGTCGTCGTCGTCAAATTTATAGAATATGCTAACTGGACTATCGTCCACAGACGTGAAGTACATCTGAGTGTCAGTCGTTACATAAGACACGCCGCCACTATGAGTGACCTGTCCAGCAAACCGTAACTGAGTCTGGGGCGGCGTATTGTCTGGCGCAGGCTCCTGATATGTAATGGTGTAACTGTAAACCCCCGGTGATGGAGCCTTATCGAAGATGTTTAAGTAGGTTAACTTCGCGTTGTCCGTTTCACGGTAACGAATGTTTGTCCAGATGTTGTTGAGATTTAGCTTCTTACCATCATTCCGGACCACAGACTGAAACTTCAGCTTGGCCTGCCCCGGATCATCGAGCCGAATATACCCCCACCCTTCTGTATGCGCGTTAGTGGTTACTGTGAATGTGCGGTCCGCCAACGGTGACGTTATGGCTGAGTCCGCCCAGTGGTTAACTGGCAGAACCTGCCCTTCTGACTCATACAAAGTATCGGGCAGCATCAGACTATCCCGATCGGTATCAGCCAGAAAATCCTTCACATTGTCCCTACCGGGATCGTTATTGAGAACTTCGGCAGCGATGAAGTGAGCCTCGAGAGACTTGATTAAGGACGTCTCTAATCCACCCAGCTCGGCGGCGTGTGTATAGGATGCCTTGAACTCAATGAACTCGCCAGACAAAGAGGTAATCATGTCCCAGGCTCCCTTACGCGTCTGGCCTGGTTCAAGTGTGCCAAGATCTACCCTGAGACTTGCGCTATCGAGTGCAGAATCCATTACCCGGGTGCCAATCAACCTGGCGATGAGGAGCAATCCAGCGCTGTTTTCCACAATCTTGGGCTGCTGTGAATCAATACGAACGTTGCGGGCGGGGCCGTAACCGGAGTTCTTAACGAGAACCCCCAGCGTGAACGGGATCGGCGACTCTACCTCTTGTGTAAATGGATCATCTCCCTGCACATCCCTAGGCTGAAAATAAGTTATCTCCAACTGCGGCTCCGGCTTAACCGTTATGGTATCAGGAATAGCGTAGAGGATTGATTTTGGCACAATCTCTCCTGCGAGCTTCGCGCTCATATTTACTCCAACCTCATATCGCTTGCCTTGCGGAAGCGTGCCGCCAGCGGTCGGCTTCGGGATGATAAACCAACGAATTATTGCCGTCTTCGTAGGTCCAATCACACCATCGCCATTGACACCGGTGATGTCTGTCATTCGAGGCGCCTGAACGAAGAACAAGTGCGAGGCGTCACGCGGAGCTCCGTTCTCATCCAGGTTACTTGGGTCCCTAAAGGTGAGAGCCGCCAAGAAGTCTGTCAGCGGGTCCGCACTACCATTGTTGGTTACCTCAAGGGTGGCTTCAAACCCTATCCGCTCCAGCGCAAGTTCCTGAAGGATCTCGATCTTTACATTGGCGCAGACGCCTTGGAACTGCTGCTGCGCAACCAAGTACAGCTGAGATAATCCCAATACGAGAGCGGCCAGAGCCAAGGTGGAGTAAACTCGCATTATTCGGATCAACGATAGGCTAAGCATTACCTGGACACAGTTCTTGTAGATCGAGGAGCAGTTCACGGCGGATCGGTGCAACGTGCGATTGGTAGAGGTGTTCAAGGTTTGATGAATCATTGTGCGCCTCCTTTCGCGCCGCCTTGACCAAGCGCACGATTGAAGCACTGGTCTTCGACGAGAACTCCAGCCGCATACAGCGCCCGATCGCCAATCAAGTGGATTGAATACACCGGATGGATTCCCTCTATCCGATCATTATTGATCACTTCGTAGAGTTCGCCATCAACACCATGCAGCCATGCTCCCGGGAGAACATCTCCCGCGAACATCCATCCGACACCATCAATCCACATGCGGTGATCATGAGTTATCCTGATGGAGTGGATGGCCTCGCCGTTCCTCTTTTGGAAGGTGATCTCGCGAACATGGTTGGATTGGCGGATCTGGATTTGACCGATGGTGCTCGAACGACCGGAAAGGTCTGAGAGGACTTCAACACCGTCAATCAGGTCTTCAACGGAGCGTACGGTTCCGTCGGCCAGCGTGATTGGCGTACCGGCCATGAAGCACTGGGCGGTTTCAAAGGACCACCCGCCAAAGCCTCCTCCGGGCGAGATCGCGCCTCCACCGCCGCCACCGCTGATGGGCTTGCCACTAATCTTGCCTTCCGGGAGATGGGCTGCGGCACAGGCGATGGCTTTGATGATGTTGGAAGCTTTGCAGACGATATCGATGACCTTTGTCTTCTTCTTCGC
Source organism: uncultured Puniceicoccaceae bacterium (assembly GCA_964430955.1). GTDB lineage: Bacteria > Verrucomicrobiota > Verrucomicrobiia > Opitutales > Oceanipulchritudinaceae > CAYSHY01. The sequence goes on along the minus strand of CAYSHY010000035.1, from coordinate 5,351 downwards.
TGCACTCATCACTTTGCCCAGGAGCTTACCGCAAAGGTTATCTGCAATCTTCCCTGCTACGCTATCGCCAGTCCAGCTATCCGGGCAGTTATCGTCGCAGATGATTCCAAGAAGGTCATCAACGTTGATCGTTGCGTTTACGCCCACGTTGTAGGTTTCGCCAGAGGCGCAATCAATGAACGCTGCGCTCTTCAGGACGATCGTCCCGTATTTGAACTCCTTGTAACAATCATAGATATCCCTGGCGGTATCGAGGGCGCCCGCCTTGATTGGCGATGACGCAGCCATTGGAGCTCCATCGAGCCCAATGATCTGAGACAGTTGCTCAGCTGACGAGCGTCCTGGAGATGCATCGATTTCCTCTGAGCCAAAGTACTCAAAGTAGACCGGAATTTGGACCTCTTCCTGAGCAAAGAGCTCTGGTATATACTCGACCAGCGGGGTCAATCGCATTGTTGGCAACGTCATGCCTTCAACCCGGACCTCGAATGCAGAACGAAGTCCCTCATTACGTAGCGTATAGAGCAACGTGCCGCTCCAGCCGGGTTCAACCTGGAGATCCGTGTGCGGCGGTGACAGGATCAGGTTTGGAATAGGTGTCCGAGTCTGGAACGTCTGCTCAAGTTTGATTTCGTAGTAGTCAGTGAACGGAACCGGAACGACCGAGAACTTCACCGTAACGAGATTAAGTAGGACTTCTGTATCTACGCCGACAACCTGATCCGGCACGACCTGGACAACGCCTTGTGTCGCAGCATGCCCCGGGGCTGCCGTCTTCCAGTGCCAGTTGCCTTCGGAGAGTCCTTCTACCAAGACCTGACCAACAGCGTCTGTCAGGACAGGGCCAACTTCGTTTCCGAATATGGCGCTTCTGAGCCAAACTGAAGTGTTAGGTACGGGATCTCCAATGGAGTTGAGAACTGTAAACAGCACCGATCCCGTTTCGTCTGGCGAGCCAGTTACGATACCGAAGAGGTTAAGCTTGTAGTCTGAAACCGCATTCTCGCCACTGATGGTCAATTGGTCGTTGTAGTAGCCCAGCACTGTATCTTCCGGCGGAGCAAATACGACGGTAAACGAATAGGAGCCGCCGACAGCGATGTCTGGCAGATCGATCTTTCCGTCCGGACCGGTAGGTTGCGCGACCTGGATCCATGGCACCCCGGTGGGCGGCGTCATCTTCACGCCGGTGAGGGCGCGAAGTCCCCGGTTTTCCACGGTCACTTCCACGCTCTTGATGTCGCCACGCGTCACCCCTGCCTCTGCGTAGCCCTTTGTTGGAGTGACGGTGGTCAATAGCGCCAACGCGGGACGGAGTGAAACGGTTCCACTGAAGGTGATCGCAGCCCCCTCTGCGCTAGAGAACGTGAACTCTACTGCAGCTTCATCTGGTGCATCCAGTTCCGCCTGCAATTGAAGTGGGAGCGATGCCTCCTTCTTTCCATTGATGAGCGCAGGGAGACTGCCCCTGACGGTTGCCGTGATCGAGTCGATTTCCACCTCATCCTCGCCGTCCATCACCCAGGCGCGGAAGCTCATTTGAATGTCCGATACCGGGATGTTGCCGAGGTTCATCAGGCCAATGTTGAAATCGAGCGTATCATTCTTGGACATGATGATCTCTGCTCGATTCGGACGGGTAAGGAGACGGAAGAAGCCGATCCTTACCTGATCGAGCTGGTCAACAATATCAGGATGGGTGGCCCAGAAAACCAACTCACCAGCCAATCCGAAGGTAGGCGTGTACTCGTAGACGTAGTTGCCTTCTTCATCTGTCACAACCTGGTCGTAGAGCGTGGCGCCCTGTATGCGCATTCCAATGGCAAGAGGCACGTTCGGCACAGGATCGCCAGTATCACGATCTATCGCCTGGCCATAAAGAACCACCGGCTGGTTATTTGCGTAGGAAAGTTTGTCGGTCGCCGCTGTGCCATAGTATGGAGAGGCAACAAGACTTGAATCCATCGATCCCTGGATAGGCCCAGCGACTCGTTCATACTGTGATCCTGCCTGGTGATAAATCGCGTCAAACCGGGCCCGGAATCGAGCGGTTTCGACATTGCTTAATGCCTCTGGAACGAAGATCTCAGGGAATGGGATATCGACAGATTCCCCTGGTTCAACGCGAAGGAAGCCCTCTCCGTCTCCATTGAGAATCATGCCAGGGACGATACTCGCAAATTCGTTGGATGAGACAACAACGCCATCTGCCACGACTTCCATTACTAGATCGCCCGGCAGTGAGTTATTCCCCCGAGTCAGAACCAGGTCTGCGGGCATATGGCCGCGGTTGAACACTCGTATCGAGAAGTCAGTCAGACCACCAGCCAACGGTACATCTGAAGAGGCCAGCGAGATCATGAGCACCGGAGCATCCGCCGGCGCGAGATTTACCGTGAATCGATAATCTACCGTGCTGCCGCCAGAATCCGGCGCGCCTCGGAGTGTGATCGAAGCGGCCTGGTCAACCCCAATAACCTTTGGCGCCGGCACAGCAATATCCAGCACTTGAGTAGCTCCTATGGCGGTCGTCGATGGTGTAGCAAACAACTCGACAATCGGAGCATCGCCCTCGACCACACGGATGATTTCTCCATCCTGAAGCGCAAGAGGTTCAGAAGCATCCTGCCCGACTGTGAAGCTGAGTCGGTAATGATCGAAGTAATTAGAGATTGAAGCCTGCTCGCCATCCTCTGACGGGTTTAGTTCGAGCACGGCAGTGACCGGATGAACTGAGATAAGGCGTTGTGGGCTCTCGTCGCCGTTTGCGTTTACAGCCGATACTCCGTAGACCACGGTTTCGCCTTCGGACGACAGCGTGTCGAGGTACTCACTTGCTGCAATTGGCGTCGCGGTCTGCAAGCTGCCGTTTCTGTAAACGTTGTAGCCAGTTGTCGTCCCATCGGTCGGACTCCAGTCCAGATGAACGCCAACAGCTGGATCTACAGTGGCTGTAATGCTGCTTACAGCGCCGACTAGCAACTCAATCGTATCGGCCGGCCCTGTCGCTTCATTTCCTAAGGTATCCGCGGCGGCGATTACATAGGTAATCTCGCCTCGCGGCGGTGAATCACGGAAAGAAGTGGTTGCAGGATTATTGATCGTCCGGATTGGTGTACCGTTGCGGTAAACAATCCAGCGAACTGGCGTCTCTCCCTCACCCGGGGTCCATGTTACATTTACCCCTGTTACGCCAAGCGTGGCAAACGTGTCGATTGGCGCAGGCGGAGGCGTACGGTCGGATGGACCGGCTCGAATGCCGGAAGGCGAGCTCTCGGCGCCAAGGCGATAGGCCGTAACAACGTAGCGATACACTCCATCTTCTGGCGGCAAATCTGTGTAGCTCGTGGTGGTGATATTATCCGCAACCAGCGTGACAGGGACAATTGGCTCTGCACCCGCTTCACGATAGATCCGGTAAGAGTGAGCTTTGTCACTGGCATTCCATGTCAAATGCATCTCTCCGCCCTTTTGAGGCGTGAGCACAAGATTGGCCGGAACGGCTGGTGCTGATGGAGCCTCGGTATTGTAAATCTCGAGCTTCTCACCCGACGTGATCACAGTTCCCTCATTCCCCACCGTGTCGATAACATTGAGGAGGAAGGCGCCTTCGCCATTACCCATCGCGGAAGTCAGCGTAAATTGACCTGACCACTCCAGGCCGGCGCCAGATAGAGGAATGTCGATCAGCCCACCCCCATTAGGCAGCGCGAACTCCAGGGTTGGATCCGCGTCTGGTGCTGGCAACTCTGAGAGAGTTAGTGTCACAGACAGGGTGACGTCGCCAAACAGGGTCTGTATCGGAGATGGCAGGCTTGTTGCCACGACCCCTGTGGGTTTCGTGAGGTCAAACTCGATATTCGCGCCATCCTGCGGAGGCCCGACGTAGACGTTGCCCGCGTGGTCCGTCCCTGTGACGCCCATCTGCGCTGGCCCTGTCCGAGCCGAAAGTGTCGATACCGGGAACTCTGCAGTGTAAACATTCGAACCTGCCGGGGTAAGCTTTATGGTGAGCAGACTATTTCCTGCACCACGCAGCAGCAGCAACGGAGTGTCCTCCAGCGGTTCACTTGCTGTCACGGTGACCGTCAACGGGCCGGGACCGATTGGCGACGGCTTGCTGTATGCAATCACGAAAGACGGCGGCGTCTGGTCAACCAGGAAGGACACCAGGTTCGACATTGCACTCGCGTTGCCTGCTGCATCGTAACCGACGACGGCAAAGTAGGTAAGACCGTCAGGCACGCTGGCGCCAAGCTTCGCAGAAGAGGCAAGCGTCTGGGAGGATTGTCCCGAAGCGGATGCAGGATCGGCAAATGGGCTGCTATGCCAAAAAACCCGATAGCTGATCGGTATCTCGCCTGAGGTTGGAAGATCCCAGTCGAGGAAAAGCCCGTCACCTGGCAGATACTCCGGTTCAAGGAGTGTTACTGCCGAAGGCGCGCCAGTATCGAGGCTTACGAAGACTGGGAGTGATTGTGTAGATCCGGTTGCGTCGTAGGCTGATGCAACGATCGCATTGGAACCTTCGAAAAGATTGCAATCAGGAACTGTGAAGTTGCCTGCCGCATCTGCCTGCGTCGTACCAATAACGGCGCCGTTGCTCGTAATCCTGATGTTAGCAAACGCTTCGGCCGTGCCGGAGACGGTAATTGCCGGATTTGTTGTCAGGATATCGGACGCTGGCGACGTAATTATCGGCTGCGGCGGTGCAACAGGATTTATTACGACATTGATCGCATAAGTAGCCAGAGAGCCCGAAAGATCACGCGCCTCAAGGCGCACACGATGCACTCCTGACGTCAAGGTCCTGATGTCCCAGAGAATCTGCAATGGCGATGTTGGAGAAGAAGCAACCTCAACATCGTCAACAAGGAGTTTCAAAGACTGGAGCCCGATGGGGCTGACCGCGGAAGCAGAGACTTGAATTGGGCGAGAAATCGTCTGCCCTTCCATTAATGTGAAACCAGTGATTGATGGACCTTCGGTCACATAGTCGATTTCCAGGACTTCTGGTTCGCTTTCGCCGCCAGTTGCTGTGCGGAACTGCACATACAGCGTCTTTACGCCTGCGCCTTCAGACAGTGGGAACAAGGTCTCCACGGCTGCATCATTATACAGCGCCGGCGAAAGGTCATCCTTTGGCATATCAAGATAGAGCACGCCACTGAAGGACGAATCTTCGCTGATCCGGTAGGCAGTCGCGTTCAATGATGCGATATGGACCGGTGTCGGAGTTATGCTTGTGCTTGTCTCACCGTTAGCAGTGCGAATGCCATGTGTGAGTACCGGTTCGACAGCCAGATGCCCGCTCGTATCGACCACTCCCGTAATCTTGGAAGCGATAGTCG
>CAYSHY010000034.1:0-39408 GCA_964430955.1 uncultured Puniceicoccaceae bacterium | reverse complement strand
CTTAACGTAGGGCAGTAGCTCAATTGGTAGAGCGGCGGTCTCCAAAACCGCAGGCTGGGGGTTCGAGTCCCTCCTGCCCTGCCACTTTCCACTTCGATGGCTAATCCATTTCGCAAGATCCGCATCTTTGCAGCCGAGACCAACACCGAGCTGAAGAAGACGGTATGGCCTACCCGCACAGAGCTGCGCGATTCCACAATTGTCGTAATCGTGGCGATCATCCTTCTCGGCGGTTTCATCGCCTTGGCGGATTTTAGCGTCTATAGTTGGATTCAGCTGCTCACCAACCTGGTGAGCCCCTCGTAATCTCGATCGAAGATGCCAAAGGCAGCACACAGTAGCGAACCGCGCTGGTACGTCATCCAGACACTTTCCAATGCGGAAGCAAAGGTAAAGCGATTCATCGAGAATCAACTCGCCCACGAAGAGCTCGAGGACACTATCCTTGAGATCCTTATGCCCACCGAACGAGTCTCGGAGGTGAAGGGCGGAAAGAAGACACAAAAGACGCGTAAGCTGTACCCTGGCTACGTCTTCATTCACATGCGCATGTATGACGAAGACGAGAAGCTCCTCCAGAAGCCTTGGTACTTTGTCAACGGCATCGAAGGCGTTATCGGCTTCGTGGGCGGAAACCGCCCTGTTGCGTTGAAAGAAGAAGAAATCAACCGTATTCTCACCCAGGTCAAAGAGGCCGAAGGCAAGGAAGTGCCAAAGGTGCAATACGAGATTGGCGAAGAGGTGCGTATTACTGACGGGCCATTCTTTAACCTTACCGGGCGGATCGATGAGATTGACCCCGAGGCTGGCAGGCTCAAGGTATCTGTTTCCATTTTTGGTCGCTTCACCCCAGTAACGCTTGAATACTGGCAGGTGGAACGGGCCGCCGAACAATAGCGTTTTCCCAAATTATTTCCGACAATGGCCAAGAAAGTCACCGGACAGATTAAGCTTCAGCTCCCCGCGGGCGCCGCAAACCCAGCGCCCCCAGTAGGGCCAGCCCTTGGCGCCGCCGGCGTCAATATCATGGCGTTCTGTAAGGAGTTCAATGCTCGCACGAAGGATCAGGCAGGTATGATCCTGCCCGCGGTTATCACCGTCTATTCCGACCGTTCCTTTACGTTTGTGCTCAAGAGTCCCCCGGCTGCAGTTCTTCTGAAGAAGGCTGCAAAGGTCGCCAAGGGCTCGGGCGTTCCAAATCGTGATAAGGTTGGAAAGGTGACTCGCAAGCAGCTTGAAGAGATTGCCGCGATCAAGAAGGAGGATCTGAACGCCTCCAGCATCGACGCTGCTGTAAAGATCATCGAAGGCAGTGCCCGCTCCATGGGCATTGAAATCGCCTAGTTTCTCATTTATTGACGGCGCTCATACGCCGTTCACCCTAACAAAAGAATAGACACCCGGGAAGGGAGTTTGACTGATGCCAACAATTACACACAGCAAACGTTATCGTACCGCCCGCAGCCAGGTTGATGCTGTAAAAACCTATCCGCTGGAAGAAGCCGTAAAGGTTCTTTCCGGATTTCCAAAGGCCAAGTTCGACGAAACCGTCGAGCTCTCGGTTAGCTTGGGGGTAGATCCGAAGCAGAGCAGCCAGATGGTGCGCGGCATTGTAAACCTGCCAAAGGGCAGCGGTAAGAAGGTCCGCATCATTGCATTTACCGACAACGCAGATGCCGCCAAGGCTGCAGGCGCCGTTGAGGCCGGCCTGGAAGACCTTATTAAGAAGGTTGAAGGCGGTTGGGTAGATTTCGACGTAGCAGTTGCTACTCCGTCCGCCATGAAGGAAGTGCGTCGCGTTGCCCGCGTGCTCGGTCCCCGTGGCTTGATGCCGAATCCAAAGAGCGGCACCGTCACTGACGATGTGGCTGGCGCGATCTCAGAAATCGGCAAGGGCGGACGCGTCGAGTTCAAGATGGATAAGACCGGTAACATTGGTGTTATCGTTGGCAAGCGCTCCCACAGCCAAGAGGATCTCATCGAGAACCTGAAGACTGTGGTCGATGCCGTTGGCAAGGCCCGTCCGGAAGGCGTGAAGGGCCGCTACATCAAGAATATGAGCATTTCCTCAACGATGAGCCCCAGCGTTCGTCTGGATCCCGCTCTCTTCTCCAGCTTCTAACCTTAACAGCACCGATCCATGCGAGCTGAAAAAGCATTTCTAGTCGACGAAGTCGGCGCATACCTCGATAAGTCAGACTACGTTTTTCTTGCGGACTACAACCGCATTACCGTAGCTGAGACTGCTGAACTCCGCGCCGTCCTCTCTCAACACGAGGCTGAGTTCCACGTTGTCAAGAACACCATTCTTCGCAACGCCGCCGAGCAACGTGAGTTGCCATCGATGGACGAATGGCTCACCGGCCAGACTGCGATCATCGTTGGCGGTTCCAATTCGCCCGCAGTTGCGAAGGCCTTGGAGAAGTTTTTCAAGGACAAGCAAAAGGTCGAGCTTAAGGGTGGTCTTCTCGAAAAGAAGAAGATCAGCTCCAGCGATATTTCTGAGCTGGCCAAGCTACCTTCCATCGAGGTCGTTCGCGCGCAACTGCTGGGCCTCCTCAACCAGCCTGCAACCCAGATGGTTCGTATCATCCAGGCGGTTCCACAGGGTCTTCTCAATGTTCTGCAGGCTCACGTAGACAAGCAGAACGCTGGTGGAGACGGAGAAGCTGCCGCCTAGTAGCTTAGTTAACGAACCAGACAATCTTTTAACATTAACGGATCCCGGAGAGCCCGCTAGGGGAAGTCTCCCTTAAACGTCGAAAGCGCACGATGCGCCGGTAGCGCTAGTGACTCAAGGGTATACGAAAATGGCAGACATCACACGTGATCAAGTAATCGATTGGCTCAGCAGCCAGAGCGTTCTCGAAATTGCAGGTCTTGTAAAGGATCTGGAAGAAAAGTGGGGCGTAAGCGCTGCAGCTCCTGTTGCCGTTGCCGCGGCTCCTGGCGCTGGCGCTGGCGAAGCCGCTGCTCCTGCTGAAGAGAAGACTGAGTTCGACGTCATTCTCACCGACTTCGGTAGCAACAAGATTGCCGTCATCAAGGAAGTTCGCGGTATCACAGGCTTGGGCCTGAAGGAAGCGAAGGACCTCGTTGAAGGTGCTCCAAAGCCTCTGAAGGAAGCTACCACCAAGGAAGACGCCGAGGACATCAAGAAGAAGCTCGAAGCAGCTGGCGCAAAGGTCGAAATCAAGTAAACTCTGACGACAGCCTTTACATTTTCCATGACGCGACCGGAGAGGTTCTATCAAAATGGAACCTCTCTGGCTCGCGCATGTTCTTATTTCATTCTGCCCATGAGCTTTGACAGATGGGGAAGCAGCGCGCCAACAGCAGGAATGTGTTGGCGCGTGTACGTGTTACACGCGTAGCAGGTCGCTGATATTCCTCAACTTTCAGATTTCATGCCGCCATCGTCCAACAACACTAGCATCACTGCCATGCCTGAACGAATTAACTTCGGCACCCTGAAGGAGGTCATCAATCCACCGAATCTGATTCAGATTCAGATCAATTCCTTCAAAGAATTCCTACAACAGGATAAGGCCCCCCTGCAGCGTGAGCCTGTAGGTCTTGAAGCCGTTTTCCGTGAAGTTTTTCCTATTGAGAGCTACGATGGGCGCTGTCAATTGGAGTACGTTTCCTACACCCTTTCCGGTCCAAAGCTGACGGAAATTGAGTGTATTCGCGAAGGCGTGACCTATTCCATCTCTCTTTACGTAAAGCTGCGTCTCAAGGAAGAGGACTCGATCAAGGACGAGGAGATCTACATGGGCGAAATGCCTATGATCACCGAGAGAGGCTCCTTTATCATCAATGGCGCCGAGCGCGTCGTTGTTTCCCAGCTCCACCGCTCTCCGGGTATCGCATTCGAGGTGACGCCTCATAGCAGCGGAAAGCAGCTTTTCAGCTTCCGTATTATTCCGGACCGGGGCACCTGGTTGGAGACGCAATTCGACCAGAACGACCTTCTTTACGTTTACTTGGACCGTCGTCGTCGACGCCGCAAGTTCCTGATCACGACCCTGCTGCGCGCAATGGGGTATGGCTCTGACTATGATGTTCTGAGCCTGTTCTACGACATCCAGGAACTGAATGTTTCAGAGGCGCTTCAAATGGAGAGCGTCTCAAAGCTGGTTCTCGTTGAGGATCTGGTAGACGCAGAGAAGGGCGTGGTATTGGCCCGATCCTTTGAGCCACTCACAAAGACAGTTGTTCGTGGCATTGAAGCTGCCGGGATAACGGTAGTGCGTGTAATTGACACCTCGGAAGATGACGGTGCGATTATTCGATGCCTTAAGAAGGATCCGACTCGTAACGAAGAGGAGGCGCTTAAGGATATCTACAAGCGCCTTCGTCCCGGCGAACCGCCGACGACTGCAAACGCCCGTGCTCTGCTCAAGCGCTTGTTCCAGGATCCGAAGCGTTACGACCTCGGCCGGGTAGGGCGCTATAAGATCAACCAGAAGCTTTCACTGAACACCGATCTCGATACCCGTATCGTTACGGCCGAGGATATTGTGGAGGCAACCCGTTACCTGACCCGCCTCAAGCGTGGTGACGGCGTTCTGGATGACATCGATCATCTTGGCTCACGCCGTGTCCGCACCGTAGGTGAACTGCTGATGAATCAGTGCCGCGTGGGACTGGCTCGGACGGAACGCTTGGTCAAGGAACGGATGACGCTTTATGATCAAAGCGTGGATTCGATCACGCCGCAGAAGCTGATCAATCCCAAGGCGCTGGCGACCGTCATTCGTGACTTCTTTGCTCGCAGCCAGTTGAGCCAGTTCATGGACCAGATCAACCCACTCGCTGAGTTGACGCACAAACGTCGTCTTTCAGCTTTGGGGCCTGGTGGACTTAATCGCGAACGCGCCGGCTTTGAGGTTCGTGACGTTCACCCGTCACACTACGGCCGTATCTGCCCGATTGAGACGCCGGAAGGTCCGAACATCGGTCTGATCAACTCGCTTTCAATTTACTCCCGCGTTAATGAGTTTGGCTTTATTGAGACGCCGTACCGTATTGTGAAGGACGGCCGCGTTAGCGATGAAGTAGTGTTCCTTAACGCCGACCAGGAGGAAGGGCATGTTATTGCCCAGGCCAATACCGAGGTCGACGATAAGGGGAACCTGGTCGGGAGAGTCACGGCCCGTAAGGGCGACGATACGATCGAAGTGGATGCGAGTGAGATCCACTACATGGACGTATCGCCGAAACAGTTGGTGTCTGTTGCGGCAGGTCTGATTCCATTCCTTGAGCACGACGACGCCAACCGTGCTCTCATGGGATCAAACATGCAACGACAAGGAGTGCCTCTTCTGCAGACCGAAGCTCCTTTGGTGGGCACCGGAATCGAAGGACGCGTCGCTTGCGACTCCAAGACGGTTACCCAGGCGGAAGCAGATGGCATCGTTGCCAGTGTTGACGCCCGCCGGATCATCGTGACAACGGACGGCAAGATGCCGAACCGTTCGGAGCGCCTCCTGAAGACGGATTCGAAGAATGGCATTTACGTCTATCGTCTCCGGAAGTTCCTTCGCTCGAACGCAGGCACCTGCTTTAACCAGAAGCCGATTGTCGAGCGTGGACAGAAGGTCAAAGCAGGCGACGTAATTGCTGATGGAGCCGCCACGGACAAGGGCGAACTCGCCATTGGTCGTAACGTTCTCGTGGCATACATGCCGTGGAACGGCTACAATTTCGAAGACGCTATCTTGATCTCGGAGAAGCTCCTGCGAGACGACGTCTACACTTCGATCCACATCGAAGAGTTTGAAGTAACCGCACGCGATACCAAGCTGGGGCCTGAAGAAATCACGCGCGATATCCCGAACGTGGGTGAAGAGGCCTTGAAGAACCTCAACCACGACGGTGTTATCCGTGTCGGCGCAGAGGTTAAGCCCGGAGATATCCTCGTTGGTAAGATCACGCCAAAGAGTGAAACCGAGCTGGCGCCTGAAGAGAAGCTGCTCCGCGCTATCTTCGGTGAAAAGGCTGCAGACGTTAAAGACACCTCCCTCCTCGTTCCATCGGGGATCTACGGGATCGTAATGGACGTCAAGGTCTCCAGCCACGCTGACGGGGAGAAGGAAAAGCTTTCTCCTTCCGATCGACGTCGCCAGGTGAAGAAGATCAATGAGGAGTTCCGCACTCAGACTGACAAATTGCGCGAACAGCTCACGGAATCGCTTTCCAATATTCTTCTTGGTGAGAAGATTCCGCTCGACGTTATCAATTCGGAAACGGGCGAAGTCATCATTCCGGCCAACCGGAAGATTACCAAGACGCTGCTGCGCCGCCTTGCAGCAGTTTACAAGACGATTGACATCGATCCATCCCCGGTCCGGATCAAGATCATGGAGATCATCAACTCCTTCTCCTCGAAGTTTGAGGAACTCGAGGCTGACCAGGAGCGGAAGACCCAGACAGTCGAGGCCGGTGAGGACATCGAACAGGGTGTCATCAAGAACGTAAAAGTCTACATCGCCACCAAGCGTAAGATCCAGGTAGGTGACAAGATGGCTGGTCGTCACGGGAACAAGGGCGTTGTCGCCAAGGTTGTTCCAGAGGAAGACATGCCGTTCCTGCCGGATGGCACCAGCGTTGAAATCTGTCTGAATCCGCTGGGGGTTCCTTCACGCATGAACGTCGGTCAGGTCCTTGAGTGTCACCTTGGTTGGGCCTGTAAGAAGCTTGGCCTGCGAATTGCCACACCTGTCTTCGACGGGATCAGTGAAGAGCAGGTCCACGGATATCTGCGTCAGGCAGGGTTGCCAGAGGACGGCAAGAGCGTTCTTTTCGACGGGCGCACGGGCGAACCTCTCGACCAGCGTGTCGTTGTGGGCTACACCTACATGCTGAAGCTAAATCACTTGGTAGCGGACAAGATTCACGCTCGTGCGGTGGGTCCATACAGCCTGATCACGCAGCAGCCGCTGGGTGGTAAGGCCCAGTATGGCGGTCAGCGCTTCGGGGAAATGGAAGTGTGGGCGCTCGAAGCGTATGGCGCAGCCTATACGCTCCAGGAACTGCTCACGGTTAAGTCTGACGACGTTCAGGGTCGCACCAAGATTTACGAGCAGCTCGTAAAGGGCGATAACTCGCTCCAGGCCGGCACACCTCAGTCCTTCAACGTTCTGATGAAGGAAATGCAGAGCCTCTGTCTCGACGTTCGCTTGGGTGACCAAGACGAACTGAGCGCAGCATTCGGGTCCTAATGACCGTAATTCACCAACAGCTAATTAATCTCATTTTTTATAGAAGCCATGTCTGAGCAAGATCTTCAAACTCGCGAAGCCCGCGAATTTCTTGGCTTTGAGAAGGACCAGTCCTTCGATCACGTTTCAATTACGGTCGCCAGCCCGGACACGATCCGCAGCTGGTCGCGCGGTGAGGTAAAGAATCCTGAAACGATCAACTATCGCACCTTCAAGCCCGAACCGGGCGGCTTGTTCTGCCAACGGATTTTCGGGCCTGTCCGCGACTATGAGTGCGCGTGCGGTAAGTACAAGCGCATTAAATACAAGGGCGTGATCTGTGATCGATGCGGAGTCGAAGTCACCGTTTCCCGCGTGCGCCGCGAGCGCATGGGCCACATCGAGCTCGCTGTTCCGGTCTCGCACATTTGGTTCCTCAAGAGCATGCCTAGCCGTCTGGGCCTGCTGCTCGATATGACCGCCCGTAACCTCGAGCGCGTCATCTACTACGAGAACTACATGGTCACAGACCCTGGTAAGACGCCGCTTGAAGAAAAGCAGCTGCTTACTGAACAGGAGTATCTGCAGGCTCAGGACGAGTTCGGTGAAGACGCCTTTACGGCCCGCATGGGCGCAGTGGCTCTGCGTGAGGTTCTCGAGAAGATGAATCTCGAAAACACCGTCGTGGAGTTGCACGACCAGATGCACGGCACCCGCTCAAAGCAGATCAAGAAGAAGCTGGCGAAGCGGCTCAAGGTAATCCAGGGCTTCATCCAGAGTGGAGCGCGCCCAGAGTGGATGGTGCTGGAAGTTCTTCCGGTTATCCCGCCCGATCTTCGTCCTTTAGTGCCTCTGGAAGGTGGCCGTTTCGCAACCAGCGACCTGAATGACCTCTATCGCCGGGTGATCAACCGCAACAACCGGTTGAAGAACCTGCTCATGCTTAAGACGCCGGACGTCATCATTCATAATGAGAAGCGAATGCTGCAAGAGGCAGTTGACGCTCTCTTTGACAACGGCCGTCACGGTCGCGCTGTCACCGGCGCGGGTAATCGTCCTCTCAAGAGCCTGTCGGACATGCTCAAGGGTAAGCAGGGACGATTCCGTCAGAACCTGCTTGGGAAGCGCGTCGACTATTCTGGACGTTCCGTTATCGTTATTGGTCCGGAGTTGAAGCTTCACCAGTGCGGTCTTCCAAAGAAGATGGCGCTGGTTCTGTTCGAGCCATTCATCATCCGCCGCCTCAAGGAACTGGGGTTTGTGCACACCGTCCGTGGTGCGCGCAAAATGATTGAGAAGCGTTCCCCGGAAGTTTGGGATATTCTCGAAGAGGTAACCAAGGGACACCCGGTACTTCTCAATCGTGCGCCTACATTGCACCGATTGTCGATCCAGGCATTTGAACCGGTTTTGATTGAAGGTGACGCTATTCGTCTTCACCCGTTGGTGTGTCAGCCATACAATGCTGACTTCGACGGAGACCAGATGGCGGTGCACGTCCCGCTTTCCCTGGAGGCGATACTTGAGGCGAAGCTGCTCATGATGAGCTCGCACAATCTGTTTTCGCCATCGAGCGGTGAACCGATTCTCACGCCATCCCAGGACGTGGTTCTTGGCGCCTACTACCTTACCGTTGAGCCTCGTAAGCGTCCTGCTGATGAGCAGCGTCTGCCGCTGTTCGGCACCACTAACGAGGTTCTGATGGCGGAGGCGGATGGAGTTATCAAGAAGCACCAGTGGATCCGGATCGTGAACCCCGACTATAATCGCGACACGATTTATGGGAAGAAGGACCGGAAGCTGTTGGTGACAACCCCTGGACGCGTTATTTTCTCTACAATCTGGCCCCGCGAACTCGGCTTTATCAACTTTGCTGTGGCAAAGAAGAAGCTGGGTGAGCTCATTCTCAGTACCTATAAGACAACAGGTAAGGAGAATGCGGTTAAGACCCTTGACCTTCTCAAGGAACTCGGATTCCGCACGGCCACGAAGGCCGGCATCTCGATTGGGATGGAAGATATGATCATCCCTGAAGAGAAGAAGGAGATCGTGGCTCGGGCGCGTCAACGTATACGCGATGTGATGGCTCAGTACAACCGCGGTATCATCACTGGCGGGGAGCGTTACAACAAGATCATCGATATCTGGACAAGCGCAACCGACGAAATTGCCAAGGCTGTATTCGAGCAGCTTCAGCACAATCGCGGTCGTGAAGAGGTCAACCCGGTCTTCCTAATGATGGACTCCGGAGCTCGTGGTAATCGCCAGCAGGTGCGTCAGCTCTGCGGAACGCGCGGTCTTATGGCCAAGCCTTCCGGTGAGATCATCGAGCGTCCGATTCTGTCGAGCTTCCGCGAAGGTCTTAGCGTTCTTGAATACTTTATCTCGACGCACGGCGCTCGTAAGGGACTGGCGGATACGGCTCTCAAGACCGCTGACGCTGGTTATCTGACCCGTAAGCTTTGCGACGTTGCCATGGACCTCATCATTACCTGTGAGGACGACGGCAATCGGGATGGTATCTGGAAGACTGCGATCTACGAAGGTGACGACGAAGTCGTTGCTCTCCGTGAGCGCATCATTGGTCGCTTTACCAGTGAGGATATCTACAATCCAATCAATCCCGATGAACTCATCATCGGCAATGGTCAGCTAATTACTGAAGCCGTTGCGCGAAAGATCGATGAAGTCGGCATTGAAAGGGTGAAAATCCTGTCGCCGCTCACGCACGTCCGTAAGAATGGTCTGCCTGCATCCGCCTATGGCATCAACCCGGCGACCAACGAGGTTGTCGAAATTGGCACTGCCGTTGGAATTATCGCTGCGCAGTCGATCGGTGAGCCCGGCACGCAGCTGACGATGCGCACGTTCCACATTGGTGGTATTGCCAGCGCCTTGGCCAAGGATAACGAAATCAAGGCGCGTAATGATGGTATTATCCGCTACGAAGGTCTTCGTCTGGTGCAGGTTGGCGCCGGCAATCAGGTCATCAGCGTGGTCCTCAACAAGACGGGCTCGATCCGCATCGTTGACGACAACGACAAGGAGCTGGAAAACTACAAGATTCCCGCCGGGGCAGTTCTCGCAATCCCAGACGGCGGTACAATCGCAAAGGGCCAGGTTCTGGCTCAGTGGGACCCGCACAACGTACCGATCATCTCGGAAAAGGGTGGTATCATCGGCTTCCGCGATATGATCCCGGGCGTAACGGTTAAGCGCGAGCTTGACCCGGCAACTGGTCGTATTGCCACCACTGTTGTTGAGCACAAGGAAGACCTGAATCCTGCAATCGAAATCCATGCAGACGAGGACGGCCGTCCAGGTAAGGTCCTTGCCAACTATTCGATTCCGACAGGCGCTCAGCTCCAGGTTAACGAGGGCGACATCATTCAGCCGGGCGCCTTGCTCGCCAAGACCCCGCGTCAAGCCTCAAAGACCCAGGATATTACCGGTGGTCTGCCACGCGTCGCAGAGCTCTTCGAAGCCCGCCGTCCAAAGGAAGCTGCGGAAATGGCGAAGATCGATGGCGTTGTCTCGCTACAGGGCAGCGTCCGCGGCAAGAAGCGCCTGGTGATCACCGACGAAGAGAGTGGTCAGGAAGAAGAACACCTGATCCCGCATGGCAAGCAGATCATAGTGCAGCCGGGAGATATCGTGCGCAAGGGACAGCACCTCACTGAAGGCGCGGCAGACCCACACGAGATCCTGGATATTCTTGGTCCGAATGCCCTTCAGGAGTACCTGCTCTCCGAGATTCAGAAGGTTTACCGTCTGCAAGGGGTGACCATCAATGACAAGCACATCGAGGTCATTATCTCGCAGATGCTCCGCAAGGTTCGTATCACCGATCCTGGTGACTCCGACTTCTTCTGGGGCGAGCAGGTTGACCGTGAGCAGTTCTATCAGGAGAACGAGCGCATTGCGGAAGCCGGCGGTAAGTCAGCCGAGGGTGAGCCGATCCTCCTTGGCATTACAAAGGCGTCCGTGGAGACCGAGTCGTTCATTTCGGCAGCGTCCTTCCAGGAAACCACTCGCGTGCTTACCGATGCAGCCACTCTTGGCAAGATCGATAAGCTGGAAGGTTTCAAGGAGAACGTCATCATGGGACACTTGATTCCTGCCGGTACCGGGCTTCCAAAGTATCGTCGACTCCGGATTAATACCTTGGGAGCGGCGACCGACTTTGCAGCCGAGGCTGCTGGTGATGGCCAAGCGAGCTAACCTGTAAGCACAGCAGATAGTTGTGATTTTCAAGGCCCTCCGGGATAACCCCCTGGAGGGCCTTTTACGTCTGTGGCTGATTATTCTCGGCCGCCGCCTTGTCTGAAAGACCAGTCACCCATCGCGGTGGGGTATCACCCCGTGCCTCATATCCCGGTATCGCCAAATCTGCTTCTGGTGCATCCGATGGGGATGGTAGGAGTCTGTGAATGATTCCGCTCAATGTTGTGGTGATGCCGGGAAGGGCTTCGGCTCCAATTGCAACAGCGCGCCAGTGCCATGGGAACGTCAATTCTGCACGACCCATGCGGATTGCCCGGAGGATCATCGCTGCAGCTCGCTCTGCCCTGATGGACAAGAGCGGGATGGAGTCCGCAGCTGCAAACCAACCAAACTCCTGTTCATGTCTACCTTTAAACAAGGCTGCAAGATGTGAGCCGGTCCTCATCAGGCTGGGGCAGACTGTAGTCACTCTAATTCCTCTTTTGCGTAGTTCCGCTGCCAGTCCCAGGGAAAATCCCCTCAATGCAAATTTGCTGGCGCAATACGGCAATAAATGAGGTGAGGCGATTCTGCCTCCAATGGAGCTTATATTTGCTATCCGCGGTCGTGTTCCTGTCATCAACGGTAGTGCCGACCATATTGTGTATAGAGGACCAAAGAAGTGCGTTTCCATTGCCAGCCTGAAGTCCGCTTCGTTCTGGTTGGAGAACGCGCCGCTTTGGATGACGCCGGCGTTGTTTATGAGCACATCCACCCGACGAAAGTCTCTTCCGATAGCGTGGAATGTGGACTCGACTTGGGGGCGGTTGGAGACATCGCAGACGTAGGTTCTGGCTACGGCTCCATGATCATGCAGTTGCTTCACAGCTGCCTGTAGTTCAGCCGGATCCCGCGCCAGCAGTATGACTCTTGCTTCTTCTCTCGCCAACTGGCGGGCAATTACCAATCCAAGGCCTCTTGAGCCTCCCGCTATGACCACATTTTGATGCCTGAAGTCATAGGCACAAAGTAAACGACCTATCGCATAACCCCCAGCAAAAGCAGTGCACCCAAGCGCCAAAGCCAGTCGTGATCCTCTCATGGCAGCCTGCCTCGCAGTTCTTATGCCGTGGCACGCGTGGTGCTCGGCTTCGGGTCTACGACTTCCCCATAATGCGCCAGCAGAAATTCTCATGAGTATAGAACCGACCTTCTATCCCCGCGCAAGCGGCAGTAGCACGATAAACATTGGTAAACGTGAGCGGTATTTTTCGATTGCTGCAGGGGCCGTTCTTGCAATCGCCGGGTTGAAAAGTCGCGATCTGAAAGGTGTGGCAGGAGTCCTTGGCGGAATTGCACTCCTGCACCGCGGGCTGAGTGGTCATTGCATGCTTAATGATGCGATCGGACGTAATACGGCCGCAGCCGGTGATTCTCCAGCGCCAGTCGAGGTAAAGGTTGGCCTCATTGTTCGAAAGCCGCCACAAGAGGTTTATGCATACTGGCGACGTCTGGAGAATCTACCCACCTTCATGCATCACCTGGAGGAGGTTCGTCAGTATGATACGTCGCGCTCCTATTGGCGTGCGAAGCTTCCCGGTGGAATTGGCCATGTTGATTGGGTCGCCGAGATCGTAAGAGATGATGGAGGATCTCATCTTGAGTGGCGTTCGCTCCCCGGAGCCGATATTGATAATTCCGGCGAGGTGCAGTTTCGCGATGCTGGTGGCGGGCGAGCAACGGAGCTCTTTGTTACAATTTCATACAGACCGCCGCAGGGATATATAGGGGCACAAGTAGGAAGACTACTAAACCCGCGTCTGCATACCATGATCCGCAATGATATTCGCAGGTTCAGGGACACGATTGAAGGAAGAGAAGCAGCTGACGCCTGAATGGGTACTTTCCTCTTGGCGCTCCCGACCCAATAAGAATGAATGGTCTGGATGGAACCAGAACAGGACTCGATTGGGGAGCGGCAGATTGCTTCTGTCAGGGATTTCCTATTGGAATTACAGGAGAGCATTGTCGTCGGGATGTTATCGCTCGATGGGCGGATCCAACTACGATCAGACGAATGGCTTCGAGGTGAGGGAGGGGGAGGCCTGTCAAAGGTTCTTCAGGGAGGCGATTTATTTGAGAAAGCTGGCGTAAACTTCTCCGATGTTTGCGGGAAGGAGTTGCCACCCTCTGCTACTGCTGCTCGACCTTCCCTTGTTGGGTGTGGATTTAGGGCCATGGGTGTCAGCGTCGTGATTCATCCCCTGAATCCGTACCTACCAACGACCCACATGAATGTTCGCTTCTTTGTTGGGATACCTCGATCAGGTGACGAAAGTGGAACCTGGTGGTTTGGCGGGGGCTTTGACTTGACCCCGTTTTATCCTTTCTTTGAGGATGCGGTATCGTGGCACCGCGCAGCGCGTTCTGCCTGTGATACGTTCGGTGAGGAGTTGTACCCCCGCTTCAAAAAGAAGTGCGACGATTACTTTTTTCTCCCTCATCGGGATGAGCACAGGGGTATCGGAGGACTTTTCTTTGATGACTTTCAAGGAGATGGCTTTGATCACGCATTTTCCTTCACCTGTAGTGTAGGAAAGACTTTCTTCCCAGCGTATCTTGAGATTGTTGAGCGCCGCCGACATCTGGAATGGGGAGAGAGGGAGCGTCAGTTTCAACTCTATAGGCGGGGCCGTTACGTAGAATTCAACTTGCTTCACGACCGGGGCACTCTGTTTGGCATCCAAAGTGGCGGTCGCACAGAAAGTATCCTGATGTCGCTTCCACCTCTCGTTCGCTGGGACTACGATTGGAAGCCAGAGGCTGGTTCACCTGAGGAGTTGCTCTACAAGGACTTCTTAAGGCCCCGCGACTGGTTGGAGCTGGGTTGCTAAAGTGCAGTAGGGAGATTTGATCCCTTGCCCTCCACGATGAAACAAGGGATGCTGACTGGCAAAATGACTTCTCGCCAACGCTTTTTGTCCGCAGCGCGTTGCCAGCCTGTTGATCGGCCCCCAGTTTGGGTGATGCGCCAGGCCGGCCGTTACTTGCCTGAATACAGGGCGCTTAAAGCCAAGCACGGGTTCCTGGAAATGGTTCGCACGCCCGAGCTTGCAACCACGATCACGCTTCAGCCTATCCAGCGTTTTGGACTAGATGCAGCGATCCTGTTTAGTGACATTCTGGTTGTACCTGAAGCACTTGGGCAGCCTTACGATTTTCGCGATGGTGGTGGGATTGAGATGAAGTATGCCGTCGAGACGGCGGACCAAATTGCACGACTTGAAACCAATGCGATTGAAGAGCGGCTACAATATATTCCTGCTGCTTTGAAACTGATCAGGAAAGAGCTGGGCGATGAACGTGCGCTTCTGGGTTTTGCAGGGTCACCCTGGACTCTAGCTACCTATATGGTTGAAGGTGGGAGTAGCCAGACCTTCAGCAAGATCAAGTCTCTGTACTACAGCAATCCCTCTGTTTTCCGTGAGCTGATGGAGAAGATCACAGCAGCGGTTACTTCACTTTTGCGGATGCAGATCGAGGCAGGAGCAGATGCCGTCCAGATCTTTGACTCGTGGGCGGCAGCCTGCCCTGCACAACACTATTATGAGATGTCGCTCCGGTGGATCTCACGTATAATCGCCAATCTGCCCTCCGAGACGCCCGTGATCGTTTTTGCAAAAGGGATGACTCACCATCACGAAGACCTGGCGCGCACGGGCGCCCAAGTCTTGGGTGTTGACTGGGCTACGGACTTGAGAACTCTCGCAGATCGCTTGCCTGCTGACATGGCTGTTCAAGGGAATCTCGATCCTCAGTTGATGAATGAGCCGCCTGAAACCGTACATCAAGAGACACATGCACTGCTTGAAGCCATGCGTGGACGGGTGGGGCACATCGTAAATCTTGGTCACGGGATACAGCCGACGGCACGGATCGAAAGCATGCAGGAACTGGTGAATACTGTACGAAGTTTCCATTGAGTGGTCGTGCATAAGGAACTTCTTTTTTGTGATCTGGACCTTGAATAAAGGCACAGATATTCTGGAAGTAGCCATGATTCTGGAGATAGATCCCGCGCTTGTTCGCAAATACAGTCAGCCCGGTCCGCGCTATACTTCGTATCCGACTGCGTTGCAGTTTCGTGAAGATGTGGACAAATCTGCGCTTCTGCAGGAGGCTGCAAATGAGCGTGGACCACTGTCTCTTTATTTCCACCTGCCTTTTTGTCAGAGTCTATGCTGGTTTTGTGGTTGCAGCACGGTCATTACGAGGAATCGCGATAAGGCAGATCCGTATGTTGAGGCGTTGATACAGGAGATGGACCTGTACCTGCCTAACCTGAAGCCCGGTCGGCAGGTCAATCAGCTTCATTTTGGCGGAGGTTCGCCGGACTTTTTGAGGCCGGGGCAATTGGACCTCCTCTGCTCGGCGATCCACGAGCGGTTCAGTTTTACTAGCGACGCAGAGCTTTCGGTGGAGATAGATCCGCGTGTTTTATCCGAGGAACACGTAGAAGTCTTTGCACGACATGGATTCACTCGTGCAAGCTTTGGCGTCCAGGATTCAGACCCCGACGTGCAGAAGGCGATACATCGCATTCAACCGCCAGAGATCAATTTCGCGACGATGGATCTCCTGAGGCGGCACGGTTTCAGATCTGTGAACGTCGACTTGATCTATGGCCTGCCATTGCAGACCCTTGACTCGTTCGATCGTACATTGGCCCACGTGCTTGAGCTCAAGCCGGATCGTTTGGCAGTCTTTAGTTACGCCCATGTTCCATGGATGAAGCCCGCCCAGAAGAATCTGGAGCGAAAGGGGCCATTACCGAGTCCGGAAGAGAAGCTCTCCCTGCTGATCCATATCATTGGTCG
This sequence comes from uncultured Puniceicoccaceae bacterium, assembly GCA_964430955.1. Classification (GTDB taxonomy): domain Bacteria; phylum Verrucomicrobiota; class Verrucomicrobiia; order Opitutales; family Oceanipulchritudinaceae; genus CAYSHY01. Next base: position 23,123 of record CAYSHY010000034.1, on the reverse strand, counting down.
ACTTACCTCTTCTGGGTATTCCTTCATCGGAATGGATCACTTTGCGAAGCCGAGCGATGAGCTGACGATTGCCCAGCGCGAAGGCACGCTGCAGAGGAATTTCCAGGGATATAGCACACGGAGCGGTCTTGAGATTTGTGGCTTTGGGGTTACATCGATCTCCCAGACCACAGGCAGTTACCGGCAGAATATTCGGCAACTACCCACCTATTATAAGTCTGTGGAAGAAGGTCGGATTCCCCTGGACCGAGGATATATTTTGACCCAGGAGGACAAGTTGCGCCGCCAAGTGATTATGCGCCTGATGTGTGACCTTTCGCTAAACTATCATGAGATGTCCGAGCGTTTGGGGGTAGACTTCGAGACATATTTCGCTGCTGAGTTGAACTCTCTCAATATGCTGGAGGCAGACGGATTACTGGAGCGGAAGCCGGGCAAGATGGATATCACTCCACTGGGAAGGTTACTCATTCGGAACATCGCAATGCGTTTCGATGCTTACTTCCAGGCCGCTGAAAAGCGGCATTCACAGACGATCTAAATGCGATCGGCGATCGTTATTGGGGGTGGCGTTAGTGGGCTTGCGGCTGCCGCGGAGCTTTCAAGGCGGGGGGTCTCTGTCCGTCTGCTTGAGCGACGCGATCAGGTAGGGGGTGTCATTCGCACCCGGCGGAAGAACGGCTTCCTCCTTGAAAGTGGTCCAAGCGAAATGCTTGTAAAGAGCCAGGAAGTAATCGATTTGATTGCCTCCTATGGTCTCGCAGACCAGATCGTCCATTCGAATCCCGTATCACGGAGACGCTATATTATCAGGAATGGACGGCCCGTTCCGGTTCCCATGTCTCCGGTTGAGGCGCTTGGCTCCCCTTTATTTTCATTGAAGGGAAAGCTGCGCCTTCTGAAGGAGCCATTCATATCGCAATCTAACCTAAGCGACGAAACAGTTTCCTCATTTGTTAAGCGCAGAGTGGGGCGCGAATTCCTTGATTACGCGGTTGGGCCCCTGACCAGTGGAATCTTCGCAGGCGATCCCGAGTGCCTCTCAGTTCGCCATGCGTTCCCGAAGATCTGGAACCTGGAAGCGCAATACGGGGGATTGATCAAGGGCGCTGTCTGCTTGGCGCGTGAGCGGAAGCGTTCCGGTGGGAAGCGCTGGCGAAATCAGCTGATTTCGTTCAAAGAGGGGATGCAGCAACTCCCTGTAGCGATTGCCAATTCGCTCGACAGCGGTGCGATTTACTTTGGCGCACACGATGTTGAAGTGTCCAAGGCAGGGCAGTGGGTGACCAAGTGGAAGAGTTCAACGGGCGAACATGTGGAGCAGACTGATGCGGTTGTACTGGCTCTCCCTGTCCATGCCATGGCTTCAGTCAAGCTGCCGGACACGATCTGTGAAGGGCTTAAAATTACGCAGGAAATTCATTATCCTCAGGTCTCAGTGGTGACGCTGGGTTTTCGCCGCAGTTCCGTCTCCCATCCACTTGATGGTTTTGGCATGTTGGCGTCTCAGGTAGAAGATCGACGGATCCTCGGAGCCCTTTTCCTCTCATCACTGTTTGAGGGCCGAGCTCCTGATGGCTATGTGTCTCTGCTCGTTTTCGTTGGCGGCGCAACCAAGCCTGCGCAGGCGGCCTTACCTTCCGATCAACTCATTGCCTCGATCATGGAGGAACTTCATGAGCTGCTTGGAATCTCGGATAATCCGGTTCTTGTGAATCATCAGTACTGGTGCAAGTCTATCCCCCAATACAATCTGGGCTATCAACAGTACCTGGATGCGATCGAAGCCACAGAGAAACTCCACAATGGGCTCGCAATTGTTGGGAATTTCCGAGGAGGGCCGGGCGTTGGCGATTGTTTGATCAACGCCACGCAGAGAATGAAGGAACTGGTGCAGGAGTTATCCTAACCAAGGCTCCGGTTCCGTGCTGAAACCGTTGACAAGCGTTCTCCTAAATGAAGCTTATGTCTATGCCAAAGAAAGCCGTATTGATGGTGAATTTGGGTTCTCCCGATTCCACGTCCGTTCCGGACGTGCGCCGATACCTGCGCGAATTTCTTGGCGACCCACGCGTGCTTGATAATCCGGCGCCGATCCGTTGGATGGTGCTCAATCTATTCATCCTTCCCAAACGCCCAAAGAACAGTGCTGAGGCGTACTCCAGAATTTGGACGGAGGAAGGATCTCCATTGATCCTGATCAGCGAGCGTCAGCGTCAGCTGCTCGAGGAACGAGTGGATTTGCCTGTTTATCTCGCAATGCGCTATGGCGAGCCGGCCATCGCTGACGTCGTGTCAAAGATGAAAGCCGATGGGGTTACTGAGTTCTTCCTCATGCCCTTGTACCCGCACTACGCCATGTCCAGTTATGAGACGGTGGTCGTCCGGGTAATGGAATGCGTAAGAGAGACTGCACCAAACATGAAGGTTTCTCTCTTGCAGCCCTTCTACAACGATTCCGCCTACATTGCGGCCCTAGTCGAATCGGCGCGAAATCGCATTTCACAAGGATACGATAAGATCCTGTTTAGCTTTCATGGCGTGCCCGAGCGTCAGATCCGAAAAAGCGATCCGTCGCATGCCCACTGCCTTTGCAGTCCTGATTGCTGTCGTAATCCGCATCCATCGCATGCGGTGTGTTATCGACACCAGTGTTATGAAACCGCACGGCTTTTTGCTGAACACCTGGGTATCCCTGAGAATGACTACTTCGTGAGCTTTCAAAGCCGTCTGGGTAGTGATCCATGGCTTCAGCCATTTACCGACCACACTATCGAGCGCTTTGCGAGAGAGGGCGTCAAGAAGCTTCTGGTGCTTACTCCCAGCTTTGTTGCCGATTGCCTGGAGACCCTTGAGGAGATTGCAATGGAAGGCGCCAAGGCATTTGAAGAGGCCGGCGGAAAGAAGCTTGAGTTGATCCCATGCCTCAACGACCACCCGGCTTTTGTTGACTGGATGGTCGATAAAGTCGAGAAGTGGAGGGATCACGGCCAAGTGATTTAGGCATGCAGCTTTTCACAGATAACGCCCGATTGCTTTTCGGTCTTTCCGGCATCGCATATCTTGCTGCATTTGCAGCCGGATTGCCTGCCTTGGGGGGGCGACGCCCTGCAAGGATCCTGATGGGCGTTTGCATCGTCCTTGCGTTCGTGATGCAAAGTCTCGCGCTCAATTGGCGAGGGATGCAGTCCCGCAGTTGTCCAATTGGAAATCCATTCGAAATTTTCCAATTCATCACATGGTCGCTGATCGTCTTGTATGGTTTCGTAGGGCCGGCGTTTCGCACCAGCTTATTGGGTTTCTTCACCGCTGGACTCGCGGCACTGTTGAGTGTCACGTCGCTGCTAATGCCGGGCTGGGACTCTTTTTCCACTTCGCTGTTTTCGCTCGGACTATGGATTGAACTGCACGCTGCGCTTTCAATTTTCAGTTACGGCGCTTTTGGCTTACTTGCGCTGGCGTCCGGAATGTACCTGCTCCAGGTGCATGGTCTCAAGAAACGACATTTGGAAGGACTGTTCGAAAAGCTCCCATCTCTCGTGGAGTTGGAACGGGTGAGCCTGCGGCTCCTAATTCTGAGTACGACGGTTTATTCTGTTGCTGTATTGGCGGGTATAGTTGCCTGGTCGCAAGCTGGAACAACGGTAGCCAGTATCAAGCTTCTCTTTGCTGTGCTTGTTTGGGCAGGATATGCACTCACACTTCTGATGCGCATTATAGGCCGCCTGTTTCCTCAGCGGTTAGCGATTGCATGCGTGGCGCTCTTCGGCTGGGCGCTGTTAACTCTCTACCCGGTGGAGTTGGGCCGGATCGACCATAACGCCGCGATTACAGCCGTTGAGAATCAGGAGGATCCGCGATGAGCGAGCCAATCGGTTTGGCCTGTGTTGGCGTATCCCATCACACAGCTCCGTTGACGGTCCGTGAGCAGTTGACGCTCGATGAGACCAAGAAGGGCGAACTTTACGAGCGACTGCTCGCGGAAAGCTCATTGCTGGAAGTGGCTGTTCTCAGCACCTGTAATCGAATAGAGATATATGCGGTCCCATCGACAGGTGACTGCCCATCCAAGGTTGTAGACCACCTGTGTGACGTGGCTGGACTGCCAAGACAGGAGTGCGACAGATATTCCTCACATTCCCAGGACCTGGAGGTCGCCCAGCACCTGATGGAAGTTTGTGCCGGCCTGGATTCCCAGATGATCGGCGAAACGGAGATCCTGGGTCAGGTAAAGCAGGCATATCAGGAGGCAACAGAAAGGAAGGCGACAGGCCCCCTTCTCCATCGCTTGTTTCAGAAGAGCTTTCAGGCTGCTAAGTGGGTTAGGACGAATACCGGCATCGGTTTTGGCCAAGTTAGTCTTGGAAACGTCTCCGCGGATCTTGCACGGCGCATTTTTGGACAACTTTCTGCGAGCAGAACTTTGGTAGTGGGATCTGGTCAGGTAGGCGCCGATGTCGCTAAAGCTCTCGTAAGCCGCGGTGTTCAAAAGGTTACGGTTACCAGTCGAACTGCCAGTAAAGCCGAAGCACTAGCGAAGGACATCGGTGCAAATGCGATTTCTTTTGATGCATGGACAGAGCGACTGTCTGAGTTTGACATAATTGTATTGTGTACCGCCGCGCCGGGGATCGTCTTGAGCAGTCAGGTAGTAGCAAAGGCAGTCAGCAAGCGGCCTTCCCGGCCACTTTTTCTCATCGATCTTGCAATGCCGCGCGACGTTGAAGCCTCCGTATCCAGGATGCCAAACGTTTTCCTGTATACATTTGATGACTTGGCTGCGATCGCGAATAACAACCTGGATGGTCGCAAGGCCGAGATAGAGGCCTGTCGTCAGGAACTACGGGCACGTTCCGAGCGGCTTTGGCAGGACCTTGGAAGAATCCAAGCGCAGGAGCGTCCTGCTGGCTAGGATCTAGCTGCTGCGAGTGTAAACCAATGCGCCGTAGCAGCCTATGTCGATTTCCTGTGAGTAAGGCATCCCGTCATACGCTTGCTGCTCACCTTGAACATCCGAAGAGTGGAAATCATCAAACTGACTGCTGTAATGCTTGGAGTCACTATTAAGTCTTAGGCTCCAGTGACCATCCTTGGGAAAGCCAATTCTGTAACTCCTATAGGCGTGATTCTTAAAGTTGAGTATCACAATTACGTCGTCGTCCGCCTCGGCGGAACTGGCGCGTTGGTACGCTATAAGGCCCGCTTCGTGGTTTAGGTGGAAGATGTTCAGGTAGGAGGCGCAAAGGCCGCCACTGTGACCCTCCTTGTTTAGTCTCAGCCGAATCAGATCCTTGTAAAATGCGTGCACTCCTGAGAAGCGCTTTGTTCGTTCCCATTCCAGGGGATCATCGTCTCTGAACCACTCATCTTCGAGAAACTCCTGTCCTTGGAGAATCATTGGGACGCCCGGCGCGGTCATTACAATAAGAGCGCCAAGCATCGATCGCTTCATCGCAAAGCGATCTTCGACGTTATCTGCTGAGATCTCCTGTGGCAGTCGCTGCTTGCCGTTTGCAGTCTCATCGTGAGACTCCGTATAGATCACTCGACGAAATGCATCATTATTGAACCTATGCTGGATCGCCTGAACAATTCTCTCCATCCGGCGGTCTTCATCCGAGAGCAGGATTAACTCGTTCCTTACTGGATGGACGAAACGAGGATCCCATTGACCATGGAACCCTGCGCCACCGTTCTCTATAGTTTCCGTAACGAGATGGTCATCTTTCAGATCTTCTGCGAAGAAGTATTTGCTTGGGAACCGCTCCCGTAGCACCCCGTTAGCCCAGCGCATGAACTCCCAACCGATATCAAGGTTCTTCCGGGTTGAACTGCCCTCGCTATCAGAGATGTAACAGGTCGCGTCCCAGCGCAGCCCATCGAAGCGAAACTCGCCAAGCCACATGCTGGCGTTGTCAATAATGTAACGCCGAACCTCCTCTCTCCCATAATCTGGCCGCGTGCTTCCCCACGGGGTGTCGGCTCGCCAGTCGTTAAAGAAGTAGATACCGCCTTTACCATTCTCGCTCCAGCCATCGTATTGCCAAAGATCGAGATCGGAAGGACCAAAGTGGTTATAGACGACGTCCAGCAAGACCGCAATGCCACGGGCGTGAGCCTCCTTTACTAGTCTCTTCAGCGCATCCGGACCTCCATAGTCGCTCTCGACGGCAAAGGGATGCGCGACATTGTATCCCCACGAAAACCCGCCCGGAAACTCCGCAACCGGCATCAACTCGATACAATTAATTCCCAGATCCTGAAGGTAATCCAGCTTCGCAACGACGGATTCAAAGGTGCCGGGAGCCCCCTTCTTCCGGGCATTGAAGCTCCCGATATGGAGCTCATAAATAACAAGTTGGTTAAGTGGCTGCGGGTGAAATTCGTCTCCTTCCCAGTCGAAGGTGTCCTTGTAAATAATGCTATTCCCGTTCGAGTTGGTTAACTGTCGGGCATAGGGATCGTTTTTTACAAGAACCTGTTCTCCGTTACGAAGGACGAACTTGTACTCATCCCCCTGCTGTGCTCCCTTTACAAATCCTGCCCAGACTCCGTCGCCCTCTAGCTCAAGGGGATCTCCATCCTGACTCCAATCGTTGAAGCTCCCGCTAACAGCGACGCTGCTCGCATTCGGCGCCCAAGTTCTGAAATGCACGCCATTTTCCAATACAACGGCGCCAAATCCTTCCGCTGTCGGTCTTTCAATCTGCTCTGTCGACATATCGGATCCAAGGCAATCTTCGTGCCTGATTACGTTGGAAAGGGCGTCAGTCTATTCTCTAATCGGGGAATGTTTGTTGCACGAGTTACAGCGATGTGACACTTAGACTTCGTGAGACCTCGCATTGTCATCTTCGGTTGTGGCTACGTTGGTAGAAGCGTCGCTGAAACTGCCCTATCGCGAGGCTGGACGGTGGAGGCGCTTACGCGCAACCCTGAGACTGCCAGAGAGTTGGAGAAGCTGGGGGTGCGGGCAATCACGGGACTGCTTCAGGATGATATCTGGCACGACCTCTTTGAACCAGCGCCTGACTACATCGTAAACTGTGTATCCAGCGCTGGAGGCGGATTAAGGGGATATCAGGAATCTTACATCGACGGCTTGAAGTCCATTTTGCAATGGGTAGGACGCGGGACGCCAAAAGCATTTCTATATACCAGTAGCACGAGCGTTTATCCCCAGACCGACCGACAGCGCATAGATGAGAGCTGCTCAACGGAAAATGCTTCTCCAGCAGGAAAGCTACTGCTGGAATCAGAGAGGATCTTGCGCGAAGCCTGCTTGCCACGGACTTTTATCTTGCGTTTGGCGGGTATTTATGGGCCCGGGAGGCATATGCTGCTCGATCAGGTTCGTTCCAGAGAACCAATCCCTGGCCGAGGTGACTACTACCTTAACCTGATCTATAGGGACGATATTACCAACGCGATTATACAATGTCTTGAAGGAGATCATGCGGGGGGAGTCTTCAATGCAGTCGATGATGCACCCTCGATGAAATGCGATATTGCTTCATGGATTGCCGCTTGCCTAGAACTCCCAGAGCCAACATTCGCACCAGACCGTATGTCAGCCCGCGCATCCATTCGCAGCGCTGGTGGCAGTCTTCCAGATCGGATCATTCTCAACTCGAGATTGAAGCAGGAGTTGAAGTGGTCGCCAGTAGCCTCGAGTTTCAGGGAGGGATACTCCAGAATCTTCGAAATCGAGGGGCTGTGATACGTGTCTTGCTTACTTCCTCCCTGAACGTAAACTCCCCGCTACTTAATAGAGAATCTCAACTGAATTTGTTATGGCTGGTGTAGGAAAGTTGCTGAAACAAGCACAGAAGATGCAGAAGAAGATGGATGCGCTTAACCAGGAGTTGGCGCAGAAGGAGATCGAGGTCACCAGTGGGGGCGGAGCCGTCACCATTCGCATTTCACTGCAGCAGGAGGTCAAGTCATTGAAGATCGATCCTGAGTTTCTTAAGGAAGATGCGCAGCTGGTTGAAGAGACACTGCTCGAGGCAATAAAACAAGCCATTACCAAGAGTCGGGAGCAGCAACAGGAAGCGATTAACGAAGTTACGTCTGGCTTTTCAATGCCGGGCTTGATGTGACCCCTGCATTCGAAAAACTGCAGCAGTTGCTGAAGCAGCTTCCGGGCTTGGGGTACCGCTCGGCGGAGCGTATCGCACTACACCTGCTGGTTGAGAAACCTGAGCAAAGGGAAGCCCTCCTGCGGGCTCTCTCAGAGGCCGGAGAGCGCCTGACTCGCTGTGTCAGGTGTGGCAACCTGTGTGAACACACCAGCGATCTGGAAGATACCGAGTCCATTTGCTCCATCTGTGCGGATCATAAGCGACTCGACGACCTAATTTGTGTTGTTGAGCGGGTTCCTGATCTCATCGCCCTGGAGCGATCTGGGGCATATCGAGGACGATATCATGTTCTGTATGGAAAGCTTTCTCCCATTCAGGGGGTAGGGGAGGACGATCTAAATATTGCCTCTCTGCGCAAGCGCATCGATTCAGGCGAGATCCGGGAGCTTATCCTTGCACTTTCAAATGATATAGAGGGCGAGGCTACATGTCATTTTATACAGGACGAGATCGTAGGAGATCGTCCTGTGCAAGTGACTAGAATAGGATTTGGACTTCCCAGCGGGACCGGAGTCGGCTTCGCCGATCCAACTACGCTTCGAAGCGCGCTGGACGGTAGGCGTGAGCTTAAGTGAGCTTAGCGGGTCGCCGCGCAAGCCTCGTCGGTCTGTGCCAATAGCGACTTAAGGGCATCGAGCTTGCCGTGCGCCATAACGATCAGCCGCTGTAATGCATCTTCATTCATACCGATATTGAACAATGCGAAGGAATCTGCGCGCATTGCCCAAGCACTCGTGCCTGGGCTAAGTCCCAGACTGGCTACAGTCCAAATTGAGAGGTGCAGCATGGATGCGAGCTTGCGGTGTTTCCCAGCTGAGGCCGGCCGATCCTGAAATCTGACGGGGAGAGTGATTTCATCACCAAAATACCAGCGCCGCAGTAGCTCGGATCCGATCTCACAGTAAGTAAAGCCCCACCGTTTGGCCTCAGCCTCGGCCAGTGAAATATTCTCATCTTCTACCAGCTGAAAGATCTCCGCATAATCAAGGTCTGGTTGTGAGGCCAGGACAATCTTGCCTAAGCTGTGGAGCAGGCCAACCGTATAAGCTACGGCAGAATCCTGGTTGAGCTGCAGCGCCATTTGCTCCATTACATATGCGGTCGCCAAGGAATATTCCCAAAGCTCGCCCCGCGCCATTCCGAGCGCTTCGACTGCTCGATTGAAGATCTGGTTTCCGGATACGAGTGCAACGAGTTTGTAAACCTCCTGGAAGCCGATACGGTTGACGGCTTCTTCGAGATCGTAGGCCCGGCTTGCGGCGCCATAATAAGCGCTGTTGCTGAGTCGCAAAACTTGAGCTGTCAGAGACGGATCTACCTTTACCAGCTCTATTATTTCATGCGGGTTGGAATTTGCGTCACATAGAAGCGATAGCAGCCTCGGTAGAATGGCCGGCGCCGGGGGGAGTGGCTGGATGTTATCTAGAATTTCCTCGGCAGTCATGCTAGCGAAATGGTTCTGGTTCCGGTTGTCACCTTCATCTCCACAAGTCCCTCTCCAATTTTGAAGTGGAGCGTGCGGTTGTTCAGACCACCTAGGTCTTCTTGAAACTCTGCGAGTCCGTGTTCGTTCAGCGCTTCCTTAACAGCCAAGCAGTTGCGCTCGCCAAGTTTGAAAAAGTGGTTGCTGGAAATCACATTTGCACCACCCGCGAGCAGGATCTTCAATCGTTTTAGGTCAGCCTTGAGCTTACCAAGCTCGGAGAGCAGCGCATCGACGCCACTGTCCGCGAACATCGCTGGCTGACGTGTCGCATCTTCCGGGGAGAGCCGCGAATCGGGGAGCATGATGTGTGCGAGCCCACCTACCTGCACCACAGGGTCAAGCGCTACTACGGCAACACATGAACCCAAAGCATAGGTACTCAGTACGATATTGGGATTTGCAGACACTGAAAGGTCCCCAACCCCAACGAGTAAGCGCTCTGTAAAGGCGCTACCGCTTCTTGTGGCGCACCCCATGTTGGCTTTTCGTGAGTTTGGTTGGCGTAGGCATTTTGTTGCTCGTCCCGATACGTCCTATTATCGACCGGAAAGCCTTCTGGATTAGCAGAAGATCGGCATTTCAGACCCAAACGGGGAGGTGCTTGGTTACAGCGACTGAAACTCCTGCCAGCTGATTGGCGCAATGTCTTCGCTCAAGGATTCTGGTTCAAAAATCTCCGTTGGCAGATCCTTGCCAACGGCGGCGGCTATGATCTCAAATCGGGTTTTGTCGCGCGTCTTCTCGTCAATCAGATCAATCGTTTTCACGATCCACTGGTCGTCGACTTTCTTAAAACTGTTTATCTTGAAAGTCTTCAGCGCCCGTCCTTCAGGATCGAGGATTTCGGCCCGTAATAGCGCGTTGAAGTCAGCGTCGATCATCACTCGTACGCCTCCTACTTCTGTGAGCTCAAAGTCGTCGGGAGGGTAAAGGAGAAAGTAGTGCGCAGGTCTGCCACGCAACTTCTCTGTTCCTTCATACACGTAGTCGGTCCAGAAAAGAAACGGCATCTGTAGCTCAAAGGGACTGAAGGTGATGCCATTCACAACGGGTTGGAACTTGTCCCTCCCCGCGACCAACTCCACAGGCTCATCGCCTATCTGTTTGAATACTGCGCCAGGTTCGCCACCGATTTGTAGTATTCGAGTTTCTGGCTTCGTGGCCAGATGGATTCGTGTCAAAGCTCTGCCTGATCTGTCCCAAGTCCCCCACATCGAACCGGTGTGAACTTGGGTCTTTCCGCGCCTAGGCATGTGCCGAAGCTCAAAAAGAAACGCATAGTCTCCCGCCAGTCGGGCAGTACGAAAGCTTGTCAGGACAGCTTCTCCCTCTCCGGGATTCAATTGCTCCGGTGAAACAAATTGCGGTTTGGTTCGGCCGCGTGGCTGTGCTTCAGCAACAGCGCCAACAAAGCTGGCGATTGCAATAATAAGTAGGAGCAATCGTAGATTCATTACTCCTACTTTGACTGGCGCCACAGCTGCGCGTTCCGCCTATTGTTGTGAGGAATCCGGGACTTCTCCGTTCTGCTCTGCACCCGCACCGCCTGCGTCCAGCGTTGTAGGGACGTCGCTTGATTCAAGCTGAAGCGATTGGCTGGAGTCTGGCGTTACTGCTGCGGCGTCAAGGGCCTCCTGACTCATGATGCCTGCGCCAACCTCTTCAAAAGTTGGTAGTTCTGCGTCCGGGCTTGCCCGGTCTGAGAAGCGGTTGAGGATAAGCAAGTAGAGGCCCAGGCTCAGGACAAAGAATACGATTGCTGCCAGCCGGGTTGCCTTGGTGAGAATGTTGCCTGTCTCAGTTCCGAATGCGGAGTCGGTGAGCCCACCGCCAAAGGCGGCGCCAAGGCCCGCGTTAGCATTGGCCCTCTGCATGAGCACTACCAGGAGCAGGAAAAGGCTGACTAGAATCAGCAAGAACATTCCCGCCGTGATCAAGATCGTATCCATTGTGCGTAAAAAAGTGGCGAAGTTAACGGCTGCCGGAACTTGCGATCAAGCTTTTTCAGCCAAACCAAGGGTTTCAAGAATCCTCTCAAGATCCTCGTTGCCAAAATAGTCGATAATTATACGGCCTTTTTTTGGCGTGTGCTTGAGGGACACCTTCGTGCTGAGGCGGCGTTGTAGACGTCTTTCGAGATCACGCAGAGCGGCTGCTTCTGCCTCAGGCCTGCCCTGACTCGGATCCTCACCGCTTGAAGGTGCGCGCTTAAGGCTCTGAACCAGACGTTCGGCTTCACGGACAGAAAAGCCTCGCTCAATGATGCGTCGTGCGGCCAGGGATTGTTGCTCACGTTGATCAAGCCCAAGGAGCACCTTCGCGTGTCCTACAGAGATCATTCCCCTAGCCAGATACCCCTGCACTTCGCGGTCAAGCTGAAGGAGGCGAAGCGCATTCGCTATGCTGGATCGCGGTTTACCCACTCGTTCCGCCACTGCTTCTTGTGTGAGGTCGAAGTCGCGCATCAAGCTCGCGTATCCCAATGACTCGTCAATCGGATTAAGATTCTCGCGCTGGAGATTCTCAATCAAGGCGATCACTGCGGAAGATGATTCGCTGACATTAACCACACGCGCAAGAATGGTGCGCATCCCCAAGGACTGACAGGCTCTCCAGCGTCTCTCGCCGGCAATCAGTTCATATTTGTTTCCATTTGATCGGACGACGATAGGCTGCAGCAATCCCTCGGATCGAATGCTCTTCGCCAACTCATCGATCTGGGCCTCCTCAATATTTCGTCGGGGTTGATGCGGGTTAGGCACTACCTTGCCGATCGAGATTTCCTGAAATCCTTCCGGAGTGGGCAATGAAGTCGTCGCAGACGCGGCGCCGTTGCTTTTGGAGGTTGCCGACGTGGACTTCTCCGAGTCCTCTTTCTTGACGCCGCCTGCAATCAATCCCTCGAGCCCTCGACCGAGTCCCTTCTTTCTTGAAACCGCCATGTGGATTACTGGTTCGCCTGTGGAATGAATAGGGTTTGTCCAGCCTGTAGGCTGCGTGGATCCGCAATTTTGTTAGCGTTCTGTATATCGCGTATGTTCGCGTTAAACTTCTTTGCGATGCCGGAGAGCGTATCGCCGGATTTAACCGTGTATGCGACGCCGGTCTTCGGGAAATTGTCACTGAACTGGAAAGCAGGCGCAGGCGCCTGGGGAGTAGCCTGCATCGCACCGGCAAGGCTTTGCAAAGCTTGTTGGGTTTGCTCTGCGAGCGCCTCAATCTGGCGGGATACATCTTCCAGAACTTGCTTCCGATTCTGTGCGTCGGAAGCTACCAGGTCGGCTCGCAACGCTTGAAGCGAGGCATTCAGCTGCTGAAGGGTAACATAGGAGCTGGACTGGGCCTGAGCCTGAATGCCTTGTTTCAGCGCCTTGTTCTCACGCTGCAATGCCTCGACGGCCAGGCGCAGTTCGCCAAGCTGGGATTTAAGTAACAGAACCTCTTGCTCGATGTCTGCCAATCGGGTGCCGCCGGAAGCATATTGAGCATGCGTCCATAACGGCAAAAGGGAGAGCAAGGCAGCTGTAAAAAGTAGTTTCACGCGCATTGAAGAGAATGGGATGTAGCCATGATAGGTTGCGCACGACGCTCGTCAACCGAGCAAGGTCTCGTAGCACGTATTTCATTAAAGTTGTCGGTAAATATTCGGGTCTCTCTGCCGCAGCTTGCATTTTTCCAGCCCACATTCGGCGTCGCGTCGTCTTGAACAGCACTCCTTGATCCCAAGCTCTCTTGAATAACTCTCAATGAGGACACGAATGCTCGACATTGCCGATTGGATAAGAAACCCTTTACGAGTTTACTGGCTTTCCTTCTTCCGCATCCCCCGGATAAGGCTATCGATAAGCCCCAGACCTTTAAGTTTCCCCGTCCAGGCCCGGTTACCCCTGCAGTATGACCCCCAAGTTTCTTGGAAAGACCATCTGGTATAGATTGGCGCAGCTCTCTGCTGGGCTTGTGGGGGCTGGTCTTCTGCTTTTCCTGATCTTGCTTGGCTTCTCGTGGTTATTTAAGCCGGACACACTAACTCAACCCAGCCCTCCAGATCCCGTTCGTCAAGCCGAGGTAGAGGAGGCCAGGCAACGCCGTCTTTCCAAGAATGATCAGCCTAGGATTCAGGTAGATGTAGATTACTCTGAGGGCAAGGCAGCTACGTGGTGGCCCAGAGGTGAATCTCCAATTCTCTCTGAGCTTGCTGAGGAAGGGAGCATTCCGCCTGTCAATGAAAGGGTCGGGCCAGAACCGGTGGTGATGCGAGGAGTTGAAGGAGTTGGCGCGTATGGTGGTGCGTGGCGACGACTAGCCGGATCGGATGGAGATGTCAGCACCGTGGGCTGGCGACTGTCCTATACCACACTCGTAAGGTGGTCTCCCGAGGGGCCTCCTATAGTTCCTCATTTGGCCAGAGAATGGACGATTTCAGATGACTTCCGAGAATTTACCTTCTACCTGAGAAAGGGATTGCGGTGGTCTGATGGTGAGCCGTTTACTGCAGACGATATTCAATTCTGGTACGAGTGGGAAGTAAAGTACTTTGACCTCCTTCCGAGTTTGTTGCGCGGGGTCAAAGGGATGGGACGGGTTGAAAAGGTCGATGAGCATACAATCAAGTTCATCTTCGATGAGCCCAACGTTCTTTTCCTCGAGCGGCTTGCCTCCTCCGCAACGGCGCCAGGTTATACATTCGGGGAGTACTGTCTTCCCAAGCATTACCTCAGCAGGGTTCATCCAGAGATTGGCGATCAGGAGCTGATTGCGCGCCTGATGAAGGAACTGAAGTTATCCAGCTCGCGCGCATTGTATATGCGACTCAAGGATTGGAAGAATCCCGATCATCCGCGATTGTGGCCTTGGGTATTGTCGCACGACACAAACTCTGCCCCGTATGTTTTTGTCCGGAATCCGTTCTACTACGCTGTTGATCCACAGGGAAATCAGTTACCGTATTTGGATCGTCTGGTCGTGGAAGTCCGCCCCAGCACAATGTTTGGACTAACAGCGGCAACTGGGCAGGTGACGATGCAGGATAGGTTCATCCGCTACGAAGACCACGTTCTTTTGATGAGTAGCGCAGAGCAGAATGGGTACGATGTCTACCACTGGTATAACGGATCTCGCTCACCTTTTGCCATATTCCCAGTGATAAACCGACGGGTAGACCCTGAGCGCCCTGAGACGTTGTGGAAGCATCAGCTGCTCAATGATCGTCGCTTTCGGCAAGCTCTGTCTTACGCTATAAACAGAGAAGACATCATCTCTGCACTATTTAATGGCCAGACCGAGCCTGCGCAGTTGGATCCCGGCCGTGATTCTCCCTTTTTCAGTGAAAAGCTCTACAAGAGTTTCACAGAACATAATCCGGCGCGAGCAAACGAGCTTCTGGATGAAGTTGGCCTAACTAGGCGGGATTCCGAGGGCTATCGCACTTTTCCTGATGGGAGCCGAATGACATGGTATCTGAACTTCACCGATTATACCAATAATGATCCGGCGCAGTTTGTGATCGATGACTGGGCTGAAGTGGGAATTCGTTGCGTTCAACGTTTGCGATCTCGCCTCTTGTTCAACGCTGAAAAGGCGGCGCGTGAACATGATTTTACCGTCTGGATGGGGGAGAGTGAGTTTATGCCACTCGTTGAAGCGCGGAACTTCGTGCCCACATATACAGAGTCTTTCTATGCGCCTGGGTTCGGAATGTGGTTCCTGAATGGTGGACTGGTGGGGAACTCCCTCGCTGAACGGGCAGGGGCAGTCGAGCCACCTCTCGACCATCCATTAAGACGGAACATGGAGATATTGTCCGAGATTTACGTAACGGTAGATCCGGAGAAACGAAGAGAGCTGTTCAGGCAGATCCAGGAGAGCAATGCAGAGGAACTGTGGATTATCAATATCTGTTCACCGCCTCCTCAACTCGTTGTCGTCAAGAATGGCTTCCGGAACGTCCCCAGAATGTCAGCTTTCAGCACTGTTGTTCAGTCTCCGGGCAATGCCGGAATTGAAACCTACTATTGGGAGAATCCAGACGAGCCTCTTGCAATCCGAAACAACACCAAGGCTAGTGTCGCCCGCATTGCGAAGCCAGCAGGATTCGATTCGGTCCATTTAGTTGCCATGAGTGGCGGCTCAACAGTAGGGGTAAACAGCGCCAGTCGAATCATCGGTGGTGTAGTCCAGTGGCTACTGATTGCGGGTGGCGTTCTTGGGCTCGTGCTGCTTGTCCGTCGCCATCCATTTATCGGGAGGAGAATAGCTTTGATGGTTCCGACGCTCCTGATTGTGTCTGTTCTTGTATTCGGCATCGTTCAGGCGCCTCCGGGGGATTTTGTTACGATGAAGATTCTGGAGTATCAGATGGAGGGCTCCAGTATTGCAGAACAGTCTGCCAAGGATCTTCGTTCAGATTTCCATTTGGATGAGCCCATGATCACACGGTACCTCCGGTGGATTGGGTTGTATTGGTTTACTACTTTTTCAGATGAGGATGCCGGGCTGCTTCAGGGAAATCTGGGTCTGTCGATGGAGCAGAATCGCTCGGTGGAAGAGGTTGTTGGCGATAGAATCCTCCTCACAATCGCGGTTTCAGTGCTTACGGTAATGTTCACATGGTTGGTCGCATTGCCATTGGGCATATACTCAGCCGTCCGCCAGTACTCTGTAACGGACTACATACTAACCTTGCTTTGCTTTGTCGGGGCTTCCGTCCCGGGCTTCCTCTTGGCCGTCGTATTGATGTACCTTGCAAACAGTTGGCTGGATATGCCGATCTCGGGCCTGTTCTCGCCTGAATTCGCGACAATGCCGGGCTGGAACACAGCGAAGGTGTTGGACCTGCTTGCTCACATATGGCTTCCAGTGTTCGTGCTTGGTGTGGGCGGCGCGGCGATGATGGTCAGGGTGATGCGGGCCAACTTGCTGGATGAACTACGCAAACCTTATGTGACAACCGCTCGCGCCAAAGGCGTTCGCCCACTAAAGCTCTTGTTGAAGTACCCAGTCCGAATGGCGTTGAATCCGTTTGTTTCGGGTCTGGGTGCGATATTTCCTCAATTGGTCTCAGGCGGGGCCATAGTGGCGTTGGTGCTGAGTCTGCCCATGGTCGGGCCGGTCATGTTAGAGGCTCTTCTCGCAGAGGATGTCTACCTCGCAGGCTCCATGTTAATGATCCTCAGTTTATTGGGGGTCGTGGGAACGCTAGTGAGCGATCTATTGCTGCTGTGGCTGGATCCTCGAATTCGATTTGAAGGGGGAGGGCGATGAGTACGATCGCTCCTGCCTCGCTCCCTGTGGCAACTGTGGATGAACCCGTGCTGGATGTTCTTTCGCCAAGGGAACTGATGTTGCGTCGCTTTATGCGGCACAAGCTAGCCGTAACTGCGGCATTCGTCTTGGGCGTACTTTATCTGATAGCTGCTTTAGCTGAAATCTTTGCTCCGTATCCGCAGGAGTTCAGTCGTTTGGACTACATCTATGCGCCTCCTCAGCTCCCCAAGATCTCGTTCGCTGACGGCCTCTATGTTCACCCGATCCATCAGCATGTAGATCCAGTAACCTTCAAGAGAACCTATATTGAGGATCTGGAGCGTAAGGTAAAGTTGGGGTTCTTTGCCAAGGGAGAGCCATATAAACTATGGGGCCTGATAGAATGGGACCGTCATTTCCTTGGAGTGAAGGATCCCGACGATGCATCTGATGCATTGTTCTTCTTTGCAGGCACTGACCGTTACGGTCGCGACATCATGAGTCGGCTTGTCTACGGGTCTCGCATAAGCCTCTCTGTAGGGCTAGTTGCCATTGCTGTCACATTCGTTCTAGGGGTGGCCATAGGGGGAGCATCGGGATACTTGGGAGGCCGAATAGACACTTCGATTCAGCGACTGATCGAAATCATAAACTCCTTCCCGCACATCCCACTTTGGTTGGCCGCTGGGGCAGTCCTGCCGCCCGATTGGTCGCCCTTAAAGGTTTATTTCATAATTACGATTGTGCTGAGCTTGTTAACCTGGACAGGTTTGGCCCGGGTGGTTCGAGGAAAGATACTGTCACTGCGTGAGGAGGACTATGCCGTTGCAGCTCGATTGTTAGGAGCCACGCATGCGCGAATTCTGTTTCGCCATCTCGTACCGGGATTTACCAGCCACATCATCGTTGCCCTCACGCTTGCCGTGCCTGCCATGATATTGGGAGAAACGTCGCTGTCCTTCCTTGGATTGGGGCTTCGACCACCCATCGTGAGCTGGGGTGTAATGCTTCAGGACTGCATGAGCATTCAGACTGTAGCGAATTACCCTTGGTTGCTCATGCCGGTGGTATTTATTGTTGTTACGGTTCTGGGCTTCAATTTTGTGGGCGACGGTATGCGAGACGCCGCTGACCCGAATGCCTAGCGCTATGCAAATTGCCCCCTGTCGGTCTTGACACGATTGGCTCTGAGGAAAAGTCTGCGTTTTAACTCTACTGGAATGCAACAAATCTCACTTACCCCCAGAGTCCCCTTCCTTACCTATATCTGCATTGCCTCCGCCTTAGGAGGCTTTCTTTGGGGCTTCGACGCCATTGTCATATCCGGCACAATTGGTCCAGTTAAAGAGCAGTTTCAGATCGCTGCTTTCATGGAGGGGCTCTTCGTTAGCTCTGGCTTGATCGGCGCGGTTATCGGAGCGGCATTAGCAGGATTTCTCAGTGACCGGTTTGGGCGAAGCCGCAATTTGGTCCTTGCGGCAGTATTGATGCTCATTTCGGCTGCAGCCAGTGGCTTCGCCTGGGATGTCTGGTCTCTAATTGTTGCTCGTTGGATAGGCGGCATTGGCGTGGGTATTTCCGCGATGGTTTGCCCACTCTACATTTCCGAGGTGTCGCCGGCTCACCTGAGAGGCCGAACGGTAACTGTCTTTCAGTTTGCCATCACCATAGGCATTCTTGTAGCGCTCCTAAGCAATGCGGCCATCTTCGACTTGGCTGTCGAGCATTCGGAGACAGAGAGCGCATTCTTGAGCTGGTTCGTCGTACGGGAAAGTTGGCGGGCCATGTTCTCGGCCGAGTTGCTGCCGGGCGTAATCTTCCTTGCTATGAGTTTCACCTTGCCCGAGAGCCCCCGATGGCTCGTAAAACAGCGGCGACAAGAACAGGCGCTTCGAGTCTTGAATAGAATTCTCAAGGTTGGTGCTGAGCAGGAGTTGGAATCCATCCGAAGCGCTATTCAGAAGGAAGAACAGGTTAAGGTGCGTTATATAGATGTTTTTGAACCTCGCTACCGTAAGCCCTTGCTGATCGCCGTGCTCTTGGCTGTCTTTGCCCAATTCAGTGGGATCAACGTCATCTTTTACTACGGTCCGTCCATACTGGAACAGGCTGGCTTTGAAATTGGAGGAGTGCTAGACGGCTTTGCCACAATAGGCTTCTTCAATATGATCTTTACGGTCGTTGCCCTTTGGATCGTTGATAAGGTCGGTCGCAGGCCCTTGCTTACGATTGGAACCGTGGGCGCGATTGCCTGCCTTTGTGGTATTGGACTGCTTCTGGACAGTGGAACCATCGTTCCTCTCATTGCATTAATTTGCGGCTTTGTGGCATTCTTTGCTTTCTCTCTTGGGCCCATCAAGTTCATCTTCGCATCCGAGATCTTTCCCACACACATCAGATCCCACGCACTCAGCATTGCCATTCTGGCGATGTGGACGGCTGATACGCTGGTGGGCTACCTCTTCCCGCCACTTCGTGATGCATTGGGCGCTTCCGCTACTTTCTTTATCTTCGCCCTGATCCTGGCGCCACAGCTCTTGCTGATTTGGCGCTATATGCCAGAAACCGCGAGGCTTTCCCTCGAAGAGATCGAGGCATGGTGGCAGAAGTAATCTGAAGATACGGATAGCGCTCAGGTGGATCGAGTCCGCGGTTGGCCGATGAGACAATGCGTGGGCGATGCGCTTGGCAGCATGGTGGAGGGAATGCCAGCAGAAGATATTTGCCGACAGTATCCTGATGGGCTCCGGCATATGGCTGACGGAGGCGTATGGGATACATTAGCTGGCCAACCAACAGATGACACCGAAACGGCGATTCTTCTCGCAAGAGATCTTGCTGAAAGAGGCAGCTACGATCTCGCGGCGGTCAAAGTTGCCTATCTCTACTGGATGGGAACAAAACCTTTTTGTTGCGGAGCTACCATTTGCTCGGCGTTCAACGGCGAGTTGCGTCCGGAGAGTCAGGGAAATGGCGCTATGATGAGAGCGAGTCCGTTTGCCATCCTCTTCGCTCGCCATGGACCGAATCGGGTTTCTGATTGGACAAGACAGGACGCAGCACTGACACATCCAATCCAATCTGTCTGGATTCGAATGTCCTCTTGTCAAAGCGTTGGCGTATGCCGTAAGCGTTGTGGTGGAGACTCGGATACGAATGCGGCAGTAGTTGGCGCGCTGCTTGGATCTATGGCTTGGGAGCCTACCAGCAATGGACTGAAACTGAGTTGAACTGTCGAGCTCTGGCTGGATGCACTCACGTAAAGAGACCTCATCCAACCCCATTATGGAGCCTGGAGACATGCTTGATCTCGCGGATGAATTGCTAAGTAGCTAGGAAAGGGCGGCTTATTCGTCGCCTTAATCTGAAAATCAGCAAGCCTGTCGAATTCTGCTAGCTCCAGACCTCATCGCCATAGACCCACCCTACACGGGCAGGTTCGCGAATATACGCGTTTAATTCTGGGTGGTTGGTGATGCGCATGTTGGCTGCGTCGTATTCAATAGGCGTGCTGAAGCGTTGAGCGAGCACTCCAACAAGGCTCATTTCAGTTAAGCCTGCAGAGTAATCAAAATTTGAACCCGGCTCGGGTCCATCGCCCTTTATTGCGGCAGTCCACTCTCTAAAGGGGCCGCCTCTGACTCGGGGAATGGTCTTCGGCGGTGGGTTCTGCCGGAATTCCTCCCAATACGAGACGGGCAAGAGCCGTGGACTATCGGGACGGCCTCCTGTTATGATGCACCCCTTATCGCCAATCATGATCATTCCAGCCCCATCGAGGGACTCCAGCTCCCACTCGGGTCGCAGACTGGGCTTTTCGTAGCCGTCATACCAAGTTAGCTTCACGGGAGGCTTCTTGCCTCTTGCTGGGAAGTGAAAGCGTATTATTGAGCTATCGCACACGAATCCATCTGGCGAAGGCGTACGCTTGATCGGTTCGACCAACGTTGGTTGCCCGAGTTCGAGCGCCCAGTATGGTGCATCGAGAGTGTGGCAGGCCCAGTCGCCAAGCTCGCCACACCCAAAATCCCACCAGCTCCGCCACGTAAGCGGGACATAGGTGTTGTTGAAGGGGCGTTCCGCTGCTGGACCTAGCCAGAGATCCCAATCAAGCGTTGATGGCGGATCATCAGAGCTAATTGGAAAGTGGTCTGGTTTCTTGAAAAATGGTCCGTTGAAGTTTGGGCCGTCAAACCACGCCAGAACTTCACGAACCTCACCGATTGTCCCGGCATCATACCATTCCTTTATGAGACGGATACCTTCCGTCGCATGCCCTTGGTTCCCCATCTGGGTGACCACCTTATAGTAATGCTTGGCCTTCTGTAATGTGCGGGCCTCCCATATATTGTGGGTGAGCGGCTTCTGCACAAATACGTGCTTACCCAGTTGCATCGAGGCCATCGCAGCGACGAAATGGGTGTGGTCGGGAGTCGACACGACTACTGCATCGATCTCATTTCCCATTTTGTCCAGCATTACCCGGAAGTCCGTGAAAAATCGCGCATTAGGGACGCGAGCTGCGTTTTGAGCAGCCCTATGCTCATGCACGTCACAAAGAGCCACGATGTTCTCGCCATCAAGCCCATCGAGCGCCATTCCACCAATACCCCCAACGCCAATCATTGCGATATTTAGGCGGTTGTTTGCAGAGCCTTGTCCAAAAGTAATGCTGGGGAAAGTCAGGGCGCCTGCTGCAAGAGCGCTTGTCTTGATAAAACGTCTCCGACTTGGCGAGTCACACTGTATGGGGTTGTGAGGAGTTTCCTGGGGTAGCATGTCGATTCAGTAGTTGTCGCTCTTTGATCTTTAGTTCAATTGGATGAAGCAAAAGCTTCTCTTATTGGCTATCTGCTCTGTGAAGTTGCGGGCATGGAATTGCCCTGTTCACAAAACTGACGCGAGACTAGGCTTCCTGCGGTTGTAAGGCAGTGCCCTTCGCAAGCTCTCTCACCCTGTGCAGGAGTCGTTTCTCAGAAGGCAGGAGATTCTCGTGGCTGAGATCCCAAAGCATTCCTTCGCCTTGCGAGCGATTCATTTGGTCCCCGTCTGTGGACGAGAGAATGGTTACAATCAAACGAAGATAGCGTGGGGCGTTCGCTGGGAACTCGTTCATCGGGCCGGCAAGTTGGCGAGCCTGATCTACTTGGTTGAGCATGACGAAAAAGAACGCTAGTGAGAGTCGAAAATCGCTAACACCTGGGTAGCGCGCGATTAGCTCTTCAACATGCAGACGTGCATCTTCAACGTTCTCTCCAAGTAGAAACTGAAGGTAACAGACAAAATTACGTGCTTCGGGGTCATTCGCAAAACTTTGCGGTTCAATTTCGGCAAGGACCTTTCGCAGGTCTTCTTCGCGTCCCAAATGATAATAAGCCCGAAGCAGGCGCTCTTGTCCAAACTGACGCGTCTGAGGATTGGTAAGCGTGCGTTCGTACAACTGCACAAGCAGGTCCCAGTTCTGCGTCCTGAACAGCTCCTGCTCAACTAGCGGGAAGTCTGGAAGTTCTGCTGTATCTACCATCAACTTCTGAACATCTCTTGCTTCCTGTGGGCGATTCATCGCCTCAAGAGCCCGTCCGCGTATGATGAAGTTAATAACTGGCCGAAGTGGGTTTACGTCGGAATTCTGCATTGAAATCTCAAATACTTCCGCGGCTTTTCCCGTCTCGAGTAATGCTCGGACCCGCATCATCTGTAGGTCTTCATCCTTCTGTGCGCGTTCTTGAGGGATCAGGCTCAGAATACGTTCCCAAGCCCTCTGCTGTAGTAACCAGGCGCTCAACGCATTCATTCCCTCATCGGTCGATGTATCGACAATATCCACGATCTCGTTCCAATGCTCGTCCACAGATTCCCCGCTTGCCTGAATCTTGGCTTGTACTGCCAAAAGACGATCCCTGGCTGTAGCAAGTTGGTGTTGCCTGAGTCTTTCCGCATAGCGGATTCTGTCTTCCTTGCTTGTGTCTTCAAGAGTCAGCAATGAGCGCAACGCAGCCAACCCAAGATCCGAATCTGCTCTTGAAAGCTCCTTTAAGTGTTCGATTGCGCGTTGACGACTCTCAGGATCCTCATCGCGAAGCAACGATTGGACGTATACGGAGTGCACGCTGGGATCTTGGCTGCCTCCCGGTGTAAGGGACGATGCAAGCGCATCAACAGTTCCAAAACGTCGATCGCGTTGCAGCATGTCGATCTGCGCTACCCGCAACTCCGGATCATTTGGCAGTTCCTGCAGGGCTCGTGGCAGA
>CAYSHY010000033.1:0-39996 GCA_964430955.1 uncultured Puniceicoccaceae bacterium | reverse complement strand
CTAGATGAGGTTGACGGGGTCGGCGTCGAGGACGTCGACAATGTCCTTGTCCATCGGAAACTCCTGTCGGAGGGCTTGGATCTGGGGCATGAGGCGATAGATGCTGGGCGTGAAGTACCAGACTTGGTACCGATAGTTGTCCTTGATCTTCTCGATCGGCGCCGGCGCGGGGCCGCGGACTTCGGCGAGCGAGCCAAACCGCTCCTCCGCCCGTCGCGCCCATTGCTCGGCGAAGAAGGCCAACTTGTCCGGATTCTTGCCACGAAAGATGTGGTGGATGAGGCGGCGAAAAGGGGGGTACTGATATTCGCGCCGATTGGCGAGTTCCTCTTCGGAAAAGCCGTCGAAATCCTGCGCGCGGCCAAACTGGACCGGCGGGCTATATGGGAGAAATGATTGGGCGACCACCTCTCCGGCGCGGTCTCCCCTACCCGCTCTGCCGGCAACCTGCACCAGGAGCTGGAATGTGCGCTCGGCAGCGCGGAAGTCTGGCAAGTGGAGTGAAAGGTCTGCTTCGATGAGCCCCACTAGCGTAACATTTGGAAAATCCAGACCCTTCGCGATCATCTGGGTGCCCACCAGGATGTCGATGCGACCCTTTCGAAAATCGTTAAGGATGACGCGGAAGAGATTCTTCTTCTGCATGGTGTCGGCGTCGATGCGCACAATGCGGGCCTTGGGCAGGAACTGCTTTGCGATGTCCTCGATGCGTTGGGTGCCTGAGCCCTTCCACTTGATCTTCGGAGAGCGACACTTCGGGCAAATGGAAGGAGCGCGGTCCTCAAAGCCGCACAGGTGGCAGCGGAGCGCTTGCTCCGCCTTATGGTGTGTGAGGGTGACGGAGCAGTGGTCGCACTCGGCAACATAGCCGCAATCCGGGCACATCATGCTGGTATTGTACCCACGCCGATTCAGGAAGAGGATGGTCTGCTCGCCCTTTTCGAGGCGGTCCCGCATCTTGTCTATCAGCATGCGGGAGAATATGCCCGGACCTTTTTGTGAGGTTACCTCGCGCTTCATATCAACGATGTGCACAACCGGCAGCTGGCGGTCGTCGATGCGCTTGGTCAGGCGGTCCAATCGGTATTTGCCCTGTTGGGCGTTGTATAGAGTTTCGAGGCTCGGCGTAGCCGACCCCAACACACAGAGAGCTTCCGCTACGCTCGCGCGATAAACCGCAACGTCGCGCCCGTGGTAGCGGGGCGTTTCCTCTTGCTTGTATGCTGGCTCATGCTCCTCATCAACAAGTACGAGGCGAAGATTCTGCACAGGGGCAAAAATTGCAGAACGGGCGCCTACAACCACCCGAGCAGCGCCGCTGGCAAGGGCCGACCATGCATCGTAACGCTCGCCGTCGCTCAGATGGCTATGCCATACAACCGCCTTTACCCCTACTTGCTCCAACCGTGCGCGAAGGCGACCTACGGTCTGCGGCGCCAGAGCGACCTCCGGCACCATGAGGATGGCGCCGCCCCCTTTCTCCAAGGCAGACTTAAGCACCTGGAGGTAAACCTCTGTCTTGCCTGAACCTGTGACGCCATGAAGCAAGTGAACGCAGAATTTGCCCGTCTCCAGGCTCCCAGCCAGGGAATCTACAGCAGCCTGCTGTTCTTCTGTAAGCTGGTGATCGACAGATGATGCGTGATCGGCCTCGTCCATTTCGTCATCGTAGGCCGTGCGTTCTACGGGAGAGGACGTCTCCTCAACGACGCCACGCTCAACAAGCGCGTCTGCACTGGATGCGCTGATGTTGAGTTTCTTGAGAATCTCGGCCTTCTTGACAGGGCGGTTGGCCAGTTGCTGGGCAAGAAAACGATAGAGAGCCGCCTGCTTTGGAGCGCGCCGCTCAAGCGCCGCCAGCTCCTCGGCGGACAATCTGTTGGCGAGCTTCAGAAAACGAAACTGTTGCGGCCGCATGCCCTTCCTCACGGCTGAGGGCAACATCGCCTCCATGATCACCTCAAATGGAGAGCCATAATAAACCGACATCCACTGCGCCAGCGCCAGCAGATCGGGTGTAAGAACGGGAAGGGGTTGCTCAAGAGCACTGACGTATTTAAGCCGTGAGAGAGGAACTTCTGATACTGCGCCAATTTCCAGTACGATCGCCAGTTCTGTACGGTTTCGCAGAGGCACGCGCACCAGGCAACCGGGCTGAACCTTGCCGACCATCGTTGAGGGCAGTCGATACGACAGGGCGCGCCCGACACCCGTGAGCGGATGCGCAGAGACGATGGACGGATCACACACATGCAGGGGTGACTGCGTATCCAGCGTCTTCGGTTGAAAAAACTCTTCGGACATCAGCGCCAAGGATGTTGGCTGGACAGGAGAGAAATCCCAAATCCAAAATCCAAACCCGATACCTGCAGGGTCGGCTTAAGTCGCAGAAGGCGGCTCCGCTTGGTCTGAGTTAATAGGTTACACATGCAGGTGCTGAGAGCGATTTCTTCTGTCAGGCAGAGGGCGCAATCCGACTCAATAATCTTGTGTTTGCCTGCCGGAACTCTTTTTGTGATGGTTGTCTCAATTCAAAAAGCGATGGAAATAGTTGAGGTGATGCAGGAAGAGCAGCTGGAGAAATCCCGTGAGAAGTTCCGGAACTTTCTAACGGGAAAGGGACTTCGCGTGACGAACCAGCGGATGGCGATATTTGATGCGTCATTCAGTCATCCTGATCATTTTACTGCCGAGGAGTTGCTGGAAACAGCACGCTCGATCGACCGAAGCGTGTCTCGGGCGACGGTGTATCGCAGCCTGCCGATTCTGACAGAGAGTGGACTTGTGCGTGAGATCGATGTAGGTCGCGACTACAAGTTCTATCTTGCGAATAAGGGCAACCGCACTGAACAAGCCCAGGTGGTGTGTCTTGACTGTGAGCGAATTTTCGAGATCGATGCTCCGTTCATGGAGTGGTACGCGAATAGTGTGGCTCACAAAGTGGGCCTGGAGCCGGAGACGATCCGGTTGCAGGTGCATTGCAGGTGCGCCAAACTGAAAGCGAACGGGCAATGCGAGAACCGCCTGCAGGGGCGATAGCAGAAATGGGCAACAAAACGGAGTCGCTGGCTTTTGAGATCTCACTGCTGGAAGGCATTTACCGGCGTGACGAGAACGACACGAGAATCATCGAGCTGCTCGCCAGCATGTACACGGAAGCAGGGCGCTACGATGAAGGCCTGTCATTGGACCAACGCCACGTGATGCTGGAGCCCAAGAGCCCTACCGCACACTACAACTTGGCGTGCAGCCTATCACTGAAGAAGGACTACGAATCTGCGTTGGCGGAGTTACGCACTGCGCTCGAATGCGGATTTTCCGATCTGGACTGGGCAATGAAAGACCCAGATTTGAAAGATCTGCGCTGTGACCGGCGGTTCCATGCGCTTTTGCAGGAGTTTCAGGTGCGTAGTTAACCCCTGCGTCACCTGATTCCATTTCACGATTTAGAATAGAAGACAATGGCCCTTGAGCTCTTGGATTATGAACCAAAGGTCTTCGAGCCGAAGACCCATGAAGAACCGCTGACCGCTCTGCAGGAAGAGGTGCTGGAGCTAAAGCGCAAACGCAATGCTGTCATTCTGGCGCACAACTACCAGGTGGATCCCATCCAGCGCGTAGCCGACTATGTAGGCGACTCTCTGGGGTTATCCTATAAGGCAGCCGAAACAGATGCAGACGTAATTCTGTTTTGCGGAGTTCACTTCATGGCTGAGACGGCCAAGATCGTGAATCCGAACAAGACAGTTCTGTTGCCAGACCTGGAAGCGGGATGCTCACTAAGCGACAGCTGTCCGCCGGAAAAGCTGAAGGCCTACCTGGACAAGAATCCGGACCTCTACGTGGTGGCCTACATCAACTGCTCCGCAGGGGTGAAGGCCTTGACCGACGTAATCTGCACAAGCGGCAACGCCGTGAAGATCGTTAACCAGGTTCCCAAGGACCGCGAGATACTTTTTGTGCCTGACCAAAACCTTGGGCAATGGGTGGCGAAGCAAACAGGACGGCAAATGCGGCTATGGCCGGGCAGTTGCTATGCACACGTCCTCTTTACGGTGCGAGCGCTTGAGAAGGTAAAGGCACAGTTTCCTGGCGCGCCGGTGGTCGCACACCCGGAGTGCACCGAGGCCGTGCGCGACATCGCAGACGAAGTGTGCTCAACCGAGAAAATGGTGACATTCTGTCGGGAGCATCCGGCAGACACGATTATAGTGGTCACGGAGACTGGCATGATTCACCGCCTGCAGCGAGAACTGCCCCACAAGCGATTTGTTGCAGGTCCTACAGAGAACTGCGCCTGCAACGAGTGCCGCTACATGAAGATGAATACCTTGGTAAAGGTGCGCGACGCGTTGCTGAACATGGCGCCAGAGATCACCTTGCCAGAGGATATCCGTCAACGGGCGGAGGAGCCGATCCGCCGCATGCTTGAGTGGTCCCGGTAGGCTCTGCCCTACTCGTCTCTCAGCAGCGGCACAAAGCGAACCGGGTAAAGGTCCCTCGACGCGACGAAGTCCCCGGAGCGTCGGTAGAGCTTCAGCATCTGGAAGTCATCCTCCCCAACAGGGATGACCATGACTCCGTCTGATTCCGAAAGCTGATCGAGTAACGGCGGTGGCGGTGAAACCGCTCTACAGGTGACGATGATCCTATCGAACGGTGCACAGTCAGGCCAACCGTCAAAGCCGTCGCCGTGGCGAATCTGTATGTTCTGATATCCCAGGGCATCGAGGCGAAGCGTAGCTTGGCGGGCGAGCTCTGCGTGAAATTCAATGCTGAAAACCTCTGCAGCCAACTCGGCAAGAATCGCTGTCTGATAGCCGCAACCTGCACCAATTTCAAGAACCCTGTGGCTAGGCTGAAGCTCTAAAGCCTCCGTCATGCTGGCGACAACAAATGGCTGGGAGATCGTCTGCCCATTTCCGATAGGAAGGGCCTCATCCTCATACGCATCGGATAGGTATTCCGGAGGAACGAAGCAATGGCGGGGAACGCGCGAAAGAACCGAGAGCACGCGTTCGTCAAGTATGCGTGGTCGATCTACAGAGGGGTCTCGCAAAAGGTCAATCAAGCGAGCTCGTTGCTTTTCGTACATCCGCACCTTCCGCCGCAAAGCTTATGCCGGGCTTCGACAAAATTGCAACAGTAACGCGAATTCCGTAAAGTCTGAGACGCTGGAGCCGTTACATCCTTATGCCGGGAGCGGGCAGCGAATATACCGAAAAGCGACAATCGGCGCAAAACCTGCATTACTGGCTGCCTGCACGGGAAAAGTCGCGTGGGACAATAAAAAACCCAACCAACATAAGTATGAAGGCAGTAAACATAATAGCCCAAGTCTTGCTGATCATCGGCGGGCTGAATTGGCTCCTTGTCGGTCTATTCGACCTGGACCTGGTGGCGCAGATCTTTGGGGTCGACAGCTGGTTCAGCAACTTTGTCTATATTCTTGTAGGCATTGCAGCACTATGGGGCATCTACATGATCTCCCCACTGGTTCGCGGGTCCGAGGTGCAACATCACCATCACCGCAGGACTGAAGCAGTGCACACCTCGCCTCCACCGCCAAGGTAAGCTGTAGGGCAATCACAGGCTTCACAAAAAATCCCCGCAAGCTCCGGGCTGCGGGGATTTTTTATGAATTGATAGAAACCTGGATTGGAAAGACTACCTGAAATTATGGGTTATACCTACGGAAGGCCAGACTGGCGTTATGCCCGCCGAAGCCGAGGTTATTGCTCACCGCTACATCGACCTTGTGCGAGATCTTGGTGTTCGGCACATAGTCGAGATCGCATTCAGGATCAGGATTCTCGTAGTTAATCGTCGGCGGGATTTCTCCGCGTTCGATCGTCTTTACGCAGGCAATTGCCTCCACCCCGCCAGCAGCGCCCAGCAGGTGCCCTGTCATGGACTTTGTGGAGCTGATCTTTACCTTCTTCGCCCAGTCGCCAAAAACCTGGCGGATCGCCAAAGTCTCCGTTTTGTCGTTATAGGGCGTGGATGTGCCGTGCGCATTGATGTAGTCGACCTCTTCTGCCGTAAGGCCGGCATCCTGCAGAAGTTTACGCAGGCACAGTGCAAGGCCGTAGCCCTCAGGATCCGGGGAGGTCATGTGGTAGGCGTCGCATGTAGCCGCCTGCCCTGCCAGTTCGCAGTAAATGCGGGCTCCCCGGGCGCGTGCGTGTTCCTCGGTTTCAAGTACGATGATCCCGGCGCCTTCACCCATGACGAAACCATCGCGCTTCGCGTCAAACGGGCGACTGCCGCGCTCCGGGGCATCATTGAAATTGGTGGCCATGGCCTTCATGTTACAGAAGCCCGAATAGCCGAGGCGGGTGATCGCGGCTTCGCTGCCGCCAGCGATGATAACATCTGCCTCACCCAGGCGCAGCATGCGCAGCGAGTCGCCAATAGCGTGGCTGGCCGTAGCACAAGCGCTGACAATGGCGTAGTTCGGCCCACGGGCCTTGTAATTGATGGCCACCGCCCCTGATGCAATGTTGGAGATCAACATCGGTATCATGAACGGAGACACCTTGCGGGGACCGCCATCAAACAGCCGGTGGGACTGCTGCTCGATAGTTTCCATACCTCCGATACCGGAGCCGATCATCACGCCAAGGCGGTCCTTGTCGACGGCGTCCATATCGAGGCCTGAGTCCTTGACAGCCAACTGGGCAGCGGCCACGGCGAACTGCGTATACCGGTCGCTGCGGCGGGCTTCCTTTGGATCCATGTATTGGGTGGCGTCGAAGTCGGCGACCTCGGACCCAATTTGGCAAGGATACTCAGTGGCGTCGAAGCGGGTGACGCGGCTAATGCCGCTCCGCCCTGCCAGGAGGTTGTCGAAAAAGGTGTTCGCGTCGCTTCCGAGCGAGGAAATGACACCGAGGCCCGTTACGACAACCCTTGGAAACTGTTTGGGTTGCTGCATCCGCTGAAAAAGCCGCACAAGGTGCGGCCAGAGAAGCTATTTAGAGAGGAGAGCAAAGGGCTTAGGCGCCCTGAGTCTTCTGCTCGATATAATTAATGACGTCACCGACTGTCTGAAGCTTTTCCGCATCAGATTCCGGAATCTCGCCTTGGATCTCGTCCTTGAACTCTTCTTCAAAGGCCATGATGAGTTCGACCGTGTCGAGAGAGTCGGCTCCGAGATCTTCGATGAAGGAAGCCTCGCGGGTTACCTGCTCTTCGTTTACGTTGAGCTGGTTAACGATGATGTCTTTGACACGCTGTTCGATGCTCTTGTCTGCCATGTGTTGTACCGCGGGGGTTAGTCGAAAATTGGGGCATAGAAGCATCACATGACCATGCCGCCGTCAACCGTAAAAACCTGCCCGGTGATGTAAGAGGATTCATCACTGGCCAAGAAGGTGACGAGGCTTGAGACATCCTTTGCCTGCCCCATCCGCTTTAGCGGGATCATGCCGAGTATCGCCTCTGTCTGCTTTTCGTCAAGACTCGCTGTCATGTCTGTCTCGATGAAACCCGGCGCCACGACGTTGGCGGTTACATTTCGCGACGCAAACTCGCGGGCCACGCTCTTGGTGAACCCGGCCAAACCCGCCTTCGCTGCGGCGTAGTTCGCCTGTCCTGCATTGCCCATCAAACCGATGACGCTGCCTACATTGATGATGCGGCCCCAGCGTTTGCGCGCCATAGGATGAGCAAGAGCGCGAACCCAGTAGAAGGCGCTGCTGAGGTTTGTGCGGATTACGTCGTCCCAAGCCTTGTCATCCATGCGCAAGAGCAGCCCATCGCGGGTGATGCCTGCGTTGTTGACCAGAATGTCGATGTTGCCGAACTGTGCGAGCAACTCCTTTGCTGCAGCCGTCACCGCCGCTGAATCGGATACGTCCACACAATGAGCGACTGCGTCGCCGCCATTGCTGCGAATCTCCTCTGCAGCGGCGCCACAGCTTGCCTCATTACGCGAGACGCAGATAACGCGCACACCTTCGGCGGCTAAATCCTGGGCGATTGTTTTGCCAATGCCTCGACCTGCGCCGGTGACGAGCGCGACACGATTTGAGAAAGTCAATGCCATGAAACGGATGGTGCGCAGTGATGGAGAAGTGGCAAGTGGAACCGAATGCAGTTATAGATTCGTGGCATGTACGTGCGATGCCGGGCAATAACAAGAGGGTGATAAAAAAGAGCGTCGCGGCACGGGCCGGACGCTCTGTGAAATGTTATACTTGCCTTGCTGGCTCCTGTTAGCTGCGGAGGTCGCGGAACGTGTCTGCGAACCAATCACGCAACATCTCCCGGGTGTAAGGATATTGGTGAACCGAGGAGAGGGTTGTGTGACCGCCGAGCATATTGTGGCGGATTCGGGCCTCGCCTTGCTTGACCACCTCGCCTGCCTCATCGCGCAGTTCATAGGAGAACGTCATGGCAGGAGCGTAAATGGTCCGCACGATTCGGATGTCATTCATCGTTGGTGAGCGGGCAGGCTCGAAGTCGCCTTCCAGATCAACATCGGTAACATTCAACGAAAGCGTATAGCCTTCAGGAATCTGTTGCCCGGCGAAGGTTTCGATATACCCCTGAATCTCCTTAAGCACGATCTGCCGCTGCTTATCGGTGTTCATATCCCGATAGGTGGCGTCAGTGAACTTTTCAGGGTTTTCCCACTGAACCTCAACAGCAGCCGACACCACGGCTGCACCGGACAGCAAGAGAGCAAGAGCGGAGATAATCGTCTTCATGGTAGTATTACTGCGGGTTCGGTATTCTGAGACCTCTGAAGATAACAAGGTGTTCCCAAACAGTAAGGGTTACTCGCGCAGATTGCAACCGGGTACTTGCACTATGCACCGGATGCTGTTGAAGAAGAAGCTGGCCCTTCAGACAAGTTGTGCATCAGGAAGACTCAGGCAGTTCCTAGGCTTTATCAGGAGTTTACGGAGCTTCTTCCTCCGAAATTGGTACGTTCCGTGCGCAGAGGCGGCAGGACCGGCGGGTTGACCGGGATCTGAAGCTCTATGAAAGAACGAATTTTGATTACTGGGGGAGCCGGCTTCATAGGATCGCACCTTTGTGATGAACTGCTAGATAGGGGATATCGTGTGCGGGTGTTGGATTGCCTGTCGGAGCAGGTGCACGGAGGGGAACGGGAGCGCCCGGCATACCTTTCTGATGAAGTCGAATTTCAGACAGGCGACATTCGCGACGACGCAGTTCTTGACTCAGCCTTGCGAGGCGTGGACGCCGTCTATCACCTGGCCGCAGCTGTTGGCGTTGGCCAGAGCATGTACGAGATCGAGTCCTATACCAGTATCAACAATCTCGGCACAGCGAAGCTGCTGGAGAAGGTCATTTCGCTGCGGCGGCAAATCCGGAAGCTGGTTGTTGCATCCAGTATGAGCATCTACGGCGAAGGTCTCTACGAGGACAGTCTTGGCCGAATCATGGAGCCCCCCGAGCGCTCCCTCTCCCAACTGAAGAATGGGCAATGGGACTTGCTGGACCGCGATGGTCGCCCCTTAACGCCCCTGCCAACGACTGAAACCAAGCAGGCGCAGCCCTCATCTGTTTACGCTCTGGGAAAGTACGACCAGGAACGTATGTGCCTGATGATCGGCGCTGCTTATGAGATCCCTGTTGTGGCGCTTCGATTCTTCAATGTTTTCGGGACACGGCAGGCATTGTCGAATCCCTATACTGGAGTGCTGGCGATCTTTGCCTCTCGCCTTCTCAATAACAACCCGCCCCTGATTTACGAAGATGGGCTCCAACAACGAGACTTCGTGAGCGTGAAGGATGTGGCGCAGGCCTGTCGTCTCGCGCTGGAAACGGAAGCTGCAGCCGGTCAAGTTTTCAACGTGGGGAGCGGCTGCAACATGAACGTGCGGCAAGTGGCGGAGCGAATGGCCAGAGCGTTGAACAAGGAACATGTCGGCTTCCAGGTAACGGGGAAATACCGCGTTGGCGACATTCGGAATTGCTTCGCGGATGTCACAAAAGCCCAGGAAGTCCTTGGCTATCGGCCGGGAGTAACATTCGAGGAGGGACTGGTTGAACTGGCTGATTGGCTGGAGGGCCAAATCGCTCACGACCGAGTGGAAGTGGCTGGCGCTGAACTGACCAAGAGGGGGTTAACAATCTAGTGACTATGGATCATAGCGACGCCCCAATGAACGACTGGCCCAAACACCTGGGACTGGTCGAATGGTTTCAACCCGGGGAGCGGGAACGTGCGCTGCAAGCGTTTGACGACCTGCAGGCATTGGGATGCTCACGTCTACGCACCGGATTCTCGTGGGCTGATTATCATCAGGCAGATGGACCCGCGTGGTATAAATGGTTATTCGCGGAGCTAAGGGCGCGCCAGATCCAGACATTGCCCTGCTTCACGTATACCCCGCCTTCTCTGGGGGTGGAAGCAAAGGTAACATCTCCGCCACGGGATCCTAAGGCGTTTGCCGATTTCATCGATGAAGTAATCACTGACCACGGCGACTGCTTTGACGAAGTTGAACTCTGGAACGAACCAAACAATTCGGCCGACTGGGATTACCGCCTGGATACAAACTGGGCAACATTCAGCCAAATGATAGGCGGCGCCGCGTATTGGGCGAAGAAGCGCGGTAAGCGGACAATTCTCGGCGGCATGTCTCCGTTTGATCCCAATTGGCTCGCGCTGATGGGCGAGCGCGGCGTACTCGCTCATATTGATGTAGTGGGAGTTCATGGATTTCCCGGCATTTGGGATCACGAGTGGAGCGACTGGCGACAGGTTGCCGAGGAATGCAAACGCGTTGCCGCTCGCTACAACCCAAATGTCGAAATCTGGATTACCGAGGGCGGTTACTCCACATGGCGGGACGACGCATGGACACAGGCGCAGGAGTTCTTTCGGGCTGCAGATGCTCCGTGTGAGCGAGTGTATTGGTATGCGCTGCACGACCTGCACCCTCTGCGATCACATCAGGGAGGAGGATTTCACGCTGATGAGCGACACTACCACTTTGGGCTGAAGCGCGCCAATGGTCAGCCGAAGCTCCTCTTCCGCATGATTGCGGATTACGGTTATGAGAATGCCCGGAAGCTGCTTTCAGACCTCACCCAGACACGGACTGCGCCCCGGCGGAGCAAGCGGATAAAACCGGCCCTGATTACAGGCGGCGCCGGCTTCATCGGCACCAACGTGGCAGACGCCATTTGCAAGTCCGGCCAACCTGTGCGGATCTTTGATAATTTGAGCCGCCCGGGCGTGGAGTGGAACCTGGACTGGCTGTGCGCGCAGCATGGAGATCTGGTGGAAGTAGAAGTCGGCGATGTGCGTGATTCGTTTGCGCTACAGACCCAGTGCAAGGATATCGCCCAGGCCTTCCATTTCGCCGCACAAGTGGCCGTAACTACGAGCCTGGAAGACCCGGTGACCGACTTCGACGTGAACGTACGTGGCACCCTGAACCTGCTGGAGGCCTTGCGGACAAGCGGGCAGGTCGCGCCCTTGCTGTTTACGTCTACAAACAAGGTTTATGGAGATCTACAGGACCTTGAGCTTGTGGAAGGGGAGCGCCGTTACGGGCCGGCAGAAGGCGTCGGGGCAATCGGCGAGGGTCGCGGATTGGATTTTCATAGTCCATACGGCGCGTCCAAGGGAGCGGCCGACCAATACGTACTCGACTATGCACGATCTTACCGCATGCCCACCACCGTCTTCCGGATGAGTTGTATCTACGGACCTCACCAGCACGGAAACGAAGATCAGGGCTGGGTGGCTCACTTCATCAAGCGAGCGCTAAGCGGTAACCCGATCACCTTGTATGGGGACGGCAAGCAGGTGCGCGACATCCTTTATGTAAAGGACCTTGTACGTGCAATGATGCTGGCGCAGGAAAAGTCGGCAAAAGCTCCCGGACGCGCATATAACATTGGCGGAGGCATCAAGAACACCGTGAGCCTGTTGGAATGCCTGGATCTAGTCTCGCGCCTTCTGTCGGAAAAAGTCGTGGTGAGTCACGACGACTGGCGCACAGGAGACCAGCGCTACTACGTTTCCGATATATCCAAGTTCACCCGGGCAACCGGCTGGTCGCCCCAAGTCTCTGCACAGCAGGGCCTGTCACTGTTGGTGGACTGGTTGAGAACCAAGAGCAAACCGCAGAAGGTGGCGTTGGTAGGATGAGTATGGCAGAAGCAAAACTTGATGGGGGACACGCCAACGTTCCCCTACCCTCCGGCATGATGCGAAGTGCAATTATAGCCGCGCCCGGGGTGATAGAACTCAAGGAGCTACCGCTGCCGCACCCCGGGCCGGGGCAAGTGTTGATCCGGCTGGAAGGCAGCGGTGTTTGCGCCTCGAACCTGCCCGTCTGGCAAGGTCGCGAGTGGTTCGAATACCCACAAGCGCCCGGGGCCCCGGGTCATGAAGGCTGGGGCGTCATCGAGGCCCTGGGCGAAGATGTAGAGGCCTTCGAGCCTGGAGACCGCGTTGCAGCACTGAGCTTCCATGCATATGCCACTCATGACGTGGCAGAGGCCGACGCGGTCGTGAAGCTCCCAGAGGCTCTTGCAGGCAAACCATTTCCCGCAGAACCGCTCGGCTGCGCGATGAATATTTTCTACCGTGCGCGAATCCGGGGCGGTGAGACGGTGGCAATCGTAGGCGTGGGTTTCATGGGCGCTATGCTCACAGCCCTCTGCAAGAGCGCGGGCGCGCGGGTCATAGCCATCTCCCGCCGGGAGGACTCCTTGCAGGCCGCGGAACAGATGGGCGCACGTGAGACGATTCCAATGCGCGATCACTGGGACGTCATCAACCGTGTGAAGGCGATGACAAACGGGCGAATGTGCGATGCGGCAATTGAATGCACGGGGCTGCAGTGGCCATTGGACCTTGCAACAGAGCTCCTACGCGAACGTGGGCGCCTGATCGTGGCTGGCTATCACCAGGACGGGCCGCGACAGGTGAACATGCAGCAGTGGAACTGGAAGGGCCTCGACGTCATAAACGCGCATGAGCGCGATCCACGGGTTTACCGCCAAGGAATGCTGGAGGCGATCCGCGCTGTTGAAACAGGACGCCTGGATCCCTCGCCACTCTACACCCACAAATTGCAGCTCCAACAGCTTGGAGAGGCATTCCGATTGCTGGAGGAGCGGCCGGACGGGTTCATGAAGGCCCTTCTACTGTACTGATGATGAGCGAATCAAAATCCACCACAGAGCACCGGAAAATCCGGGAGTGGGCAGAAGCGCGTGGCGGCAAGCCAGCCTAGGTGAAGGGAACCTCCAATAGCGGCGCCGGGATTATCCGCATCATGTTTCCCAACGTGAAAGAGTCTGAGCACGAGAACCTGGAAGAAATCACCTGGGACGCGTTCTTCGAAAAATTCGATCAGAATGAACTTTGCCTGGTTTACCAGGAAGAGACGCACGGCCAGAAGAGCAATTTCCACAAGCTCGTGTCGCGAGAGCGATCCTAGGGCACAGCAAGCAACCCTGAATGCAGAAGCCGCGTCACGTGCTAATGACAACCGACACCATTGGAGGTGTTTGGACGTATGCCATAGAATTGATCCGGTCCCTGACAAGGGAAAGGGTATTCATTACTCTGTTTGCCCAAGGGCGGCCGCTCGACCCGGTGCAACGCAAAGAGGTGGACGAACTGGAGAACTGCCGGGTTTACGAATGTCCATGCAAGCTGGAGTGGATGCCAGATCCCTGGGATGATGTCGACCACGCCGGCAGAATCCTGCAAGAACTGGCCCGGGAACAGGAGCCCGACCTGATTCACTTCAATGACTACTCACACGCGGCATTGAGTTGGAACGCTCCTGCACTCGTGGTCGCACACTCCTGTGTTTTCTCCTGGTTTGACGCCGTGAAAGGGAACACACCTGATGACGCCTGGACGGAATATTGGCGTCGAACGGCTGCCGCCCTGGCAAACGCGAACTGCGTTGTGGCCC
This sequence comes from uncultured Puniceicoccaceae bacterium, assembly GCA_964430955.1. Lineage (GTDB taxonomy): Bacteria > Verrucomicrobiota > Verrucomicrobiia > Opitutales > Oceanipulchritudinaceae > CAYSHY01. The sequence goes on along the minus strand of CAYSHY010000033.1, from coordinate 26,068 downwards.
CCAGCCAAATGATGCTCGACGCCGTCAACAAACATTACGGACCAATCAACAATGGCCGCGTGATCTACAACGCACGCCGGGCGACCCGCTACGGAATGCAGCAACCCAAAGCGCCTGTCGTCCTATGCGCAGGTCGCCTCTGGGACGAGGCAAAGAACATCAGGAGACTGGCGCAGGCGGCCCAGGACTTGAAATGGCCGGTGCGGGTGGCAGGAGCGAGCGATCATCCAGCAGGGGGCGAGCTCGTATTCGAGCATGTTCAAATGCTCGGAGAGATATCTGCCGGGCAGCTGGCAGAAGAGATGGCGATGGCATCGATTTTTGCTGCGCCAGCATTCTACGAACCCTTTGGTCTCTCAACCCTGGAAGCAGCACTATCCGGGTGCGCCTTGGTGCTGGGAGATATTCCGAGTCTGAGGGAAGTATGGGAAGACGCTGCACTATACGTCAGGCCGGATGATAGCGCTGCGATCAGCGAAGCAATCAATCGATTGATCATCAGCCCCGAACTGCGACGCCTTTACGCGCGGCGGGCGCAGCAACGGGCTCGCCGATACGGCGTGCGTCGCCAGTTGAACGAATACTTAAAGGCCTATTCTCAATTACTGGAGCCGATGAAGAGCGAGGAAGGCAGCCTCGCAAGCCTAGCCCAATGAATATCAAACTGTTTTACCACTCTCTGGTCTCAGACTGGAATCACGGCAACGCGCACTTTCTGCGCGGCGTCACGTCTGAACTCCTTTCCCGGAAGCACTCTGTGACGGTTTACGAGCCTGAGGATGGATGGAGCCGACAGAATCTGGTGGCCGACTACGGGAAGGCGCCACTCAACGCTTTCAAAAAGGCATACCCGGAACTGAAGAGCCAGACGTATCGCCTACAAGAACTTGATCTGGATAAGGAGCTGGCAAACGCAGACTTGGTCATTGCACACGAATGGAGCGACCCTGAGCTGATCACCCGTCTCGGGGACCACCGCGCAAAGCATGACTATGCGCTGCTGTTCCATGATACGCACCACCGGGGCGTTACCAGGCCCGAGGAGATGGAGCGTTACGATTTGAAGAAGTTCGACGGCGTTCTGGCGTTTGGAAAAGTCTTGTCCGAAATCTATGAAAAGCGCGGCTGGTGCAACCGGGTTTGGACCTTCCATGAAGCGGCAGACACCCGAAGATTTTACCCTCGTAAGGGACAGCGTCTCTATGACGTGGTCTGGATTGGCAACTGGGGGGACAACGAACGCACGGAGGAGCTTGTGGAGTTCCTGCTGGAGCCGATAAGGGAGCTGGGATTGAAGGCAAAGATCTGGGGCGTGCGCTACCCACCCGAAGCGTTGGAGTTGCTGAAGAATGCCGGAATCGACTACGGTGGCTGGTTGCCCAATCACCGGGCGCCGGAGATTTTCTCACAAGCGCGCATGACCGTGCACGTGCCACGGCGACCCTATGTCCAAAGCCTGCCGGGAATTCCCACAATTCGGCCATTTGAGGCGATGGCATGCGGAATACCGTTGATCTGCTCGCCGTGGAACGACGCCGAGCACCTCTTTCAGGGAGGCGATTATCTCCAGGTAGAGGACAGTGCCGAAATGAAGCGCGCGATGCGTCGGATCCTACAAGACCCTGAATCTGCGGACAAGCAGGCACGGCAAGCGCGGGAAACCATTCTTTCACGACACACATGCTCTCACCGCGTAGATGAACTTATGGAGATATGCCGCGAACTTGGAGTACGCGGCGCCGAAAGTTCACTTCAAAGCTCCAGCGAGGCAGAAGCCGTAGCCTAAGTCGACATGCCAGAACCACTGAAAATAGCGTTTTTTGGGTCAAGCCTGTTGTCCGCCTACTGGAACGGCGCGGCAACCTATTACCGTGGGGTCATACGCCGCCTTCACGAACGGGGACATCGTGTCACGTTCTTCGAGTCTGACATACTGGACCGGCAAAAGCATAGCGACATTGAGGCGCCGGATTACGCGCGGGTGGTGGTTTATCCGGCAACGGTTGAAGGAGCGCTCTGGGCGCTCGACCAGGCCCGGGGAGCAGACATCGTAATCAAGGCCAGCGGCGTGGGTGCAAACGATGAGCTCCTGGAGGAGGAAGTGCTTCGATTCAGCGACGAAGGCGCAACCGTCATCTTCTGGGACGTTGACGCACCAGCGACGCTGGACCGGGTGAATGGAAATCCCGCCGACCCGTTCAAGGCGCTCGTTCGGAACTACGACATGATCCTTACCTATGGCGGCGGCCCCCCCGTGGTGAGCGGTTACATGAAGCTTGGCGCGCAAGAATGCCACCCGATCTACAATGCCTTCGATGAGGACACCCATCATCCCGTGCCAGCTGATGAACGTTTCAGGGCTGCCCTTGCTTTCGTGGGCAACCGATTGCCGGATCGTGAGGCGCGCGTTAAAGAATTTTTCTTCAAGCCCGCTCTGGCGCTGACGGACAAGAAGTTCCTGCTGGCGGGCAACGGGTGGCACGAACACATCGCCAATCCCGGAAACATAGAAGTGCTGGGGCACCTGTATACGCGAGACCACAATGCGTTCAACTGTAGCCCCCTTGCCGTCCTGAACATCTCGCGTGAGAGCATGGCGCGTTATGGGTTCTCGCCAGCGACGCGCGTCTTTGAGGCAGCAGGCGCGGGGGCCTGCCTGATCACCGACGCCTGGGAAGGGATCGAGCAGTTCTTGCAGCCCGACAGCGAATGTCTTGTAGCCAACAGCGGCGAGGAAGTCATCGAGCACCTGGCAACACTGACTCCAGAACGCTCCAGGGAAATCGGACAGGCTGCCCTGCAGCGAGTGCTTCGCGAGCACACGTATGGCCACCGCGCCGAGCAACTCGAGCAGTTGCTTCTCAAGAACACGCGCTCCAACCGAACCTGCGCCTGATGAAACAACCATACGACCTCGTTATTCTCGGCCTCAGTCTTTCCTCATCCTGGGGAAACGGCCACGCCACAACCTACCGAGCATTAATCAGGTCCCTGCACCGGCATGGTCGGCGGGTGCTCTTTCTTGAGCGTGACAAACCATGGTACTCGAGCAACCGGGACCTGCAAAACCCGGAATACTGCGATCTGGCCTTCTATAATTCCCCAGAGGAATTAAGCACGAACTGGCGGAATGAGATTGAATCTGCCGAAGCGGTCATTGTGGGCTCTTATGTGCCGGAAGGAGTAGTGGTTGCCCGGCTGGTCCTGGAGATGGCCCCGGGGAAGGTCGCCTTTTACGATATCGATACACCTGTCACCCTGTCGAAGCTCGATCAAGATGACTTCGAATATTTGACGCCAGACCTGATACCCAGTTTTAGCGCCTATCTATCGTTCTCCGGCGGTCTTGCCCTGGAGATTCTGAAGGAAAAGTACGAGGCCCGGCGCGCAGAGCCATTATACTGCTCGGTAGACATCAGGCATTACTACCCCGAGGACCTCGGGGCGAAATGGGACCTAGGCTATCTGGGCACGTATTCAAAAGACCGTCAGCCCCCCTTGGATAGCCGCCTTATACAGGCTGCGGCTAGGTGGAAAGGAGGCCGGTTTGTGGTCGCGGGTCCACAGTTCCCCGCAGAGATAACCTGGCCTGCAAACGTGCAGCGCATCGAGCACCTTGCGCCCGGACTGCACCGAGCATTCTATAACGAACAGCGGTTTACCCTTAACATTACCCGGAACTCGATGGTGAGATTGGGGCACTCGCCAAGTGTGCGCCTTTTTGAAGCTGCGGCGTGCGGCACGCCCATAATCAGCGACTACTGGCGCGGGCTGGAAGACTTCTTTGTCCCGGGGAAGGAAATTTTGATCAGCGAATCGCCTGATCAAACCAACGCCTACCTCATGGAAATGAGTGAAGAGCAACGCCGGGAGGTTGCGGGAAGAGCGCTAAAGAAAGTTTTGTCAGCGCACACGAGCGATCACCGGGCGCGGGAGTTGGAAACGCTGCTACTTACGCCAAACGAAGCTACGGCATGATCTATGGATTTTGAAACCAGCTCCATCAATAGCGAGAAGAGAATTGTGGAAAGGGCTATCAGGCAACTGGCGCCCTGGTTTCATAACATTAAGTTGCCGGGAGGCATCCAGACCGCCCCGGACCAGCCTTATGGAGATTTTCCATCTTTCAAATGGCTGCAGGTTGAACACGCGCTCCCGGAGCGACTGGATGGCTGGCGGGTGCTCGATATCGGGTGCAACGCAGGCTTTTACTCCATCGAACTGGCGAAACGAGGAGCTCAAGTTGACGCCGTCGATGTTGATCCACACTACCTGAAGCAAGCAAAGTGGGTCTTTGAGCAGCTGGGGTTGAGCAATCAGGTACGCCCAAGGCAGGCAACCGTGTATGACCTCGCAAGTGAACCCGGCCAATATGACCTGGTCTGGTTTACAGGCGTCCTGTATCACCTGCGCTATCCTTTGCTTGCGCTGGATATCGTAGCGCGCAAGACGAAGAGGTTACTGGTGTTTCAGACGCTGGAAATGCCCGGCAACAAGCGGTCGCGACCACTCGAGGATAACCTGCCGATGGTGGACCGGTATAAACTAAGAATGCAGGGGTGGCCAAAGATGGCGTTCATAGAGCGGCGTCTTGCTGGCGATTGGACGAACTGGTGGGCCCCAGACAGCTTGTGCGTCGAGGCCATGCTCAGGTCCTCGGGCGTGAAAATCATATCACGGCCAGCACATGAGTTTTACATCTGCTCGCCAGACACCGACCAACCCGAATGGCTTCGGGAAATTTGTAGCGCGGACTATAATTCCCTCTTTAAACCAACGGAACAATCGGACTAGAATAGCAGTCGCCGAAGTAATGGGGGGTTCCCCTGATAGTCCCGTTGAAAGCTTGCGCTTGGCGGGGGGGATCTCTTTCACTGGCGGAACTGCTGATGCGCTTTACTGGGTGGGTCATATTTTTCTCTTTTTGGTTATGTTCATGCATTACGTGCGTCGAATCCGCTACGATTGTGTTGAACAATGGCGACCGGGTGTCAGGTGAACTGGTTTCACAGGACAACGAGCAGGTTGTGCTTGAATCCCGGGTCTTCGGACGGTTGGCGATCCCTGTAACGGAGGTCGCAGAGATCGAGGCCGATTCAAGCGCGCCGGCCGTTCCTGCCGAGCCAACCACGGACGGCCAGGAAGCAGTGGGAAGCGTGACCGAGGAAGATGCGCGCGAAGGCGCACGCGTCGCCACGACTCAAACGCCAGCGAGCGGCAAATCGACCACTGCCAAGAAGACAGAAGGGCCGGTTGCTCTAACGGCAGAAGAAGTAGCGCGCTCCCTGGAGGAAACGCGAGAACTCAAAGAGGTTGTGGACCGGCTGCTCCAGACTCCTGTCGTGGGCTCGATCGTACAGTTCTTCAGAAAGTTCAGTATGCTCAAGGACTGGAACACGAAGTTCGACCTGAGCCTGACGTTTGTGCAGGGACAGGCGGATTCTCAGGCAATGGGCGTCTTTCTGACCAGCAGTCGCCAATGGGGAAAGCGAGATGTGAGAATCACCGCAAGTCAGGAATATGGCACAACGGAGGACGCCAATGGTAACGATGTTGTTTCTCTAGATCGCACACGGGCAGCATTCCGATATCGACACGATCTGATGAAGCGGCTCTTCGTGCAGTCCAACACTGCGTACCTCCAGGATCACGTTAAGGCGATCGATCACCAAATCGACGAGTCCCTGGGTATAGGTTGGCGTTACCTCGACGGACCCAGCTGGCAGGCTTCGATAACGCCTTCCCTGACGCTCCAGTATCAGAACCTGGCGGGCTCGAACACTCCAGACCAGACAGTCGACGGGTGGAACATTGGTCCCTCCATCTCCGAGGAAGTCGTGTTCAAAATGAACGACCACATCACATTCCGTCACGAAGCCTGGTTACGTCTGCCAGAAGCAAAGTGGGACTTGATGAGCTACATGTGGAGCATCCGGATGGAGACGAAAGTGCTCCAGAACGTAACTTTCAACACCGGCTACGAGCTCACGTATGACGGTTTCGTGTCTGACGACCTGGAGAAGACCCAGCACACGATAAAAACCTCCGTCGGAATTGCGTTCTAGGCGCCGGAATCAGATAAAATCGAGGCGCGAAAGAGCTTGATCGCTCTTTTAAAAGAGATACTCTGTCTCGATGGATTACATCGGGGTCAGCGACCTGAAGCACTCCAAAGACCTTTGGAGGCGCCTGGCAGAGGCGAAAGAAGTGGTTTTGACACGGGATGGTAAGCCCGGTGCGCTAATCATAGAGGTAACTCCAGACAGCCTTGAACAAGTGCTAACCGCATATCGACGAGCTCTCTTTTCGGAGGCTGTAAGCAGTGCCCGCTGCCGCGCAGGCGATACGCCAGCAACTGAAGAGGATTTGGAGAGGGAACTAGCTACGTCACGAAAGTGAACGAGATCGTCCTTGATACTAGCGTTCTGCTGGCGGGATTCCTTTCGCCGTGGAATCCAGCGGGGCGAATTGTAGACGCCCTGAGGGCTCAAGAGTTGCGCCTGGTTGCGGACGACCGCGTATTGGACGTCTACCGCAAAGCATTGCGACGCCAATTTTTCGACAAGTACCTAAAGCGGCGGGAGCGGGAGTGGATCATGGAGTTTCTGAGCCGGGAGAGTCGGATTATTGCTACCTCGAGACCTTTCCTGGATCTGGCGACTCCTTCAGATGCGTGCTTCCTTGAAGTAGCCAGCGAGGCCGGAGTTCTGCTGGTAACCGCCCGCCCTGAGAAATTCCCGCCGGCCCTGCGACGCAATGTAGAAGTGGTAACCCCGAAGGAGTATTACGAATCGATGGGAAGCGCCACTTTCTAACCTTCACTGTTGAAAAACTCGGCGTTGGTTTGGCCACAGCAGGAGCGGAAAGCGAACGAAGGCGAGGTGACCGAACCGTTTCCTACACCGCATATTGGGTACATCTCAATCGTCTCGTGCTGAACTTGGCGGATGAGCCAGTCATGAAGTCCCTGGAACTGGAAGATGCGGACTTATTTGCCTCGTGGCGCTTCGCGGACTCCCCCTCCCGCACACAATCCTTGGGTAACGCACTTGCAAAGCAAGCTCGACTGGGCGCCCTTCGATATCCATCAGATGCAGCAAGAGAGCGCGTCAGAGGCTCCGTGACTCCTCCATAATCAGTTGTAAGGAGGTCGCCAAATGGCCAGATGAGGCATTAGACACCTCCCGTACCAAAGCGTTCACTGCGGCAGGCTCAGGCGGTCAAACGTCGGATGGGTTCGTGCGAGAGGATGACCAATCGGGCCGGAGCAGTGGAGTTGTTTAGGCGGGACTGTGCAAGGGTAACGGCTTGAGCAGCCATTTCAGACCAGGGAATTCCCACAGTTGTAAGGTGGAGCTGCTCTGCAACGGGCGCATTATCAAAGCCAACGAGCGTCGGCGGGCTTAGGTGGTTCTCTCTGCAATAGTGAATGAGCGCATGCGCCAGGCGATCGCTGCAAGCAAACACCCCAGCCGGTTTCCCGCTCATGACTCGTGGAGCGCAAGCAAGACCCGATTCAAAATCCCATGACTCTGCGCAAACCACCTTCGCGGTGGGGATGCGAGTGCGAAAGCCGGCGATACGCTGCCGGCTGCGCTGATCGCCTTCCGGACCGCCGAGAACCACGACCCGCTTGGAACCCTTGACACACAACAGATCGGCGGCACAGGCGCCGCCCGAGAAATCATCGGTGGTCACTGCATCAATGAAGCTCGCAGCAATGCCGGGAGGCGGCTGATCATTCAGACACAAAGCAAAGCGTCGTTCGGCAGCCAGGCGCTTAAGAGTCTCCGGACACTCCCACACAATCGGATAAAAGTCTGACAAGAGACAGTCTTTCCCGGCCTCGGCATAGATCGTCTCATGATTCACCGCACGTGCAGCCAAGAGCGTTATCAAACTCGCCAACAGACGTTCCCCAAAACTTCCGGAGCGCTTGGCGCGTTTGTTGAAAATGAGCTGCACGCCGCGCATCAGAGGAAGCGCGCCGGGGATATATGACCCAGAAGCTTGTCGGCGCTCTAAAAGGCCTTCCTTACTGAGCTCAGTAAGGAGCCGATGCGCGGTCTGATAACTGACGTTGAATCTATCAGCAACGGCGCGAGCAGAGAAAAACCGGTCGCCGGGATGGGACAAGCCGGATCGCAGGCGGGCAACCAGCGCCGCCTTTACCTCGAGAACATGCTTTGAACGGGGACGAGCCACTGTGAGATATCATATCAGTTTTCCTCCGCAGCGGTCAATTAACCATTGGCTGCAGAGACAAGATAAAGCATATGGAGAGAATGAGCGCAGAGGTTCTCAGCGGGAAACGTATTGTCATCATTGGGGGGACAACGGGCTTGGGGCTTTCGGCAGCTAAGGCGTGTGTGGCGGCTGGCGGACAGGTGGTTGTCGTTGGCAGAAATGAAGAAAGCGCCCGCGCAGCAGAAGCCATGTTGGGCAAGAAAGGCGCAGCCATGACCGGCGACGCCACGGACTCAGCAACAGCGCCAGCCGCAATTGCACTGGCGGTGGAACGTTTTGGAGGCGTTGAGGGGCTGTATCATGTCGCGGGAGGAAGCGGCAGACGATTTGGAGACGGTCCGCTACATGAACTGACGGATGATGGGCTGCGTTCGACGCTGGAGTTGAACCTGCACTCGCTGATCTACTCGAATCGCGCAGCGGTGCGGCATTTCCTGGATGCGGGAAAGCGCGGAAGCATCCTTAACATGGGCTCTGTCCTTGGCTGGTCGCCCTCGCCTCACTTTTTTGCAACACATGCGTATGCTGCAGCAAAGGCGGCAATCGTCGGCTTCACAAAGTCCATCGCCGCCTACTATGCAGACAAAGACATACGGGCAAATGTGTTGGCGCCCGCAGTTGTGGAGACGCCAATGGCTCGACGCGCAGCCGGAGATGAAATGATATTGAGGTTTCTAAAAACAAAGCAGCGCCTGGATGGTGGCAGGATTAGCCAAGCCGAAGACTGTGACGCGGCGGCAGTATATTTCCTGTCTGACCTATCGAAGTATGTGACTGGCCAGGTGCTGGCGATTGATGGCGGTTGGAGCGTCTCGGAAGGTCAGATCCCACAGGAATGAGCAAGACAGACTATATACTGGGACTGGACCTTGGAGGAACACGTCTAAAGCTCTTGGCCCTCACTCCACAGGGTATAGAAATCGAGCGTGGACTAGCGCCGAGCGAAGGTCCGAACTGGGCGAGTTCGGTCAAATCGGCGGTTAAGGATATTGTGGTCAGGCTTGGCGCGCCCACAGCTGCTGGACTGGCTGCGCCGGGCTTGGCTTCAAAGGACGGTAGAAGCATTGCCTTCATGCCGGGCCGTCTGCCGGGCCTGGAGAACCTGATCTGGACTGACTTTCTTGATATTGGAGTCGAAGTTCCGGTGCTGAACGACGGCCACGCAGCCTTGCTGGGGGAAGTTTGGCGAGGGGGTGCAAGAGGCTCCGAAAATGCGGTCCTGATTACCCTTGGCACCGGCGTCGGCGGCGCAGCTGTTGTGGACGGCAGACTGCTGCGGGGACACATCGGCCGGGCTGGCCACGTGGGGCATACGTCGCTGAATCCAGCTGGAGAGCTGGGCATAACAAATACGCCGGGCAGCCTTGAGGATGCCGTGGGGAATCACTCCCTTGGCAAGCGAACAGGCGGACGCTACACATCCACAGCCCAGTTGGTCATGGACGCGCTGGCCGGCGACACATTTGCCCGGGATGTATGGGATCGAATGATTCGTGACCTGGGCGCTTCCGTTGCCTCCATCATTAATGTGCTGGATCCGGAAGTGATCCTGATAGGTGGCGGCATCGCCGAGGCGGGCGATGCGTTGCTGGAGCCACTTGGCAGGATGCTGGACCGCTTCGAATGGAGACCGGGCGGGCATAAGGTACGACTTGCAAGAGCACAGCTTGGCGACCTCGCGGGCGCATATGGCGCGGCGTGGCAGGGCATGAACCAACAGTCAGAACGAATATGACAGCAACTTCAGACTATCTGAGCAAATGCCGGACGATCATGGAAACGGTGGCTGCGCAGGAAGCTCAAATCCAACAGGCAGCCGACTGGTTTGCCGAAACAATCCTCGCCGGACGCATGGTGCATCTGTTCGGCTCCGGGCACTCCCGGATCATGGTCGAGGAGATGTGGCCGCGCTACGGCTCCTTTCCGGGCTTCAATCCGATCGTGGAACTATCGCTCTCATTTCACAACCTTGTGGTCGGGGCCAACGGCCAGCGACAGGCAATGTTCCTCGAGAATGTAAGCGGACTGGCTGAGAGGATACTGCGCAACTTCGATCTTTCAGAGAAAGACACCGCGCTGGTGATTTCCTCCAGCGGCTGTAATATCGTGCCAGTGGAGATGGCCGAGCAGTTCCAGAAGCGAGGGGTGCGGGTTGTAGGCCTCGTAAGCAAGCAACATGCGGATGCCAGCACAAGCAAACATCCCGGCGGCAAGAAGCTTCAGGACTTTTCCGATCTTGTGTTGGATACCGGGGCGCCGGTGGGCGATGCAATGGTCCGCGTGCCCGGCCTGGACACACCGGTGGCGCCGGGGTCAACGGTCGGCGGTTGTCTGATTGTGAACGCAATCAAGGCGGAGGTCGCCCAGCGGCTGGCAGCGGCGGGACAAGCGCCAAAGGTCTTGAGCGCGGCTGCGGTCGTGGGACCCGAACGCGCCCGGGATCTGTTCGAAGGCGCCTACGACGAACATGCACATCGGTTGGCAAAGTTGTACGAGAACGTGAACGGCAGGTCCTGACGATGCGCAACTATTTGTCCCATGATAGAGTACCACTTCTTGGGGAAGTGGATCTGCTGGTAATTGGCGGCGGATCAGCTGGATGTTGCGCAGCGCTTGCCGCCGCTGACCTTGGAGTGAGCAAAGTGATGCTCGTAGACCGCTACGGCTTCCTTGGAGGCTCCTCCACACAGATGCTCGATACGTTCTATGGTTTTTTCACCCCCGGCGAACATCCGCGGAAAGTCGTGGGAGGGATACCCGATCGGGTGGTTGACGCCCTGGACGCAGCTGGAGCGATCTTCCTGCGTCCAAACACGTATGGTGCGGGAACCGGGGTAAACTATAATCCTGAGCGCTTGAAGCTGGTATGGGATGAACTGCTCTCTGCGGCCGGGGTTCGCGTGATGCTGCACTCCCTGTTGGTTGACGCCGTAACAGACAGCCGTGGCTTGCTGAAGGAGGTTATAATCGCCACCAAGAGCGGGTTCTTCAGGATTCGGGCGCGCCGGTTTATTGATGCATCTGGCGATGCTGACCTGTGCTGGCTAGCGGACATCCCTTTCGAGAAGGCCGGAGAAAACGAGCCCGCACAAACGCTGACGACGACATTCCGGATGAGCAACGTCGACCTCGCTGCCTATGAGGCGGCAGGGGGCAAGAAGCGATTGATGAAACTCATGGAGGAAGCAGTGGAGAAAGGGACTCATCCCCTACCCCGCAAGGCTGGCAGCCTTCATCGAATGAATGCCGAAGGGTGCATCTCGACTGTTGCTGTGCGTGTGGCGAACGTCGACGCGACGGACGTCGAGCAACTATGCGAGGCAGAGCGGGAGGGGCGACGCCAGGCATTTATCTACGAACGGTTCTTCAGGGAGTGCGTGCCGGGCTTCGAACGCTCGAACATTATTGGACTTTCACACCAGATCGGGGTGCGTGAAACCCGGCGCGTATGGGGAGAGTATCGCCTGACCCGCGAGGATTGCATGGGAGTGGCGAGGTTTGACGATCGGATCCTGCTGTGCGGCGCACCGATCGAAGACCACCGCGCAGCCCCCGATGGGAAGAGTGAAGAGACCGTGTGGGGATACGTGCCGGGAGGGCAGGCCTATGATGTTCCCTACCGCACGCTTGTCCCGCAGGGAAAGAACGAAGTCTGGGTGGCGGGCCGGTGCTTCAGCGCCACGCACGATGCGCACGCCTCATGCCGATCCATGGCGCAGACAATGGCGATGGGACAGGCCGCCGGTTACGCTGCTGCGCTATCGCTTCAGACTGAATGCGGCGCACGCGAACTTCCTGTGGCAACGCTACAGGAGCGGCTTCGCCAGAGCGGAGCATTGCTGGAAACACCGGCGGAAGAGGCCCATACTGGCGCCGACGACTGGAGGAAAAATCGATGAACGGAGCTTTTGCGCGGACAGTGCTCGGAGATATTCCGCCAAAGGATCTTGGCGTAACTTACGCCCACGAGCATCTGATCATCGATCCGAGCTTCACCACCTATGTGTCCCCGGATTTCGAACTGTCCGATGTGGAAAAGGGCGTGAGCGAGTTGTTGGAGTTCAAGGCGGCTGGCGGAAGGACTCTTGTCGACTCCATGCCCTGCGACAGTGGCAGGAACGTTCTAAAGCTGGCGCGCCTGTCTCGCGAGGCGGGGGTTAATATCCTGGCGCCTACGGGACTGCACCTGAAGAAGTACTACGACCCAGGCCACTGGGGGAACTTCTATGGAGAGGAACAGCTGGCCGCGCTGTTCATCGCGGATATCCAGGAAGGCATCGACGCTCATGATTACAACGGCCCGCTTGTCGAGCGGACAGACCATCGGGCAGGGTTGATCAAGATTGCCACCGGAGAAGTCATCACGGCGCGCGAGGAGCGAATTTTCGCTGCAGCCGCAGAAGCTCACAGGCAAACAGGCGCGCCCATTCTGACGCATACTGAGCAGGGCGAACTGGGACTGGAGCAGGTAGAACGGCTGAAAGCGTTGGAAGTGGACCTGCGGCATGTGGTGCTTTCGCATCTCGACCGCAAACCGGACAGGTCTTACCACCGGGAAATACTCTCAAGCGGGGTAAAAGTGGAATACGACTCGGCGTTTCGCTGGAAGGACGGACAAGGGAACCCCACCCTTGATCTGATCGTCGAGTTGGCGCCCGAGTTTCCAAACCAGATCATGCTGGGGATGGATGCAGCCCGTCGCAGTTACTGGCGCAGCCATGGCGGGAAGCCCGGCATGCGCTTCCTGTTGACAGATTTTGCGGACCAGCTTCGATCAGCTGGACTGGCTGACAAACTACTCAACCGGATGTTTGTCGGGACCCCGGCAGAAACCTATGTTTTTGCCAATCAACGCTGAACTCATCTGAACCGGCATGAAGAAAACCTGGAGAATTGCTGCAATCAACTTCGACCACATGCACATGGGCGACCTCTTGCGCATGGCGCACGAGCACCCGCAGGTCGATATCGTGGGCATATGCGATGAAGATCGCTCGCGGATGCAGGAAGCCATCAAGAACTTTGAGATCCCCAGGGAGCGCGTCTTCACCGATTACAGGCAGTGCATGGAGCAGACGAAACCGGATCTCGTCATCCTTTGCCCGGCGACTGGCGAACACGCCGAGTGGACAAAGCGGGTTGCTCCGTATGGCGCCCACGTTTTTGTAGAGAAGCCCTTTGCGGCAAGTCTCGAGCAAGCCGATGAGATGATCGCCGCCCTACGGGCTACGGGCAAGGAGCTGATCATCAACTGGCCGCTTTGCTGGGTTGAATCACATGTTACAGCAAAGCGCCTGATCGACCAGGGGCTGATCGGCAAGGTGAAGCAGGTGCGTCACTACGGCGGCAACCGCGGTCCGTTATGGCACGGCGCAGACAAGGTTGTGACTGAACCGACCGCTGAACGTAAGGCAAAGAGCTGGTTCTACAAGAAGGCAGCCGGGGGTGGCTCACTACTGGACTACCTGGGCTATGGCACAACCTTGGGGACCTGGTACATGGGCGGAAAGGCGCCAATCGAGGTCACCGCGGTTGTTGATGCGCCTGAAGGCCTGGAGGTTGACGAGCAGAGTCTCGTCGTAGCCCGCTACGATACGGGCCTATCCAAGTTTGAGACACGCTGGGGCACGTTCACAGATCCGTGGGTGCACCAGCCTCAACCCAAGTGCGGCTTCGTAATCATTGGTGACAAGGGCACCATCAGCAGTTATGACTATGAAAAGACGGTGCGCGTGCAGACCGTAGAAAGACCAGAGGCCCATGATCTGCCGGTGATCCCGCTGGAAGCCCCTCACAAGAATCCGATCCAGCACGTGTTGCACTGCCTCGAAACCGGTGAACCAATGATCGGGCCGCTCACGCCAAGGATCTCCCGGATTGGTCAGCAGATTGTCGATTCGGCTTTGAAGAGCGCCAAAGAAAAGAGAACGGTTAAACTGGTGGAGTAGGATTGCAGACAAGGACCGAAGATTAGGGCTAGCAAGACGCTCGCCGAGCGGGGAAATTCTGTCTACAGATTTCTCCTTGCTTGAAATTCCAGTATTAAAGGCATAGCTCCTAACCAAATGAAAGTCTTACCCCTGCTTGGTGTTGGCGTATTCACTGCCCTTCTTGGCGCTACAGCTATTGCTTCTGCAGAAGCGAAACCAGACGATTATGTGGGCCGCTGGGCTTTGACGATCCCAAACGGAGGCGCCGGGTGGCTGGGCGTTACAAAAGAGGCGGACGGCTATTACGACGCCAGCGTATTGTGGGGCGGCGGCAGCGTTTTGCCAGTGGCGAGCGTATTCTTCAGCGATGGTGAGATCTATGTTGTGCGCCTACGGAATGTGGATCGCAAGGATGCCGATGGCGAGGTAGTGCGCACACAGCAGTTCCCGATCTTGCTCAAGGGACGGCTCAACGGCGACCGAATCGATTTTGAACATTTTGCGCCTTCGCCGGATGGGCTGGGGCTGAAAGTGGAGCCATTTTCGGGCGTGCGAATTCCAGACCTGCCGCCAGCACCGGACCTCAAGAACGTGAAATTTGGCGCTCCTATTGAGCTGTTCAACGGCAAGGACCTGAGCGGATGGCGGTTAACTACGCCGTGGCACGAAAACGGTTGGAGCGCCAAGAATGGCGAGCTGGTGAACGAGACACCAAGAAAGGGCGAAGAGGGAATCTGGTATGGAAACTTGCGCACAGAACAGGAGTTTGAGGATTTCAATCTTACGCTTGAGGTGAAGGTGCCCGAAAACGGCAATAGCGGCATCTACTTGCGCGGCGTTTACGAGGTACAGGTTATGGATAGCCACGGGTTGCCTCTGGATCCCCACCACATGGGCGCGATCTATAGTAGAATTACGCCTGAGAGAAATGCAGAGAAACCCGCAGGACAGTGGCAGAAGGTGGACATCACCCTGGTGGATCGCCATGTAACGGTGATCCTCAATGGGGTGAAGATCATCGATAATGAGCCACTACTGGGCTGCACCGGTGGGGCCTTAACGTCGAATGAATTCGCGCCCGGACCGATCTATCTCCAAGGCGACCATACAGGTGTAAATTATCGCAACATTTTGCTACGGCCTGTTGTTAAAGAATAACTTAGGCCTTGCCTTGTGAAATGGTCGCGGCGGAATAAGCTGCCGCATGACAATGCTGAATCGCTTCTTTTCGGCTGCTGCGGTTGCAGCCACCTTGCTCGCCTGTACCGCGCTCAATGCCGGCGTCATCTTCACGATGGAAGACACAGACGCCTCCGACAAGGCTGCGAAGCCACGCCTGACGACTGTAAAGGCGCAGGATGCGAAAGTAAAAGTCGAGACGCAGGGACTGGGCTCGGCTGTTAGCACGATGATTTTCGACGGCGACTCTGGTCAGATGATGATGATCGACCCGAAAAAGCGCACTTACACCGTGATCGACAACGAAGCGATTGAGAAGATTGCCGCGAGCATGCGTCAGGCTCAGGCGCAGATGGAGGCGGCGCTGGCTCAGGTTCCGCCGGCGCAGCGCGAACAGATGAAGAAGATGATGGGCGGAAGTATGCTTGGCGGTTCGCCGGAAAAGGCGCCCGAAGTTTCTGTAAAACCCACAGGCAAGAATCGGGAAGTGAACGACTATAAGACCAAGGGCTACGATGTGCTTGTTGATGGTAAGAAGGAGCTCACTTTATGGGTGACACAGTGGGACAACATCAAGGGCAGCAAGGAGGCCCAGGCGTCCATGCAGGCAATGGGCGACTTCTTCAGCAAGATGTTCAAGTCCGTGCCCGGTATTGGCAGCGCCGCACAACAGACGAGCTGGATCAATGCGATGAAGGAGATCGACGGCTTTCCAGTGCAGACCGTGCACTATGACGAGAGCGGGAAGGAGATATCCACCTCAACATTGAAGGGCGTGGAGACTCAGGACGTTCCGGCCTCTGAGTTTGCTCCACCCAAGGGCTACAAGCGCCAGAGTCTCGACATGGGGAAGCGGTAAGGAAGGTTATGTGGCGCTCATAGGGTGTTAAGACCACCCGCACCACACCGCTACTTGCTACTCACCGCTTGCCGGAATGTGAGGATGATGCGGGAAATCCCCGGGTAGTGTAGAGTATTACCGGCCAAAGGCGTCCTCGATCGTCCACTTGTCAGACCATGGGATGTTAAACACGTCGCCATTAAAGTAGATGGGGAGCCAGATGTAGCGACCATCGATTGCGTTTTCGGGCCGCCACATGTCGAACATCGCGATATAGGCGTTGGGCTTGCCGTGAACAGAGAGGACAAATGTGCTCTGGCCGCCAAAGGTTTTCTCGGGGCCTAGCCCGTTTGCCGGGTTAACGCCAACACACGGATTGCCGAGCTCTTCCCATGGGCCGAAGATGGTGGGGGCAATGGCAGAGCGGGCCGCATTTGGCGCCCAACCAGTGCATCCCGAGGCCAGGAGGTAGTAATTGTCATCGTATTTGAAGACTGCAGGCGCCTCCATCCACCGATGCTCCAGAACACGCACGTACTTGCCGGTATGGCCGAGGTAGTCGTCCGTCAACTCCGCGATGTGCAGGGTTGAGTTATGCTCCGAGGAATAGATATGGTAAGCCTTGCCGTCGTCATCGACAAATAGCGTCATATCGCGCGCCATCTGTCCTCCTTCGAAGTGGGCGCCCAGAATATTGTGACTGCGGGTGCGGTCGCTGGGATCGCCCGGGAACGGCTTCTCGGCTTCCGCTGCCTGGGCAACTGCAATGGATTCAGGGTCCTTGTGCGCAGGCACGACATTCACCGGCCATTCGCCGGGATTGGGACGCATGCTACGGATGAAACGAAACGGTCCGGTTGGGCTGTCGGAAGTGGCGACGCCAGATCTTGCGGCGCTATAGTGATGTCCCTTGAGCTCGAGGTGAAACCACATCACGAACTTTCGGGTGCGAGCGTTATAGATCACCTTCGGACGCTCGAGAATGCAGCCAGCTTCTATATCGTGACCCGGTTCGTCGGTTACGGCCAGAGCGATGCCTTCATCCGTCCAGTTGTAAAGATCGCGGGAAGAATAGACCTGAACGCCGACGTTGGCGCGGTTGCCTGCTTCGCCTTCAGTCTTATGCTCGCCATACCAGTAGTAGACCCCGTCATGATACAAGATTCCGCCGCCATGTGCGTTGATATGCACGCCATTATTGTCCGGCCAGATTGCCCCCGGCTCGAACGAGGCCAGCGACGACGTTTCATTCTTCGTTCTGTTAGACATGAGGGGACTTGAGATAAGCGCCAGAAAAGGCAGAACAATTAGCAGTTTGAGGGCAAGACGCATGGTGCAGGAAAGCCCAACTATCTACCCAAGCGGAGAGGTCTGGGCAAGGCCCATAAATGCATCTGGCAGGCATAGAATCTTGAAGGTGCAGTCTGAACGAGTTTATCCTTGTCGCCACCCCTACCCTACGATGAGACACTGGCTCCCTGAAAACTCGGCATGGAAGGCCCTTGTATCCCTGCTATTTTGGACAACTGTGGCATACGCTGCCAATACTGATGAAACGTCGACGGCGGCAGAGACTGTCATTTCAGGCAAAATCGATGGGTATCGGGGCATATGGTTCGATCTTGGGCAGAAGTCCGAGTTTGGCTCCAAGTATTCAGGCGGGCTCGGAACCTACACGGCGAAGCACCATCCTTTGGCTGTCTATGCACCGGAGGTAAACAAGACGTTCTTCGTTTACGGAGGAACCCCGGCAGCAGATCAGCGGCGGCTATTGGCTATGGCCTCCTATTATGATCATGAGCAGAACCGAGTGCCTCGCCCCACAGTTGTGCACGACAAGCAGGGAGTCGACGACCCTCATGACAACCCAAGCATGAACATCGACTCGGACGGTTATATTTGGGTCTTCGTTAGTGGGCGCGGCCGAAGTCGGCCCGGTTTTATCTATCGGAGCGTAAAACCGTTCGACACTGAGACCTTTGAGTTGGTCCTGGAGGACGAGTTCACCTACCCCCAACCGTGGTATATCCAGGGCCGGGGGTTCCTGCACCTGCTGACACGCTATACAAATGGTCGCGAGCTCTATTGGAGCACGAGCGACCTGGAAGGTCGCACATGGACACAGCCAAAGAAGCTAGCGGCAATGGGCGGCCACTACCAGATGAGCAACAAGCTCGGAGACCGTGTGATCACTGCCTTCAACATGCATCCAGGCGGCGATGTCGATAAGCGGACGAACCTCTATTTCCTGCAAACCGATGATAGGGGCGCCACCTGGACAACCGTCGACGGCAGGCAATTGGACCTGCCACTAACAGAAGTCGCGAATCCGGCGTTGGTGTGGGACTATGCGAGCGAAGGCAGATTGGTTTACCTTAAGGACATTGGTTTTGATTCAGAGAAAAGGCCAGTTCTGCTGTACATCACCAGCAGCGGATATCAGCCTGGGCCGAAAGGGGATCCACGAAGTTGGACAATTGCCCACTGGACTGGCACGGAGTGGGAGTTCCACGAGATCACTCGATCAACGCACAACTACGACATGGGTTCCCTGTATATCGAGGGCGATTTATGGAAGGTGCTCGCTCCCACCGAGCCGGGTCCCCAGCACTATGGTACGGGTGGAGAGATGGCGATTTGGGAGAGCCGAGATCAGGGTAAGAGCTGGAAGAAGCTGCGCGACGTAACCATGGACAGCCCGAGAAATCATGGCTATGCCCGCCGGCCGGTGAACGCCCACTCCGACTTCTACGCTATCTGGGCCGATGGCAACCCGGATGAAATGTCCGAATCGCACCTCTATTTCACGAACCGGGATGGCGACAAGGTCTGGGAGTTGCCCTACGAGATGAGTGACGAGTTTGCGACGCCCGAAAGGCGGTAGGGAGCCGGAGACGAAATCTGGGATCCCAGATCTCAAGCCCGAATCAAGAGGCCGTGGACTGCGAAACCGGAGCGCCCGGCTCGCCGATACGTCCAATCCTCGATCATCACTTTTTCGTCTTCGAGCTGCGGGGCCCGAAGAGATACTTGGAGGAGCTGTCGATGAGGAAGTCCCGTCCAAGGGCAGAGCGACCGAGGAGCGCGCGGCAGAGCATTCGCCTGCGGTTAACAAGCGTGAACTCGACTTCCTTTTCGACATCGCCAATGCGAAGCGTGGTGCGAACCTTGTAACGCTCCTGTATCTGGCCGTTGCTGGAGCGTACCCGAGTTACGCCTGCCAGATCGGTAACAACATGGCGCGTGCGTGAGCGGTCCTTGCGATCCAGGACAATGTCGAACGAGATCTTGCCGTCCTCGAGCACCTTAATGTTGTCTACGTCGATGGCGCTGCCACGCGCGCCGCTATCGCTTTTTGCCAGCAACCTCCTGACCCCCCACTCCGGCAGGGAGATCATTTCCCGCCAGCCAATGATCAATGGGCCGTGTCTGGTCTGCTGGTGCTTGTGCAACATTGCCGGTCACAGCTACTTATGGTGACCGTGCCGGATGATGTCGATGATCACCCAGATGAGAAAGAAGAAACTGAAGAGATACCCGGCGATGCCAATTGCTGGATAGCCGTAGATGAGGGGATGGACCCCGGTGGTGATGACAATGGAGGAACCAATGATCATACACCCGAGCATGACGGCGAGCGATAACCTGTTGGCGCTTCGCTGGAGATCATCGCCAAACGGTTCAAGGCCCCTGTGCCGCAGGGTAATCCCCACGTCCTCGCTCTCCAGCCGACGAATAAAACGCTGCAGGTCTGCCGGAAGATCATTGAGCTTGAGGATGCCGCTATCAAGAACCCAACCCAAGTGACGCAACACCGTCTTGGGCCGGTAGCGCTCCCAGCGCAGCCGCTCAAGAAATGGGCGGGCGATCTCGCCGATGTCGAACTCCGGATCGAGCAATCTCCCCGTGTGCTCGATCGAGATGACTGCCCTCGCTAGAAGGGTATAGTCCCGCGCGATCATCACGCCGTTCTGGCCAAAGGCATACATGAGATCGACCATGATGCGGCCAAGGTCTGCGACGTTGATGTTGCCGCCGTAGCGATCCAGAACGTTGGTGACCTGCATTTCAAGGCGCTGCTCGTCAGGCAGACGGTTGCTGCGGTTCATGGCCACGGCAATGCGAACAACCTTCTCAGGGTCGTTTCGCATAATGGCCTCCAACAGGTCCGCCAACCGGTAGCGCATCTTTCGCGTGAGCTGACCAGCCAGCCCCCAATCGATCAGGCAGAGACGACCTGTGGGCGTGATGAGAATGTTCCCCGGATGCGGGTCGGCGTGAAAGAAGCCTATACTGATGATCTGATGGAAGACGCTGTTTCCACCATTGGCGGCAACGGCGCGCGCCTGCTCTGGCGTCAGGCTGGCCTTGTCTGGCGTAACGCCTTCTACAAGGTCTGTAACAAGCAGGCGACGACTCGTATACTGCTCGATTACGCGGGGAGCAAAGACGCGCTCGGGGTACGGGTTGCGCGCATTGAACAGAATGGCGTTACGGGCCTCTATATTGAAATCCAGCTCGGTCCGCAGGCCATCGCGCAAAACCTCGACAATACCCGGCAAATCATAGGGCTGAAGCGTCGGCACTCGTTCGTGGATTTGTCGGGCAAGATAAGAGAGGATCTCCAGATCGCTCGTAATGTCGCGCTCAATGCCCGGCCGCTGTATCTTGACTGCGACGTATTCCCCTGTAGAGCGCAAGCGGGCGCGGTGCACCTGCGCCATAGACCCGCTGCCAATCGGTTTGTGCTCAAAGTCGCTGAAGTGATCCTCCACGGACCCATTGAGCTCGCCATCCAGCACGCGCAAGATCGTGTCGATAGGCTGGGGGCGCACCTCATCGCGCAGATATTGCAGTTCACCGATGAGCGGCTGCGGTATGACGTCTGGCCGGGTGCTGAGGATCTGCCCGATCTTGATGAACGTGGGCCCCAGATCCTCAAACGCCATGCGCAGGCGCTGCCAGGTGGTGAGAGCGGCGATCTCGCGCGGCGCAACGCCACGCACCATCCAGCCAGGCAAGTTCAGCTGATTGAGAAGGTCGCTAAAGCCATACCGGACGAGGATCTTGGCGATCTCGCCCAATCGGCCGCCGGTACGCACTATCGTAAGGGGCTTCAAAGTCGCAGGGTAATGCAGTGGCAAGCCCTGGTGCGTCTACACGCCAGAAACAGGGGGAGGCGGAGGAGGCTTCGTCCCGCGTGACGGCTGGGGAGGAGTGGCGACTCCCGATGCGGGAGGCGGCGGAGGAATCTTACCCGTGGAGGGTTGCGGCGGCGGGACTGTAGCCACTGTGGGATTCTCTGTTGGCTGGGATGCGGCGGTCTCCTGCGGCCCGGGAGTTGAAGCCACGCCCGTTGAAAAACCCTGCGCAGCGCGAAGCTGTTGCTCCAGAATCGTCACCCTGGACTCCAGTGCACACAAATCACGATGACGTGCAAAATTGGCTTTCTTGATCATGTCATCAAGCATGGCCGAGATACGGCTGCTGCCTTCATCAAACTCCTTCCGGCCCTCCGCCATAATTTTGCTGGCCAAGTCTTCTGCTTCGTCAGCAGAGATTCGACCACGGGCCACAAGCTCATCGAGTCGTGACCGGAGACGTTCCGCCGTGATCACTGTTGCCCCAAGGCCGGCAAAGATGGTTTTTCTGAGGATATCGATCATTGCGCCTCCATGAAATTAGCTGGTGGGTGATTGCCTGTAAAACTATGGCAACACCAAACTTAGCACATTTGAGGCCCAAGCGCCAGCAACAGCGTGGTAAAATGAATAATGCTGAGGGAGCAGACGGGACGGAACGCGGTTGGGAGTGCGTATCGTTGGAGCCTTTGTTGCTCTGGTTAGCATGTCATAGCAGACGCCAGTGATCCCACGCGCTGAGAGTGCATCGGATCTCTGCACAACGAACTTCACTCGTGTAAACAAAACGGGCGCAGTTTTCTGCGCCCGCTTCGGTGGAAATTTATGTAACGCCTGCAGGTGGCGGGCTAGCGAATGATCACGAGGTCGGCCCGACGGTCCTGCGCCATCTGAGATTCAGATGCGTTCTCCTCTGCATTGAGGTCACCGTGGGACAGCGTTTCGATGCGGCTGGGATCGATACCAAGGTTTACAAGGTATTGTTTCACCGAGTCTGCACGGCGATCGCCGAGGGTGAGGTTGTACTCGGTGGTGCCGCGCCAGTCGCAGTTCCCTTCAATTAGGAGTTTGTCACCCGGGTTGTCCTGCAGGTGTTGCGCTGCCTGCTGGAGCTTGGGTCGCTCGGCGGCCTTCACCCCGGAGGTGTCGAAATCAAAGAAGACCGAAGGCAGAAGCCCTTCCACTCGGGTACCATCTTCTCCGAAGGCGGAGTCGCGGAACGCGAGGTCTGCGGCGTCTGCACCATAAATGGTGGTGGGGTCGATCCAGTCGACAGTTGGGCCGGACTCGGCGCCCATGATGGTGGACGAAGGATCTGGTGGAGTCCTGCGGTCTGGGCAACCAACCAGGAACAGAGTGAGGACGGAGATGGCAGCGAGACGAAGGTAACGGCTCATTGGATTCATTTCTACTGGCGCTGGTATGACGGGGTCAAGCGGGATGGAGCAGAGCTTGACGAGGCATTGCAAAACATTCGGCCTGCCAGAGCGAGCACAATGCTCAATACCGCTCCATCTTAGGGTCGATTTTTTGTGCCCATTGGTCAATCCCGCCGCGCAGATTACGCACATTATTGTATCCGCGAGCCTGAAGCTCCCGTGCAGCGGACATCGACCGCATGCCGTGGTGGCACAAAGTGAGTATGGTGCGGTCGCGCGGCAACTCCACGCCGTTCGCCATGAGTTGACGCAGCGGGATGTTGAGAGATCCGGGGACGGATGCGATGGCGAGCTCAAACGGCTCGCGCACATCCAGGATCACAGCATCGCCACGCTCGACCATGGCCTTGCCTTCTTCTACTGTTATTTCCATGGGCTCAGGGTCCTTTTCCTCGGGAACGGCGCAGGTCCAGATATAATCATTGGCGCGGATAGAAGTGATTTTGGGGTTGGCTGAGCAGACCGGGCACTCTGGATCTGGCTTGGTGTTCAGCACACGCGGGCGCATTGCCAGCGCATCCATTACAATCAGCCGATTCAAGAGATTCTCTCCGGCCCCAGTGAGAAACTTGATCGCTTCCATTGCCTGAATGCTCCCTACAATGCCGCACAACGCACCCAACACGCCGCCTTCGGCGCAGTTTGGAACGGTTGACGGATCTGGCATTTCGGGAAATAGGCACCGGTAGCAAGCCCCCCCACCCTTCGGGTAAAAGAGTGACGCCTGCCCCTCAAACTGAAAGATACTTCCGTAAACGAGTGGCTTGCCCGCCATCACGGCAGCGTCGTTGACCATATAGCGGGTCGTAAAGTTGTCGGACCCGTCCACGATAATGTCGTAGTGCTTGAAAAGCCGGGGAAGCTCCTCTGCTTGCACGCCGTCCGGGTGCAGGTGGATGTGACAGTGTGGATTGAGCGCCTGGAGCTTGTGGGCCGCGCTTTGCAGTTTCGACCGCCCAATGTCTCGCGAACTATGGATGATCTGGCGGTGCAGGTTGCTCAGTTCGACTTCATCAAAGTCAGCCAAACCCAGACGACCAATGCCCGCCGCGGCAAGATACAGACTCGCCGGACCGCCAAGACCGCCCATGCCGACAAGCAGCACGCTGGATTTCTTCAAGCGCTCCTGCCCTTCCTGACCAATCTGCGGAAGGATAATCTGTCGGCTATAGCGTGAAAGCTCCTCTACTGAAAGACTCACGGTAATGAAGAAAGCGAAGGGACAAACAAGTTCAAGGGAATGTGGCCGAGGCCTCTCTGGCGAACTGTGGAGTAGCCTTTCCGACTACGCCTTCCGCTGAGGGTTGTCTGCCTTGACGGCGAGTAAGGCAATGCCGATCGGCAGGAGAGCCGAGAAGAAGATAATGGGGCGATAGGCGCTTGTCCACTGCTGGATCTGTGCAAAGACGTAGGGGCCAGCCGCGCTTGCGAAGACCAGGATGGATAGTGATGCGCCGCTGATGGCGCCGAGATGCTTCCGGCCATAGAAGCGCGGCCAAACAACGCCGTGTAGGAGGCCAAACAGCGCACCGCTGATTCCAAGCCCGAGGACGAGAAGAAATTCGCGCACCGGTGACTCAAAAAGAAGCCCAGCCGCCATGGAGCATTGTGCAAGTGCTCCTATCATGAGCATGTACTTCACGCGTGTGCGGTCACTAAGCCACCCTCCGACAAGGTTAGTGAGTATGCCCAGGAGCGCAGCGGGAACGAATAGGCTGATTATCTCGGTGCGAGTGAATCCGAACTCTGCTCCGATGGATTCGATGTGAAACGTGTATGCGGTGCTGTAGAGCGATTGCCACCCGAAGTATAGGTTGAAGGCCCAGAATGGGACCGTGCGCAAGGCCTCTGCACGGGTATACTCCCGTGAAATGATCGTGTCAGGGTGCTTGCTCCTCAAGATCTCTGGCGCAGGCCCACCGTCCATCTGTAGCCCGCACTCCTCTGGGTTGTCCCGATAGACAAGCCAAACAAAGAGAGCTATCGGGATAAGCAGGCAGATGCCCATGAGCACCCAGGTATCGCGCCAGCCGAACTTGCGAAGCGCCGCATCTATGAACAAGGGCGCCGAGGCAAAGCCTGCGCTTGTAACAATCGCACCGACGCCAAAAGCAAGACCTCGTTTTCGGTCGAACCACTTGCCAATCATGGCGTTGCTGCTCATGGTAAGCAACCCTTGACCAAAGAGGCGCATGAAGTAGAAGCCCAAGGTGATAACGGCAAAGGCCCAGCCCGCCCATGCGAAGTCCAAGGGTTGTCGGGCAAGCGTCATGGCGAAAACGTTGCTGCGGCTCATGTAGAACAGCGCGAGCCCAAGCCCCAGGACCGAGATCACCGCAAGCCGTCGCGCGCCAAGGCGATCGAGAAGGCGACCGGCAAAGGGAAGCGTGAGACCGCTAAGGGCAGTGCCAAGACCATAGGCGACGCTCCACTGGACCCGCGTGAGCGAGAGTTCCGAAAGCAGCGGATCCGTAAACAGTCCAATCCCCATTGTTTGCCCGGGAATGCTCGCCACAACGCCAAGGGTCCCGGCAAGCAGAATGATCCATCCATAAAAGAACGGCGTCTTCGCTGGCGAAAAGGGTACGTTGGGACCCCAGATTCCCTCTCGGGTGTTGTCGATGCTGCTCACAATCGCGCAGCGAAACAGATAAGGACAGACGGTTGCAAGCGAGCAAGACTCTCGGAAGGAGAATAGTCTCCCGGCACGGCGACTGAAAAGTGCTCTAGCTTTGAGTCAGCGGACGACATATATTCAGTAGGCAACAAATGAAGCATTACAGGAAAGAGCTCTGGTTTGAGGTCCCACAGCGGCGCAAGATCGTGCACATTACACCAGAGGTGGAAGAGTGCGTGCGGGCAAGCGGCGTGAAGAATGGCCTCGTCCTTGTAAACGCGATGCACATCACCGCATCTGTATTCATCAACGACAACGAGAGCGGTCTGCACCAGGATTACGAGGTATGGCTGGAGAAACTGGCCCCGGAACACCCGCATGACCAATACAACCACAACGGCTACGAGGATAATGCCGACGCTCACCTGAAGCGCACCATCATGGGCCGCGAAGTCGTTGTAGCCATCACCAACGGCGAGTTGGACTTGGGACCTTGGGAACGTATCTTCTACTACGAGCTGGATGGTAACCGCCGCAAGCGCGCGCTCGTGAAGATTATTGGTGAGTAGGACGGGAAAGTAAAATGGGCCATGGGCAAGGGCCGAGAGAGGAAAACCGAAATCCGAAACCAGGCGAAGGGGTAAGTGGCGAGATGGGCGCCGGAGCGACATACG
>CAYSHY010000032.1:8295-42372 GCA_964430955.1 uncultured Puniceicoccaceae bacterium | reverse complement strand
GCTAGGCGATTTTGCGGCGGCGTGTAGCCGCAATACCCATGACGAGGAGGCCAGCAGCCAAGGCGTACGTTGATGGCTCGGGAACGAGGCTGATTGTTCCATTTACAGCCAGATTTGATGTATCCCAGCGGATGTTCTCATACACGATGCCGCCAATGTTCAGCGTGGAGTCCTCCACTGCCGTGGCAATGTTCTCATAGGCGCCATTGTTCGCGGAGAAGAGTTGGTAAGTAGCCCCGATGTAGTCCTGGATCGATCCTTCGAGGCCGACGCCCGAGATCTGAATGGAGACGTTCTCTCCGAGATTAAAGGAGTTTCCTACGAAGAGGTCGTTGTCATTCTGAGTGGCCGAGTAGATGTTGAAGCTGATCACGCCCTGCGTCGCCACCACCTCGGTCTCCATGGTGAGGGTCTGCTTGGTTTTCTTCGATGAAAGTCCGAGAACGTTGATAGCGTTTGCGGTCCAGGCGTTGATGACGCCAACAGAGGTTCCGGCAGACATTGTGGAGTTGTTGAGATAAACCGTTCCTCCGTTCCAGCGGCCGTCAGCCAATGCGCCGATTCCACTGTTCCCGTTCATGAATGTGATACTCCCACCCGTCATGTTCACAACCGCGCCAGTCTCACTATATTGGTTGATCGACGACCCGCCCAAACGAAGCTGACCTCCGGAAACGTTGAAAGTAATCCCGTCACTCACAGCGATATTGTCGCGCACTTCAAACGTGCCATCACTAATGTTTACGATGAAACGGCTCTCCTTGGTTTGCGCCACACGCGACACGCTAACGTTACCGTCGTTGAGATTTATTGTTCCAAAGCTTTCCTTGTTGTAGTTAAGGCGACCCATCGTAATGTCACCGCCATTAACCGTGAGCGTGCCATATATCTCTGAATTCCGGTCGTCACGCGAATAGTTGACGCCGGGACCCGCCGTCACGGTGTCAGTCTCCTGAATAGCAAAAGAGCTACTTGGCACGTTACCACCGACCCAAGTATCTGAATCGCTCCAGTCCCCGCCTCCCAGACCGTTGCTGAGAGTTTGTGCGATTCCAAGTGATGGAGTAGATACCAGAGCAAGCCATATGATGCCGCTCCTCAAGGTGTTCACATAGGGATAGCTCATAGGTCTTCTAGCATGAAACACAATACCGTCAGCACAACCCATTATGACCTCATTATAACGGGATAAGCTGAATACTCTCATCCAAGTAAAATTCTATGATTAACGAGATAACGAGTATTTCCTCACAATTTCTAACGAATCTAGACACAAGTATCCGATCAGTTAATTACGAACTGCACCACACGACAGATTCTGTTCCAGTCCAGTTGTTTAAAAATCGACGCTTCTCCCGATCTCAACGGACCTGAAGTCATTAAAAGCAACCTTAGCTCTTCGATATTGTCCGACGTGCAGCCCTGAGGAGCAGATTATCGTGGAGAAAGCAGCAACCCGCGACCTTCCTCTGCCTCTCCGCCCAAGCTCCTATTCACAAACTTGCGCCCAAAGCCAAACGCTGGATCTCGAGAAGCTCGTTGATGCCCTTTTTGGCAAGGTCCGAGAGTTCCTTCATTTGTGCTTCAGAGAAGACGCCTGCTTCACCTGTGCACTGAAACTCAACAAAGTTCCCGGACGCCGTCATGACAACGTTTGCGTCGACTTCAGCCCCCTTGTCTTCCTCGTATGCCAAATCGAGCATCGCCGTGCCGTTAACAATGCCTACGCTGATCGCAGCGACCGCTTCACGGAAAGGGTTCTCCTTGATTGCGCCCTTTGAAAGCATGTCGCGAACGGCAAGCTCTGCGGCAACCCATGCGCCTGTAATTGCCGCTGTGCGGGTGCCACCGTCCGCCTGCAGGACGTCGCAATCGACCCACAATGTGTGACCCGGGAGTTTTTTGAGGTCGATGACGGCGCGCAGCGAACGCCCGATGAGACGTTGAATCTCCACCGTGCGGCCGTCGACCTTTCCACGTGAAGAATCACGTTGCTTACGATCAAGCGTAGAGTAAGGCAACATCGAGTATTCGGCAGTGCACCACCCTCCTTCTACGCCTTGGCGAAGCATCCAAGGAGGGAGCCGTCGCTCATAGGTTGCGCCGCAGATGACGCGGGTATTGCCAAAGCTGACCAGCACGGAGCCGGCGGCATGCGGAGCGAAGCCGGGTTCAATTTTCACGGTGCGCATGTCGCCGAAGCGGCGGCCGTCAGATCGCAGCGGTATGTCCATCTTAGGGGTTGGTAGCGGTTCCTGAGCGTTGCTTCGAGAGCAAAGTGTGCTTATTTTGGAATGCGCCTGCGCCTTGGATTGTCTTATATCTGTCAGATGCGGTGAAACAACAAAGCCATGGGAGGTTCCAAAACCAATGAAGCCTGTATTCTACAGCCTCGCAGCTGTTGCCGGAATAGTGGTCGCAACGGCTTATGCCGCCCCTCGGTTCAGCCATAATACCACCTGCCCAATCCCGCCAAACGTTATGATCGATAAGAACAAGGATGTTTCCCAGAAGAGCGCGTGCGCGCTGCCGTCGCATGTGGATCTAAGCAAGGTCGCCAAGATTCAGAAAAGCGATGAGGAATGGCGCCAGATCCTGACACCGTTGCAATACAAGGTAGCCAGGCAACAGGGCACCGAGCCACCCTTCCAGAACGCGTACTGGGATAACAAGGAGCCCGGCATCTATGTGAGCGTAGGAACTGGTATTCCGTTGTTCAGCAGCGAGGACAAGTTCGACTCCGGAACGGGATGGCCGAGCTTCACCAAGCCTATCGAAGGCGCTCCGATTGGCTATGCGGTTGATGAGAGCTATGGGATGCGCCGTGTGGAGGTGCACAACACCGCCGATGGATCGCACCTCGGCCATGTCTTTGAAGACGGTCCTCCACCCACCGGCAAGCGCTACTGCATGAACAGCGCCTCTCTGAAGTTCATCCCCGCCTCGGAGCTGCACAAAATCAATTTCGAGACTGAGTAAGAGCGGGGCGCCCCATTTTTTGTTCGTTACTCATTCAACAGTCGGAACACGGCGCGAATGCGGGCCTCTACCGTAATCACTCCCGGGGAGATGGCAGCCGAATCCTGCGCCCGGGCTTCCATCGCCATCATCCGTTGTTGAGGGAACACTGGGTCTGAGGACTCTTCAGAAATCAGCAGCGGTTCACCGACTTCTCCACCCAAGGCCGCTGCCAATGCCTGTGCTTTCTGTCGGGCAGCTCGAAGAGCATCGACCTGGACTTCGTTCACAACGCTACGCCGGTCATCGATCGCCAGGCTCACATTCTGAACGGTCACATCCTCCAATCGCGAAAGTCCTGTCCATAGATCGTTGTAGGTTTCAAAGTCTCCCGTCTCGAAGTTGATGCTGGTTGTAGCGAAGTAACCTTTGCGGTAACGAGCGCCATCGCGCCACTCCCAGAGCTCCTGCAACTGCATCCGCGTGGTTTGCATCTCTTCTTTCTCGATCCCATTTTCTTTGAGGAAATCGAGAGTCGAAGTGGCAGCCTTTTGATGACGGGAGGCCACTTTCTCGACATCAAGCCCCTCTGTGCGTACTTCGAGCGACCAGTTCATCAAGTCCGGAACAACGTCGCGCTCGGCCACGCCCCAGACCTCGATATGAGGAACCTTGAAATCCTCTGCCAGCACCGCAGCTGGCGTTAACGCCAATAGACCCAGAATAAAAGATCGTGTCATGCTCATATATCCGTAAGGACACGAGAAGCGGATGCATCCGCAAGTTTTCGAGAAGAAAAGGAGAGGACCCAGGAGAGTTGGCTAAGTAATATCAGCGCTTATCCGGCGATTTCAACCGCCGTCGGGCATACACAAAGAGGTACTGTTGAGCCAGCCCGGCATAGTCCCCAAAGTGAACTCGCCCAAAGCGCGCCAGATGCTCTGGAGACAGTCCCTGAAGCCCGTAAAGGCGAGCCATGGCCTGAAGTATCCAGGTATCCACCGGAAAACTCTCAAAGCGGTTAATGCCGTATAGAAGCACGCAATCAGCGACCTTGAGACCGACCCCAGGCAGCTCTGTAAGGACCAGGCGGGCCTCGGCAAAGGGCAAGGCCGCCACTTGATTGAGAAAGCCCGGATGCCTGGACAGGAACTCACCCGTTTGTTTGAAATACCTCGCCCGGTAACCGAGCTTGCACGCACGAAGCTCATCCTCGCTGGCCTCTGCGATGCGTTCCCATGTGGGCAGGCTGTGGAACCCGCCCATAAGTGGCTCCCCAAGTCGCGACGCCAACAAGCCCAGAGCCTCCTTGATCTGCGGTATCCGTTTTGTGGCGCTACAGATGAAGCCAATTAGAGCTTCATGGATTCCCTGACGAACTATCCTTAGGCCGGGACAATCGGCCATTGCATCGCGTAAAACTGGATCCGACCGCCACGGCAACGCATCGTTGGCAGTAGCGTAGGGCAGATCCAGGCCGAGCAGTTCGATCAAGGCCGCGGGCTGCGAAGCCGCCATAGATAACGGCGCAGACCACTCCAGCGCCCCGTCAACCGCGAGGCGAACCCGTGCGATATTTCGCCCCCAGAGGCCAATATAGCTACCATCGGGCTCACGGTTCCACCGAAAGATCTGGCCCCCATCAAGGGTCTGCTCAAGGCCTTGTGCAGAAAACCCTGGACGAGCCTCCAGCCTCTGCCATGGCGTCCATATTGCCGCCGGAAAAGAACCTACGGCATCTCCCACAGAAAACTCTTTGCCTCGGTAAGGGCCTCGCCTTCCGGCCCGAGTAGCGTGACTCTCCAAGCCAAGGCGGAAGCACCCGGCGTGGACCAGCTATCCCCGGTGAGTCCAAGAAGCAGACGCTTTACAGAGCGGTCCTGCGCCCCCAGCTCAAAGCTGAGCGACACGGTCTCCGCTTCAACGTTGACAATATCCAGAACAACCCGGCACCCCTCCGGAAGCGCCGAAACGGGCGTATCGAGGTCCACCACAAAGTAGAGACCGTCGCGACGCTCCGAATCGGTGCGCAGGATGAGGCGGTTGCCCTGCTGTTCGCCCGCGCCAAAGAATTCGCTTATTGACTGAAAGTCAGCGCGGTCGAAGAAGCGCGGAGAGACATTCTTGATGCCCACCGCCTGCGAAACGCCAGGCCCTAGAGCAATGGACGCCGTCAGCAGGCCGACGAACAAGCATCTCTTCGCGCCCATGTTGTTACGAAGCAGCCTTGCCGCCAGACTTCTGAGCCTGCTTGTCGCGTTCACGGCGACGGGCTTCATATGCCTTGCGGCGGCGACGTTTCAGAACTTTGTTATACTGCTTACCCATAGAAAGATTGATTGAGGTGGGAAAATTCCCCGTTTGCAACACTAGACGGTTTCAGCTGGCTCGCGTTCCTTCGCTTTTGCCGTCTTCCGTGACTCGCCGTAATACTTCCTGTAAGAGACGTCGTAATAGTGCGAGTAGTAGTAGCCCGCCACGCTGGCATTGATGTTGTTCAATACGGCGCCAAATACAGGGACATTTGATTCGCGCAGGCGACGAACGTTCAACGTAGCCGTCTTGCGCTTCACCATGTTGAAGCGGATGACGTAAATAACCCCGTCTGTCATAGGCAGAAGGTTAAGCGCATCGCTAACAGGCGCCAATGGTGGGCTATCGATAAAGATCTTGTCATATCGGAGGCGAAGCTCGTGAAGCATTTCCTCGAAGCGATCGCTGCAGAGGACCTGTGTCGAATCGCGTGTGCTGCCGCCGGTAGTGAGCACGTCAACATTCTTCTCCACGTTGCGCTGGATGACATCATCGAGTGACGCCTCCCCACTCATGTATTGGAGAATTCCACGGTTGTTCTCGATCTCCAGGGACTTCGCAATGTTTGGCATGCGTAAGTCGCAGTCGATGATCAGCGTGCGCTCGCCGTGGTTGGCGAAGGTGAACGCCATATTCGTCGTCACGAATGACTTACCTTCACTGGGAATGGTCGATGTCGTGAGGATAACCTTTGCCGTGCGGCTCTCGTCATTGAGCTTGAGCGAAGAGTGGATCGCACGGAAGGCTTCTACGGTATGCCTGTCCTCCTGCGTAGCCACGATTCGCGCCTTTCCAGATGCATCGCTCTTGGTGATCCGCGGAATCAGACCCACAATGGGCAGACCAACCGAGCTTTCGATGTCGAAGGAGGTCTTGACCTTGTCGTCAAGTAACGCGAACACAAAGATCAAGCCGAGACCCAGCCCGAAACCTCCAATAACGGCCAACGCCAGGTTCAGGACAGGACGCGGGCTGGACGGGTGCAACGGCTCGTAGGCCGGGTCCACCACCCGGGCGGTCTCTGCATCGTCTGTAGCCAGCGTCATTGCCTGCTGCATACGAGAAAGGAGATACTCATACATTTCGCGAGTCACATTCAGCTGGTCCAGCATCCCGCGATACTCGACGCGGATGCGCTGCATCTCCATAATCTCGCGCTGCTTGTCGGCAATGCGCGCCTGGGAAAGCTTATAATTGGCCTGCGCCCGCTGATAATTGTTTTCAACCGTGCGCACGGCAGCACGGATGGCGGCATCAAGTTCCGTTTCGATCTGCGCCAGCGCTTCCCGAGCCTGGATCATCATAGGGTGTTTCTCACGATACTTCTGAGATAGACTGGCCAAAGAAATCTTTGCCTGTGAACGATTGGCCAAGAGGTCCTGGATCTGACCATAGGTCACGATTGCGGGAAGCGAGTAGAGCGGCTCACCCTCTTCCTTGGCGCGTTGGACCTGCTTCCAGACGGTCTCACTCTCGTCGAGAATCCGTTTATCCTGAACCAGCATTTCGTTCAGCCCTACCATCTGCTGTTGGTCGATGTCGGTAGCGGCATCGAAAGAGATCGTCTTGTAACGCTCCTTGAAATCTGCCAGTTGATACTCCAACTCCTCAACCCGCTTGCGCTGCCCTTCGGCGCGCTGCTTTAGCTCATCCACCGCGCGCATCGAGCTCTCGATACGACGCTGGAGCTTGTAACTGATATATTCCTCAGCGAAATAATTGGCTATCCGTGCGGCCATAGCCTTGTCCGGGTGCTGATACTCGATCACCACAATGAGGGTTAGGCGGCGCGGGCTCACCTTGCGGTTCTGAACCAGGATCTCTGCCGGCGTCTTCTGCTTACCAGTGAGCGAAATGCTATCCTCATAAGGCGCCATGAAGCGGCGTAGCTCTTCACCTTTGAGGCGAGCCGCCACATTCTTGACGATCTCAATGCTCTCTATAATACCAACTTCGGTATTAAAATCTTCATTATTAGCAATTTGCGTATTAACAATGTCGCTAAACTGAACCGTCTGGTCCTTTTGGCGCAACACTTGAACAGTGGTGCCTGCGCGGTATAGCGGCGTCGCATTAAAAGTGTACATGGCCACTGCCACGACCACCACAAACACGGCGATGAACAACCACCATATACGCTCGCGAAGAATCGCCAGATAGTCCTTCAAGCCACGGTGTGCGCTGCCGCCTTCGGGACCTCCCCCGTAGCCGTAGCCAGAGTAGCCCTCGCCGTAGTAGTAGCCGCCGTAGTAGCCGCCCTGATTCTCGTTCCTGGGAGTATCCTTATTCATTGCCTGTTGGCTAAAAGGTTAAATTTCAGATCGGGCTACCACTTGCGCTCAGGCACAATGATATAGTCGCCGTCATGAAGCGGCCAATCGGTTTGGCTAATCTTGGTGCAGTCGATCTCGTGCTCCACCGTTTCTCCATTCGGCAACTTGCGCACCAACTTAACGCGTCCCCTATCAGCAAGTCGATTATTAGACCATCCGCCTGCAAGAGCAATCGCTCCGAGTAAGGTCACTTCCTCTTCTGGTGGAAAAATCACGAAACCCTGCTGGTTCACCATGCCTTGTACGTTCACTCGACGCTGCTTGTACCCGGTCACAGCCAGATAAACCTGCGGGTTCACAAAAAAATCTGCGTTGTAACGGTCGTAGAGGTACTGCCGGGCTTCCGATACCGTTAGACCCGCTACTTCAACTGTGCCCACATAAGGCAGGGTCACACGACCATCAGCAGCAACACGAATGCTTGTTTCCGTATCCGGCTCACCGACAATCTTGAATGTCAAAACATCCAAAGGAACGATCTGGTAGGTCTCGGAAGCCTGAGTGGCGCCTGCTGGCGCAGCCGAACTTGACTGCCCGGTCTGCTGAGCGATGGCGCTCGTGGCCACCGCCAAAAGCAGGAATAAAGAGAAAGCTGTACGCATATGCCGCATATTCGGGATCAGGTTTCTAAAAACAAAAGGGGAAGGTCAACGCCTTTAGCGCGTCGACCTCCCCCTTTTATTGAAATTTAGCTGAATATCCTAGTAACGGAACAGAGCAGAGACCTCCACAACATTGTTCCGGAACTTGGCGTCCCTGAGATCGGAATCATTGTTGTAGTAGACGTAAGTCGCCGTCAGGTGGAAATTGTTGCTTGGCTTGTAGACCAGTCCCGCAGAGGCATTGAAGTAGTCGTCCTCGCGGTCAACGCCTGGCTTGAGGTACTCGTAACGGTAGAGACCTACACTGCCGGTGGCGTCCAGAACCGGTGTAAGTGAGTGACGTGCAGTGATGTGACCACCGGTCTGCTGCAAGGATGAGCCTGCTGCACCGCTGAAGTTGTAGTCGCGGCTAACAGTGACGCTCAGAGTGGTGAGCGGGCTGACGAGATAGTCTATGTTAGCTTCGATTGCCAAGCCGCTGTCGTCATCACGACCTTTTTCTTCCGGATCACGATACTGGTAACCAATCAAGATCGATCCGCGAGTCTTCGGCGCCAGTTCGTTATGGATACCAACATTGAAGAAATGGTCATTGAAGTCAGGGTCGGCCTGGAGGAGGCGGTAGCGGTAACCAACGCTCAGGTCCATCTTTGGCGTAACAGCGTAATAGAAGTCAACCGGGACCGAGTAGGTTTCGTAGTCACGGTAGCTGGCGCCAACATCCTTGTAGACCGTGGTGCTGACATTCAGACCTGCGCCAATGCTGGTCTTGTTGCTGATCTCGTAGTCAGCGTAGTTGGTGATCGAGAGAAGCTCACGCTTCACGAAGCCAACCGTGGGAACATCAACCAAAAGACCGCTGAGGTCGTAGTTGGTTTGTGTTTCACGGAAGCGGAGACCAGAATTAACCTTCAACTTCTCGCTTGAGTACGTCCCAGTCGCGCTGAGATTCGCATTGTCGGTATCGAGTTCGCCCTGCTCAGCATAAATGAGGAAGTCGTGACGATAAAGGATGCTTCCACTGAAGTCAGTCACGCCACGTTGGCCAGCAACGAGCTCTACTCCAGGGCTAAACAGGAAAATGGCGTCGCCTTCGTCGTCGTCATTCTCGCTGGCCAAGGTTGGATTGGTTTCGTAACGAACGCCTGCCTTGCTGTTGATGAACAAATCCAGGTTGTCACCGAATGATACCAGCGGAGCGCCGGACAGGAAGGCTGGCAATGCTGCCCCCGCAGCAAGTGCAATAGAGAGCTTGGTAAGCGACTTCATAGTGGCTGTGTTTAGTAAACCAATGTTGGTCAAAGATGACCGACGGAGACCACCAAAGCCCCCGTCAGACCATTTTGCAACTAGTTTTTTCGAAAACGTTATGGGTTTCAGGTTTTTTACGGCTGATTCTAGAGCATACGAGCTTTATCAGGACCAAGCCATGGATCAATATGAATCGACAATTAAGGCTAAAGCATTAGCAAGAAAGCAATGAGTAAGAAGAGCCCCCAGAGAACCAGCGAGAGCAGTGCATTGTTCGGATTCGGGAAACGCGTCCCCAAGGCAAATGGTCGCGTGCGCATCAAGATTCGCTGGGGGCGGGTTGGCGCGGCGCTCGCGTGTATGGCTGTTCTGGCGTGGATCGCATTCAGCGGCTTTGTTTACTATGTATTCAAGGAGCGGCGCGGTTACGAGGCCATGACTGTCGCCGACGCCGTCGCATTTCCCTTTTCGCGAGCAGAGTTTCAAGCCGAGTTTGGCGACTGGCAGGTGGAACGCGGCTTGGAAGCCATGCAGTCCGGTGACATTCGCGCAGCGATGCTCTACCTGCGCACGGGTCTGGCTCGTTCACCGACAAACAAGGAAGCCCGACTCGTCCTGGCCGAGTTTGACCGCTTCAACGGGCGGCCTGATCTGGCCTTGGGCCTTATTCGCGACGGCCTTCAACACCATGGAGATGACATGGAGTATCTGAAGCTGTACCTGCGCATACTGCTCAATGAACGTGAGGACAATGAGCTTCAGGAATTTGCCCGAACCCAACTGAAGAACGACCAGCAGACGGATCGCAACAAGGCAATTGCGTTTGCGGCCGTTCAATCTCACATGCTGCAAGGGGAGTTTGCCACGGCCGAAGACTATTTGAACCGTTTCAATCTGCAGGATACGCCGCCCGGAGTGGCTACGCTGGCTCAGATGGAATGGTCTCGCGGCCTTCACAGCCAGGCAATTGAACGGCTGCAGGAGTTTGCCTTCCAGCACCCGGGCTGGCGGCTGGACATCATCTACTCGCCCTTGATCCGATTTCTGCGTCAGGAAGGCCGCTACAACGAAGCGATTCGCTACGGTCTAATGCACGCGAACGGCGAGGAGGTGACATTCGCCCCTGTTGTCGAGTTGATTCACTCATATCATCAAGCCGGACAGACAGAGAAGGTTAAGGAGGAGGTGGAAGCCTACTTCCGCACGTATAGCAAAGACGAAGCTGCAATGCGTAACCTGGGCAACTTCGCCACGGAGACAGGAGACATAAAGCTATCCCGCCGAGTTTACGAACAGGCGCTGATGGAAGGCTTCGAACTAGGGAGCTTTGGTCTCTTATATATAGAATCTCACCTAGTGGCAAAGCGCTACGATGAGGCGCTGAAGCTGTGTCAGGAGATCGAGGTGGAGTCGCCTGCCTGGCTAGCGCGTCTCGCTGCCCAGTTCCATGCACTACGCGCAGCGAGCGCATTCGGCGCCGGTCGCATCGAGCAAGGACAGGTAGCTTTGGCCCAGTTTCTACAGATGCCGCGCATAAGGGCCGATGAGCTAATCGCCATCGCCAGTCGCTTCTCCAGCGTCGGTCTTTATAGCCAAGCGCGCCAAGTACTGGAGCGGGCCCATGCTACCGAACCTGACAATCAGATCGCTCTCAGCCAGATCATTCAGCTCGAACTAGATACTTACCCGAGCGATGCATTTCCAGAGCACGTGGAGAAGCTACTACAATTACGCCGCCCGAGCCGAGAAGTCCTCCTTCGCGCGCAAAAGGAGTTGGTCCGGGACCGCTACATCTTCTACCCAAACCGCCCCCAGATCATCGAGACGCTCCGTCAGGCAACATCGATTTAAGGCGTAGGTCGCTGTCACTGGAGGACCTTTGGGCTCAGCAAACTGGAGGTTCCGAAGATCGGAGCCTGCCGCACCGCGCGAAGTTTTCGGAATCCTAGATCCGCCTTATCCTGCGGCATCGTCAGTGGATCAATTTTCAGGAATCCACTTTGCCGCGCTGAGTACGTTATTTGCGGAGAAGGGCTTGTCTCCGTACCTGTAGCTGCCCTTCGATCTCATAAGGAAGTTATTCGTAAGCAGACGTCAGGCGATCTGGGCAGGCCCGTTTGACAAGCTCCGGACAGACCCGAATGCTCATGCGGCTCCACACCATTTCCAATGCAATAGGTGAGCGCCCGGTGTGGGTTCATTTCAGCGGCCTTTCCAAGAAGTCGTTCTTTTCCTCTAAAAGAAAGAGGGCGCCTCTCCCCCCAAACCGGAGAAGCGCCCCCCAAGCCCTGCTAGCCCTGACTATTAGAAGGTGAATGTGTTTGTGACGAACCAGGTGCGTTCTGGAGCAATTCGCACGGCTGCCCAGGTCTTTCCGTCCGGCTGAACGGAGATCGGTATCAGGTCCTCGTCGCCAAAGACGTTGCGCACGTTGAGCTGGATGCGCCAGCCAATCGAGCTGGTGAGATCTCGCTCGTAACCAATCCAGAGGTCTACAAAGTCCTCTGATGGACCGTAATACGGCCTGTCGAGATCGTAGCTGAAGCCGTCTTCGGTCTCGATAACCGGATAACCAAGTCCAACCTCATCCTGCCAACGATAGCTACCCCCAATGTTGAATCCTGCAAGAGGACCTTCTGTGAAGGTGTAGTTGGTAACCAAGGTGAAGTGCCACTCGCGGATTTCCGGCGCCGATGTGCCTTCCTGCAGCTGCTTCAGTGCGTAGTTGCCCATGAAGGTAGCGTTCCACTCGCGCAGGGTCGTTGTGTTGCCAGCGCCGCCCCACCAAATGCGCAGATCGCCTGCAGGAGTCTGATTCAACGCGGTGTCAACCGTGTTGACGAAGTCAGCCAGAGCCGCACCGCCGACATTGCTGCGAATCGATTTCACCTTTGCTGCGGTGATCGAAATGCGCCAGTTTGGGGTCGGGTTGGCGGTAAACTCGAACTCATATCCCTTTGAAACCGAGTCCTCGGTCAAAGAGAAGTTCGCCGGGGCGCTGGCGCTCTGGTTTGCCACCCGATCCTTGTCCAGCCCCCAGGCATCCCAGTAGGCCGGATTGATCGAATTCTCCAAAGCCTTCCACGAAGCAACTGCCGCGGCTTCACGAGCTGCAGCCTGTTCCTGCGTTTCCCCTTCCCCCGGGCTATAGTTGTAGCGGCCGGGCGCCATATCGTCCGGGTTGGCTGTCTCCATGGTGTAGTCAGACAGATTATAGTCGAAAATGTCTGCCCAGTTGCTGCCCCATGCCATTACAGCGCCCAGGAACCAGTCGCCGGCCACCGCGCTGCTGCTGGCGTTAACGAGATGCGTGCGGAATTTTGTAACAGAGAAGGAGTACCGATTATCCTTCGTGGACAAACGCAGCCCGTAGTCTTCCGTTCCTCCCGTTGGATTCCCG
The DNA here is from genome assembly GCA_964430955.1 of uncultured Puniceicoccaceae bacterium. GTDB lineage: Bacteria > Verrucomicrobiota > Verrucomicrobiia > Opitutales > Oceanipulchritudinaceae > CAYSHY01. The sequence goes on along the minus strand of CAYSHY010000032.1, from coordinate 29,515 downwards.
ATTTCCTGCCCATAAACATCGCGTCGCGTTGCCACGGGATTGAAGATCTCGGAGCTGATATAGGACAGGCTAACGTTGAGCGGCAGCGCTTTGTCGATTGTTGGGTGGAGCTGATCTACGTGCACCACCAACCCACGGGTGTAGCTGTGATCAACATCATCCGTCTGCCATTCATCCGGGAGCTGATAGACCTCTGGGTCCACATTGCGAATTGTATCGACGAAATCGCCGTCCGTCATGAAGGGCGCCCGGAAGGTCGTCGTTCTCACCATGTCCCGGCGATAGCCCCAAGTTGTCACGATTGCATCGTTCCAGAAATAGCCCTGCCAAATGAGCGCTTCTGATTCGATCCTGCGACGCTCGAGGTCGGCGGCGGTTGTCTGGAGATCCCGGCCGTCTCTCTCGGAGTAGATCGGGTTAAGTTCAATGTTTCTCCAGCCTACGTAGTTGGCGGGATTTTCGGACTGAGTCTGCACTTCGCCATTCCAGGGGTTGATCCACTCAGCGCCCGGGTCCACTCCTTGCCCGTTCCAGGTTGAGTCGAAGTTGTAGAGCGGTCCACTAACCAGATTGATCCGGGCGCTTGGGTTTGGAATATTCGCGCCAGAGGCGGTCGTGCGATCAAGAAGAGATGGGCCCAGATAGACTACAGGGTTCGGGATGCGCACGTTCTCGGTCCAGTTCAAACGGGAGTTCGGTCCGGTAACGTAGTCATCATATGCGAGCGGAGTGCCGTAGAGCAGCCAGGCGCGCTGGTCCTGTTCGCGCTCATCAGCCTGCATCAGGCCAGTAAAGTTGTGACGACCGAGAATCCGCTCGATCAGGCTATCCTCCTGGACGAAGTCGCTGACGCGCAGTTCATAAAATGCCGTGCCGCGATAGACTTCCCGTTCTTCTTCCAGCGAGTAGGTGCTATACTGTCCGTTGTCGCTGATGAAGGGACGCCCAACGTTCGGGTTCGGGCGGCCGTCTGCCCATTCGGAATTAATATCGATATGCAGGGCAACGCGCTGGTCTGCCAGCATGGCCCACCGGCTTTCATAATAGTCCTGGCGGTCATAGGCAAACTCGACGCCAAACCGGTTGTCGTTGAAGGTCTGCGAGGCCAGGAAATTGTAGGCCGTCCAGTCCTGACGCTCTTCCTTGTTCGGGCCGTCGATCAGCTTGTTGTAGAAGTCAAAGACCGATGCATCCTGAAGGTGAAAATTCTTGTATTGTCCGTACTCGGCATACGGTAGCCCCACGCCGGTGGCGAAATTACGATATTCGGCGATACCGCCCAAGCGCTGGTAGGGTTGTCCGGTTCCGCCATCGATTTCGCCGTCTGGGCCAATGCCGCGCACATTGCGCCACTCGGACATATAGTAGGTCGAGAGCTCGCCGGTGCGGTGATCAGGGAACACCGCCAGAGGCCCGCCGAAAAGTTGCGCAAAATTTCCAACCGCAGGGTTGTAGTATGGGTTCGGCGCACCAGAGATGTAATTGCTTCTGCGCTGCCCGGTATTCGGCGCCTCGGAGTAGTCGTCCTCAAGCTGATAAGGGGTAAAGGTCTGACGCCCGATCCCCATCAGCTCGTTCAGGGGAGCGGGGAGTTGGTCGAGGCTATCGAGTTCCGCAAGCGCTGCGCGCTCTTCAGCAGTCAGAGCGTCACGGAAGAAAGGTGTGATGAAGTCGACCGGCGTCACCGTGCGCGGACGGTTGGCGATCACGTTTCCACGCTCAAAGTTTGCCTGCAGAACGGTCAGGCCACCCTCAACCAGCTTTGGCGAGTAGCGAATTGCCGCGAAGATGCGCTCATCGTCCTCGTAAGCAGGGTCCTGGGCAAAGTTTTCGTCCTCCCTCATTGCCGAAACACGCGCAGCCAGGACATCGTCAATGATCTCCTGGTTGTAGTCGGCCGAGAGCCGCCAGGATCCATAACTGCCAAAGCGGGCCTCAACCTTACCAAAAGTGTAGAACTCAGGCCGGATGAGTGTGCTGTTGATGATACCTGCAGCGCTTCCAAGACCAAAGAGGATGGAGTTTGCCCCACGATTCAGCTCGACGCGCTCAATGTTATAACCGTCCCAGGGAATCCGGCTTTCAAAGAACTCGCGCGAGTGGGTGGCCTCTGCGAGACCGCGCACACGCGTCGTGGTGCTGGGGCTGGCGAGACGATCCGCTTCATTGACAACCGGGCCGTCGCCAGCTCCGTTGCCAGTGTAAGTGCTATAGGTGCCGCCGACTTCTGCGCTAACTGCATATGTAAGCAGCGTCAGGCTGTCGGTCGCGCCAACGTCCTGCATGAACTCCGCAGTGAAGACCGATATGGAGGAGCCGACGTCTCTCAGATCCGTTCGAATGCGGGTTCCGGCGAGCGTATCGAGCGCCATGTAGCCGACATTTCTTTCCGAGCTCACTTCGAATGGGCTAAGGAGAACGACTTCTTCCTCTTCGAGAGCCGGATCCTGTGCATAGACTGCTGTGACGCTGCACAGGGGTAGAGCGAACACTATGGCTCGCCTTATGTGAGAGTAGCGATTTTTCATGTCCTGTGGCCTGCTTTGGTTTGGTAAATGCCCCGGGGCGTCCACGCACAGCCACCGCATGTGCTTTTACCCTGGGGTATGGGAACTTTTTGAGGTGTAGTTTGTTCTAAGGAGTTTGAAGCGACGTTTGCCAAAACGTCAGTTCAGGTGGGTTACCCTCATAACTGAAACTACATTGATCAATAAGCCAAGTTGGGCGTAGGTCTAACTGTAGCATTACATCAGCATCCACCGTCGGCTCAAGCCATTGCCTCCTCGCTGGTTGGGCGCTTCACAGTCACCCGGCATCTGCCGCCCCCGGGATCGCTCTTTCACCGCTACACAAAGAAGCGGTCTGGATTTCACGCGAATGCTTATGGCGTTGCGCACAACATTTTCCTGATAAGAAAGGAGCGCGGGGAAAGCCGGTAAATATGCTAGTGTTAGCATGGCCCTCATATTGAGGAGGGGCACAAGTTGGATAAGGAAGCTTAATGCACATGGATAAGGCTTGGAAGGGCGAGTCAACCGAATGTCCGTCTCCCACACCAGGCAACCTGCCAATCCACGTGTACTGAGAAGGCGTCCATGCTTAATGACGCATTTTTCACTCATGAACTTTATCCCCCGAAGGCTATAACTCTGGAAGCCTGAATAATCGTGAATCACAACGACGATAAAACCATAGGGAGCCCAGTGTCTACCCCCAGCCACAAGTTTCAGGATCCATCGCTTACGGTGGAAGAGCGCGTTGAAGACCTGCTCCGCAGGATGACGTTGAGCGAGAAAGTCGGTCAGATGATGCACGAGAATCCGCCAATCGATCGACTGGGCATTCCGGCCTACAATTGGTGGAATGAAGCATGCCACGGAATTGGCCGTGCAGGGCAGGCAACGGTTTTCCCACAAGTGATCGGCATGGGCGCCAGTTGGAATCGTGACCTTGTGCGGCGGGTTGCCATCGCGATTTCTGACGAGGCGCGGGCAAAGCATCACCATGCAGCCAAACGTGGGAAACGGGGACAGTATCAGGGGCTGAATTTCTGGGCGCCAAACATCAACATCGTACGCGATCCCCGCTGGGGACGAGGCCAGGAGACGTTTGGCGAAGACCCATACCTCACCGGCGAACTCGGCGTGGAGACCGTACGAGGGTTGCAGGGAGAGGATCCCGGACGCCTCAAGACAACCGCATGCGCCAAGCACTACGCCGTGCACAGCGGCCCAGAGTCTGAACGGCATGAGTTTGACGCCCAGCCAACACAGAAGGACCTCTACGAGACATACCTGCCTGCTTTTGAGAAATTAGTGCGCAACGGCGTTGAAGCCGTGATGGGCGCCTACAATCGCACCCTTGGGGAAGCCTGCTGCGCCAGCGACCTGCTGATGAACAGGATCCTTCGCTCCGACTGGGGCTTCAAGGGTCATTATGTCAGCGACTGCGGCGCGATCGACGATTTTCACAAGTACCACGGTGTGACCCACAATGCAGCTGAATCTGCCGCGTTGGCAGTCAAGATGGGCTGCGACCTTAACTGCGGGTGCACGTATGCGGATCTGGTTTTTGCAGTTAGGGAGGGTCTAATCAGCGAGGAACAGATCGACATTTCTCTGCGCAGACTGCTGAGTGTAAAGGTTCGTCTAGGATTGCTGGATCAGCCAGAGGGCCAGGGACCGTGGTCCAATCTACCGCTCGAGATTGTAGATGGGCCCGAGCATCGGCGCCTGGCGCGCGAGGCGGCGCGGGAATCAATCGTCCTACTAAAGAACAAGGACAACGTGCTGCCACTTCGGCGCGATCCCAGCAGGTTGCTGATCGTTGGTCCAACAGCAGCCAATATTGGAGCTCTGCTGGGGAACTATTATGGGATTTCGTCACGATTGGTTACAATCGCCGAGGGTATCGTTGAGGCTACAGAGCCCAATACGCCGGTAAAATATCGCCCCGGCTGCCCTCTCTTCAGTGACCAGGCGCCCGGCGTAAACTATACTTACGGGGCCGCCGACGCCGCAGAGGTTGTGATCGCCGTTATGGGGCTCGACCATACGCTTGAAGGTGAGGAAGGAGATACCGTGGCCTCGCCCAGCGGAGGCGACCGCGACACCATTGAGCTGCCAGAGGTACAAATGAACTTCCTCCGGGAAGTTCGCAAATATGCAAAAAAGCTGGTTCTGGTGCTCACCGGCGGCAGCGCTATCGCCATACCGGAAGCTTTCGAATTTTGCGACGCTGTGCTTCTGGCTTGGTACCCAGGTTGCGAGGGTGGCAACGCCGTGGCGGACATCCTGTTCGGCGCTGAGTCCCCATCGGGTCGATTGCCGGTTAGCGTACCTCGCGGCACAGCGTCGCTACCTCCATTTAACGACTACAACATGCAAGGCCGCACCTACCGGTTTGCAAAGGAAGATCCTTTGTTCCCGTTTGGCTTCGGTCTGAGCTACGGGAAGACGCGATACGAGAGCGTGGATATCGACCGTTACGAGCTGAACGATGCGTCAGACACGGTGCGCGTGAAGGCCGTCGTCGCCAACGAGAGCGACATCGAAATCCACGAGGTTGTACAATGTTATATTACGCCGCCTCGTGACTGGCCCGCTGCACCGCTGGCCACTCTGGTGGAGTTCGCCAAAGTTCGTCTTGCGCCAAAAGAACGCGCTGAAGTGGTCTTCCAGCTGCCCTCTAGTGCGTTTGAACAGGTGGACGAGAATGGAAAGCGTGTCCTTCACCCCGGCGAGTACAGGATCATTGTAGGTTCATGCTCGCCCGGCAGGCGCGGTCTGGAACTAGGCGCCCCCATTCCTGCAGAAACAACGATCAGAATCGCCTAATCGAGGCCAAGCATCTTCATCCCAGCCCGTATATAACCCATTGCGTAGGCCATGCCCGCATGCCATGGCGCCGAGCAGGACATTTGCGGCGCATGATCCGGAATAACTATGCCGTCAAAGCCGTTTCGATGCAGAATCGCAAGGACGCGCAGCACATCCACATCGCCGTCGTCAATGAAGGACTCCTTGTAGTTGGGAACCTTGCCCACAACGTTTCGCAGATGCACGTAGCCGAGCTTTTGCTGGCGGCTGTATGTTTCGACAACTTCGTAGATGTCGCCTTCCGTCATCTCTGCGAGCGTGCCTACGCAAAACTCGAGCATGTTTGAAGGGCTCGGCGCACAGTCCAACAATCGCTGGTAGAGATGCGGTTGGTAAACCAGGCGGGGCTGCCCCCGAATGGTGGGCATTGGCGGATCATCCGGGTGGGCTGCGAGCACAACGCCGGCATCTTCCGCCACCGGAAGCACCTCCCTTAGAAAATTCTCAAGACGATTCCAAAGCTCCGCATGCGTTGCAACTGGAGCGACTCCAGCTTGCGCACTTGCGTCCACAACCATATTCCAGGCCATACCGCTAGGCATTGGCAGGTCATAGGGGCCATCCATCCCCACGGCAGGCGCTCCCCCCCTCGCATAGGGTCCGGTTGTGCGGCCTGCAACTCCTGCAATACTGAAGTTGTAGCCAATAATAGGAATACCCGCCTCCCCCACCCTGCGAATCAGTGTCTTCACATTTTCTAGATGCTCCTCCTTGCGGGGGCCATCCAGCAGGATGTCGTACCAGTGTGCGGGATCAAAGTTTTCAATTGCTTCGAATTTCAGACCCTCGGCCTCCATTTCGCGGCGCAAGGCGACCAACTCGTCAACCGTCCATAGGTCCCCTTCACCTGCCATGCCCCAACCGTGATCCGTTCCCGTTGGTTGATCTTCTTCATGGGCATGCTCCCCACCTCGAAAGTAATCCACAAGGTGGGCAACGATGTGCGTGGCCCCTGCCTGTCGCGCAAACCGATAATTTTCGCGCGTCAGCATGTGACGATATAGACCTAGTCCGAGTTTCATGGGAGTCTGGGGCTTTGCGGAGGGCCAAGATAGCTTGGCCTCAGCCCGCCGGTATCGACAATGATCTTTTCCAGAACAACGCCGGGGGTCACATACCAGAACTTCAATGTGTGCGAGCCCGGCTCATCGACATGAAACGTAGAACTTACCACGCGAACGCTGTCTGAAACCGCACGTTCCCATGTCTGCAGCGTTTCCCAAGTACCTACTGGGATGACCCTCACCTCGTCCGAGTCCAGCGATACGCCAAACCTCAGGCCGTCGGGCAGGAAGTCCAGCGACGGAGCGAAGTGCATGTGCACGGTGATCTCCCCAGTCGTGAAGAGGTGCAGGTCGTACTCAAGATGCGGCGAATCATCGCCCGGTTCAGCCGTTGGCGCCGTTACCGGAAAGATTGTCACTGCGCCAGGCCCCCGTCCAAAGTCTTTCAGAACTTTCCATTCATACCGTCCATCAGTAATTGACCGTGTAAAATTGAGGGCATCGATCGAGATATGCCCATCCATTTCCACGAAGCCCTTGAGCTCACCCTGGCGCAAGTAGTCGGGATTCAGCACCGGTACCTGAATCACTACAGTCTGGCCGTTTGCAGTCACGGTGAGAGTGGCCTGCGCCGCTCCCGCAGGAGCTTGATCCTTGAGACTCACAGCGACGCGAACAGTGTCCTCCACGACGCCTTGATCCGGAAATACACGGACCCATGGCGACGAAGATTCGATTCGAAATTCAAACGATTCAGTCCCTCTGTTGAAAATCTCAATCCAGCGAGTCTGGCCCGAGAAGACGTCCAAGGGGGGCAACACAGCCGGAGGCGCCCCTGTTGAGGGCCATGAATCCGTGCTTCCTTCAATCGCTACGGCGGGAACAGCACCCCGATGTGGTCTCACCTCATGGACTGGAGGCATACGCTCGATCAGCGGCTGCTGCCAGATCCGGTAGCCCAGATTTACCTGCGCCATCATGTGGTTCCACTTGCCGTCGTTGAGGGAGTGGTAGGCTTGCGCCAATGCGTTGTCCTCCTCAAAAAGCGCACGCACGCGTTCTGCGCGGTCATTTGTTGCGGCCCTGCCCTGGCTGGAGTAGAGGCGATTGTATCCTGCCTGCACATAAAGCTCCTGCACCACAGAGCTCGCTTTCACAGGGTAGAGAACAAGCTGGAAGAATGCTGCCTGAAACGCTTCGGGCAGACTCTCATTCACCGTCTCCGCCAGCTTCACAAGCTCGCGCCACTCATCCAGCACTCGCTCAGCTTCATTGTAATTTACGAGGCTGAGCGTATCGGGGCTCAGCAGTTCCGGGGTGCGGCGGCGGTTCAGCTTCGTATATCCGTTGATTAACCGAGCGATGGGTCCAGCATAGGGCTCGACAAAGTTGCGCCTTGCCCAGTCCTCAGACCACTGCACGAGATCCTCATAAGCAATTGCCTCCGGTCGCCAGGCGTAATCCAGAAAAAACTCGATCGGAAACTCCATTGGCTTCAGGTCGCCCACGTTGACGATCCAGATTCGGCGCGCCTCATATTGCCACGCCAAATGCATCTGCTCCCAAATCTTTGTGATCGGCGTTACGTTTATCCATTTATAACTACGGGGACCGCCTACGTAATCAAAGTGGTAGTACACGCCGGCGCCGCCTTGCCGTTGACGCTCCTCCCACGTGGGCAACCTGCGTATGTTGCCCCAGTTGTCATCCGCCCATAACAGGATCACATCATCGGGCGCTCGCATACCCCGCTCATAATACTCCTGCACCTCTTTGTAGAGGGCCCACATCTGAGGGACATCTGTGACGCGCTTTCCTGTTACTTTCTCGATAATCTCTCGCTGGTCCGCGACAATGCGTTCCAGAAGCGCCACGTTGGTCTCTTCGCTCATTGCCTCGTCCCCATCGCCTCGCATACCCAAGGTAACAATCGTATCGGACCCCCTGAATCGCTCCAATCCGTCACGCCAGAACTCCCTCAAGCGCTCAGCATTGACTGAGTAATCCCACGGGCCTTCGCCATACCTGCGCCATTCATCGTGCGCTCGCATAAGCGGCTCGTGGTGCGATGTGCCGATTACTACGCCATAGTGGTCTGCCAGCCTTGGGTTAAGCGAGTCGTCATCTGCAAAGGCATTTCCCCACATCGCGGGCCAAAGATAGTTCCCCCCGAGGCGGAGGATCAGCTCAAACACGTGCGCGTAGAACTCGTGATTGAAACCGCCAAACTTCTCGTGCGCCCACCCGGAAAGCGCCGGCGCTTCATCGTTCAGAAAAATGCCGCGATATTGCACAGCAGGGGCATCTGTCGCCCGCCCGGAACGGATAAAAACCGCATCCCGTTCTACCACGGGAACATCTGCCCACCAATACCATGGCGACACTCCAATTTCGGCTGATAGCCGGTACAATCCAAAGACCGCACCTCGACGATCGCCCCCTGCAATCACCAGAGCGCGATCCACGCCCGGCAATGGATTATCCACCGTCTCGATCAGGTGTGCTTCCCACCGACCCCGTATTTCTGAGAGGTCGACAACGCCGCTCGCCTCCATCTGCTTCAAGATGTCGCTGCTCTCAATTGAGCCCGCGATCACAAGCTCAGTGGGAAGCTTTTGCAGCGAGGTCAGCAGTGGTGGCAACGTACCTGTTACCCGCTCCACGTCCCGTCGAAAATCCTCAACGGCTCTCAGGACTGCGGGTTCATCTTCCGGATCCACCAATATGGGCAATGCTTGATCACGGTTTGCCAGCTGCAGGAAGGTTCCTTCAGCCTCGACCGCTACGAGACCCGTCTCCGCCCAAGCGACGCACACTGGAGCGACAACCAGCATCACCCCCAAAATCCCCAGCACAGACGCCGTTTTGTACCATCTCGCCATTATAACGATTCTAGCATTTTTTCATCGATCTGCATGCAGACACAAAAGGCCAAACACGGCCTGAAACTTCGCTTTGAAGTTGCGAGCGGCCACCTTCCCGCTATTCTAACTTTCGATCTACGCTGCTTCCATTGATTGTGTTACATCGTCGCTACCCCAAAGGCGATGACACCGAATTGCAGCGCCTCGTTCTAACCCTGGATTCCACTACTCCTATGATTGAGCGACGTGTTACTCTTGCTGACATTGCCCGCGCCGACGGAACTCACGTTACAACGGTATCTCTTGCGCTCCGAAACAGCCCGCGACTGCCGCAGGCAACCCGCCGCCGCATCCGGAAGCTCGCCGAGGAAATGGGCTACAAGCCGGACCCCACCCTGCAGGCACTCGTGGCGTATCGGGACGCCCGCCGCAAACGCGCGAACCCCTCGGTGCTGGCGTATGTCACCAACTGGACGACTCGCTGGGGCTGGCGCGAAACAACAGCCCACCCCGACTTTTACCAAGGCGCCAAGATGGCTGCAGAAGAACTGGGCTATCAGCTTGAGCATTTCTGGATTCGGGAGCCCGGACTCACCCATGGTCGGCTTAACGGAATACTCAATGCCCGAGGCATCAACGGCGTCATCGTGTCTTCTCACGTGCGCGAATGCGACGAATCTCTGGCTCTCGACTGGGACCAGCTAAGCGCCGTTAAGATTGACTACCTGCCACACCAGCCGGCACTTCACAACGTTACGAACAATCAGTTCGCTGTGGTGCGCCTGGCCGTCCGGCAGGCCCTGGCTCACGGCTACAGGCGTATTGGCTTTGTCATGCACCGAGGCTGGGACCACTCCGTCGACCAGATGTGGACCGCTGGCTATCTAAGCGGGCAGTCGGAGGCGCCACACGAGGATAGAATACCTGCTTTCCTATTTCCAGACCTGGAACCAGTTTCCGAGTGGATCAACGAGCGCGGAAACGTGGCGCCGGATCCGCAACCGTTCGCAAGCTGGTTTAGGAAGTATCGGCCCGAGGTCATCATCAGCAAGGCTTCCTTCGTTCTCCCTCTGCTCGAGAAGATGAACTTACGGACGCCGAAGGACATCAAATTTGTCGATCTTTTCCTGAACGACCGTAGCGGCGAAACAGCCGGCGTCTGGCAAAACCATCAAACCGTGGGCGCTCTGGCCATACAGATTCTCGCTGGTCAACTGACTCAGAACAAGTGCGGCATTCCGCAGATTCCTACGACAACCTACGTGGACGGCACATGGGTGCCGGGAAAAACAATGCCTCGTATTGGTCCGACCCAGAACATCTATGCCTCCCTCGCGATCTCCAATGCGCACAGCCCAGTCCCCTAACCGGCCATCGCACCGCATACGTAAGCCAGGTGAGTGATGGGGATCAACGCAGGATCCTGGCACAGCCATCATCGAGCCGCAAAGGCAGGACGCGGCGTCAACTGTTCATCGCCGGTTGCGCCGTTCTAAAACGGTAACAGGTTACCGCACTCCAAACTGTCCTCGAACTGCGTAATCCGTATGGAGTGCGGCCACTTACTACCGTTTTGGAATGGGGTAGCGAGAAGGTTTCCAGCATCTTGCCCATTCGTTATGAAGTGGCCTCAGCGGCGAGCTCTGAGGCGTTCGTGCGCAAGCGCATCAACCGGCGGGATCGCCGGGGAAGTGGTGGATTTGCTTACCCTTGTAGTATTCGAGATTGTGCTCTGGCGATTCTACACCGTCTGGAAGCGGGCGCTTTGAGAACGTCTGGAAGTAGAGAAGGCATGCATCGCGCCATTCCTTGGCGTCCTTCTCCTGACGGGCCAGGAGTGCGCGCACATGCGCCCATCGCTGAGCATCGACCTTATCTCTCAGGCTGTCCCACTGGACTCGCCAGCGCCGCACTGAGTCGACGCCGCTTTGGTACCGAAGAGCCAGTTCATCCCAGAGTGTGGCGCCCGTGGGCATCTCATAATCCCATGCCGCGTGATGAAACCAAAGGAGCAGTTCCGGCGGGGTGCGATCGATGTTTTCGAAAACTTCCGCTACCTCTGGGAAATACTGCGCCACTGCGTTTGATCCTGTAGCCGTGCGATCGAAACCGATCCCTCGCTCATCGGCCCGGTGGTAGTAAACGGAGGTCCAGTCTGGCCGTCCCTGGTCCACCCATGGGCCGGGTCCATAGTGATGCCCGTAGGCCATGATGTGGTGCAAGCCGAGCGGCATCATGTAGTTTACAACTGCCTCTCGCGAATGGAGAAGCATCGGGACGATGGTCTCTACCAGCTCCGGATCATTGGAGAACGTCATGCGCGTCCACTCCTCGGCTATCTGGCGCGAGGGCAACTCCACATCCCAAGCCAAACGGCCAAAGGCATACCAGTTTGCGGCAGCCATGGGATGGCCTGTCCAGTTACGGGAGTTACCGGTGTTCGCAACGCCAGCGATCATGCTCAGGTCCCGCTTGTCCAGCTCCCCGCTCACGATCCGGCCTACAGTTGAGCGGGGGCCCTTTGAAAATGTATCGGCGCCTAGCACCTCTTCGAAGAGCGGACCGAGGAACGCCAGATGTACCGATGCGCCGAGATACTCCTGCGCAATTTGAAGCTCCAGCCCGAGGGAGGTTTCAGGCATCGCTCCAAAGAGAGGATGAAACGGCTCGCGCGGCATGAAATCTATGGGCCCGTTCTTTATCTGCACAATCACGTTTGGCAGGAACTCGCCATCGAGCGGTTCGAACTCGTTGTAGGCCTGTTTGGCACGATCTTCGGGGACCTCATGACTGTAGACAAACGCTCTCCACATGACCACCCCGCCATGAGGGGCCAACGCCTCTGCCAGCATGTTGGCCCCCTCAGCGTGAGTTCGCCCATAGTCCTGGGGGCCAGGTTGCCCCTCGGAGTTGGCTTTCACCAGAAAGCCGCCAAAGTCGGGAATGATGTTGTAGATCTCCTCTACCTTGGCCTTCCACCAATCAGCCACATCAGGATTCAATGGATCTGCTGCCTCGAGGCCGCCAATTTCAGTGGGCGCACTAAATCGCGCTGTCAGATACACCCGGAGATTGTAAGGGCGGAAGACGTCCGCCAAAGCGCGCACCTTCTCCAGATACTCCGGGGTGAGGATTAGCGCGTTAGCGTTCACGTTTGTTAAAACTGTCCCATTGACGCCGATCGAAGCGCATGCGCGGGCGTAGTCGACGTACCGCGGATCCATGTAATGGGGCAGTTCAAACCAATTCCACAGGGAGAAACCTGCGGTCCCGCGCTCTATTGTGCGATCCAGGTTATCCCAATGGTTGAGCAATCGGAGTTGGATCTTCGGGCTGCTATTGATCCCCAGATTATCCAGTCCCCTACGGGTCTGGATGTTACGCAACAACGTGAACGCTCCGTAGAGAATCCCGGCATCGCCACCTGCCTCGATAGTAGTCTCAGCCTCAGTCTCTGACCGGATCATGAAACCCTCCGGATGGAGGTCTGCGGCGTTCCGCTTCAGCTCAAACTTTGGCTCCATTCCGAGCATTTGACGGAGTCCCACTTCCAGCTCCCTCTTTGCAACCGCAATCGTAGATGAATTGGCGCCGGTTGGCGTGACGAAAACGATCTTCTGCAGGCGCGAGGCGTAGCGATCCTGCAGGACCCGATCCTCTACCGGTTCATATCTCAGCCACAGCCGATAGCCATCCTCGGCCCATGTCGTGGCAAGAGTTCCCAGCATCAGCGCCAGGAAAAGGAGCTTCCCAGTCATTCTCAGAATTCTTCCTCTCCGCGGCGACGGGCTTCCAGCGCAGCAGCCATCTCATAGTTCAGCCGCTTGTTTATAGGGTAAAAGAGCATGATCACCGCGGCGCCCAGCAACAGGATCGCCGGGTAAAGCGAGGCCGCCAGACGGATGCCAAGGAGCGCCGATTCAGACTGCGCTCCCCCGCCCTGCTGGTAACCATAGATACCCAGAACCAGCCCGCCAAGGAACCCGCCAATACCCAATCCCGCTTTCAGTGCAAAAACCACTCCTGCAAAGACCAATCCCGTGGCGCGACGATAGTATTTCCACTCCGAAAAGTCTGCTGCGTCTGCGATCATCGACCACAGCAAGGGAATGGATGGACCATAACAGGCCGCCCACGTCAGCCCCTGTAAGAACAGCATCGTGATGTTATCCGAGGGGATGACCATGAGCCAGGCCGTGGCCAATGCCGTACAGAGCATGCTGGTAGTGAAAACGACCTTCTTGCCAAATCGCTCGGATAGCGGCTTGGACAGCAATACCCCGATGATCGTGATCAGACTACCGGACATATTGAACAACGAGAAGCCCACGGATTCCACATTGCCCCTATCCGGACGAACAATGAGGCCGAACAGGTTGAGGAACCTGTGCCAAGCGCTCGAAACGATTTCCGGCGCCAGACCCGCGCTGCGCAGGAAATCAAACATACCGTTCTTCTCGATGTTGTTGGAAAAAAAGTGGTAGAGGGAGCCGCCGCGAAACGCCAACATGATGAAGACCAAAAGCGTTGCGCAGAACAGGACCAGCCACGCGGAATTGCTGAACGTATCGGCGAGATCCCGTCGAATGGAGGATTTTTGCTCCGGATCTGGCGTCACCCGTTCGCGGGCAGCAAAGAAAGCGACAAAGAAAAACACGAAGGCAATTGCTGCATAGATTCCAATTGTGATGGACCAACCTCGGGCAGGATCGCCTTCGCCGAACTTATCCGCCAACGGGGCTGTGAAGCCCTGCACAATGAAGGTGGTGATCATCACCGCGACGAAGCGGTAGGTGGACAAGCTCGTGCGCTCGTTCACGTCGGCAGTCATGACCCCGTTAAGCGCTGCATACGGCACGTTGTTCACCGTGTAGACAGTCATCAACAGCAGATACATCCCGTAGGCGTACACCAGCTTCATTTGAGGACTTTCCCACCCGGGAGCGGTGAACGTGAGCCAGAAGATGATCGCAAATGGCAGCGCCGACCAAATCAGCCACGGGCGGAACCGGCCCCAGCGCGTCTTCGTGCGATCAGCAATGATTCCCATTACTGGATCCGTCACCGCATCCCACAAGCGTCCAACAAGGAACAGAATGCTGGCTGCCCCTGTGGATACTCCCAGAATATCCACAAAGTATGTCAGCTGGAAATACAGCAGCGTCTGGAAGACGAAATTGGCCGATGAGTCGCCCAGGCTGTAGCCAACTTTTTCTCCCACCGAAAGCTTCTGATGGGGTGCTTTGGCTGCGACATCGGCAGCATTTGGAGCAGTTTGCATAGGTTATTCGAGAGGAGGAAATGCGCCGACGAACTCCACCGGATCGTCCCAGCCGAGCAAGTTCAGGACTTCCCGAGGAACATCGCCCGCGCCGGTTACACCGGGCGCACCCGGCAGGAGGTTGAAGCGACCCAACTCTTCGCTCTGGAAGATTGCCAGGTGGTAGTCGAGGTATTCACGGCTCTTCTCGTCAACCCCAAGCTTCTGGATCTCGGCGATAGTCGGATAGTCTGCCTGGCATTTATCGCCATTGACGGGCGCCCAGTGGATGAGCGGTGAATTAGCGGTGTTACGCACGATATACACATTGTTATTCACACGCTCGACCTGAGGGTCCGAAAGTTGACCACAGAGCGCCGGCGCCTGCTCTGTATTCAGCAGGACTCGCCGATAGTCGTTACCCGCCACCATGAGGTTATTCACAAAGATATGCCCATCGCGTTCATCCACATCGGGACCAGTGGCAGGGTGCCAGCCAAAGTGGTCATTGACGGCGCTTCGGGTGTTGCGCTCGAAGGACGCCATGCTGTTCACAAACGTATTGTGGTAGCAGTGAACATCCGCGGCATTGAGGGCCCGTATACCCTTTTCACAGTCAACAAAGACGTTTCCGGCAGCAATGGCGCCACTTGAGATCTCCATCCAGAATCCGTCTGTGGCGTTGATTACCCAGTTATTATAAAAACGGGCGTTCCGGTTGCCCACGTCGAACCAGACGCCGCTGGAATGCGGCAGATCCATAACCAGATTCTCCCGCACTACCGCGTCATGCGACTGGTTGAAAATTTTAACCGCTGAAGGGAAGTAGCCCTTCATGTTCTGCATGTTGTTTCGACGGATAATGTTTCGCTCCAACAATAAATTTCCGGACGAAAGCACGTAGATTCCCTCGGTTTCAGTATCGCTCACCAGACAATGGCGAATGATCATGTTGTCGCCCCTGAAATAGCCGGCAACGCGTGAGCAGTAGGTGATTGTGCAATGCTCGATCACCGTGCCCACGACATCTTTCCCATACGTTGACGGGTCGGCGGGGCCGTCGGGTTCTGTCCCTTCGATTTCCAGCGCGCGATAGGCGTATTGCGTAAACGTGATGCCGCGGAGCGTGTAGCCCTTCCTGTCGTTCTTCCGGCCGTGAACGTCTTCGATGACTCGCCAGATGGCTACGTCATGGGCAGTGATCTCTACCAGGTGGCCGGTCGGGTCTGCTCCCAGGTAAACTGTCTGCGTGTCGTAGTCGATGTAGTAGGAGTCCTCGTCAACTTCGCCTTCCCAGCCGGCAGACTTCAAGAGGCGACCGTCAAGAAACACCATGTCATTGTTGAACCAATGCATGGGAGTGGAGCGGCCGCTACTTTCCCTGCGCCACCATGCGGCAGGTTTTTGCGGGAAGAGCTTCGTCCACTTGGTGATCCACAGACCATTGGGCTGCTGCTCCCACTGATCCGCCACCTCCGTACCCTTCAGGATGGGCTTCTCGTTCTTGTATGGCTGGATCGTAACGCCCTGGTTCAGGACCAGACTGCCGGTTCGATAAACTCCGCCGCGAAGGATGATTGCATCCCCAGTCTGCGCTTTTGGTATCGCCGCCTCCAGGGTTGTCGGCGCGTCTGGAGAGTTTCCGCGTGCCCGTGCATTCCCATCTGGCGCTACATAGTAAACGCTTCGAGCGCTCTCCGGAACCTCATAAGTCAGGTCCAGTGGTCCATAAGGGCCTCCTGAGGGCTGGGCCGCCAGCCGTGCAGGCAGCGAGAGCCCAAACATGAGGAGCGCCGAGGAAAAAGTGATAGCAAGATGGCTTATGAAGCTTCGACTTCTCTTCATCCTTGAAGCTTTGGGGTTGAGGTTGTGGAGCATGAAGGAGGCTACCCAAGAGGTAACGCTTGCATTACCCCTGAGGCGATACTCTACGTGCGCGACCCTGCCGCGCAAATGGCATCCCTTTCTAACTTTATGACAACGCTTGCACGCTCACCAGGCAGCCGTTGCGGATAGGCGAAAGCGACGCCCGTATGTGAAGAAACCTACAGCTTCTTCAACGCGTTCATCCAGGACATCGTCCACGGAAAGCGTGAGGCGCAGGCGAGGGTTGATGGTCCAGGCCAGCGCGGCATCCCAAACCAAAGACTTGTCGATGATTACGTTGCCCGTGGGGATGGAAGAGTCAGCACGCTCAGTGACGTAGGCGCCTACGACCGATAGCGATAGTTGCTCGAGAGGTCGGTAGGTGAGTCGGGAACGCAGACGCCACTTCGGCCGGTTTCGCAGGAGTTCATCTGAATCGACAACCTCCAGGTCTAGCCATGAAGCGCTTCCTCCGATGCTGAACCGATCATTGATGCGCCAGTCAATCTCGGTTGTCGCGCCTTCGCTGACCACTTCTGCAAGGTTGATCATTCGTGGAAGGCCATCTTCGGTGAGGTCAATCAGGTTCGCAAACTCTTGCCGGTAAACCGTATTGATCACCTTAATGGCGCCGTCTCGAAAGTACGTTACAAGCGATGCTTCATACAGTTCACTTTCCTCCGGTTCGAGGTCGGGGTTGCCTACCATAGGGTTTCCAAGCGCAAAGAAACTCGGCTTCTTGAATCCCTCGGCATAAGCCAGTTGGAGCTGACTTCTGATCGTCGGGAGGTCGATTGAATAAGCAGACCGGCCAGTGACAACGGAGTCGAGGTCTTCCACGTCATCATAGCGCAACGCTCCGTAGATTCGATGTCCGTGAGCGAACTCCCAACCCAGCTCCCCAAACACGCTGCCCGTGCGCACATTGCGGTCATAGCTACCCGTCAGGAAGCCGAGCGGTATGGTGACGACACTATCGCTTCGCCCTTTCTCATACGCCAATTCTGTTGCATATGCCAGCAACAAGGAATCGGTGAGAGTCTGGCTCAGGCTGAGGCCGATCACCCAGCGGTCAAGGCGACCATCCATACTATTTGGAGGGATTCCCATGGGATCACGCAGTCCGGCAGCGACACCCGGCGACCACAGATCCGAGCGAAGCGAATAATACGCGGCCTTCCCGTTCAACCGAAGGCCATCTGAGATCGGCGCATCCAGTCGCAGACTACTCCCCCACTCTTCCGTGGAGTGTCTTTCCATCGGTGTGGAACTGGAATAGCGAGGCCCGCCGCCGTCGTCGGGGTAGCGGGTGCTGTCGATTTCTGCTCCAAATGCGCTAAAGGTAAGAGACCGACCTTCAGCGAAAGACCAGACCGCCCCGGCATTACCTCGAAGCGCGTCGAACGTGCTGCCTTCCACAGCTCCGTCC
This sequence comes from uncultured Puniceicoccaceae bacterium, assembly GCA_964430955.1. Taxonomy (GTDB): domain Bacteria; phylum Verrucomicrobiota; class Verrucomicrobiia; order Opitutales; family Oceanipulchritudinaceae; genus CAYSHY01. The sequence goes on along the minus strand of CAYSHY010000032.1, from coordinate 11,714 downwards.
TCCTCGGCATAATTGAAGCCGCCCTGCACATATAGATCATCAAGCGCCCCCGTCATGCGCCCATCGATACTGTAAAACCCGCCTTGACCCGCTTCTATCGAGAACTCCTGTTGAGGGAGATCGGAGAGGTTCCCGGCATTGATGGTTTCCAAGAGTATGACGCCGCTCAACGCGTCTGCGCCGTGGATGGCGGACTGTGCGCCTGGCAGAAGGTGTAACGCTTGCACAGAGCGCGGAGCTATCGCGCTAAAATTATAGGTCCCCCCTCGGGTGCTGTTTGGATCGTTTACCTCGATTCCGTCGATAAGAACCTTGGTGAAATTAGGGTCGCCGCCCCGGAGGTAGAGCGAGGCATTTCCTCCCATTGCTCCCGGCTGCTCGATGTAGAGCCCCGGCAACTCCTCGAGGGCTTCCCACACCGACCGGGGGTTAATTAGGTTGAACTCCCACTTGTCCAGCGTCTGCGGCGGGGGTCCGCCAAATACCGGATCCGCCAAACGGCTCGCTCCGATCAGGACGGGGTCCAGGTCCAAGACCGTCTGCTCTGCTCCAACACCGGGCAAGGCAGCGGCCAACGTTAGCACGCAAACCAGCGAAGAGCCGTATCGTATCATCGTAATTCAAAGGCAGCGTTGTAGCGCTCCGTGAGTCTCTCAACCTCATCTGCGGGGATGCGTGGCTGCCGTTGTATCATTTCCATGATCTCCCGCGCACGCCCCTGTTCGCCAATCCCAATGTAGATCGAAGCCAAAGAGGTGAGCGCGCCGGGATAACTCGGCTCGGCGCGCAATGCCAGTTCCAGTTGCTCAATACCATCGTCCAGCCGCTCCATGCGTAGATAAACCGCAGCCAGCTGCATGTAGGCGTAAGGCTCGTTGGGCCGTAACTGAATCGATTTTTTTAACGCTTTCTCCGCACCGGTGTAATCGCTGCGACGGTATAGCAGGATGCCATGCTCCAGATGCATCCCCGGCGAATCCTGATTGTGAGCCAACGCCTCATAGAAGAGTTCCTCCGCCAAGCTGTCGTATCCGCCCTGACGCAAGATCAGGATCTCCCGCAGCCAGGCATCGGCAAAGTTCGGGCGAATCTCGCGGCTCCTCCGAAAATGCTCGCGCGCCAAAACACTTTTGCCCTGCGAAGAATAGAGGTCAGCAAGCTGAAAATGCGCCATGTAATCATCTGGCGCATAAACCAAGGCGCGCTCCAGTAGCTCGATTCCACGGTCCGCATTACCCGCAAACGCTGCGAAGCCCCCTGCGCTAACAAGCTGGTAGGCGTCGTAGCAATCATCGAGAAGATCATTCAGCCATGGATCGGGGATATCGCTGTAAGAGCCAGACGCCTTCGCGCGTGATCGCAGATCCAGCGCGAGATGATCGAGACCAAGCTGCTCATAGACAGTCACAAGGACATCCGCCCCGATCCTGTTGTCCGAGAAGCGAGCGGCATCTTCCAGATGTCTGCGGGCTGTTACGAACTCAGCCCTGGCCATGGCAATGCGTCCCAGGCCCAGGTGAACATAGGGATTCCGCGTTTCGTCTTGAAGGACCTGCTCGTAAGCAGTCTCGGCCTCGTCAAGACGGTTGAGCTTCAGCAGCGCATCTGCCCGGCGAACCTTGGCAGGCACGTAAGCAGGGGCAAGTTCCCCCACTCGTTCCCAGAGCGGCAATGCGTCTTCAAGATGCCCATAGCCGGCGAGAACAAACGCCAGCAGATGCGGCCAGCGCGGCTCCTCGGGCTGGCGTTTCAGGAGATATTCGTAACAGGCAACCGCCTCTGGCAGATAGCCGTTGGCGTGATAAAGGCGAGAAAGCTCGATGAATGCATTCAGCGGGTCATCTCCAGAGCGAACCTGCTCCTCAGCAGACGCCACTCGTTTCTGTAAGAGGGTATGCGCAGAACCAAGATCCGGAGTGTGGGGAAGCGCATTCACGAGCTCTTCTCGCCTGCCGCAACTAACGAGGAACATCGCCAGGCATGCGAGAAACATGAAGCGTAACACGCGTTCCCTGATTATCATCCTGTTCACTTCGGCTTCCAAAGGAGTAAGCGACTTTGGTGGTCATAGGGCGGATACGCATGAAAGCCGCCTGTAACCAGCCAAGGGCGGCCGCCAAGTTGATCAAAGTCGGCAGCGTCGACAGTCATCAGGTGAGTCGGATAGTAAGCGAGGATACGCCGCTCAAACTTGCCTTGCCCGTTATTGCGAAACCACGCCATGGAGATCGCGTTAGGCTTCTCCCAATCGTTGAATGCACTAAGCGCCACAATGTCGATATGGCCATCGAGATCAAGATCCACGCCCACAGGGCTATAGGCGCCTCCAAGATTGCCCACGCGCTGGAAGTTGAATCGCCCGTGGCCCATGTTCTGGAGGTATTGAACTCCGTGCCAGGGCTTGGGACCCGGCTCGGCATTGGGGCCAAAGCCGTCCCCATTGGTGAAGAGGATGTCCATGCGCCCATCCTGGTTTATGTCGCACAGGCTCATCCCACTTAGCGAGTAATCCTCGTTAGTGGAGCCCCAGATCACGCTCTTGCGGTAGTCGGGGCGACCCACGCTCGAGAAGAGGTGTATCTCCTCCCACTGCTGCGATACCAGCGCTACGATATCCAGCGTCCCGTTCTGGTCGAAGTCCGCCACGCCGATGTTCACCGTACCGGAGAGCTGAAGGAGGATTTGGCTTTCAAAGGTCCACGGGCCTGTGCGGCGCATCCAGCGAACTTCGCCCTGGTCGTATCCGAATTGCCCTACCGCAAGGTCCATTTTGCCATCACCATCAAAGTCCGCCGCACGCACATCCGTCACGCGGTCGATGTTTTCAATAATCAGGCGCGGGTGAAATTCTCCGTTCCCAAGATTCTCCAGGATAAAGATGGCGCCAATCTTGTCGTTGTTCGGGAAGACCACGCTCATGCTCGACACCAGCACATCAAGATCCCCGTCTCCATCCATGTCTGCCGCCTCGACATGCACTGGGGCTCGCATGTCGCTGCCAATCACCTTTTCAACAAACGTTCCCGGCGCGACCTGCCGCAGCCACAAGACCTGATGATGCTTGGCTTCGCAAGCCAGCACATCCATCAGGCCATCCTGGTCGAGGTCCACCGCACGCACATGGGCGATCCACGGCCGGTCCCCCACCTCCGCCCCAATATGTATCGGCTCAAACCATTCCAGGTCCTCCTCATTTCCCGACGTCTGCACTAGGTGCGTGTAGGACGAATTTGTGACCGATGGCTCTTTGTCCTGAGATTTGCGCTCGCAGCCGGTGACAATCAACAAGCCCGCCAGCAGGCTCACCCAAGGCAGACGCTTCCAGTAAGATTCGTTCGAATACGGCATGGGAACAGGAGAGGGGCAACCCCAGTAAACACCCCGACCAATCCAAGGGAAGGCTAAAAGGTGGGAGCCGG
>CAYSHY010000032.1:0-8195 GCA_964430955.1 uncultured Puniceicoccaceae bacterium | reverse complement strand
CCTCGGGAAAGTAGGTCCGATATCGTCCTCGATCTCGAGTGATAATAGGGATCTTAAAATCCTCGGCTTGCGCCCCCGATACAGAAATCCGGAAGAACAATCACTTGGCCGCCGACGCGCCGGGCGCTGAATCCGGCCAATATGGATTACTCCTCCAAGGCAGGTGAAAAGGATGCTCAAGAGGTTCAGAATCCACCTGGAAAATGGCGATATAGGCGCGACGCGGACGAGAGCTCGTATTTGGGGCAGCGTAATGCATGGAGTAACTGAGGTGCAGACACACGCTACCTGCGGGGCAAGGCAATGCCGTAGCATTGGCCATCCAATAATCCTGGTTATCGGCGACCAGAGCGCTCGTACTCACTCCGGGGATTAAATGACGGTGGGGCACAATTGTTCCGCCATGGGTATATCGCACGTAGTGCATGCAACCGCCTTCGACATCTACGTCTTCCAATGGCAGCCAAAAGTTAATGTTTGTATAGCGGTAATTCGGGTTGTGATAGGCTTGGTCCTGGTGCCATGGAGTGGCGATCCCGTATCCCGCCGGCTTCAGGATCATGTGATCGAAAACGAACCTAGCGCTGGGCCCGAGCAATGTCGTGGCGATCTCATGCAGACGCTTGAGATATGGCCGATCCCGGAACTCCGGCATCATCCGCGATGGCTCCAGGATCTGAGGTAGCGTTGCGCGGCCGCTGGAGTCCTTGCCCCCCAGCTGCTTGATCTTCGATTCATCGCTAAACAGCGAGTCGTATCGCTCCCGATACCAGTTCAACTCCGCTTGGTCGATGACGTTGTCCAGGCGGACAAATCCATCCGTGAAGAGCTGGGCTTTCTGTTCCTCGCTGACCAGTAACGTGGGGGTATCTTTAGTGTTCATGCCAGCATCATAACAGGCCGAGGTGAACAGGTCGTCTAATTCGGACGATAAGACATTTTGAAACATCGCTTGCTCCTTCTGCCTGAAAGCGCACTCTCAAACCAAGATCATGTTCCCGCGTGAATTTTATCTGGCCCCCGACACACTGCTGGATGCCATCCCCATGATCGGCGTTTCGAAAACCACGATCTCTCGTCCTGCATTCCCACCGCATGAGCATGCCTGCATGGAATTCTGCGTCATCACAGGCGGTGAAATTGAATACTTCACAGAGGAAGACCGTTACCGACTGGGTCCGGGATCCATTCAGATCAATCAGCGCCGCCAGCGCCATGGCCTGCCCAATAATCTGCTACATCCATGTAAGTTATACTGGATTCATGTTGAGCCTGCGGGGCTGAACTCCCCGGAACTAAGCGCGCAATTGGCAAGATTACCGCACCATCTGAAAACCGGCGGACTTGAGCTCATCCCTCATTTCGAGGCGATCCTGGAGCGCTGCCGTAACCCATCTCCGCATGCAGGACTCGAGCAACAGGCTAACCTGTGGATGTTGCTCGCGACCGTAATCAAATTGGCCACTTCCCAGAGCGAGTCCGTCATGCCCCCCACTTTGAAACGAGCGCTGACGCTTATCCACGAGATAGAATATGGAGTGATGCCGATCAGCAAATTGGCGCAGCGTTTGAATACTCACCGATCCAACCTCCACCGAGTCTTCACTCATCACCTCGGCGTCGCTCCGCAAGCATACATGAATCAGCAACGATTGCGCAGAGCCGCTGAATTACTGAAAAACACTAGCAGGCCTATTACCGAAATCGCCTTTCAGTTGGACTTCAATACGACACAACATTTCGCCACGGCGTTTAAGGCGCGCTATGGCGAAAGCCCGTCGGCTTTCCGCAAGAGAACGTTCATCTAATCTGGCAAAAGGGAATCTGCCGCAAACGAGATGACTGCATCAAATCAATCTTGACCTCTCTCTGTTTTCACTTTTTACTGAAAACCATGAAAGACATTGACCAAATTCAGACGGCGCGAACACACTTCATCGATCAGTGGGGCTCACTAGGGTCGAGCTGGGGGGTGAACCGGACAATGTCGCAGATCCATGCGTTGTTGATGAGCTCTCCGCAGCCACTGACGACAGATGAGGTCATGGAGGCTCTTCAGATAAGCCGTGGGAATGCGAACACCAATCTGCGGGAGCTTGTGGATTGGAATCTAGTGCGCTCTTATGTGCCCAAAGGCGCACGGCGAACCGTCTTCGAGGCGGAGAAAGACGTCTGGAAAATCTTCTGCGCCGTGGCGAAAGAGCGGAAGCGACGGGAAATCGAACCCGCATTGGCGACACTCCACGACTGCCTGGAGCTGCTACGAGGAACGAATGATGAAGAAGGGAAGGCATTGGAGGCCCAATTGAGGAACCTGGCGGAATTCGTCTCCCTTGCTGACAACGCGATGTCGCGCATTTCCAGATCGGAGCGAAGCAAAGTGTTACCCGCACTACTCAAGGCATTGGGAAAATAGTTCAAATTTTACTGAAAAATGAAAACTCCACTCAGCACGCGACGGAAGATTCTCCTCGGGTTCATTCTGACTCTGACAATCGCCTCATTGGCCCACCGGCTCCTTTACCGCACAGATCTTTGGCAGAGCGGAGCAATGTTCATCGGTTTGCCTGCAATCATCGGAATCTTGATCGTATTGACTGCTAAGCCCAGGACGCCGACAGGCGCGATTGTGGTCGGAACGTGTCTGTTCCTGCTTATATCCGGGATACTGCTGGCGGAAGGATTTATCTGTATCCTGTTGGCTTCGCCAATCTTCCTCCTTGCAGCGGTCATTACCGGCACGATTACTGAAACCTTCCTGAAAAAGCGCTCAAGACGTAGCGTGCGGCTGAACTCATTCTTTGTGCCGGTCGTGTTACTTATGGCGCTGGAAGGCGCGGCGCCGGGCCTCTATTTCAATCGGGAGAACACCGTGAGCCGCAGCGTAGAAGTATCACTCGATGAAGCGACAATTGCCGAGCGACTAAGAACAGGCTTCCCCCTGAGCGAAACTTACCCATTCTTCTTCAAGTTAGGGTTTCCGCTGCCACTTGATTGGGAATGGGACGGCGAAATCGTCCGGGTGCAGTTCGAGGGACCAGAGCACTTGGAAAATACCTTGATCATTGCGTGCGACGAACTGGGGCCAAGGCATGCCCGTTTCAGCTTCGTAGAGGATCATACAGCCATGCCACGCTGGCTGGAATGGAAGACTGCGACCGTGAACTGGGAGGAGAATGCCAATGGAACCCACACAGTAACGTGGACAATCGAGTATGAACGGAGCCTGGACCCAGCGTGGTACTTCCACCCCTTGGAACGATATGGGGTGGGACTGGCGGCCGAGTATCTGGCGACGGCTCTTGGAACCCAATGACCGCGTTCCATGTAGAACCCGGCGCGGATCTGCTTCGCCTGGCGGTGCTATACATCCCTGTGCTCCTGACTGTCTGCGTCTTCCTGCGGATCGACTCCAGGCAGCGTATCGGTCTGTTCTTCGCCCTCTGGTGGAATATATGGGCAATCCACCTACTAAATGCGTGCGCGGTGAAACTTGGGTTCTGGTCCTTCACGATCACCAGCGGCGCCATTGGAGGATTACCTGCTGACTTCTGGCTCGGGTGGGCGCTTCTCTGGGCGTGCATCGCGGCGAGCTTTCATGCGTCCCTACCCGTCAAGGCGCTGGGGGTTCTCTTGATTGATCTGGCCGGTATGCCCCTGCTTGACAGTGCGGTAACGCTACACTCCGGGTGGCAGTTCTTCGACGCAGTTATGGTGCTGCTGTGTTACGTCCCGGGGGAACTGCTCTACCGTTTGACGGTGCAACGCCGCCATCGTCGCATGCAGAACTGGCTGCTCGGCGCAAGTTTCATTGGGACCTTTCTCTATGTGTTGCCAGCGGGTCTTGAAGCTGCCGGCAGGAACCCGAGCATAATCTGGGAACGAAGCCCGACGCAGATCAACGTCTTTGCACAAGGACTGATCCTGTGCCTCCTTCCATTCTTCGCTGCGATCCAGGCCTTCACCCGCTACGGACGCGGAACTCCCGTTCCCCTCGATCCCGCCCCGAGGTTCATTGACCGCGGAGTCTTTAGCTTTCTGGCCAATCCCATGCAGTGCAGCATCACCGTAAGCCTTTTGCTCGTTGCTCTTATGCTTATGGAGCCGTTACTGATTCTCGCGGCTGCGATCAACGTCTGCTACTCGGAAGGATTCGCCCGCTGGTCCGAGTACGGCTTTCTCAGCAAACGCTTCGGTAACGAATGGAAGGACTATCGACGAAGCGTTCCACGCTGGATCCCGCGCTACCGTCCCTATGTGGCGCCGACGACAGCCCCGGCGATCATTTACTTCTCCCGGGACTGCGGCTTTTGCTCAACGCTGAGGCTTTGGCTTGAGCGCCAGAAACCAGCAAACCTGTACTTTAGGGATGCCGAAGATCATCCACGTGGGCGTCCCGACAGGTTACAGTATATTGATCCTGTGAACGGCATCGTGCTGGAAGGCGTTCGCGCCTTCAGCGCGGGACTCAACCACGTTTCGCTGCCCTACGCCTTCTGTGGCTGGTTCATTGATCTTCCAGTCATCGCACCACTCGTCCAACTCGCGGTGGATGTCTTCGTTGATGGCCCTTCAGCATGTCCACTACCTCAAGAAAAACGGGATGAAAGCAGATCGCTGGAACAGGCACAGGCCGGGAAAGGAGCAGACGCTTCAACCCGAGCTATCAACGCACCCTTTTAGCGCTGTTGCTTTCTTCTTATAGAAGCACTTATCCCATATCCTAACAATTGTATTTGATTGCTCCTTTTCATAAGTCGCGGCAAACATTAGGGATATGAACCGTGGCGCACTTGTCGGCATGATCGTGGCATTGATCGCAATTGGCGTCGCGTGGCTTCAGTTTCTGGAAAATCAGCGATTGCAATCGGACCTCGAGAAGCTAACGGAGGCGACATCCTCAACCGAAGCACAAGGAAATGACCCGCGATCCATAAGGTCGCTGAATCCAACTGAGTCGCACGGGCCATCACACGGGCACACGGATGAGTCGAGCTCCATGGAGGCGCCCGCAGAGACAACGGCGCGTGCCGTGAGCCAGCGAGATGGGACCGGGGATGACCTGATGCGCAAGATGGCGAAGCTGATCGAGCAGAACCCTGCGATGAATGAAATGATCTCCACGCAGCAGCGGGGAGCTTTGGAGCATCTATACGGGAATCTTGTGCGTCGGCTGAACCTCGACGAAGAGGAAGAGGCATATTTCCTGGATCTCTTGCTCGCCCGCCAGATGCAGCAAGTCGCCCTGGGGCTGTTGGGTCTTCAAGACGCGCCAGACCCACAGGAGCTTGCAGCCGCCACAGCTGGGGTTGAGCAAATGAACGCCATGGTGCGTGAAGAGATACGCAAGTTCCTGAATAGCGAAGAGGACTTCAGGCTCTTTGAGCAGTTCGAAAGCACTGTTCCCATACGCAGGGAAATCGACTCCTTTGCAATTGCCGCGGCGGGCGCCGGTGAGCCGCTTTCACAAGAGAGGTACGAGCAGATTGTAGAGCTGGTGCAGCGCCATCAGCAGCAGTTCTCATTTACCCACGACTTCAGCAAGCTGGGTACCGATGCGTTCGACCTGGCAAGTCTTAACGAACAAGCGGTGGACCAGCACATCCGGGAGTTGCGCCTCTTCAACGCCAGCATCGCAGAGGCGGTTAGCCTCAATCTGACGCCCGTCCAGCTGGATATTTTCAGGAAAACACAAGAGCAGATGTTGCAGATGCAGGACTTTAACCTACGCATGGCCGCAAAGTTGCTTAAGGCCAACGCCCAAGCTTCATCTGGACAATAGACAGACTAATTTCCGTCTTCGAAGACCGCGCCTCAGCTCGCTAAAAAAAGGGTCGCCCGCTCAAATGCCGGACGACCCTCGGAAACGAAAAAACGCAGTATCAGCTTAGAAGCGATAGCGAGCGCCCAACGAGTAAAGGTCTGAGCTGACGCCGTGGCGCGCGTCTACGTAGCTATACTCGCCCGCGACGCTAATGCTTTCTGTGATCCAGTAGGCAACTTCCAGTGAGTACGTCCACTGGGATGCTGCGTGGTAATCAGGACGGTCCGAGTAGGAAGCGGATGGCGTGATGACCCACTTCTCTGCGAGCACGTACTCAAGGCCAACGGAGGCGACGATTCCATAGGTATCGTCTTCATACCCGCCATCATCAATCCAGCTGTATCCAAGGCCGGCGCCAACAAAGCCGCGCAGGTTGTCAGCAAGAGCGCGATGGAGTTTCAGACCCGCTCCGATCGAATGCTGGGATACGTCGAGGAAATCCTCAGCGTCTTCGCCCCAGCTAATAGCGCCAACAAAGTCGACGCCAAAGCTACCATTGTCTGGCAACAGAACATAGTTAAGGCCGAGGGTGGCGCTCCATGCATCGAGATGCGCCGGGACGCCGCGCACGCTGACCTCTTCGTGGGTTCCGTCGAGCGAAACGTAGTTCTTGCCGAGGAAACCTTCGGCATTTGCATGAGCCGCAAACAGGCCCATAGCAATAGCAACAAAGCCAGAGAGAATAGTCTGGTTCTTCATATTTTTAGTCTAGTTTGGCAACAACCCTGCAATTCAGGGCTGCATGGGGGCCACAAGAAAGCCAACCTGATACAGAAATACAAGCCTTTCTGGCTCAATATATTAAAGTGTGACCTTATTGATGGATCCTTCTCAGCGTCGCTGAGGATGAACCCTTGTCGAAATCGAAGCTGCACTACAGGATGGGGATCTCGCCGCACCCTTGGTTCCGAGTCATGAAAAAAGTAATGTCCCATGTGGACTTCACGCGCGTTGGCCACTGCCAATCGATTTTGGAGGCGCATGGAATCCCAACCCACGTCAAAAACCTTCATTCCTCGTTTGGAATGGGGGAGATACCTTTCACCGAGGTGTGGCCAGAGCTCTGGGTTGTGCAGGATGGGGATCTCGATGAAGCGACGCGCATTCTGGCGGAGGTGAAAGACTCGCTTCGTGAAAAGTCGCCGTCATGGGTCTGCACGAACTGCGGCGAAACCGTAGATGAAGGCTTTGGCGAATGCTGGAACTGCGGAAGCGAAATGCCTGGTTGTAAGCTTCCCAATAATTATCCCCAGGCTTGAGAACGGTGTAGGACTCATAAAAAACCGAGCCTTGGCGGCCCGTGCGCCGGATGCTACTTTGGGTCGATGCAGGCCGGGGTGGAGATTCTGTGGGAAGACGAGGCGCTTGTGGTGATTAATAAGCCCTCTGGGCTTCCCGTCCACCGAAGTCGCGAGGTGGGGCGAGGCGAGAACGCGATGGCCAATGTCCGTGATCTGGTGGGTGCCTGGGTGCACCCAGTCCACCGCCTGGACAGGGCGACCAGCGGGGCGCTGCTGTTTTCCAAAGATCGGGAGCTCATCCCTGCGCTGAAGCTTCAGTTTGATAGGCAAACGGTGGTGAAGCATTACCTGGCCATTGTGCGAGGGCGGCTGGCCTCTCCAATGCGCGTGGATCGAGAGCTTCGAAATGAGGAAACCGGCATATTTCAAAATTGCTCCACCGAGTTTGCGCCCCTGGGATACTTCGAGGCTGAGTGGCCGGGCGGAAAATTCGCACGCGCTCGCTACGGGCTAATACTAGCGAGACCAGAAACGGGACGCCGACACCAGATTCGGAGACACTTGCGGGGACTGGATCACCCTATAATCAACGACTCCGCCCATGGAGACACCCGGCAAAACAAAGCGTTCAGGGAGCAAACCGGTATCAGCCGCCTCCTTCTGCATGCGATGGGCCTCGAGTTTACCCACCCTCTCTCCGGCGAACGCCTGAAGCTAGAGGCTCCTCTCGATGATCAGATGGAGGGCCTCTTCACCTCCTTCGGCTGGAGCTTGCCAAGGCTCTCGCCAGTTTGATCGTAGCTCTTGAATCGCGGTTCCGGGTGATGGATGTCCGGTATGCGCCGAAGAGTTGGTTCTACCCCATCGGCAGCGCTGCAATACGGCATGCACTGACTATCTCCTCACACGATCTTCCGTTGTTGCAGCGTGAGCAACTTCCATTCAGCCAGAAAATAACGGTCTGGTGAAGCAGTGGGAGGAAATCATGATATAATCCACGATGTTACTCTCCCTAAATCACTACTCCCCACCTTATGAAAACCTACCAAACCCTTCCCAGCGTAATGCACCGTGCGACACCTACGGCTGGAAATTTACCTGGTTTGTCATCATTCACCCCTACGTGTGGG
>CAYSHY010000031.1:0-42588 GCA_964430955.1 uncultured Puniceicoccaceae bacterium | reverse complement strand
CCCCCCCCCCCCCCCCCCCCCCCCCCCCCCCCCCCCCCCCCCCCCCCCCCCCCTGGAGGAAGGGCCAAATCATGTAAACGCCTGCGCCCGTTTCAAGCACTACTTAGTACAAGGAAATACGCCAAAATATAAGAAAGAATAATCACACTTTATGTTGACATCACGTATCACCGAACTAATGTGAACACACTATACGAGGGTCTGTCGCTCCCTCGGATACAGAAAATTAGGGGGAAAATGAAAACAACAACGCTAATTGCTATCGCAGCCGTCAGCATCCTCGCGGGGCCAGCTCAAGCTGCGCTGACGACGCATTCAGGCACGGGCAGCAGCGGATTCGAAGGATTGCTGTCGGGTCTGAACGTGACGGAGGCGGTGCTCGAAGTGGGATCCGGGGATGGCTTGCTCAACGAACAGACGAAGAAGATTACCCGTCGTGTAAAGACGAGCACCGGCTGGGAAGACCAGGTAACCTACAAGAACTTCGTGACGGACAGCCCGTACGAGCTGGCTTTCCTGAATCCACTCAACAATGCAGTGGAGAGCGAAGGTCAGTTTGCCTGGCAAACGACCTGGGATAACAACCAGACCGACTGGGTCGACTTCTCGATCGAGCTCTCCGGCACAATCCTTACGGCGAACCTTGGCGGGCTGGAACTGGCGTACGATACGGCGCCAAGCGGACGCATCGACAAGGTTGGCTTCTGGTTTGGCGGCGGCACGGGCGAGTTCATGAGCTTTAATGGCTCGCTGAACGGCAACGCAATTGCCGCCACCAACAGTGACTCCGCCTCCAAGTGGTATCTGTTTGAGCTGGATGAAGTTTTCGACCTGCTGACCGGACAACTGAAGGTTGCAGGCTCAGGGAATGGCTACCCATGGGGCACGCTCTCGATGATGGTGAAATTCTTCTCCTCGCCCGCTCCAATTCCGACTCCGGAGCCATCGACAATCGCCTTTATCGGCATCGGCGCACTCGGTGCGATCAGCGTTCTCCGCAGGCGCAAGAAGGCCCAACTGGCTTGATAGGAAATTTGCTTCGAATGATGGAAAGAGGCAGGCTTTCAGGGTGAAGCCTGCCTTTTTCTTTATGCCGGAATCGTGAGCGGGATTCGGCATTGTCTGCCGTGCATGAACGATGCACAGTGAATGCGCAATGGCCCGATATCTACTACTTGATGGTTACAACCTGGCATTCCGCGCGTTTTACGCCCTACCGGAGACACTGACTCGGTCTGATGGATTGCCAACCGGGGCTATTCACGGATGGTTGCGTACGCTGTGGTATCTGGAGGAACAGGAGAAGGCAGAGTGCGGGGTGGTGTTTTTTGATCTTGGAGGCGCCGCCCGTCATGAAGCGCTGCATGCGGATTACAAGGCAAACCGGACAGAGCTGCCTGATGGCCTGCGACGACAGATCCCGTATATGAAGAAGATCGCAGTATTGCTCGGATTTGGCGGCATAGAGCGGCACGGCGTAGAGGCAGATGATCTGATCGCAACGTGGGCGCGCATCCTGAGCGAACAAGGCGAGAGCATCAAAATAGTGAGCGCGGACAAGGATCTTGGCCAATGCCTGCGGATGCCCGGTGTAACACAGCTTCTGCCGGCGCCTACAGCTAATCCCAAGCTGGGATGGCGCGACCTGGATGCTGAGGGCTTGCAGGAGAAGCTCGGCATACCGCCAAGGCTGGTGCCGGACTACCTTGCGCTTATCGGCGACACATCCGACAATATTCCGGGTCTCGCAGGCGTGGGGCCAAAGACAGCGACAAAGTGGCTGCAGCAGTTCGGCAGCCTGGAAGGGGTGATCGCAAACTGTGGCGACCTCAAGCCTCCACGCTTCCAGAAGCTGGTCTATGAAGAGCGGGAGAACTTGCGACGCAACCTGAAGATGACCACGCTGGATTTCGACGTGCCGGTTGACAGCCTGAACTGCCCACCGCGCGATACAGACGCCCTAATCGAACTTCTTGAGGAACTGGAGATGAAGAACGGCGCCGCCGAAGCCCGAAAGCGTTACGGCAAGGGGTAGAACTCGAAACAGGAACTTTCCTCCACGTCATGCAGACCTAAAGGTTCTCCAGGATGAAATATCTCAGGGGGCTGGGCATTCTCGCCAAATAGGCAATAGACTTCGCCGTGGCGTTCAACGGTTGCTCAAGGAGGGGATCGGTAGTCATGATGGGAACCGTGCGATCCGGATTTCCGAGTTCGAGATTGATCAGGACTGCCTCCTGAAACTCCCAGAGGTCTGCAACCAGCGGATCCCTTCGTTCAATGGCTTTCAGCAGCGTAGAGAGTGATGGATACTGCGCCACAATGTGTCGCGCCCTCGTAGGTGTGATTCCGGGGATGGGAACCTGTCCATACGTTGAGTCTCCCAACAGAGCGAAGAACAGCCGGAGCTTCGATGGTGGAAGGCCCCAGTTCTTCCTGATTTGGGTCGCACCGAGAAATTCAAACCCTCCCTGAGCATATGAAAGAAAGGATATCTTCTGACTCTGGGCGTGCTGATACAAATCTCGGCAGTCGGACACTACAACGCAGGCCGACACCCGTGAGCGGACGATGGCCGAGGCGAGCAGATCCTGGACACGATAGTTGTTTGCATACAGAACGCGCCATCCAGACAGCGCCAGAAGCGGGGCAATAAGGTGGGCCTCCGAATCCCAAATATGCTTCGCAGAGTCCCATACAACAACAGCGTGCTGCTGCCCATATTCCTTCCGAATCGTTGAAAAGAGGACAAGGGCGCCCCAGAGCGTTGGCTTATTCCAGCCCATGAACGCCTCGTGTCGATTCGCGCAATGCATGATGTATGACGCATCGACAAAACAAGCGCCGGAATGATACTCTGGCGCGGCTGGAAACTCCAAACCGGGAAGCACATTCATAGTAAAACTCCACCGCAGCCGCGGATATAGCCGGCCGACCTGAAGTGCAGGTCGACCGGCATCAGTCGCTGCGCTTTTGCATCCTATTGTTCATCATTTTGGATGCTTCTCTCTCTCTCACTCTCTCTTGGGTCTAACTTTGATTTTTCCTTGATTAGACCAATCAAAACTCCGGCAGTGAATGGTTTCTGGATAACATGAACCCTATCGTTATCCATATACCCAATCAGATCTCCAACATCGACGCCCGTGCTAATGATCATCTTCTGAGCGGGATTTATATTCTTGATTGCAGAGTACAAATAATCGCCACTCATGACGGGCATCATCCAGTCCAGAACGACTACCGCGATTTCCTCCCTGTGCTGGGCGTACAGCGCGATAGCCTCGGCGCCATTGCGGGCTATAATCGTCTTGAACCCACTGGCTTCCAACGTGTGTCTGGTTACCTGAAGAAAAACATCTTCATCGTCAACGAGAAGGACCGTAGCTCCATTCCCATTCAAGTCCGCTCCTTCCTGGACAACTGTATCATCCTCTACAGCGGTGAATCCATGCGCCTCGGCAGGAAAGTATATTCTGAAAACAGAACCCTTGCCTACCTTGGAATCAACTTCGATATAACCAGAATATGAGCGAACAATGTCTGCCACTGTAGAGAGTCCTATACCGCTTCCATTCTTCGTACTGAAGAAAGGCTGAAAAACAGCTTCTAGCTTGCTGGGCTCAATGCCAGCGCCTTCATCGGCCACTTCGAGGAGAACGTAATTGCCGGGCCGAAGATTGCCCTTCGTTGCAGCAAAGTCCTCATCCACACAAAAGTTGCACGTAGACACATAAATTGTGCCGCCGTCGGGCATGGCCTCCTTAGCATTAACGCACAAATTTAGGACTACCTGATAAAGCTTGGCGGGATCGCCGCGCAGGGGCCAAGCATCCTTATTGACTGATACCGAGAGCCGAATGTCTGGCGAGAACCCGCTTACGAGGATCCCTTCAACCTCGCGCACGATGTGGTTGAGTTGGAGGAGGATCGGGTTGCCATCGCTCCCCTTCGCTATCTCGACGACCTGTTGAACAAGATCACCGCCTCGTTTTGCGCTCTTGGCGATGTTCTTCAGGAGTGAAGATGCAGAGGGCTCCTTTACGGTTTTCTGGAGCAGGTCTGCCGCCATGGAGATGGGAGTCAGGAGATTGTTGAGATCATGCGTAATGCCGCTAATCAGCATTCCCAGGCTCTCCAGTCGCTGCACACGGCCGCCAGCGCCAGAAGCGTCGGCTGATCCCTCCATGGGGTTGCTGTTTATGATCAGGTATGCGGTCGCCTCTTCGGGGCCCAACTGCAATGGCAACCAAAGAGACTGACATGAGATTTTACCCAGACCACGGGTCGTCTGATAGAGCTTACCATCCCAACGACGGAGGGATTGCAGCGAGTCGACGATGGTAGAGATGGCAACCGAATCTCCGTCCATGATTCGATTGATGGACTCGCCCATGATCTCGGCGGCGGACCATCCATAGATGTACTCTGCGCCCGAGTTCCAGGACGTTATCCGGAAGCCTGCGTCGCAGGTTATAACCGCATACTTGGAAAGGTCGAATAACGCTGAATACATGCTCAGGCGGCCCTGAAGATTTGAGGAAGCACAGGGCGCAAAGACGCTTAATATGCGGCTGATTGTGCCTTCAGCATCGCGAATCAAGTATGCGCAATGATGCACCGCGACATAGTCACCCGTGCGCACCATCAGCCGATACCTTCCCAACCAAACGGGAGACGGCTGGCTCAACACCTCTCGAAAGGACTGCAGGACGCGGGAACGATCTTCCGGATGAATGCGCTCCGACCAAGTATTGAGGAATGGCTTCTCGGCGCCTCTCTGAAAGTCGAAACCATAAGAGCGGTCGAAACAGAGATTCCGCCAGGATTCGCGATTTGAAACCTGATATTCCCAGACCCCCAGGGGCGAAGCCTCCGCAAAACCGCGGAAACATGCCTTATGTCTCGATAGAGCCAAGACTGAGCTGATGATCCCGGACAAATCCCGAATCTTGAGCAGGAGCCGGGAGTCATGAAATGAGGCCTCGAACGCCATCCACCTGCCTGAACCCGGGACAAAGCCCAGATGGAGGGACTGCTCGCCCGTCTGCGAGAACTCCCTTATCCAAGGCTCAATCAGCCCGGCAAGGCCCTGATCACAAACGTCATAAAGCTGCTTGCCCAGCGCATCCCCTCCTGAACTCCCAAGCAGGAAGGCTGCAATGTCATCGAGGTAGGCAATTCTCTCATCCTGATGGAGCAGGACATGCCCCACCCCAGATCCGGTGGAAAGACCTTGCTGAGGCGATTGATGGATGATCATCGCGATCCCCTGAATAGAGGATCGGGCCGGAGGACACCCCAAGACAAACTGACCAGCAATACGCACATTTTTCCCTTTGGGAACAGGCTTGCGTAGTGATGCTGACAGCTCGAAAGAACTCCGCTCACTGATGCAGGTCTTGATTGACGAACTCAGGCTGGGCGTCCCGGTTCCCTCAAACATGGCAAGCCACTCCTGCAATGGAACAACATTATCCGACAAGCACAGAAGATCCTGCAGCTCGTCGGTTAGCTGTACAGAATCGGAGGCCAGGTCGAGTGACCATCCGCCAAGGTTTGCGCATGCACCCGCTACCCGAAGCTGGGCGTTAGCTGAGTCGAGTTGATGGGCCAGCGCCTGCTCGGTGGACAAATCTACGGACACCCGGATGAACGCATCCACCGATCCGTCTGGCCGGCGCGTCACGGCAATGCTTTCGCGGGTCGTGATACGCCGTCTTCCTTTCCCTATGTAGCGACGATCGACAACTGACGGGCCACGCAGCCCCTTGGCGATCACCGTCAGGAGGTCGCAGTCATCGAAATAGTCCTCTGGATCCATCAGATCCTGCAGCTCGAGATCAAGCAGTTCGGAATAGGCGTAACCAAAGAGACGGCAGTAAGCGTCGTTTGCGTCGATAAGCCTTCCGTCCTGCCCCCTGATCGAGATCGCCACGACAGAATTGATGAAGACAGCCCTTGAACGCTCGTCGACCTGTCGGAGGGCGAGAGCAGTGCGAAGCCCCAACGGACATGACGAAACCCGACACGATATGAGGGTCGATCCACGGGAGACAATGCGGGTCGTCGAGATTGTAACTTTGACCTCCGAGCCATCCTTGAAGCGATGCCGCCAAATGGAATCCGCATCTCGCTGCTCACCGGCGTGCAGGAACTTCTGCGCCCTTGATTGATCGTCAGGAAAGTGCAGGTCTAGAATCGACAGCTGGTAAAACTCTTCGCGCGAGTAGCCGTATACCCGGATCGCCTCATCATCTACGCCGAGGATTGAAAAATCTTCGGCATCCACCAGAAAAGCCGCGGACCAAGGATCCCTCCCCGATGTATCCAAAAGGCTGGCGCTACGCGGTACGGGCATGGGTCCATTTAGAGTTGAGAATTGCTCAGAGGGCGGCATGTGCGACGAGAATAATGGGGACAATGACTGAAGTTAACTCGTCCCGGGCTGGCGAATGGCGTCCAGCCCATGCAGCAGTGGTCCTTGAATGCGATGCGACTTGGGGGGTCAATGGGGGCTTATGGACCTAAGGCTGCATAGACGAAGTCAGGTTGCGGAGATGTATCAAAAAGCGAAGGCTGAACCCCAACTGGGTTCATTAAAGTATATGGGCCTCGGCTCGAAATCTTATGGGAGACATGAGCTATCCCCCTCATTTTTCAATCGATAGACTCCCTAGCAGCCGAGCATCACAACCAGGACTGCGTTCCCAATGCGGACAACGTCTCCTGAACGTAACTGGCTACTCAGGATATACTCGCCGTTTACCAAGGTGCCATTGAGAGAATTGAGGTCCGTAATTGTCACGGATGAACCCTGGAGCGATAAAGCGGCGTGCTCCCGGGAAACATCTGGAAAGTCGAGCCTGACCGCACAGTTCTCGCCTCGGCCGATAACCTGGTAGTCGCTCAAAGGCTGGGAATATATGCCCGACTGCCCAAGCACACGCCAAACAACGACAGATGTTGCCGGGTCTTCCAAGACGGCGGCATCCACCAAATTTGAGGCTATCCGCAACCGATGCCTAAGGCGGTTCAATCGGGATGACAGACTCGAGCTCACCAACGGATATCCCTGTTTCAAAGCATCACCAATGATATTCTCCACCCATTGTATAGGCATCTATCGTTAGAAATATTACGACGGTCACTCGAGCTCCACAGACAAGCGTGAGACTTCTGCAGATATACGGCGAGTAACCCTGTGCTTGATCTGGTAAACGGTATTCGCGGTCAGATCGTAAGTTTCACATACCTCCTGGACCGGTCTCTCATGAAAGCAGAGGTCCTCGAAGACGTTCATCGTTCTTGAATCAAAGACGCCATCGTCACACAGGCTTTTCCAGGCAGCGACGACCAGACTCGATCGCCAATGACGCTCGTAATCATCCTCCCCATCCTCCACGAGCGCGGGGGTCTCACGATAGCTCAGGCCATCAATATCTACATTATTGGGCCGACGTTTTATAACCTGGAGACATCTGCGATGGAGAATGGTGATCAGATAGTTTCTGAAGCGCCCCCGGCCCGGGTTGTACCTGAACCTCGGCAGTACGCGCATGAGCGCTATCATTGTCTCCTGGACGGCGTCCTCCGCTTCCTTCTCGGACAAACCCAGCTTCTGGGCGTAAAAGAGCATCGCAACGGAGTATCTGTCGAAAAAGATGCGCCATGCATCGTGGGCGTCGGTGCGCTTTAGCTTCTGAAGAAGTCTTTCATCAGTTACTTCCATATGATCAGCAAAGGGTTTTTACCCGCAGTCGGCCACGGTCTGGAATACAGCCGCAAGGGGGGTCGGGTTCAGATGATTGATTTCAAGATCAAACCGGCAGCAAAGGAGGCTACTGCTATTGCCGGTTTACTGATAATGGACGAAGAAACTCGCCGACGCACGAACCTGAACCGCCGCGCTACGCGGGTGGTAGCCGGTTCATGCATCAGCAGTGAATTACAGGCGTCATTTATGGAGCTTGGCCGCAATGACGCATCCTTCTCCAGGCAGCTCATAACAACATCCTCCCATTGCCGTGGGAGACTGATTGACGGATATCCCAAATGCGCCCTGCGACTCTGAATTGAGTCCGGAACGCGGGTCTCGATCTGCCTTGCTATGTGCCCGGAGTAGAATGGAGGCTTACCGGTGAGGAGCTCGTATAGACTCGCTCCAAACGAATAAATATCATCGGAAATGGATGGTGGTTCCGCATTGAGCTGCTGAGGGCTCATGTAAGCGATGGTGCCGGATGGGCGACAGAAATTGCGCCTCGATTCAGCAAATCCAGCGACGCTTGAAATACCAAAGTCAGAAATCGCAAGCCGGCTGCCTCCATCAAAAAGAAGCATATTCCGGGGCTTGATGTCCCGGTGGATGATCCCCCACCGATGGAGGTAAGCCAAACCTGCGCTGAGCTGCCTCACATAAGGTTCAAGTTCTGCAGGAGTAAAGGACTCGTGGGGCAGGCTTCGCTGTAGGTCGGAAACGGAAGCTTCTGCACAATCCATGACGATTCCCACCTCAAATTCGTCTGTCAGAAACTCACGTGCGGCGAGAATGTTCGGGTGGTTCAAATTCAGAGTCAAACTGGCTTCCCGCTGAAGCTCATCTGCCGCAATTGGAGCCTCTGCAACCGTCTGGGACAAGAGCTTAAGCGCCAGGAATCCTCCACTGGAATTCTTGCTCGATTCGAGTACTTTCCATACCTCGGTGCATGCGCCTACGCCGATCCTCTCCAACAAGTAATAGCGATTGAACTTGATGGCGCCGGGCGCCAGAGAAGCAAAAGTTCTGGGGACTGTATCCGCTAACGACATAAATTCCTTCTGATAGAACAACAACACAATCAAGTGCGACGATAAGCAGTATAGCGAAGCATCCGAGATCCACCACCCGTACTTTTCCGTATTTTGTCAAAAGATGTTACGATGTCGTAATAACTTTCAGCCCTAATCGAAGAAACTTTTTACAAAATAATGCACGTAAAGTGCATTTCGTCATACTTATGAGTAGTAAACACTAAGGACTGAAACTTTCCTGTGCAGATATTAAAACCACTTTAGATCAGGGTTTTAGCATGCGACATCTGCTGCAATAGACAGAACTCTAATGATTGTTTGTTACACTCGCATATAGTGTTTTCCACGATTGATTCAAAAGTGTTCTCTCTATACCGTTAGTAGCGAGACAGTGACCCCTCATCTATGATCCTCACTCGTTTCATGACAGGAAGTAACTCTACGTTTAAATCAATAACCTCTCCCTCTTTGACATTCAGAATGGAGGGCTCTGGCGGGGCCTTGAAACCCTCTGGAATCGCAAAATCCACAACATTGGCCGACCACTGTCCAGGGGTCAGTCCATAGACAGTAAAGGAGCCTGATGCGTCCAGGGGAATGAGCTGCTCGCCCAATGGCCCTTTTACAAGGACAAACATCCCGGTAAAATCGGCCACAGGCTCAACGGAAGCCGGTATAAGCCCATCGAGGCGTGGCGCCGCTGCGACTTGACGCGTTTTTACCACGCCCGAGAGCACAGCGGCCTTGTAAATCGGTATTTCGAGCACCGTTTCCTTGCCGGTTTCAACTTCTACGAGTGAAGGCTCCGGAATGGCCGCGACCATCGATGACCCGATTGACGACTGATCCAGACGCATTACGTATACCCCCGGTTGCATGTGCGGGAAGACGAACTTGCCGGACGAATCGGTGACGGCCTGGCGGCCCTCAATACTGAGCACGACGCCCCCTACCCCTTTTAGAGAGCCATCAGCCAACGGAATGCCGATCACTCCTGAAATGCTGCCCGTATTGGAGCGTAAACCTACGGGCGCCCCGAAGGGGATCGCGTAACTCACATAGTAGTACTTACTGTCGTTGGTGTACTGCTGCCCAGGATTGAAAAGGTTACGTCTCTTTCCCTGCATCCACCGAACGCCCGCGCGGACTGTATGGTTGTTCTTGAACTTGTAACTGATGCTGCCGGAGAGATGAATCTGCTCCCGCGCGGAGACGTCCTTGTATTCTGTCCAGCCGCCGCGCAAATCCATCTGCAGCGCGTTGGTAGGACGAAAGCGAACCCCTCCATTGAGGCGCAGGCTAGTCGCTGGAAACTCATTGAAACGGTCCTGACCGTATTCGGCACGGGCGTCCAGCGATAGCATGCGCGAAAGTCCATATCTGGCGCGCAGTCCATAGATCGTCAGATCCTCAGACGCATCCAGGATATTGTTGTGCTGTTGGCCAAGCTCCAATGAGGCTGTCAGGCTGAGTCGCCCTCGATAATGGGTAGCCTGCAGCCGCACAGACTCTTGTTCGAAATCATAATCCGGGCCATCGCTCTTATGCCTGCGATAGAAATCGACGCCCTCAATGGAGAACGACCAAGCATCGCTGTAATTCCAGGTGGGACCAGCGGTCAAATAATGTCCGACCGTGCGTGGTCTTCCGGCAGACTCGGAAACATTTACGTCCGCATAGGACCAGGAGGAGCGAAACGAAACATCTTCAATCAAGTCTGCGCCAGCGCTTGCCTCGTAGTGTCTTGAGTCCGTGTAAAAGCCGAAGAAAGTTTCGTCGGCCTCCACCGCATCGACAGTATAACGCACCTTATCGAATAATGTCCCGCGTGAGCCGATACGATAAGCGCCACCGGGCTCCGACACGTCATTCCTGCTCCTGGCAATCTCCCAGAACAAATCAATCGAGTCGGTCAACGCCAGTTGAGAATCCAATGAAAAAAGGGTATTTCCCGGGTCTAGAAAGCGAGATGAATAGTGTAGATCCCTGCGGAGGATGTTGGCCTTCACGAAGGATCCAGTTCCGCTATCGATGAGCTTGACCGAGCCCCCGTAGCGGTCTTCCTCTTCAAAACTATATGACTCCGAGTGTCCGAGAACCTTAAGCTCCAATCCAGAATCCTCTGGGAAGTAGCGCATGGCGATGCCGCGTCCGAAGTAATAGCGCTGCGTTAGCTTGGAGAGGTCAAACGTGTGGTCGCCTACTAGAACCTCATACTCGGGACCGTAGAAGCGGAGGGAGTATCGATCTTCCGTGTGCAGCCCACCCCTCACACCGCTGGACGGCGTCCTGACAAACCAGGATAGACCATGCTTGCTACCATCGTCCCAGACGCCATCGCCCTTCAGCTCAACAAACATGTCGCTGGTATCCCCATCCGAGACAGCGAAAAGCTCTATCTGTGAAGGGACCTTCCACCATTTGCTGAATCCATCGGGAGCATCTGGCGCTACGCTGATAGTCTTTGATGTGGATCCTATGATACGGCGCTGGTCGCCATCTCCAGAATATGCAGTAACAAAGACTGACTGATCATAAAGGAAGGTGGTCTCATTGCGCCAGGTGACATCGAAGGTTCTCTCAACGGTTTCTCCGGGAGCAATGGTTACGCGAGTTGCTCTGTTTGAAAGGTGCCCCACGTTTCCGATATAGACATCGAGCTCAGCCTGAATTGGCGCATTACCGGTGTTTCGGGCGATCACACGGAGTTTAGCCGTTTCGCCTGCGGGATAGATGTTGTATTCCCCGTTAATGAGAGCGAGCTCCAGCTCCTCACGAGGCGCGATCTCAACCTTGCATTGCGCTGTGGAGCCTTGCCCATTCTCTGAGCGAATCGTGTAGGAAACCGTATAGGTTCCTGCAGGAACGAGCTTGTCCACGGAGACAACAAAGACCTTCAGCCGGCTATCAGCATCGTTGGTGAAAGGACCGTTAAGACGAGTAATGGATCGAAACCCCTCAGGAAGATCCAAAGACTCCGTGTAATTAAGGCCGTGCTCAAGACCCGCAGAAACAGCTCGAATTGTGAAGGTGCTTCCCGAGGAAATCCCTGAACCATCACAAATGAGCTCAGCCGTGATCTGAGCGGATGCCACCTTGGGGAGCGCGCAGAGCAGAAGGAATAGAAAAGCGCTCCTTAAGACTGCTGAACTGATCATTCAACGTAGAATTTGTAAACGCCAGCCAAGGCGTCTTCGGCTGTTTCCAAAATAATAATTGCCTCATACATCCCTGGCTCCAGGGAGGATGCATCCAGCTCATAACGCACTTGCGTACCCGGGAAGGTGCGCTGCTTGCCAAAGGACTTCTCGAGAACCTTGGCCCCACCTTGATTGTAGATCTCGATCCTGGCGTCTGGATTGAACCACCACTTGCCCTCATTGGCCAAATCCACCCTGAGAACCTGGCGATCGTCCTGATTGACGATCTTCGGGTCTCGGAAGGTTACGACCGGGGCTGGTGTTGACCCAACATCAACGATAATTTGAACCGCATACCGAACATTCGTCGATATACGCATGTGCGCCTTTTCCTTTTCAAGATCGGACGGCGACTTGGTAGGCTCGATCATCAACGTGGACCAATAGGTTCCATCGTCCTCGAGGCTCTCAGGCACCTTAAGGGCAAAATAGAGCTCCGCTTCACCATTTGCGACAATCGCAGCCGACGTTGGGCGCAGATCCGTGAACCAGCCAGTGTTACTTCGATCAACCTCGCCTGGCTGGAGATAAGTCGATTCTCCTGAAGCGAAGAAAAGATAGTCGCGTTGCGCAACTGCAAATGACGCTGGCTTGTCGGACGAGTTGCTAATCACGATTTTTCCTTCGATCGTGTCGCCCGGCGATGCCCTGTAGTACCTCGTCAGCTCACCTTTAACGCTTATTGCATGGCACGCACTAGAAAGTAAAACAAAGAAAATGAACAACCTAATGTGCATTATTCGTCCTCAACGAGAGAGTAGATAACAGTTGCGGTAAAGGCTTCACCCGCCGGCGGAACGCCATTAGGGAAAGCCAGTTCAAAAGACAGTGTGACAGTCTCGTCTCCAATACCTTGAAGGATGACGGCTTCGTTCAAACTCAGCTGTGTCACAAGGCTATCCTTTGAATTTGATACGAAGACCTGAATGGACTCGGTTGATGAAACCGCTTCCAACCTTGCGCTTACTGTCCAATGATCATCGAGAGAATCTGTAGATACTTCTACCGTAGCTCCACCGGCGGAAATAGAGTTAACAGCTTTTGAACCAGGAATGCCGGACCAGACATCCTGGCCCAAATGCGCATCGACATTGTAGGCGACAACCTTGATTGACCCTCCGTAAGCCGTACCTAGAGCCAATACAATTCCGAGAAGGAGCAGCAGCGATCGACACATTACGAAAGGGACTTGATTGAACCTCTTTAAATAAAGGCAAGAGAGGTAGAGGGGACCCAAGGTCCCCTCTACCCGGAGATATGACTCTATGCGTAAAGCATTACTAATCGCTAATCGTAAGCGTCATCTCGATATTCAATTCCTCATTCGCTCCTCTGACAGGGAATGTGGAGTAGGGCTGAACTGAATACGTCAATGTCGCCTGCCCACCCGGTAGTGCATTGGTGTAACCACGGTCGCCGGCATGGATTCCGGTCAGGAGAGTCTGTTCGGTTGTGCCGGTAACTTGAGCAAACCCAAGGCTCACACCATCCTCCAGAATGGCAGCGATTTGGAAGTGTTCAGGATCGATGGGCTGGTTCGCCTTGATCGTGATCTTCTTGTGATTGTTGCTGTTGGTGGTCCACTGAACCGGAGTTGAACCCTCTTGGGGAACCAGTGCGTTGCTCCCGGTCGTTGTTAGATCACCGAAGATCATGACCACGTCTGTTCCGATCTCGATCTCGTTGATTTCGACTACAGTCAGTTTCAGCTGGTGCGAGTCAAAGTCTGACTGTGCATTTACTTGTGAGGCTACGCCAAGGGCGGCTAGCAAGAAGAAGAGGTGTTTTTTCATTTCATTTGTGGAAAATGTGAATTCATTCTGGTCTAGAGACCGACGTTGACGGTGATCGCTGCAGCGCCATTCACAGGTGCGGTGATCGTGTAGGATCCACCGTCTGCGATGGACAGTGCGCCTGAGTTAACGGTAGATGCGTTCTGGGCGATCGAGACGGACTTCACCTTGAGCAGGGTCTGCATCGAGCTGAATGAGAACTCCAGGCGGATCTTGGTGCCGGCTGGCACCGAGGTGAGGTCGGTGATCTCGGTGTCATTCAAATCGTCGAACGCAGTTACAGTCAGGTAGTTGGTGAACATCCCAGTCTTCGAGATCGAGACCTGGTAGTTGGCAACAGCCTGTTCGAAGATGACCTCGAGGTTGTTCGCTCCAATGACGCCGCCAATAGTCAGGGTGTTGCCGGACATACTGGACTTCATATCAGTGCCATTGTATAGCACCTGACCCACTTGATAGCCGGCAGCAGGGATGATGGTGAAGGACTTGGATCCGCCACTGGCAACGGTTACTGTTCCAAGAGGCAGAACTGTGCCTGAACCCTCGCCGATGCTGGAGGTGATCATGGAGGCAGTCGCCGTGAAGACGGCCGAGATCGTCGAGTGATCCGTAACGCCGGAGACGGTATAGGACCCGCCTTGAACCGTAATCGGGGCGTCGTTAAGATACGCTGCAGAGAACTCGAAACCTGCGTTTGGCGTGAAGGTGAACGTGGGCGCAGCGCTCGAATTGGTGTAAGCGAATGCTGGCGAAATGACACCACCCGTCGACTGCTCGGCTTCGACCAGGAAGTATTCATCGCAGCTGAGCAGGTGTGGATTTACATCGACATTGCCTTCATAGTTCGAGGCCAAGGCGCCGTTAGACCGACCGAAGTAATTGAACTCGGCGACGATTTCACCTGCGCTACCGCTCAGGATGAGCTCTTCAGTAGCTGGGAAGCAGTTGCCATCGACAACCAGCGGGCCAACCTGGACGCCGATAAAGACGGAAGCGTCCTCAACGCCAGTGAAGTCATTAGCCGAAATCTGGCCAGTGCCTTCAACGCCGATTACGCCACCGAGACCATACGAGCCCTGGAAGGTATTACCGGAGATGTTGAGGCCAGCGGCAGGGCCGGTCAGATTGCCGGGACCTTTGTATCCACCATTGATGTAGACTCCACGTGCAAAATTGGAAGCGTTCAAGGACGCAACGAAGGTATTGCCCACGATGTCGAGATCTGTCGTGTTGGCGCCCTGCGATTCAATGCCCGGGCCAGCAAACACAATCGTGTTATCGTAGATTCCCACGCCAGTCGTGCCATTGCCGATCAATATTGCTGCATAACCAGTATCAGCCTTGTTGATCGTGAAACCTGAGACCGAGGAGTTGCTGGAACGAATGAAGAGAGCGGCCGTGTTTGCGCCGCCAGCTCCAGTGAGGGTGGCGTCGTCGCCGACGAGATAGATGGTCTTGTCTGCAGGAACGTTGACATTCTCCACGTGGGTT
Source organism: uncultured Puniceicoccaceae bacterium (assembly GCA_964430955.1). Taxonomy (GTDB): domain Bacteria; phylum Verrucomicrobiota; class Verrucomicrobiia; order Opitutales; family Oceanipulchritudinaceae; genus CAYSHY01. The sequence continues at coordinate 27,311 of CAYSHY010000031.1, read as the reverse complement.
CCGTGCACAAGGACAACAACTTCGCTCGATGCACGGGCAACTGCTGCGGAGATCGAGGCGTCTACATAGTAACCGCCAGTGGCGCCTGAGCCTACACCTGAGAATGCCTGGTTTGCTACTGCGTAGCCATTGATGAAGGCGTTGTCATCGAGGATGTCTCCAAGACCGTTGTCGCCGAGTGCTTCTGTTGAAACGAGCAAGATGTATCCTGCGCCAACGAGGTTGGAAGGATCAAACGTGTTGTTAGAAATCACTGTGTCAGCGCTGCGGGCACGAAGAAGCGCACCGGAAGCTACGCCGTTAAAGGTATTGTTGACGATCTCTGCATTCTCGGCGTCGATCGAAACCAAGGTGTTTCCGTTGCCATTAGGACCGGCGGCAGCGCCTGAAACCGTATTTCCTTCAAAGCGGATGCCCGAGCCATTCGCCAGGGACTGGATCGCGATCAGTTGACGCGCAACGTTGGCGACCTCGAACTGATTCCCTGTAGCTGGGTTTTCACCAACGAAGGTCTTGCCTTCGAAAGTGTTGCCGATGATCTCGAGACCGTCGATAACCGCGTTGTATTCTGTTGTGAGAGCAGCATCGCCAGCAGCGATGATCGTGTTGTCTGCGATACGCAGGTTTGACTGAGCTCCCTGAACGTAGATCGCCGACTTTTCGATGGCAGGAGATGCGCCGTCGACACCGTAAATCGTCAAGCCTTCAATGCTTACGCCATCGCTGCCTGCAGCAATGTGAATCGTGTTCTGGGCGCTGTCTGCAGGAGTGATGATCACCTCATCGGACAGAAGGCCATTGCCATCGCTGCCGCCAATGAGGGAGATATTCTTATTGATATTGATGTTCTCCACATACGCGCCCGGATTTACGTGAATCACGTCACCGGGAACCGCAGCATCAATAGCCGCCTGAATCGAGTCGCCCGGATAAACATCCACGTGAGCGATATCATCCTGCGTCACATAAACTTGTAGATCATCCCAAGTAACGCTGTACTCCTCATTACTCCAGCCAGGATTACCAACTGGATCAAAGCGATCGCTCGTAAAGTTATAGGCTTGGAGCATCACGTGTGTGAGCCAGTGGCCAGAGTCATTTGGCAGAGCGAGCACCATCTTGCCATTAACGTAGTGGCGGGCGGCATTCTCTGTTACCACGACGGTAAACTGCACCGTACCGTCGGCGCTCACAGGGATTTCGATCCACGCTCCCTCCGGATCCAGATAATCCCAAAGCTGAAGCCGTGGACGAAGCGGCTGATCGACGCCATCAAAGTTGGTGAAACCAATGATTGGATATGCGCCGACGTTGCTCTCACTGGTATTATCGGAGGTAGCAACGAAACGGGCCCAAAGATCGGTGCGCATTGGATAGTCGTCCAGGACTTCAGGGAGTTCCAGGGTAGCCGTGATCACGAGGCTGCCATCGTGGGCGCCAACGTGAACAGGCGATACGCCGCCATCAGATATCAGTCTCTTGTAGCCCTGGGTGTCATAGAACTGCCCCGAACGACCGCTTGGGCGACTCTCGGCGGATGTTGCTTCACCAACGGTAATCTTCAGCTTACCATCGACAGACTCAAACGCAGTAGGCTCATTACGATCGACAACCCAATCTGCGCTGATCGAGTCGAAATCTTCCTGTAGGTAGTTCAGGATGCTGGACGGCGCCTGCTGTCCAAAGAGGCTTGCGCCCGCGCCAAGCAACGCAACCGCAGCAATCCCCCCAATGTTCTTTTTGGTTATAATCATTATGTGAACACGATTTAGTTATGAGTAATCCAACCACGTCATAGCCGGGAAACGGGAAGGAAAGTGAGTGATTGTAATCAACTAACCAAGTATAGTAACACCACTATCATCAGCATCGAACATCACCTAATATTCGAAGCATTTGCAGCCACAAGAGAGGGAAACAGAGGCATTCTAGGTTAGATACATACAGCGCGAGACAGTTAAACAGGGTGTCAGAAATCGAAGCAGCACACTGGGTGACACTTCTACTTAGCTATAGGGCTTTCACCCGGTTTTTCTTACTCCACTTTTGACAAAATATTCAAAAGTCCGGGTAAAATCATCGATATACAGAGAATGCCCTCATTCCATAATCTCTTATACATAGACGCATAGATAGAATCCACAGATGACCTACGTAATATCACACAAACAAGCGGCATTCATGCAGCGTGAGAGCGGATCGAAGCAATCCAGAGTCTGGCAGGAAGAATCTGAGCTTTTTCGGTTCTGATGCGTGCTCCTTGGATGCGAATCTGCTTCCACCCTCCCGGGACTGCAGCGCAGCGCGGGCCTCATCCACTCCCCGTCCAATGGGAGCTATCGGATCAGAGAAAGCGCACAGAGAGCATCAACCCAAGAGCCCGAAGACTACGCCACGATCAGTACGCAGGATCATTGCGGCGAACGCCGACCTTTCCGTGCAGCGTCGAGCAACCTTCGACCTGAGTACATGGAAATAGTATCCTGGCGCTACCTACGCTAGGGATAGCTGCTGAGAGCGTTGATCGATAACAGAAAGAGCCGTATCAATACCTTCCAGGATCACTTCGGGCCGATTGGCGATTTTTGCCTGAAGCATAAGACCAGAGAGCGAGCTGTAGATAGACTGTGCAAGCGCAGGCGCCGCCACCTGCAAATCTGATGCAATGGCTGCCTCGCGCAGGGCTGACTCTATATAAAGGGTATAACGGCGCGTGATGGCTTCTACGCGCTGGCGCACTTCTTCGTCCTGCGTACTCATCTCCGCTCCCATGTTCAGAAACGGGCATCCGGGAACTGCACCATAGGCATCGAAGGCGCGTTTCTGCATCTTGAAGGATCGCTCGAAGAGGCTACGAATTCTCTGTACAGGAGGTTGCGAAGGGTCGAACGCTGGTTCAATAAGCTCCTCGCGCAGCTGTGTCCACAGCCCATCCAGCGTAGCGAGGAGGATCGCCTGCTTGGACTCAAAGAAGTGGTAAAAGCTACCTTTGTTCACCCCGGCTTCGCGACAGAGCATGTCAACGCTCACAGCCTGACAGCTGCGCGTCCAAAACCAGTGCTGAGCGACCTGCATAAGACGCTGCTTGGCGTCACTTTTCCTACCCATAACATTAACCGCACCTTTCCCGCAAGGTGCGGGATAGCTGGGCCGGAGCCTATCGGTCTGACAATGCGTTTTGCAAGCGGATTTTGCGGGATGCGAAGGAGACAGAGACCGGCGTGAAGACCGAACGCATCTTGAACTTCGGCTTTATGCTACACTCTGTCTCCAAGAAACAGTATGTCATTGCCCCACCCAATTATTCGCTGTCCGTTGCATGGAAGTAGCCTTCCAGAAAGGCAGCGCGAGCTTCGGGAGTTTTGTAGACGGCGAGTTTGGATTGCAGCTGTACGCGCTGAGCCTGAGGGAGCGCGTTTAGGCGAGACAAGAGATTTTGGGGCAATGGCGTTACCGCCTTGCCGGACTCTGGCGGTTGGCGGCGATTCTTCCGGAGCGTTTCCAGGAGGGCTGCCTTACGTTCCTCGTCCAGACCTTCGATCTTCTCGATAGCTCGCCTAATTTCTAGAAGACGTTCTGGAGGAAGCTCCAGGAAACGCTCCAGAGTGTCGAGTTGGCGTTCCGCATTGCTCTGGTGAGGCGGCAGCGAGCCATGCAGGAGCAATTCCTCAGGCAGCGGCGGAGGAGTCAGCCGGGGCGGCTCCTTGAACTGGCTTGGTGAGCCGACTTCGCCAATCCAGGGCGGAGGACTGTTCTCCAGCTGCTCTCGAATTGAGTCGGGCAGCTTTGGCGGAGTTAACTCAGGCTGCGCAGGAGCATGAAAGGCCAGAGCAAACAAAAGAGAAACAGGCAGGAAAAGTCGGCGCTTATTCATTGTGCTGGAGCAGGTGAGTCCAAGGCTTCGACCACACTTGGGTCAAGCAAAGGCTCTGCCCCCTCCAAACCATCTGCAAGATCAAGCAACTCCGCCAATATTGGATCCGCGTAGAGCACCTCGGCGACGCCTGCGGCCGCATGCGGCTGCGAAGACTGCGGAAGCGGTTTGTCGGCGACTGTATCGCCAGCGCCAGTGATAGAGGACATACTGATTATCGACCCGACACCGAGAGCGATTACTACGGAAGCCGCGAGAGACGTCGCCCACGCCAGCGCGTTCCGGCGCCGGAGCCGCCAAAGTGTCGCAGAGGCAAAATTAGCCGACGCTTCGATAGGAAAACTTGAAAGAAGCTCATCCAAGCGAGCATCTGGACTCTGCACCTGTCGCATGCGCTGAAGCGTGCGCGCAGCAAAGTCCCGGGACGCAGCCACAGGGCGTTGCGCAAGAAGATCATCGAGTTTCCGATCCAGGCTATTGTGCGAGCAGCTCATGTTACAGCAGGTGTTTGAGTTCCACTTTCAGTTGTTCCCGTGCGCGGAAGATCCAGGTTTTGACGGCGCCAGTGCTAGCGTCCAGGACCTCGCCTATCTCCTCATAGCTCAGGCCCTGCTGCTTGAGAAGTAGCAGTGCGCTGGCGTGTTTCTCCGGAAGCTTCTGAATTGCCGCATTAAACGCCTCCTCGATCTCGGCAACGGCACGCTCGCTATCTGGCGTTTCGAAAGCCCGTAGTTCGAGTGGATCGACGGTCTCAACTGGCTTACGCTGGCGCCGGCGGTACTCGTTAATAAGGAGCCTTCGTGCAATGTGGAAAAGGTATGTGGAGAACTTTGCGCGCTGCTGATAACGATCCGCGCTGCGGTAGAGGCGGATAAACGTCACCTGGGCCAAGTCCTCTGCCTGCTCGTAACTGCCAATGGACCGATAGAAGAAATTTATCAGCGGGTTCTTCCAGCGCTCGATAATCTCCGCAAAGGCAGACTCGTCCCCTTCGCGCACGCGCTCCATCAAAGCCGCATCAATATCAATGATGTCGGCCGCAACCGGTGCGTTGCTGCTCTCCTCGCTCATCTGCGCGAGCGCAAGTGGGGACATGACAGTAGCAAAGGCCATCCTTCATAGTAAACCCCACCTTGAAGCCCAAGTTTCACAATTGCTGTATTGCTGAACTTAACTGAAGGAGCGACCGCAACCACACGTGCTTTGGGCCAGAGGATTCCGAATCTCAAAACCCTTGCCGTGAAGACCGTCGTCAAAGTCCACAACCGAGCCATCCATGCGCTCGAGACTACGGGGATCCACGAGCACCTTCACACCATCAGTGTCGATCACGATGTCGTCTTCCTTCCGGCCGTCAAAAGTCATTCCATACTCCAGGCCTGAGCACCCTCCAGACTTGACCAGGATGCGCATGAACTGGCCTTCCGAGGCATTTTCCTGTTCTAATTCGCGCACTTTGCGCGCTGCGGATTCTGTCAGTGTAATCATGTGGAGGACTTAAGTTACCCAAACTTTGGGTGTCAACGCACGTGAAAATGTTCCCAGAAGGCGCATCAGACTGCTCTCCTCCCCTCGCATCACATGGTCTGGTTCGAGCATACAAAGACCCGTAGCGACAGCCCCCATATCCTTGAAGCATTTTTCGTGCTAAATTCACCAAAACCACTTGCACAGGCGAAAATCTGAGCAAGAATACAGGCAATGACGCTGATGGACCGCATAGAGGAAACGATCGGCTACCGCCTGACCGACAAAATTGCTGAAGGCGGGATGGGGGTCGTTTACCGTGTGGAACAGGAAGGGTTCGGAGGATTCAGGAAAACAGTGGCAATCAAGCTCATCAGCGAGGGCTACTCCAACATCCCTGAGTTTCAGTCAAACTTCGTGGGTGAGGCAAAGCTCGTTGCAGACCTGATCCACACAAACATCGTGCAGACGTATCACCTCGGCTTTGCGGCGGGACGCTGCTTCATGGTAATGGAGTACGTGAACGGCTACACACTCGAAGAGTTCCTGGCCCAGCACTTGTGTACGGGAAAACGTGTGCCGGTCGATCTGGCGGCGTTTATTGTAAGCCGCATCTGCCGGGGGCTCGCCTACGCGCACGCCAAGCGGGATGCCCATGGGGAGTTGCTGGGGATCGTCCATCGCGATGTGAACCCACGCAACGTTATGTTGGGCAAAGAAGGCGACGTAAAGCTGACGGACTTCGGGATAGCGAAAGCCAAGAAGCTGATGTACAGCGAGGAGGGGCAGGTGATCGCAGGCAAGGACGGCTACCTGTCACCCGAACAGGCCCGCCGGGAGGTGACCGATGCACGCGCCGATCTGTTTAGCTGTGGCATCATTCTCAACGAATTGCTGCTGGGCCAAAACCCCTTTGACTGCGAAGACGACGTCGAGAGCCGCCGCAGGATTTGTGAAATGCCAACGCCGCGACCAAGCGAGTGGCGGGACGACGTTGACGAAGGATTGGCGGAGATTGTCTGCCGATCGTTAGAACGGGACCGTGAGCGACGCTTTCAAAGCGCAGTAGAGATGCTCACGGCCATTGAACTTTACCTCTACAGCGACGGGTATGGCCCCACAAACGAGAAGCTCGCGGTGTATCTTCGAGATCTCTTTGCAGAGGGGCGCCCGGGCGAAAATGCGCAGGAGCGGGACACGCATTCTGCGTTACCGGGGACACTGCGCTAGGAAAAACCAACTTGCTGCCGAAATGCCAACTCAAGGATTCCAACAACTTCAAAAACAGACACAGAGCCTAGTACTCGCACCGCAGCTCAGGCAAAGCTTGAAAATTCTGCAAGTGCCAGCGCTGGAGTTGCGGAACACGATCCTGGAAGAACTTCAATCCAACCCTGCCTTGGAAGAGCTCCCAATGGACGGGGTGAGCCTGGAGGCACAATCTCCGGAATCAAGCGACGGCGATGTCTCTGATGCAAATGAAGAGCTCGACTTCGACCGCAACGATTTTGAAGTCTTCAACAAACTACACGAAGACTATCGTGACTTTCTGGCCGAGGAGAACGGCAGCTATCAGTTTACCAGTGATGACGCAGATCGTCGGAAGCACTTCTTCGACTCCATCACGGTCGAGACTTCGCTGCAGGAGGAGCTGATCCGCCAGGCGCAGATGACCGAAGCTCCTGAAGACGTAATCTCTGCGCTGGAATATCTGGTTGGGAGCCTGGACGACAATGGATTTGTATCTACGTCGCTCTCGGACATCTCCCTGATCGCAAACCTACCGCTAAGCACAGTTCAAGAAGCGCAAAGGCTGTTGCGAACGTTGGAACCGGCAGGGATCGGCGCCAATAACCTCCAGGACTGCCTGCTCATACAGCTGGAACTATCCGGCAGGAAGGGTACTATCGCCTGGCAGATCATCCGCGACTACTATGAGTTGCTGCTTCGTCGACGCATACCCGAGTTGGCCCGCCGCCTTGGGGTAACGACAGACGACATCCAGGACGCGATTCAGGAAATAGCCAATCTGGACCCCGCTCCGGGACGCAAATTCAGCGAGGACAACAACCGAATCGTCGTCCCGGACGTTACCGTGGAAAAGGATGAGCATGGCGAGTGGATTATTACGCTGAACAATGATTACATCCCTCGACTAAGAATCTCATCCACTTACAAGGAGCTGCTGGCAAAGGGCACGCTTTCAAAGAAGGAGAAGGAGTATATCCAGGAGAAGTTCAGAAGCGGAAAGTTTTTGATCTCATCAATCGAACAGCGGCAACAAACGATAGAGCGCATTACACGCGAGATTCTCAACTTCCAGCACGACTTCTTTGAGGAAGGAACGTCCAAGCTGCGGCCTTTGACCATGAGTCAGGTGGCGGACAGTGTGGGAGTGCACGAGACAACGGTGTCCCGGGCGATAGCCAACAAGTACATCCGTACACCACATGGAGTTTTTGACTTCAAGTATTTCTTCACGCCCGGCTACCAGGGCAATGACGGGAACGCGGTATCCAACACATCCGTTAAGGAAAAGATCGCAAAAATCATTGAGGACGAGAACAAGGCAAAGCCATACAGCGACCAGCAGATCGTGGCCATTCTTGGTGAAAGCGGGATCAAGATCGCACGTCGCACGGTTGCCAAGTATCGCGAAGAACTGGGAATTCTGCCGACTAACCTGAGGCGACAGTACGTTTAGCAAACGTTGCCAAGGGCACAGTTATAGCGGCTACACCAGTTGGAGAGGGCCATGAACCGTGTGTGTTGCCGAAGATTGGCGTAGGCTGCGCTTGCGCTCGCAGAGCTACGCCCATTTCTTGGAAGGCTTCAAAGGGCCTGGCTGCCCTGAACTGATACCCAAGTGCATCCTCCGACCGCCAAGAACAAAAAGTTGCGCATACTGATACTGACCTCCAGCACAGGCGGGGGGCACGACAGCCGCGCATACTCATTGAAGGGATGGTTGGAGACCAATGAAAAGGCGGATGTGCGAGTAGAGCATTTGCTCGAGGATTCGAGCTGGCTTCCTCGATTTGGCGTCGCGGTGTATAACATCATTCAACGGCGCGCGCCCGCACTTCACAACATCTACTGGTACATTGCGGAGGGGTATAGCTGGCTGCAGGGGAAGCGGCTCGTGATGGGACGGCGACACTTCCAGAATCTCTTGCGAGATTACCGGCCGCATCTGATCGTAAGCGTGCACGACTGCCTCAATCGTGGATACTTCCAGGCAGCAAGGGAGGCATTGGGAGATGTCAAATGCTGCACCTATTGCGGCGAATGGTCTGGAGGCTTCGGGTTTAGCCATAACTGGGTGGATCGCACCGCAGATCTTTATCTATCGAGAACGAAAGAGGCCCAGGACTTCGCCATTTCGCTGGGGATGGCGCCTGAACGCTGTGAAGTTTTTTGCAACCTCTTGTCGCCGCACGCGTTTGAGAAGGCTATGGATGAGGATGATCGGCTTACCTATCGCAAGGAACGGCTTGGGTTGAGCAGAGATCGCTTTACGGTGCTTCTTGGGACCGGCCAGTTTGGCGCAAACAATCACCAGCGCTTGTTAGCTGTGCTTTCGGAGCAGTTTCCAGATACGCAGGCAATTGCTCTTTGCGGTCGCAACGAAAGCTTACCGGGAGAACTGAAGCGATGGAAGGAAAGTCACCCGGATTATCCGCTACACGTGGAAGAAGGCTATAGCCGACGCGTGCACGAGCTTATCCAGGTGAGCGATTGCATAGTAAGCAGGGGCGGCTCCAATACCACTGCGGAGGCGCTCTTCTACAGCTGCCCTATAGTGTTCAACAAGCTGGGCGGGGTAATGCCCCAGGAAAGACTGACGCTGAATTACTTTATCGGGCACGGAGTAGCGGAAAGTATCTCACGACCTGAAGACCTTGCGCCAGTGGTGCGCCGCTGGGCGGATTCAAAGGAAGAGCTACAAAACGTCAGGCAGAAGCTAAGAATGCTGCGCGGCCAAGATCATCCGTCTGAATTAGTAGATCGACTTGTGTGCCTTGCGGCCAAGTCGCAGATCGACTCAGGACCGGAGAACCAATGAGCAAGCAAACTGGAAGTGCCGCCTATTTTTTCACGCGCTTCCCGGTTGCGTCTGAGACCTTTCTTCAGCGAGAGCTCCGGGCAATGAGGCGACTCGGCGCGGAGATCGTCGCTTATTCCCTTTGGGGAGGCGCGGACTCGTTTGAGGGAGAAAGAATCCGGCGAATGCGCCCCAGAGATGCTCTCTCGCTATTCTGGAAGCTGCCGTATTGGTTGCTTCGCAAACCTAGGGCATATGTGGAAATGCTTGGCGAAATGCTGGATACACCGCCGCCATCACTACTCAACGTGGCGGAGAACCTGTGGGGATTATGTGCAGGCACTCTCTTGGCGGGGGAATGCGTAAAACAATCGCATACCCGTATCCACGCCGTTTGGGCCTCGATGCCGGCGACTGCAGCCTGGCTTGTCTGGCGCCTCACCGGACTCCCCTACTCTTTTGGCGCTCACGCCTACGATCTCTTTGAACACGGGGGAGATTGGCTGCTGGAACTCAAGCTGCGGGACGCCGTGCTTGTGCACACAACGACAAGTCCCGCGCGAGAGAGAATACTGCGAGCAGGAGCTTCGCCCGAGAAAGTGAAACTCATCCCTCGGGGTCTGGATCACATTTCCCAAGTGGAGAAGTCGCCAAGACTGCGTTCGCCCTTGCGCATATTAAGCGTGGGAAGACTGGTTGAGAAGAAGGGCTTTGCTGATCAACTGCGAATATACCGGGCGCTTCAGGACAGTGAGATCTCCTTCGAAGCCCGCATCATCGGGGACGGGCCACTGCGGGCAGCCCTGGAATCGGATGTTGAGAAACTGGGCCTTGGCGAGAACGTGTGCCTGATTGGGGCATGCGCGTTCCGCGAGGTTGCACAAGCCCTCCACTGGGCCGACATCTTTATTTTCACTGGCAAGGTAGCACAGAATGGAGACAGAGATGGGTTTCCCAACGTGGTCGGAGAGTCGATGGCTGCAGGAACCCCTGTCATCTGTTCATACGTGGGCGGACTCCCAGACGTAATAGTCAACGGAGAGAATGGGATCCTGCTGAACAATTCCTCACCCGAGGAATGGGTGCAGAAGATCGTTGAACTGCAACGTGATGATATCTTATATCACAAACTTTCACAAAATGGACAGGCATGGGCAGCGAAAAACTTCGACGCCATGAAGAATGCGCAGGCATTGCTGGAGGCACAGGAACAGGCGGCTCACGCCAACGTAGCCAAAGCAGACGAACTGATAATAGGTTGATCTCCTCATTGTGCCGTTATGCGGTTGCGAGCTCAGCGATTAAAACCTAAAACAAACGTTAAAGCTCACGATTAAAAGGACGACAAATTCCGTGACGCCCATTGTTGGATTGTCGGTGAACTACATCTATGCCCGCCCGCACATACACTGAGAGCTCCCTTGCCCATTCGACCCACAACAGTGAGAGCGTTGTGAATGAATCGGCCAACAGCGGACTGGGCGGGTCTGACGCAGCTGAATTGCTCGCCAAGGGCCAGCAATTGATGGAGGAAGGCTTTTTTGAGAAGGCCGTTGAGGTGCTTCGTGAAGCCCTGGAGAAAACAGACGAGCATGATTACCAACAACGGCTGGATGTACTGTGTCCATTGTCCGCCGCAAGCGGCAGAAGCGGGCGACTGGCAGACTGCATCGGCTACGCCCGCGAAGCAGAGTTACTTTGTGTGAAGGCTGGCAGGCCGCAGATGCTGTTCGTGTTCCTGAAGTATCAGGGGAATGCGTACGGCGCGATTGGCGAAGACCGCCAGGCGATGGAAATTTACCAGCGGGCGCTGGAGCTGGCCAAGCACGAGCGAGACTACTCACGGCAGGCTTCGATCTATAACAATCTCGGAGCAATTTATCGGGCGAGGGGCGACCATGAGGAAGCGCGCAATTGCCTTCTCCTAAGCCAGAAACTGCATGAATACAACGGAGACGCCCTTGGTCTTCGTATGGTGAGGCACAATCTGGCGGTCGGGGAACTCGCGTGCGGCAATCTCGAGGCTGCGGAGAAGGCATTCACTGAGGCATATGATGAATCGCGGGCAGCAGGCGATGTGCATCATGAGGCGCTGGCTTGCTCTGGACTGGCAGATACACATGCGCGACGCGGTTCGCTCGAGCTGGCGGAGCGGTATTTCGCCCGAAGCATCAAGGCTATGTCTGAGACGGGCCAGCCACAAATGCTCGCAGAGATTGGCGAGACCTGGGCCACCACGCTCCTTGATTCTGGCTATACTGAACGAGCCCTGGCTCTCTTTGAGGAGGCATACAGGAATGCCGAGGCGGCGAACAGCCGACGACTCCAGGCAAAGATCGGTTTCGCAAAAAGTGAAGCCCTTGCACGCCTTGGACGCTTTGAAGAGGCTTACGTTGCAGCCTCAAAGGCCCGCGCGATTGAGAAGGAACTTTCGAACGAGGAGAACGAAAGGCGACTGAGCACGCTCAGGATCATCCATGAGAACGAGCGGGCACTAAGTGAAGCGCAGCTGGAAAGACGGCTCAATAAGCAACTGCGCGAGTCGCTGGAGGAAGCAAACCGTCTCCGGGAAGAGGCTGAAACAGCAAACCGATTCAAGTCGGAGATGCTGAACATTGCCGCCCACGATCTTCGTAATCCGCTTGGATCAATCGTGAGCCTGTTAACGCTGGCGCTGGATCCCGATGAGGGTGACGCACGAGAGGAGTATCTGGAGATTGCACGAAAGCAGAGCGAAGAGACCCTGGAGGTTTTGGACCGGTTGCTGGATTCCGCGACAATCGAAGCCGGCGAAGTGGACTTCCGGTGGAGCGAGGCAGATATGCGAGAACTCGCCCAGCGGTCCCTGAAGCGCCTTTCGGGCGAGTTGGCCCGCAAGCATCAAACGATTGAACTAACCCAGTCTGACGCGCCAATGGATGTGCTCGTAGATCTGGATCGCTTCGATCAAATCCTTACCAACCTCCTTTCCAACGCGATCAAGTATTCGCCGACGGGATCTACAATCTCTGTCTCTCTGGAGCGCTATGCAAATAACGTGCGCTGCAGCGTAAGAGACCAGGGTCCGGGTATTCCCAAGCATGAGCAAATCCAGCTGTTCAAGCGATTCCGGCGATTGACGCATTCGCGTCCTACGGGCGGAGAAAAGTCGACAGGATTAGGGCTCTACATCGCCAAGCGCCTTACAGATCTCCACGGCGGCAACCTCTGGGCAGAGAGCGAAGGCTTGGGCAAGGGAGCAACCTTTGTGCTGGAGTTGCCTCGGCTGATCAGCTGAGGCGGTTGCATCATAGAGCGTCAGCTAACGCAGATATCGTTAGGCACGATCCTTGCGTGCAAACGCGACGAGCCATGCGAGTCCTAAACTGCCTGCTTTCAATCGCGGCTGTATTTCTATGCAGTTCTTGCTCGAGCCCGTCCCAAGAGATCCGGTTGCCGATTACGCCAATTCCCGGAGATCTGTTCCATAACCCTGACCTGGCATGGATGGGCTACGGTGAGGAAAGCGCCGACACGATGACCATCCATATCATGGGAAATGTCGAGCAGGACGGCGTTTACTACCTACCCCTTGGCAGCACGGTAGAATCTGCGTTAAGAGCGGCAGGAGGGGTCACACGACGAGGCACGACATCCTGGAGATTTAGTTATATCCAGCGAGGTGACAATCGGATCATGCTCTCGACCCTGGGCGACAACCAAAGCATCCTGTCGTTTGAACTCATGCACCAGGACCGGCTGGTGATGTGGCATGAGATGTACCCGAATGACGGGGGAGCCCTGAGTTTTGTGGGGCGCTTTTTCTAGGGCTTCTGGAAGATTCAACAAGGCCGTTTCGAGGCGTACCGGTTACAGGCCTGCGGCGCTTCCACCAAATCGCAGCGCCGCTCAATGCGAGAATCCCGGGCGCCATGCCCCCAATCGCCCATACAATCTTTACTGGAAGGCCGGCAAAGTTTCCAAAGTGAAGCGGTTCGAACGCGTCAAGAATCTGAGCCCCGAGAGGATCCTCGCGAATATCGTGAAGCGATGTAAAAGAACCACTCTGGGAGTCGTAAGCGATTTGAGAACCGTGGAGACTACGCCACCAACCTGCCCCATCAGCCCGACCCCATAGCGTCACCGCTCCATTGGGCGCCCATGGAAGTGAGACGTAGTGCGTCTGGAAACCTTCGATGCGCCGGGGTGCATCTTCAAGAATCTCATCGAGTGGGAGTTCATCTGGAAGCAGGCGGGACGTGATGATGTAGGAATCCTCAGGAAATTCCTCGTGCGTAAACTCGTGGATTACGTGCTCGATGTTCCAGTAGGCGCCGGTGAAGCCCAACACGAGATTGAAAGCTACAGAGGATACGCCAACACAGCGGTGAACATCACCCAGCAGCATCCGCATGCTGGCCCGTATGCGCAGCCGGACCAAGGTCTTCCAGAATCGGCGATAGATGTAGAGTCCTGAGACTCCGAGAAAGCAAAGGGCGATGCCCAGGAGGCCAGAAATCGCCATCCCGATATGGTCGCTGAAGAACGTATAGTGAAGCTCCAGAAGCCACCCCTTGAACGTCCGATCACTGCCTGTAGGCCCGCTAAGCACCGTACCCCGATAAGGATCGACAGTGATGAATCGCCACTCGCGAACACCAAAGGGTATCACGTATGCACCGTCCGCCGCACGTGGATTGTCACGCCTGAAATCCCACCCTGTTACAGCATAGTTAGGCAATTGAGCCTCAACCGCAATCACCAGGTCCTCGAGTGACAAAGGCCCTTCTGGCGTTGGGTCAACACGTGTCTGGGCAGGCCAAAACAGCCCCTCGATTTCTTCGTGAAAGACCAGCAGACTGCCTGAAAGGCCTATGACGATCAGGCCCAGACCCGCGAGGAGTCCGACTGTGGAATGTAAACGCCAGAAAAGCTTTCGCATCCAATGCTTCCTAGAAGGCGTAGGTAGCCGATAGGATGAACGTTCTCGGCGCACCCAGAGTTAGGTAGCCCGCGCCCGGATAACCTCCAGCCGACGCCCAGTAATCCTCGTCAAAAACGTTCTCCACGCGAGCGCGAACAGTCACACCGGGTTCTCCGTTAATCATAAAGACGTAGCGAATCCCGAGATCGAAGCGCGTCCAGTCAGGCGCCTCCTGAGTATTGGCGGCGTCTGCGTATTGCTCGCTGGTATGGATGATCCGGGCATCAGCATACAGTTCGTTCACCCATGGGATGCGAACCTCTGTACCGAGGTTGAGCTGCACGGTAGGCGCACCAATGGATTCCGCTCCATTGAGATCCGTATCGATAAAGTTGACGCCGCCCAACACCTTCCAGCCACTGATCGGCTCACCGTAGAGGGAAAGTTCGAGGCCCCGGTTACGCTGATCATCAATGACGGAGAAAACGCCTTCCGGGCTGACCCCAGCAACAGGCTTCTCACTTTGGAAGACATTCACGCTTCCGCCCAGGCGCCCAAGGTCGAACTTCACGCCGAATTCGACTTGCTCAGTGACATAAGGCTCAAGCGCTTCGCCAGCGTTGACTACCGGCGTTCCACCTGAGTTGGCCGGGGCAACGTCGCCCTTAGTCAACCCTTCAATGTAATTGGCGTAAGCCGAAAGTTGTTTGGTTATTCTGTATAGAACCCCAACAGTCGGCGTCACCGCATTATCCGAATAGGATGATATCTCGGCGCCTGTGTTATAATCAAAGGTATGCGCTTCTATTTCCTGGTACCGCAAGCCGCCAATCAGGTACAAGCGATTGTCCAGCGAGATGATGTCAGCTATTGCAAAGCTCAATGTCTCGGTGGCCTCGGTCTTAAGCGGATTCGCCAGGTCACCTCCAACAAAGTAATCGGCAAGGGGCGGCGTCACGGCAACTGGATCATAGATGCTGCTGGAAAAGCCCGCAAAGTCCGAGAACGCATAGGCATTGTCGGAGTCTAGTTCAAACAGGGTCGCTGCAAGGGTGAGCCTGTGATCTGCCGGTCCCGTCACGAATTCGCTGCGCACCCCTATCTCTCCAGTGCGCACCGAATCTTTGCGCACATTGTCGAAGCGATAACTGCTGGTGGTTCCTGCATCGTCGACAACAGTGGGATTAGACAAGCGATTCCTCTCCTCGCCTTCGCGAAAACCACCCGCTGCCCAAACGGTGAGAAACTCCGCTGCATCAAACTCTGCGCGGACGGTGCCAAACACATCACGCGCATCTGAAAAAGTCCATGGCTGGGCGAAGCTCTTATCGGCTTCAGGCGCATCTGGAATTTCCAACCCTGCCGAAATGGTAACACTGGGCTGGGATGCGTCCAGCTGCAGGTCCTGATAACCAATGTCTGATGAAATCCTGAATTTTTCTCCGTGATAATCCAGGCCTATGGCGAAGATCTGCAGCGAACTGGATTCACCGTCTATTGCCGTGTCTCCGTCCCGGAGGGCTCCATTGGCGCGCACGCCGAAGCGCATGTCGGAGAAGCGTTCGCCGACATCTGCAGCGACGTAGTACTGGCCCCCGGTTTGAATGCCAAAGGTGATGTCAGCAGTTGGTTCGTTTGACGCACGCTTTGGCATGACATTCACCGCGCCGCCCAACCCACTACCTCCCGGCGCAGCGCCATTGAGGAACGCATTTGCCCCGCGGAAAACCTCAACACGCTCGATGATCTCTGCTCCCAGGTACTGGCGTGGAAGCAGGCCATACAAGCCATTGTAGGCCATATCGTCTGAAAAGACGGGCAGGCCCCGCACCATATAGACTTGCTGAAAGTTGCCAAAGCCGCGCGCCACGCGCACGGCAGGATCATTGAGTAATACTTCGCCAACACTTGCTGCCTGCTGGTCCTCAATCAGATCACTCGTAAAACTGGTGATCGTATAAGGCGTCTCCATGTAATCGAGCGACCCAAGCAGCCCTACCCTACCCCCGCTGGCAACCTGTCCACCAGAAAATGGCAGACTCAGCCCGCTTGCAGTCGCATCGGCGCTTACAACCGGAAACGGCTCGAGTTCGACTACAGGCATCTCGCCAGGCATAGAAGAAACATCCTGTGCAAACCCGGAGGCAGGCACAATCGAGGACGCCAGAAAGGCGAATAGCAGGCCACGGCGACAGCGACTGGGATTGAGATTCATTCTCACAATGAGAATCCAAGAACACATTCCCTTGTCAAGGTGTTGTTTGCAAAAGTTCGCTTGGCGAAATGAGAGAGGAAGCTTCGAAAAGTATGTTGTTTGATTGCGGAACAAGAGCGGCGGCGATTAGCTCTTCAAACTTCGCATGAATGGAGTGGAGACGAGAGGCCGGGACGACGCGGAAAATGGGGCTGCAAGTCTGAGGAAGCCGGAGGTGCTTGCACCTGCGGGTAATTGGGAATGCGCCAGAGCGGCGATCGAAAATGGGGCGGATGCGATCTACTTTGGCCTGTCCCGGTTCAATGCGCGCATGCGGGCAGGGAACTTCACTGAGGCAGACCTGCCAGAGCTCATGGCCTTTCTCCACAAGCGCGGTGCGAAGGGCTATCTTACATTCAATACACTGGTTTTCGAGGATGAGCTGGAAGACGCCCGGGAATTTCTACGCTCTGCGATTAGCAATGGAGTGGACGCAGCAATCGTACAGGACGTAGGAGTGTGCCGGTTGATACGGGAACTGTCGCCCGACTTCCCAATTCATGCGTCGACGCAGATGACGATCACGAGCGATGCTGGCGTAGAGCTTGCGCGTGAGCTTGGGGCGAGCCTGGTGGTACTGGCGCGAGAGTGCTCAATTTCAGAGATCGAACTGATCAGGGCTGCTCTGGGCGATCAGGAGATGCCTCTGGAAGTGTTTGTACACGGTGCGCTTTGCGTGGCTTACTCCGGGCAGTGCCTTACCTCGGAAGCACTTGGTGGGCGCTCTGCAAACCGGGGTGAATGCGCCCAGGCCTGCCGGCTCCCATATGACATGTATGTCGACGGAGAGCACAAGCGTCTGGATGGACGGAAGTACTTGCTCAGTCCCCAGGATCTCGCAGGCGTGCCGGCCATACCATACCTTGTGCGCGCTGGCGTATCATCGCTAAAGATCGAGGGCCGGTTAAAGACACCGGAATACGTGGCCAATATTACGCGAGTTTATCGGGATGCAGTTGACAAAGCTTTTGAAGAGCTCAACACCAAGGACGGATTCCAGCGAGCGGTAGCTGCGGTTGAACAACATTCCAAGGCCTCGCGCTACCAGATGGAGATGGCGTTCTCGCGCGGCCTGTACACAGGATGGCTGAATGGCATCGACAACCAACGGCTGGTGCACGCCCAGTACCCAAAAAAGCGGGGCGTACTCCTGGGCAAAGTCGTAAAGGTCGAGGCGCCGAAGGTTCTGATTGAGGGTGTGGGGGCGCCGGTGAAACGGGGCGATGGCGTCGTTTTTGATCTTGGCCAGCCAGAGGAAAAGGAAGCTGGCGGCTTTGTCTCGGATGTTAATTCCGACAAGGACCGGTCCTGGCTGCACTTTCACTACCCAAGCGTAAATTGGAAACGGGTGCGCCCCGGGGCGAAGGTGTGGAAGACAAGCGACCCGGAGTTGGACAGGCGTTTACGGGAAACATTCACAGGTAGCGCAATCGGGCAACGCAGACCAATCACTTTTATAGTTCATGGTGAAGCTGGTCAACCACTTACGCTAGAGTGTAGGGACGAGCTTGGCCATGTAGTGGTGGAAGTCTCCAATGAGCTGCTCCAACCCGCCCTCAATCGCCCTCTAAGTGACGAGACGCTCGCCAAGCAGTTGGGGCGGCTCGGTGAAACGCCGTTTGAACTTGGGAAGCTGGAGAATCGCCTTGGGCAGAACGTTATCCTACCTGTAAAGGAGTTGAACGACCTGCGACGCCGCACGGTAGATGCGCTGCTGCATTTGCGCGCACAGCCCCCGAGGTGGACTCTTCATGAGAACCCTCTGCCTGCGGCAGCTTACGAGGCCCCACCGCATCAAGCTGCGGAGCTGCTCCTACTCGTGCGCGACCTGGGACAACTGGAAGCTGTCCTGCCTCTCGCTCATCGGGATATTTACGCAGAGTTTGAGGATCCCAAGAAGTACCGGACGGCAATGGCGCAAGTTAGGGAGTACCGAGAGCAAACGGGGAAAGAGATCCATTTTTGGGCCGCGCCGCCACGGGTCTTCAAGATGAAGGAAGACTGGATTCTCAAGATCGTGGGTAGCAGCGAGCCGGACGGGATATTGGTTCGAAATGCAGAACATCTCCGCCGGTTCGAGGGATTGCGTAAGCGGGGGGATTTTTCGCTGAACGTCTCCAATCGACTGGCGGCAGAATATTTTCTCGAACGGTGGGGTCTTGAGAGTCTAACGGCTTCGTACGACCTGAATGTTCAACAACTGAGCGCGCTGTTGACCGGAGCTCCCGCGCAGTGGTTTGAGGTAACCCTTCATCAACGGATGCCCATGTTTCACATGGAGCATTGCGTGTTCTGTGCATTCCTATCCGAAGGGAAAGATTACCATGACTGCGGCCGGCCCTGCGAGAAACATCGGGTGAGGCTGAAAGACCGCTTTGGCGCGGAGCATTATTTGAGGGCCGACGCTGGCTGTCGGAACACGCTCTTCAATGCAAAGACACAGACCGGGGCGGACTATGCACAGATGCTAATGAACTTGGGTGTCCGTCGTTTCAGATTGGAATTTCTTGAGGAAGGCGCCGATGAAATCCGGACAACGGTGGATCGATACGAGCGACTGTTGCGCGGCGAACTGGACGGTGAAGCGTTATGGAAGGAGCTCAAGCTAACCAATCAGCTCGGCGTTACCCGCGGCACCCTTGCCAGTGCGGGACGGCTTCAACAGTAGTTTCTTTCCGGATTTTCCAGTCGCAGAAGCACGCGCTTGCGGTGCACCCCCCCTGCATAGCCCGTAAGCGACGCATCGGCGCCAATCACCCGGTGGCAGGGAATGATGATGTTCAGCCGGTTTGCGCCAATCGCCCGAGCCACTGCGCGCACCGCAGAAGGCTGGCCGATCATCTTTGCAACGTGCTGGTAGCTGCAGGTCTCACCATATGGGATCTCCATAAGAGCCTGCCAGACGCGCTTTTCAAAATCGGAGCCAACGAGAAGTAGAGGTAGATCAAACGCATCACGCTTGCGGTCGAGATAGGCGTTGATCTGCTCCTTGAGCACCTGGAAGTTATGCGATGATCCCGGAAGCAGCGGGCGGCCCATTCGCTTACGCAACGAAGCCATCTGTCGCTCCAGCCCCCGACGGTCGGCAAACTCGAGAACACAGAACTCGCCATTGACCGCGCCGGCAATCATCGCCCCCAATCGCGTTTCCATGAACTCCAGAGCCACGTACGGCTCATTTCTGACGCGGCCGGGGGCATCGCCAACAGCCTGCTCAAACGCTGCGCGAAAGCCACTGTGGGAGTCAAAGCCACTTCCAAAAATCACCTCGTCCAGCGTCTCCCCGGACCGCAACTGCGTAAATGCCCGGGAAAGGCGCTGCCCACGCTGCCACTCTGCAAATGTCATCCCGTAGTTCTGCCGGAACCAACGACGAACGCGTTCGGGACTGATATTTCGCTCCCTAAGGTCCCTCGCCCGAATTGGACGATCCGGGGCGGCGGCGAGTTCATCCATTAGCGTTGCGATATCCTCAGGCGGGGCCGATGCTAATTGCTCCGGACGGCACCGTTGGCAAGGACGATAACCTTGTGCAATTGCTTCACGCAGTGTGGCAAAGTACCGAACATGCTTGCTGTGCGGCCTTGATGGGCACGTGGGACGGCAAACGATGCCAGTGGTGGTTACGCCAAAGACAAAAATCCCGTCGTATGCCGGATCGCGCGACAAACAGGCCTCCTCCATTTCCTCTACGGGTGGCAGGAGATCGTGAAAGGGTAACTCCAGTGGGGTATCCATGAATGGTGTCGTACTTAGCATGCCTTATTTTACCACTGCGGCGCCACCGAAAATGGAGGGTTTAGCTACCTTTGAATCAATCGCGGCAGTTTGAGGTTCGAGTCTTGCTGAGTAGATTCATCAAACATCAAGAAGGAGAATTTATGGAAACTACGACGCAATCACGCCAATCCGTTAGCAACCGCGCTTGCGGCAAGTGTCAGTTCTGGCAGCCGGTGCGCGACAATGAAGGCGAATGCCGTCGCCACGCGCCGCGCTCAGTAGCGTTCAACGTGGATGATCGCACTCGCTACGAAGCACACTTCCCCGAGACGACTGCGGCCGATTGGTGTGGCGAGTTTGAGCCACGCTAATCGCCACTCCGTTTGATTACTCTATAAAAGATAGCGAGGCGTGTATCTTTTGCTTGCACTGCGACCCGGTCTCAATATCAATTTGAGCCGGGATGACGATGATCGCAGCAGAGAGTGAAGGAATAGACGCAATCCTTGCGCGGCTTGTGAACCGTTGCCGGGCAACGGCCGACGACCTGTTGGACATCAAGTTGAATACCGCACGGGGTGAAAGCGCCGGCGCCTGTGTGAACTGCTTTTACCGGGTATGCCAGAAGCTGCCATCCCACACCACGCCCGAACTTAGCGAGCTGCGCTACTGGTTGGAGGAGCTAATCGAGGTCGTGGCGTACGACGAGGACGGGGCGGCGCGATATCGTATGCCGTTGCGGATGGACTATAGCGATCTTGAGACCTGTTGCAGGGCCTATATGAAGGCGGCTGCAGATGCGATTGAAGAGGGAAATCTTGTTCTGGAATTCGACTACTGCAGAAAAGCGGCCTAGCCCATGGCGTAATCGTTGCCGGATTTTTTTCATAATTTGGGAAACCCATCCTTGAACATGGGTATGGCAGGCCACAGGATTCGCGGGCGATGCTAACAGCAACGGAAGCACTGGAGCGCCTTCGCGAAGGGAACAAACGGTTTGTGGAGGGTATGCACAGCCATGAAACCCGTCCGAGCAAGGAGAGACGCCTCCAACTAGCTTGTGGCCAAGAACCATTTGCCGTGATACTTGGGTGTTCTGATTCGCGGGTGCCGGCAGAACTTGTTTTCGATCAAGGCTTGGGAGACCTCTTTGTAATCCGTATAGCGGGTAACATTGTGGCGCCATCACAGATCGGGAGCATCGAGTTCGCAGTAGAGCGCTTTGGAACTCCTCTCGTCATTGTCCTGGGGCACTCGAAGTGCGGAGCAGTGACGGCAACCTTGGAAGAAATTGTTCGGCCTCCGGAAAGGCAGTCTCCAAACCTACGATCGATCGTATCCAGAATTCGGCCAGCGGTGGAGCCATTGCTGAGCACAAACTTGCGCGACGATCACGAGGCCTTGATCAGGAAGGCAATACGGACGAACGTGCGGATGTCTTCAAACCAGCTTCGTCACGGATCGGAGATCATCGAGGACTTGGTGCAACGGGACAAGCTGCGAATCGTTGGAGCGCACTACTGCCTGGAGTCCGGGGTCGTGGAATTTTTTGACCAGGGATAGGCCGATGGGCGGCAGGCCAGCTGCGCCGGTAACATCGAAAAGTGGAGCCCGAAGAAAGGCGCGGATCGCGCTGGAAGGATTTAACGAACCGGCCCGACGGAGACTTCGGTTGAGAAACCTTTGCGATTCCTGCTATTGTTGCAAAGTATGGTAAAGTGAAATCGCTGATAAACATTTGGTTCCGGCCACGCCGGGCAGTCAGTGAATCGATTCAGGAGAGGGCCGACCTGACGGTTCATTTGCTCGCAATTCTAGGCGCACTCTTAACCGCCTATGATAACCCCGCGATAGCAGGAACCGGCGATTCGCTTACAGTATCCATCGTGGCCTGGGTCGTGGCAGGAGTGCTCATGGGAGTCATCGGTTTATATGTTCTTGCCGAAATACTCACGACCATCGGAAACTGGCTCGGAGGAGAAGGCGATTCCTACGAAGTTCGCCATGCGCTGGGATGGTCGCGGGCGCCCGAAGTTCCCGCGCTGCTTTTCGTGATCTACATGGTCGTACGCTACGGCCATCCCATGTTTGTCGGCTTCGGACAATACGAAACAGCGCCTGCAGGGTTTGAGCTCCAACTCATGCTGCTCGGGCTCCTCGCGCTAGTTGGGGGAGTCTGGTCCTTTGTGATCCTCGGGCTGACGTTGGCTGACGTCCAGAAGCTTCCAGTATGGAAGGGATATCTGCTGGCATTGATTCCGTTTCTCATGAGCCTGCTGCTGTTCCTTATCACAGCGGTCATCCACATGAACTAAGCCTCCTGACGATACCGTGACTTAGTCTAGAATGAACCCGACAGGCTTGCCCGCAGCAGGTCCGCCTCGCTGGCTTACTTTGCTCGGCCAGGGAAGGTGAGTTCGGCAACGGCGGATTTATCAAGGTCGCCGCGACCCATCTCAACGAGGCGCTTGTATTGCGCGAGCGTGGCGTCGTTGAGGGGGAGGCTCAAACCGGCTTCCTTTGCGAGAGATGCTGCTATGCCGCTGTCCTTTGCTGCGTGCGCGGCAGAGAAGAAGCAGTCATGCTCGCGATTCTTCATATCGTCGCCATCTGTCTCGAGGACCCTGCTATTAGCGCCCGTCTGGGAAAATACCCGCATGACCGTGTCGAGATCGAGGCCAAGAGCCGTTGCCAATCCAAGGCCTTCAGCCAGGGCGGCTGTATTGATGTTCATGACCATGTTGACGAGGGCCTTCACCTGCGCCGCCCTTCCGGCTTCACCGATGTATATCAGCTCCTTGGAAAGGTCCTCCAGGAGGCCCCGAACGCTATCAAAAACCTCCTTGCGGCCGCCGATCATCAAGTAAAGCGTTCCCTGGCGAGCCTGTGGAATGGATGAAGCCATGCAGGCTTCGATGCTTCTGGCGCCAACCGCCTCGCAAGCTTCCTGTAATTCAACATGCACTGCGGGGGAAACTGTGGCGCAGTTGATGAACAGGCGACCTTGGGCGTCACCTGTCAGCAGGCTGTCCCCGTTCCTCGAAAACAACTGACGCATTGCCGCATCATCGCTGACAACGGTAAAGATGATCTCAGCCTCATTCGAAACATCGGAGAGATTCCGGGCGTGGCGGCAACCCAGCTCGTCCGCCAATGCTTGCGCCGCCTCGGCGTTGATATCCTGTACGACAGCTATCCTGTAACCACAGTCCTTGAGCCTGCGGGCCATGTTAGCTCCCATACGACCTACTCCCACGAATCCGACCGGCGTTTCCTTGTTCATCTGCGAGGTGAATGAACGGAGAAAGGCGCGATCGGCAAGCGGTATTTGACGCCCGCTATAGCGAACGCTCCGCTTACGACCGCCGCAGCTCGTAGATGGCCTCACGATCAGAGATCTGCGACAGTGGGATGTAGGAAACGTTTGCAAGCGGTATGAGATGGTAGTCTTCAGTCATAAGCGCTGTGGGATCCGTCCTCTCACTGGAGTCGAGGGAGGGAAGCCGATAGACCTTCACCTGTAGATCGTTGTGGAGCGACCACGGCGCCTGTGAGCGCATCAACCGGAGGCGTATGCGCTTAGGGAGCGTCTGCGGGATAAAAATGTAGTCATAGCGGCTGTCGCTGGGCTGAAACGTGGCGACAGTTCGATGAAAAGACCATTCCTCGTCCTGACCAGGGATATACAAGCTCAACGACACTATATTGATGGTGCTTCCCGGACGCTGGAACGAATGAAAAGCCAACGCGCGGCGATCATGGATGTAATCCGCGAGCGGGAAGCAATCACCTTCTGCCAAGGACCGCAGAGTATCATTCACTGCCTCACGCAACTGTCGGAGGCCCAATGCAGCCTCACAGAAGCGGGCGCCATAAACGGCAACATAAGTAGGGTCCTCCGGATAACGGACTTCGTTCCAGTGCAGCGGCGCCTCTCGCACCAATTGCTCGCAGAGTTGAATCAGTTCATCGAGGAGGCGCAACGCTGTCTGCAGATCCCCTTTGGCATCCGCTACCCTGCCCTCCTTCCAATGTCTGAAAGCCGATCGAAATCCGCGACCACACGCGCTCATATGCGTGCGCGTCCAAGCTGAAAAACGACCACACGCCGCGGCAAAATCCATCCGCTGAACCCACTCAGGGAAAGCGAAGGAGGACTGCTGACAAACAAGTCGTCCGGCCGTTTCATACTGCTTTGCAATCGATTCTGCCCATGGAGATGGACTTTCTGGTCGAAGATACAAGAGTGGATCCGTGGCGATCAGCTCATGGTTGGGCAGGTGATAGGACTTTGGCATCGCTGAGTCCGTTTGTATGCGGCGAAACCGGCTCATCATCCTGTCGGGAGAGATCGCTTCCATGATCTGGTCAGCCGTATGGCCATCACCGCCGATAATCCGGGAATAAACTGCATGCCGGACGTCGTCTTCGACCTCTGTAGAGCCCTGCCACGCCAACCGACAGGCCAAGGCAAAGCCGGGCTCCGAAAGACGCGGACTCCGTGGCTGACATTCCCACTGACAGGTCAAGAGGCCGGCAAGCCCGAGTTTGTTCGCCAGCGCAGCAAACTCAGGGATGTTTCGGGTAATCTGCTGGTGCAGGGGCGCCCCAATCTGCGCCGAGCGTGAGGCCGCTGGCGCAGCAATTACATTGAAGCCCTTCGAGCGGTACAGTTCGATTGCATTCGCAGTTCTTTCTCCAATCGCATCATAATTCCATTCCAGTAGCACAATGTCGCGGGGAATGAGGTCGAGCGTCTCCGGGTAGTGGTGAAGCATGTCCGCCCAGATCATCATACTGAAACGCCGCGCGTTGAGCATCTGGTGAATCTGGGATAGGTGATGTGCTATGAAGGCGGGAACGCCGTGCTTCTCGATATAGGCGCGGGTACGGGGATTGTTACCGAAATAAGGCGCCTCGTCGCAGCCGGCGTTAACCCAACCTCCATTCGGCGCCACTGCAGTCCAGTCATCGAAGAGATCTCCCAGCAACTGCACCGTGCCAGAGTTGAGCGGATCGAACTGATAGATCTGGTCGCCGTCAGCCAGCTGACGGTAACCCGGCGCCTGCAAATAGCCCTGTGCATGGCCGAAAGTGGCGAAGGCAGGAACCAGCTCAATACCCCGCGATCCGGCGTAAACCGAGAGCTCGCTGACCATCCCAATGTTGTATCCCAACGGGTGCGCCAGTTGTGGATGCTTGCGCAAGGTGAACCGCTCCTCGAAATAGAGTTGGAGCATGTTGCAGCGCCAGCCGGCGAGAAAGTCGATTAGGGTGCGAATATAGGTAGGTTTTTCAACGCAGGTTCGCGACAAGTCGATCATCACGCCGCGAATCGGCAGGTGCGGCCAATCACAGAGTTCGAAGCCTTGTACGACTCCCGTTGAATCGGAGATGATCTCTGCTGCTGTTTGTGCGCCCCAGCGAAGCCCGGCAAAGTCGGATGCGCTGATGGTCAGGCCCTCGGAATCACAGCGAATAGCGAATCCCTCCGGGTGTGCCGGCGCTATAGGGAATGCCAGTCTGATTATGTCTGTGCTTCCCGTAACGGGCGTTATAGCCAACCTATATGCTGGCCCGGGCGGCAGATCGATCTTGAGTTGGATACCGGACATGCACGCCCGGAACAGCTCCGCCGCCTCCATTGATGGAGCGTGAGCCCAGAGCTTATCCCGGGAGAGCGAACAAGTTCCTGAGATAGGGCGATACTCGCGGGGAGGAATGCGGAGCATGGGAGGAGAGGACTTTGGGGACGCTCATACTGCCATCGTGCTTCGCTTGGTTCAATGCCCTTTCTGCGCCCAAGCGAGCGTGATTGCTGTCTGGCTTGCGTTGAAGCGTAGGTGGGATTTGCTAGGCGGACTGCGCCTGCATTGGGCGTGCGGATAGGATGGAAACCTACTTTGCGATATTCTTGGCGGCATTGCCTGTCTTCCTGATGTTTGGAGCCGGGTATGCAAGCCGCGTATGGGGTTGGATAACGTCGGAATCGGACGCATCTGTAATGCGGCTTACGATCAATCTGCTGTATCCTTGCCTGATCCTGCAGTTCATCATCGGTAATGACGCTCTGAAAGACCCGACGAACGTCGTTTTCTCTCTCGGGCTGGGATACGGAACAGCGGCTTTGGGATTTGCTGTCGCCTATCTGGTCGCGACCTTGGCGAAAATGCGCGTGGGGAAAGGCCGGCGCACCTTTGCATTCAGCGCAGGTTTGTTCAACTACGGCTATATCCCAATCCCGGTAATCGCATTGATTTTCCCGGAAGGTGCGACTGCAGGCGTGTTACTGGTCTTTAATGTGGGGGTGGAAGCCTCAATTTGGACGCTGGGCATCCTCGTTCTGACCGGGGAGATTGACCGCAACGCCTGGAAGAAGATCTTCAATCCGCCGGTGATGGCGATGTTCCTGGGATTGGGACTAAACTACTTGGGCGTCACAGAGTTGAGTGGTTTTGCAGCCAGTGTGTGGCAGGTTGCTGACACAACGATCATGATGCTCGGCGCATGCGCCATTCCACTGGGCGTCATGCTGGGAGGCGCAACGGCAGCCGACCTTGTGCAGACGGGCGAATGGAAAGGCGGCTGGAATGTCCCGATCCTGGCCCTGTTTACCAGACTGGCGCTCCTGCCCGCCCTATTCATCGTGATCGCACTCCTCCTGCCCATTAGCGTTGAGCTCAAGCGGGTCCTCGCAGTTCAGGCAGCCATGCCTGCGGCAATGCTGCCCATCGCGCTCTCGCGTTTCCTCGGCGGAAGTCCTGCCGTCGCCGTGAAGGTGGTTCTGTCCACGACGATCGTGAGCATGTTTACCATACCACTGGTCTTCGGGCTTGGTCTGGAGTTACTGGGCGTGAAGTAGGGCCGTCTACGCCGGCAAATCCGAAAAGTGAAATCGGAATGGGACGGCTGCGGCTGGGCAGATGTTAGAGGATGGTGGGGCTATCCGGGAGATCCGATACGTGATATTATTCGATACTGCAGGAGATTATAAGCCCGGATGTTGCACGAACGCATTATCACTCGCCATGATGATAGGCTTGGCGCA
>CAYSHY010000030.1:0-43798 GCA_964430955.1 uncultured Puniceicoccaceae bacterium | reverse complement strand
TCGTTATGCAACGCTGCGTTTAATAACGGCGGTGATCGCAGCAGTATTAAACACTACGTTTAATATAGACGATTCCGCTACCAGTACTAAACGCAAAGCCCAATGATGTGCTCAGCCTCAGAACCTTCTGAGCGGCCACTTTTGCTGGCCGTTGTGGTCGAAGTTGTCGGGGGAAAGCCAGCGCTGGAGGCGGGTTCTGAGGGTGGGCCACTCGGCGTCGATGATGGAGTACCATGCGGTGTCGCGGTTGTCGCCTTTTACAATGCGATCCTGGCGGAAGAGGCCTTCATACTGGAAGCCGAAACGGAGGGCGGCTGCCTTTGATGCTTCATTGCGGTTGTCGCACTTCCACTCGAATCGCCGGTAGCCGAGATCATCGAAGGCATGGGCGGCAAAGAGGTAGAAGGCCTCAGTCGCCACGCGAGTGCGGGCGATGGAAGGACCCCAATAAATGGAGCCAATCTCAATACTGGCGTGCTCTGGAAAGATACGCATGTAGGCCTGCCGACCTGCGCAACGCCCCGTAGCTCCGTCAATCACAGCATACATGAGCAAGTCGCTCCTCGAATCGAGACTGCGTATCCACAGCTCAAGGTCCGCCACAGACTGCGGTGGGTATTCGAACAACCACCGATAGCGCTCCGGAACGCCCTCCCCCACCGAGGCAGCATAGAGGTCTCTAGCGTGACCTTCACGGATGGGCTCGAGACGGGCATAGCGGCCTTCAAGAATGATCGGTTGGGGTGCGACGGCGGCTTTAGGAGAAATGGACATGCAATATTAAAAAATACCTATACCTTCGCGGCATTTGGCAGTCAAAAGAATGTGCGGCACGGATCAGAGCCTGATGGGTGAAATGAAGAATCACAGAATCTACACCACGAGCTTCGCAAGCGTTTATCCATTTTACGTCTCGAAGGCCGAAAAGAAAAGGCGGACCAAGAGCGAGGTTGACGAGATCATTCGCTGGCTGACGGGGTATGATCAGCAGCAGTTGGAATCACAGCTGGAAGCCAACAAGGATTTCGAGACATTCTTTGCCGAGGCACCCAGGATGAACCCGGCGCGGAATCAGATTAAGGGCGTGGTCTGCGGCGTGCGAATCGAAGAGATCGAAGAGTCGACGATGCGGGAAATTCGCTACCTTGATAAACTGATAGACGAGTTGGCCAAGGGCAGAGCAATGGATAAGATCCTGAGATCTGCTTGACGAGAAAAGCTGTGAAGCCCTTGCCTGTCGAAACTGGATTGTGCACACCAACAGGCCCCTTACTCCTGCCTTGAAAGTCATCAAAACTCAACAGTCGCGGCTCCCCTGGCTCTCCGTTGCCATCGTGCTCATCCCATGGATGGCGTTGGAGTACAACATGCAGATGAGCAATGCTGCGATTACTTTCACGATCAAGAAGTTCGTGGATAATCCGGCGCTGATCGGGTTTATCTCAAGCTCGAATCAGGCATTTGGACTCCTGATTGGATCCGTGGTCTCCCTCATCAGCGACCGTATCTGGACTCGCCTGGGACGCCGCCGCCCATTCCTGCTAACAGCATTTTTCTCAGCGGCGGCGTTGTCGCTAATCATCCCCAACGTGGAGGTGATGTGGGGCATGGTGGCGGCAATCGTCATTTACCAGCTCATGTGGGACTTTAGCGCGCCTTGGGAGCCGCTCACCATGGAAGCGATACCCTCGCCGCAACGAGGCAGGGCGGGAGTCATCAGGCAATGGTACACAAACGCAGTCCTCATCATTTTCTTCTTTCTCCTCATTGGCCGTTTTGACGACACATACCAGTTGCCGTTTGGACTAAGCATTACCGGTGAGCAGCTGATCTACACGATCAACTCCCTGATCCTGCTCGGGTGCGGCTTTCTGATTCTGTTCTTCATAAAGGAGGAGAAGCCGGAGGACGCTGAAGCTTACCGATTCCGCGACATACCCATCCTGAGGATGCTCAGGGACCTCTTCAGACGGGACCTGTTGCCGCTGTTCGGGCTGGCATTCGTGATGATGAATCTCTGGATTGGCCTAGCGCAGTTTGAGCCGCTGCTGGTAACCGAGCAATGGGGCTACTCGAAGCAGGACTTCGGCAATATGATGAGCCTTGGGGTGCTCCTGACCGTACTGGCTGTGCCCATAGGCGGCTGGGCGTCGGACAAAATCGACCGGCTGCTGTTGCTGAAGCTTTTTCTTGGTCTGGTACTGGCGCTAAAGCTGTCGTTCTACATCTATGCTGAGTATCTAACGCCTGATGGGGTGCCGCCATTGCAAGCGGTTATTGCGATCGGAGTCATCCGCCAGGCGGTGCAAAGCCTGTCCGTAGTGGCAGTCATTCCGCTGATCTTCGACTACGTCTCCACCAACCGGCTCGGAGCACTCTCGTGCGCAATGGGAATTGTGTTCAGCTTCGTAGCCTTTGTGCAGGTAAACGCAATGGGGGTGTGGATCAACTTCAGCTCTAAATGGATATTTGGCCTGCCAGACGGTGAGTATAACTATATGGCCGCCTACCATTTTATCTTCTTTTCTGGGGCACTGAGCTTTGCCTACTTGTTCCTTTTCACCTACTGGGATCGCATTGGCTTTGTAACCCGCGCGAGACCGGCAGAGGAGCGTGGAAAGGAATAATCGAATGGTGGGGTTGTTAAGACTAATCAATACCGCGGGATGACAACCCAGGCGCCGCTGGGGCCTACGTTCCACTCAGGAAGATAGATCCAGCCAAGATCGCCACGCCTGACAGAGACCCATTCTTCCTCGCCGATGTAAATCTCGCCGAGGAAGTCTCCTGTGTGGATCCAACGATCTACGAGGTCATCGCTCCAATCCGCCCAATACTCGCGGGCTTCCCCTGACTCAACAGCCATGAAGATTTCATCAATCAGCCACATGCCGTCGCCAATCATTTCATTCTGGCTTAGGACCAGAGTTTTGATTGCTTCGCGGGCTTTGTTTCGAAATGACAGATCCGCAATCCCCGGACCCCAGGTGATCAGTTCAGGTGAGGATGCGTTCGAGTCTTGCCGATAGATCCGGTAGACCTGCTGATCATTATCGATCACGATCCAGACATCAGACCATTCTTCCAAAATGGGCGACACTTGAGGGTCGCTGGAGAGATAAGAACTGCCGTCATGAGCATCTAGAACAAATGGCTCCCGACCGCTGAACCTCAGACTTGCCGCTTGGTCGCGCCAGAGAGTCCCCTCCCCCTCTGGTCGCTCGCCAGCAGCGACCTGGGATAGCATGACATGCCAGTTCAGATCATAACTGGCCTGCCAAAGACGAAAGAACACTACTCCTTTCCTGCCCGGCGGAATTTCTCGGGGCAGGGGGATCTGATGCCAAAAATCGCCAACGTTACTTTCTACCTCTCCATACCAAAACCAGGCTGCTTTTCCGCCGTTGGTCACAGGTCCACTCACGATGTTCATCTGACCCAATCCGCCAGCGCTATTGCCCGGGAATATTAGGTCGGAGTCCCCGCCTCGCTTGTAGATTCCCTCGTCGTAGGATTCAAAATCCTCTACCAAAATCCAGTCACCGGGAACGGGTTCGGGAATGGGAGGGAAGGCTACTGAGCTAAAGCTTAGACTTGTGACTGTGATAGAAAGGACGGAGCAGGCAGTAAGGATCTTCTTGGTCATGGTATGTTGGGGGTTGAAGGATAGCGGGAGTCGACACTTGGTCTTACGAGAATTCAACGCATTTGGATGCGCATATTTGCGACTAATCAACCGCAGGTCGTTTGACGGGGGCCGATGGTGCGTATGGTATTTACTGGCGAAGGATCGTTTAAGAGGTGGAGGGTTGATTCACTGGTTAGCGAGCGTCGTTCAACGAGTATGAATAGGTTTGGGCAGGTGCGCGGCTAAAGAGGCGAGACACCGCTTTCACTCTACCCCCCCCGGAGACAGGGGACAGTGGCATCTCTATATCGAGTAAAAGACCCCGCCGGCGGTTCGGCGGGGTCTTGAGAGTTACGGTTACGGAGACTGGCTATTTCTGCCGTCGGGTCTTCTCGGCGGCGTCAATGAGAGTGAGGAATTCGCGCCGGTATTCGTCAGGGGAGGCGCCCATTGCGGATTGGGCGATTCTGCGGACGGTGTTGTAGTCCGCCATTCCCACGTATTCGCTGTCGCGAAGGAGCATACCGAAGGCGGCCACCGCCGTCGCCCAGCGGAAGTCGGCGCTAACCTGGTCAATGGTCTGTATGGCGGAGGCGTTCAGAGGGACCTCGATCTTCTTGCTTACATCGGAATCAGGCGCTTTGTAGCGCAGCTTAACGACAAGGAGCTCATCCTCTGGTCCTTGAGCCTGGCCCGCCACCGGCGCCTGATAGCGCAAAGGGTCAACGCCTGGCAGCTCTTCCATCTTCACACCCGAGGGTATGATCTCATAGAGAGCGGTCACGGTGTGCCCGGCGCCGATCTCGCCGGCGTCTTTCGTGTCGTCGTTGAAGTCCTGAGCTTCGAGAGCCCGGTTTTCGTATCCGATGAGGCGGTAGGCCTGCACATGCGCCGGGTTGAACTCAACCTGTATCTTTACGTCCTTCGCAATCGTGATGAGTGTCCCTGCAGCTCCCTCCACGAAGGTCTTGCGCGCTTCCTGAATGGAGTCGATGTAGCCGTAGTTTCCATTTCCTTTGTTTGAGAGCTCCTCAAGCGTTGCGTCCTGGTAGTTGCCCATTCCAAAGCCCATGATGCTCAGGTAAATCCCGGACTTTGCCTCGGCCTCGATGAGATCAACGAGTTCGCTGCGGCTGGTTGCGCCTACATTGAAGTCGCCATCTGTGCAGAGGATCACCCTGTTGGCGCCGCCGTCGATGAAATGACGGCGGGCCAGCTCGTAGGCAGCGCGAATACCGGCGCTGCCATGGGTGCTGCCGCCGGCGCCAAGCCGGTCAATAGCATGGGCAATGGTTTCGCGGTTGTTTGCCGTGGTGCTGGGAAGGGCCACGCTGCTGTTGCCCGCATAGGTGACAATAGCCACTCGGTCCTGCTCGCCGAGGCGCTCCACAAGCAACTTCAATGATTCCTTGACCAGCGGGAGCTTGTTCGGGCTGTTCATCGATCCGCTCACGTCGATCAGGAAAACCAGATTGGCCTGCGGGCGCTCCTCCCACGGCACTTCGTAACCCTTTAGCCCGATGCGCACGAGTTGGTGCTCTGGCTTCCACGGCGCACTGGCCGCTTCAAGGTGCACCGCAAACGGAACCTCCCTATTCTGGGGCGCAGGATAGTCATACTTGAAGTAGTTGATCATCTCCTCGATTCGCACCGCACCGGCAGGCACGGCTGCACCACTCTGCAGCATGCGCCGCACATTTGCATAGCTCGCCGTATCCACATCGATCGAAAACGTGCTCAACGGCTGCACCCCCGGTGAAACGAAGCCTGCCTCCACCACGCTGTCGTAGGCCTCGCGGGAAGGAGCGACGGTTGGCGCAGGAACGCCGAAACCAAATTGAAGAGAATCCCGCAGATCCGACTGGCTCACGCTGGTTGCAGCAACGGACTGCTGGGCGATGTATCCGATATCTGGATCGACAGAAAATGGAGAAAGCAAAATCGCCTGCTCCTCGTGTGAATGTTCCATTGCAGGCGCCGCCTTGGTGCGGTTGGGAACGATTGCCAATGGTAGCTCCAATTCGCGAAGCGGTGGAGGCTGCGCCCGCTCTCTCCGGGAAGAATCAACCTCTGATGAGAAAGGTGGTGGCGACGTCGCTACGTCAATCGCCAACGGAGTCTCCCTGAATTCGGATGAGCGTCCGAACTGCATTTGGTTAACGACGAGAACCACGGCCAAACAGGCCGCGATGGCCAATGTCATTGGCAATACTACATTATAGCGGTTTATCTGGGGGAGTGGCGCCTTTCGCCCGGCTTTGGCTTGAGCGATTGACGGCTCTGCCTCGGCTGCGAACTCCTGCCCAAGAACAGCTGCAAAGTGACGGATTTCCTCAACTTCGGCCTGCAGTTCCGGACTTTCGGCCACGGCTTGGGCGATTTTGGGATCATCGGCCTCGCCGAGGGCGTAGGCGGTTATACGAGGGTCGTTGGAAAGGGGATGTGTGCCTTGTGATTTCATGGTGTTTACCTCTCAGGCAAGAAGATCAGTGTGAGAGCGCACCCGCTCACGCAGGGTGCGAATAGCGTCGTGAAGCAGAACGCCGACGGCGTTGACGCTGCGTTCGGTAACTTCGGCAATCTCAGCGTAGCTGAGCCCGCCCTGAAACTTGAGCCGCAGCACTTCTTGTTGTGCAGGTGGCAACAGCGCCACCTGGCCCAGAACCGTTGAGGCGCTGTCTGATGTCTCGGTTACGAGTTGCGGCCCCGGAGCAAGGTCTGGAGCATCGTGATCATCAAAGGGCAGGGTATTCATGCGGCCCTCCCTTCGCAATTGATCAACAATGTTGTTCCGGCATACGCGAAAGAGCCATGCAGGTATGCGTGGCTCTGTTTCTTCCCGCTTGTGCTGGCAAAGCCGTAGCCATGCGTGCTGCACTGCGTCGTGCGCCATATCGATGTTGCGACAGAGGCTGTAGGCGTAGCGTTTGAGGGCGGAGTCGTGAACCCGCACAAGATCTCGCACCCACTCGGGGAACTCCTTGATTTTTTCATCCGGCATCGGGATAGGGTTTAAGTTATGCGGCCATACCGTGACCGTCTAACCCGTTAACGCTGCCGGAAGAGAAATATTAGTGGAGAAGGAGAATTTTTCACAAATTTGGGCGCGGCAATGTGGGGACCGTCCCGATTAGCGACCGACACGGCAGGTTCCACAATCTTCAATAAGAAAGGCTCGCGTGCAAAGGCCACATCAAGCAGGACATCTGAATCCATCAATATCCTCACGAGTGCAGGTATTTCTCCTTCAGCCTCTTAAACATTGGATCATCGTCAGACAGATCGGTTCTGATTTGAGCACACCCGATCAGTGAGTCTACCAGATCCAGCGAGCTCGAGTCATCCGCCTCTTTCTTAAGTAGGGACGCCAAAAGAGCCGATACAGTAAGTTCTCTGACGCACGAGAACCTTCGCAGGCCGATGAACCTCTGGACTAAGGGTTATAGCGGCACGCGTTTTCACCTATGCATCTCTCATCCAAACATGTATCGTCAAGGAAGCACCCCACACGAGCCCCGCCAAGCCCCGAATATCCGCGGGCTTGCTTGACATGATCAATTCATCTGGGGTCGACTACCTGTAGCTATTGATCAGGTCGCGGGTCTGCTGGGCGGCCTTGCGGGCGGCCTCTGCAAAGTCAGGTCCGGTTGAAGCGTAGAGAATTCCGCGGGAGCTATTGATGATAAGCCCGGTCCCGTTGGAGCTTGCGCCTGCCTTAAGGACGGCTTCCACATCGCCGCCCTGTGCGCCGATCCCGGGCGCCAGGATAGGCATATCGCCCACGATGCCGCGCACAGACTCCAAGTCGCCCGGGTAGGTAGCTCCAACCACCAAGGCAACGTTGCCGTTGGCATTCCATTCCCGGGCGGCCTTTTCGGCCACGATCTCAAAGAGCT
Source organism: uncultured Puniceicoccaceae bacterium (assembly GCA_964430955.1). Taxonomy (GTDB): domain Bacteria; phylum Verrucomicrobiota; class Verrucomicrobiia; order Opitutales; family Oceanipulchritudinaceae; genus CAYSHY01. The sequence goes on along the minus strand of CAYSHY010000030.1, from coordinate 36,274 downwards.
GCCTCCCGGACTCGCCCATACGCAGGCTCTGGAAGTCGCCCGAACCCGGATTCGAGGTGCGGCAAAGAATAATAACTCCCTTTTCCTTGCGCTGCAGGAATGGCTCGAGTGTGTCGCCGCCCATGTAAGGGTTCACCGTCACGGCATCAGCGCCGTAGACATCAAACGCCTCACGTGCATACATTGCAGCAGTGGAGCCTATGTCCCCGCGCTTTGAGTCGAGAATAACCGGAACAGCAGGATGCTCCTCGCGAATGTAATCGATTGTGCGCTTAAGCGACTCCAGAGCATCTGCCGCCGCGTAATAGGCGAACTGCGGCTTATAGGCGCAGGCAAGGTCTGCCGTGGCGTCGACAACGGCGCGGTTGAAGGCAAAGATCGGATCCTTCTCGCGGAGCACCGCCTCCGGCAGTCTGGCGGGATCGGGATCCAGGCCAACGCAAAGCAGCGAGTTCACCGCCTGCCAGCGCTGCTCCAGTTTCTCCGAAAAATTCATCGTCAAAGATCACCTTATATGGAACGACTCGCTGCAACTCTTTTCAATGGCCTGTTGATCGAATTGCGTAAAACACGGCTTGCAAAGGAGCCAGTTGCGCTTGCCTCTTTAGCAAGCACCGGTTTGGATCGCCAACCCGGGGGCGCCACCTCGGCCCGCTAAAATTTTCCCAGTTTTATAGTTCACATGAAGTACGTCTTTATTACCGGCGGCGTTGTATCCTCTCTTGGCAAGGGGCTTACTGCTGCAGCGCTAGGCGCCCTGCTCGAGCAACGGGGCCTGAAGGTCATGATTCAGAAGTTCGATCCGTATCTGAACGTCGACCCGGGCACAATGAACCCTTTCCAGCACGGCGAAGTGTATGTACTCGACGATGGAGCCGAGACAGACCTGGACCTTGGGCACTACGAGCGATTCACCAGCGGAACGCTGTCGCGGATGAACAACCTGACGAGCGGGCAGGTGTACGATTCGATCATTCGCAAGGAACGGCGGGGCGACTACCTCGGGCAGACAATCCAAGTGATCCCGCACGTGACGAACGAGATCAAGGAGCGGCTGAACACCGTGGGCAAAGGCTGCGATGTCGTAATCACGGAAATTGGCGGCACAGTGGGCGACATCGAGGGATTACCGTTCCTGGAGGCCATGCGCCAGTTCTGCCTCGAAAAGGGCCGGGATTCGGTGCTCTTCATTCACGTAACGCTGGTCCCTTTCCTGCAGGCCGCGGGTGAACTGAAAACCAAGCCGACTCAACAAAGCGTGGCGAAACTGCGCGAGATCGGCATTCAACCTGACATCCTGATTTGCCGCACGGAAAAGAGCTTGGGCAAGGAACTACGCCAGAAGCTGAGCCTCTTCTGCAACGTCCCGGTGAAGGCGGTCATTGAGGAGAAGGACGTGGAACACTCGATTTATGAAGTGCCTTTGATGCTCGAGAGGGAGCATCTTGATGACCTCGTCCTGAACCACTTTGGTCTGGCTCATCTTGAGCAGATGGAGAATGGCTGGGAAGACGTGGTGCGTATCCTGAAGTATCCTGCCAACACGGTGGAAATCGGAGTGGTGGGTAAATACATTGAACTGCAGGACGCCTACAAGAGCGTTTACGAAAGCCTTACCCATGGCGGCATCGCCAATGATTGCGTTGTTGAGGTTTGCCGCATCGACTCAGAAAGTCTGGAGACCGAAGAAGGCCGCGAGCGCCTTTCCAAGCTGGACGGCATTCTTGTCCCCGGCGGATTTGGCGGGAGAGGGATCGAAGGCAAAATCCTTGCAGCGCAGATCGCACGGGAGAAGGGTATCCCTTACTTCGGACTCTGCTTGGGCATGCAGATAGCGACTATTGAGTTTGCACGCAATGTAGCCGGTCTTAAGGACGCCAACTCCACTGAGTTCTCCGAGAGCACGCCTCATCCTGTCATCGACATCATGCAGGAGCAAAAGGACTTGGTGGACAAGGGCGCGACAATGCGCCTCGGCTCCTACGAGTGTAAGCTGGAAAAGGGCACCCGCAGTCGTGAGGCCTATGGAAAGGAAATCGTGCGGGAACGCCACCGTCACCGATACGAGTTTAATAACAAATACGCCAAACAGTTGGAAGACGCCGGACTCAAGATCGCAGGTCGCAATCCAAAGCGGGATCTCGTGGAGATCGTGGAAGTGCCGAAACATCCATGGTACGTTGGCGTGCAGTTTCACCCGGAATTCCAGTCGAAACCGCGAAGCGCCCACCCGCTCTTCCGCGACTTCATCAAAGCGGCGATCGAGCGACGTAACGGTCAGTAGTGGGCGGCGTCGGCAGGCGCACCCTTATACTTCTCCTACTAATCGCGGTGACTTATCCACTGCGCAAGCCGCTGGACAGCCCGTGCGCGGTGGCTTATGCGGTTCTTCGTATCTGCAGGTAACTCTGCAACCGTGCACTCATACCTGGCTGGAATGAAGATGGGATCGTAGCCAAATCCTCCCCCACCCGCTGGATCCTCGGCAATTCGCCCCTCCATAACGCCAGTAAACACGTGCTCAGTTTGACCATTTGTGAGGAAAAAACAGCACTCAAACCGGGCGCTACGCTTTTCGGCACTCAATCCGTGGAGAGCGTTCATCAGCTTCGCGTTGTTGTCTGCATGGGAGGCGCCCGGTCCGGCGTAACGGGCAGTTCGAACACCCGGTCTCCCTCCGAGAGCATCAACCATTAGCCCGGTGTCATCCGCCAGCACCCAGCTCCCGGGCGCCTTGGCGGAAAGTGCCCGTGCCTTCAACTGTGCATTACCCAGCAGCGTATCCTCTGTTTCATCTACCTCTGGCATACCGCCTACTTCACTCGCAGGCCTTACTCGCGCTGCACAGCCTGCCAACGCCAGAGCTTCCTCAATTTCCACCGCCTTGTGTGGATTGTTACTTGCCAAGTAAAACTCAAACACATCCCGCATCATGAAGTGCGGGCAGTCTTAAGGAAACAAAAACAGGCGCCTTAATGAACATCCTTGTGGACAAGGTAAAAGTAACGACGCACCCGGCCTTCACGATACATCAAGGAAAGACGGGCTGCTCTCTCCCGCAGGCTCTTATAGAAAGCTCCCCGCCCCTCCTGATGAAACGCATCTTCGAGATCTTGAAGAGCAGCCTCCGCCCTGAGCCAGAATTCTCGTCCATCTTCGGTAAAGTCGCGCACATCGACAGGCAACCCCAGCTTGTGCAAAGCATGCCCCAAGTCGGTCTGATCCGGCTCCAGCCTCCACTGTTCCCCCTGATGAGGAATCGTCTGGTCCCAGAAGGCGCCAAATCTGCCTCCATTAACAAGCAGCTGATAAAGCTTTCGAACCAACGTCTCCAGATGCGTGGAGGTATGGAGGGCATCGACTGAGTAGATGACGTCAAACATACGCCCAACCCATGGAATATGGTCGAAGTCCATCTCCTGATAGGACACGTTTCCACCAAAAGCCAGGCAGGCGTCGAAGACCAGTTCTGGCGCCCTATCGACCGCCAGTAAGTCGGCGCCAGTTCTCGCAGCAACTTCGTAGGCTATCTTTCCCAAGCCACAGCCCAGGTCCAATACCTTCTCTCCGTGCTTGATCGCCAGTGAGCTCAGAAAGCAGTTAAACTGCTTCTCGGTCAATGTGCTCATCTGGCAAAGATCGATTCCGTTGCAGCGCTCACAGAACGCCCTGTGCGCCGAGCTGCCAAGTAGTGAGGTTAGAACCACACGATCAACTCAACCCTCATTCACTGCTGCCTCAAGCGCCGACTAAGTTCCTGATGCAGTTAAAAAATGCTCTTAACTTAATTATCAGCGCCACTATCGCAAAAAATGAGCACAATCTAACCCACAAGTTCCAGTTGGGAGGGGAAGCTGCGGGTGACCAAAGACTCCACTCGCTTCTCAAAATACTCTCGCTCCTCTTCAATCGCTTCGAAATCGAACGGAAGGCGACCCTGATACTCTGGCCGCAGGCAACTCGATGAGGTGAACTCCTGCAGCACATATCGCTTTGCACCGCGGATCATATTTGCAACTTCCTTCAACTCGGGAACCGTATGAAGCCCCGGCACAACCGTCGTCCTGAACTCGTGCTCAACCCCGCAATTCTTGATGATCCAGATCGATGCCTTGATTAGCTCAGGGTTCATCCGCACACCGCTGCACTGGGTATAGTTGTTCAGCGGCCCCTTTATGTCCATGGCGATATAGTCAAGCAACTCAAGCCGCACCAGCTTCCGCAACATGTCTGGAGCTGTTCCATTTGTATCGAGTTTGATCGCGTAGCCCAATGCCTTGATACGCGAGGCAAACTCGGGCAAATCGCGGTGAATCGTAGGTTCGCCACCCGTGATCACAACTCCGTCGATGTAGTCCTGCCGTCGCTCGAGAAAGGCAAATACCTTTTCCTCAGGCACCTCTTCGCAGTAGCAACCCGGAACAACCAGAGAGCGCCCGTAGCAGTATGGGCAGCGCATATTGCAGCCTTGCAGATAGACCACGGCTGCCGATCGACCAGGAAAGTCAGTTGTTGAAAGCTTCTGCAATCCACCGATTTTCATAAGCATTCCTTACGTTACGCGCCATGCTGTTTAGCATTTCTTATGAGTCAACACAAAGAATTTCCCGGCGAACGCCGAAGCGTAAAATTACTCCATTGATCCAGAGGATCGTGAAGCAGGCTGTTGCTCGGCAATGGCGCGGCGACGAGCGCGACGTCGCGCAAGCTCCCGCATGTCTATCGCCACGTCTGTATCCTCGTAGATTTCCCGCCCCAACAAGTGCTCCACGATATCTTCCATCGTCACCACCCCCGCAGTGGAGCCGAATTCATCCACGACGAGGGCAAGCTGCTGATGCTTCGCAAGAAAAAGCTGGAGAGCGTCCAGTCCAGTTGCCGTCTCAGGTATAAAGATGATGTCGGTCATCAACTCGCCAATCGTGGTGTCATCACGATTTTCGGCGAAGGCCTGCATAATTTCACGCCGGCGCACCAAGCCAACCACTTCATCGATGCTATCACGGAAAACAGGCATGCGCGCAAAAGGGATCACCTTGAAGTCGCGTGAAACCTCTCCCACGGTCTGGTTCTCCTCCAAAAAGGTTACCACCGTGCGTGGAGTCATAATGTCGCCTATGAGCACATCATCCAGGCTCAGTGCATTCGAGATCATATCACGCTCGCTGGTGGTTAGGGCTCCTTCCTGGGCGCGCTTCTCGGCGAGGAGGATAATTTCCTGTTCCTCCTCTTCGCCGTTACTTTCCGTCTCACGAGGCATGAAAACACGGATCGTATATTTCGCCATGTGGGAAATTGGCCACATGACCAACCGGACCATGCCAAGTGGATAAATCAGATAAACCTGCAGCTGCTTGCGGTAAGCTACGCCAATGTTCTTGGGTAGAATTTCCGAGCAAAACAGGATGCCAAGAGTCATTCCCGCAGACACCAAACCAATGACCAACTTCTGGTTTGGCGACCCCTGAAACATCGAGCCTGCCAGCGCGCCCACAACGGATGCGCCAAGCGTGTTGGCAACCGTGTTCAGCGTCAGAATTGCCGAGCTGGTTTCGTCGATACCGTTCTTGAAACGTTCAAGCAGGGTTCCCAAGCGCTCGTGCCGTTTCTTCAGGCTCTCGATCTCGGTAACGGTGGTGCTCAGGATGAAGGCCTCAAGCAGAGAACAGAAGGCCGAGACACCGAGCGTGAACATGATGGCCACAGTGAGTGCTACCATGGCCGTATGGGGGTCCGCCCGAGGGCGGTGACGCTACCCCCAGGCTCCGGATCTTCCTGTTCAAACAAAGTATTCATCTATCAACAATAAATCTGCTAGCGTCGCGGTCGCAACTATTCAAGCATAAGCCACGCCGCGTCGCAACGACGGATTTGAAACCCGCTCATGAAAACAGCCAGACAGCAACTTTATTTGGAAGTTTCAATCGTCGACATTGACGTTGATGGAACCTCATGGTTCCTAGCTTGACCCCATCAGTGCTTTAGGACACCTATAAACCCTTCCACCCTCCGGGGACATGGCCGAAGAAAAGCCCAAAAAAGAGGAAGCCGACAAGAGCGGCTTCGGAATCGATCTGAGCAGTCTGCAGGACCTTGCTCTGGGACCGACGTGGAGCAGCGGCGAACCGCCGAAGGCCACGCCCAGAAAAGATTTTGACCAGGATGACGAAGAGAGGCGCCGCCCGCGTGGCGGACCGAAGCGGGACCGCCGCGGACCACGTCCTCCTCGAACAGATCAGCAAGGAGAACAAGGCGAGCAACGCGCACAGGGCCGCCCACCGGCCAGAGGCGGTAAGCAACTGCGTGGCCAGCAACGGCGCTTCGAGCGCCCTTTCGAACCTACCGTCGAGGTGAACCTGTATCCTGAGGACGCGCCCTTCAAGGCTCTTACCCAGGCTATCAAGACCTCCTGCCGCACGTACGAGCTGTTTGAGATCGCACGTCTGATCCTCGAGAAGCCAGAACGCTTTGTTGTGGTAGTGAAGCCACTTCCTTCAAGCGCGAGTGACAAGCTTTACATCGCCGTACCAGACGGCGCGGCGTTCGAGAGCGAAAACGAAGCAGCGGAGTATGTGATGTCCAACTACATGGATCGCTACTTCGACGTGGAGGAAGTGGAAGTCGATCCCCCAAAAGGCAACTTTACCGTGGTGAACAAGTGCGGAATCACTGGCGAGCTGCTAGGGCCTCCTAACTACCACCGCTACCAGCAGTTCCTCCAGCAGCACCACGCATCTCGCCTTCCCAATACGTCCTTTGAACGTTTTCAGTCGCGCATCGAAAGCGTGCGTGATCCTGAAGCCATCGGTGCCTGGCTGGAGAAGATGCGGAAGCAGACACGACTCCGGCTCAAGGAGGGCGAAGGCGTCCAGCGCGAGTTCGACAATCTGGAAACAGCCCGCTTCCACCTCATGCTCCACAACAAGGACAAGGTGGTGCGCGAGACGCAGACAGCACGTTTTCCCGGAAAGAACCTGGAAAAGATGCCTGCGAACAACAGCGTGCGGAAATCCGTGGAAAGCTACCTGGAGTTGCAACGGCGCTTCCCGCTGGACACGGCAAACAACTTGCGCGGCAGACTGCGTCGCATGAACTTCAGTGTCTACAAGAAGGGCTCCAAGGGCGTCTCGTATGTTTGCGCCGTAAAGCGCCAGTTCCGTATGCCGGGACAAACCTTCAGCGAGTCGCTTCAGCAACTGATCGATTTCATCCAGGAGCACCCGAACTTCCAGGCGTCGAATCTGCCCAAGGAGTATCTGGGCGTCGAGCTGCCAGAAGGCGGCGAGCAGACGCTTTCTACAGAAGACCAAGAACGGTTGCGCCAATTGCGCGCCGATCTGCGCTGGCTTATCTCAAGCGGCTATGTCACTGAATACAGCGACGGGCGACTCTATGCGCCTGAAGCACGCGACACCGGAAATCCAGATCAAAGCGAGCGCGACGACGCAGAGCAGGAGACAGAAGTTGATCCGGATGACGAGATCCTCGATCCCGGAGAGGCTGTCCAGCGTGTAGAGTCGGAAGAGCAGCCCGCCAGCAAATCTGAAGAAGACGCTGCAAAAGCTGGCGAAATCGAGGCTGTAGCCGAGGTGGTTGAGACACGCGCGGCTAAGCCCTCAGAGCAGAATACGCCTGCGAGCGTGGAACAGAAAGAGCCTGAGGCTGTTGAAGAAAATGCAGAGCCGGCCGAAACTGGCGAGGTGAGCGAGAAAAAAGTACCTGCCCAGCCAGAAGACTTGAACCCCCAGGTAAGAACGACGCGTCAGGCGGACGACAGCTTGGAGGAAGGTAAGGCTGTCGCAGGTCAAAATGCCGAAGTAGAGCCGGTCAAAGGCGAGGAGCTACCTGATCAGGATACCCCGGGGGTGAGAGATGAGCCCACGCCCGAGGACCACAACAAGCAGGAACGCGACCCGAATGACGGCGACCCTGGAAAGGCTGTCGAGACGCAAGACCCTAACAAGGTTTAGCGAGCAAGGGACTTTAAGCGCGTAGCTGAATGCGCCTGGCATTGCCTGGCGCTTCAGTGAAGCATAACCAAACAACGTCCCGGGGAAGCCAATCCTCAATCCTCTCGGGCCACTCGATTGCAAGACAGTAGGGCGCTTCGATAAACTCTTCAATCAGAAGATCGTCCATGTCTTCTGAACGCTTCAGTCGATAAGCGTCGATATGAGCGAGCATCCGCTGGCCACGGTAAATGCCCAGCAGGTTGTAACTGGGGGATGTAACGGGACCGGTTATGCCCCATGCCTTCGCGAGCCCGGCGACAAATGTGGTCTTGCCGGTTCCCAGATTCCCTTGAAGCGCAAGCGTTGCCTCATCCTCAAGGCATCGGGCCAGCTCCTCAGCCAATGCCTGTGTTTCCTTGGCCGATCGGGTGATCATGCCTTGAGACAGCCTATCTAAAATGCTCATAACCCTTTCCTGTAACCAGAGTCCTGCCCAGAGGGTCCCTTAATGCTGGTCCATCGTCGAGCTTGACGATTCGGCCAATTCGCGTGATTGCAGTCTCGGATTGAGATCGCCACGCCTGCTCGAAGGCCGCCAGGTCCGCATTGTTGACAACGGTGAAGAGCAGCTCATAATCCTCGCCGTCACAGAGCATTCGCTCCAGGCGGTTCTGGTCGTCTGTCTCAACTCTGGCGAGATCAGCTGAAATTGGCAGCGCCGTTGCTTCAATTTCAGCAGCAAGCCCCGCCCCGAGCAAGTGTAGCATGTCCTTCGCGATGCCGTCTGTAATGTCGATACAGGATACGACTTCGTCTCTGCCTGCAAGGAACCGTCCTTCGGCTAGACGCGGGGTAAACTCAAGGTGTTTACCTACAATAGATGCTCCCAGCTCACCACTTACGTAGATGTGGTCCCCCACCCGAGCGCCCGTCCTCAAAAGGGGCCGTTCGGCATGTCCGAGAAGTGTGAGGTTGCCGGCAAGAAAGTCTTCTGTTTCCGCAAGGTCTCCACCTGCAAGACGCACCCCGTAATGAATCGCGCAGGCTGCAATACCCAATGTAAAGTCACGAAGCCAATCGAGACTCAAATTGCGCGGCAAGAACATTGCCAGCACGGCGTCGCCTGGTAAGCCCCCCATGGCGGCAATATCACTCAGGTTCCGTTTCAATAGCTTTGCACCTGCTTCTGCAGCGGATGCGGAGGCATCGAAATGGCGGCCGTAAATCAGGCTATCTGTCGTGAACAGATTGGACCTGACGCCCAGCACGGCGCAATCGTCACCCATCCCGGCGGGGGCAGGCGGCGCTGCGTCTCCCAGCCAAGACCGAATCTGCCTGAGTAGCTCTATTTCCCCGACAGACCCGATGCACTTGCTCGCTTCTACTGCGAAAGGGTTCATCTAGGCATGCCCCTGCAGCAGGAGCATCAGGACACTGTTAAAATTAAAAAACGCGTGCAGAAACATGGGAACGCGAATGCTACCCGTGAACTCGTACGCCACACAAAGCAACACCCCCAGCGCGATCAAGGCTGGAAACGTGAGAAGATTGAAGTGCAGGGCTGAAAACACGAGCGAGCTGATAAACATGGCCAAGGTCGTGGGCATAGCTCTCTTAAGGAAGCGATAAATGCCTGCCCGGAAGATCAACTCTTCCGTTATCGGAGCAACTACAACAGCCAGCAACGCCAGCACTACGACAACTACCGGAGATTCTGCCTCCAGAAAGTAGCGCACCATGGTTTGCTCACTTAGCTCAAGCTTAAGCCCGTAGGTCTCCAGCACCGTCGCCAGGCCCAACCAGACAAGCGTCACGCACCAAACAATGGGCATTGCCGCAAGGAAGAGGAAAAGACCTCGCTGAAAGTCATCACCCAGCGTCGAACGAACCGGGCTCAACGGCGAGCGTCCCTCAGGCGCCACGTAGCGCCTGAAGAGGAGAAAGACCCCCAGCAATACGGCCTGTGATAGTATGCCTGCAAGCGCATCCCGTTGCATGCCGCCCACCTCCCAAACACGGGAGATCAACTCCGAGACCATTAGCAGGCCCGAGATCAACATGAACAGCAGTAAAACAAAATCGACGGGTCTGATCGGCCAAATGGAAGCCTGAAGCCGTCGACTATGCGGGTCCGTTAATAAGCGGTGCGTCCAGACAATAAGAGCGATCAACCCGATCAGAAACAGGGTCCCTGCGTAAAATACGAACACATACGATCCACTGTCTATGACTACCCCGGGCGACTCCATTTTCGTTTAGACAGTGCGTGGGAGACGCAAAGTCGCAAGCCGTTACTTCCCGAGGAATTCCTGCTCGAGTTCGGCGCCATTGAACGGCGTTGTGCGGCCGCCCAATGCCTGCCTGACTGCAGCCACATCCTCTTCCGAGACAGCCTCAGAATTGTTCTGAAACGCGGATGCTGTGCGTAGGTATGTTAGAACAGCCGCGATGTCCCTATCCTTGGACTGCCCAAAGGGCGGCATCACATTGTTGTAGCTCTGTCCATGTACGTGGATCTCACCCATCATACCATTGAGCAGAACCCGAATCGGCAGCTCGGCGCTCGCCTGCAACCACTCTGAGTTCACCAGAGGCGGGTACTGACCGGGAACGCCGTTTCCGTCCGCCTGATGGCAGACCACGCAATTGCGCTGGAAAAAGCGCTGGCCAGCCGCGACGGGGTCGAACTCGGCAGGCCCAGCCGACTGCAATGCTGCGCCCGGAACAACCGTCTCATCGTAAACGTATGGATCAAAACCGGCGCTGTACTTGATCAGGTAGATACCGGCCCAAAAAGCAAAACCTGAAATGATGAGCACCAGGAAGAGCGGCGTCGGCATAAAGCGCTCGCTCGGCTCCTGTTTTTCACGCATCAGCGCATCGTGCAGTTGCTGCAAGTCATGATCCTGCGCGCGCGCCTCTTCAAAGCGTTCCGTGCCTCGCTCTGGCGGCGGATTAGGGGCCGCAGGTCCTTGGTGCTCCTTACTCATCGGATCTTACTCAGTAACAAACTTTGCTTCAGGCAATTCGTAATCGAGTCTCAGGCTTAACAGGTAAGCCACAAGCTCTTCCGCCCTTCTTGAAGGAACAACTTCGTAGCCTTCCGGGGGTAGATACTTCTCTGGCAGGCGTCCGCCATCTGCCATGATGATGGGTTGCCCACTTGCATCCCGAAGTTTAAGCGCCTTCGGGGATGGTCCATTGGGACCAATGGGCTGCACGTCGTACAGGAAAGCGAATGAGGGCATGATGGACGCTTCGCTTGTGATACGAGGATTGAAAAGGTGCAAGTGATGCCAGTCCTCCGTCGGGATGCGCTGTCCCACAGTCATCAGGTCGGGACCTGTGCGGGAGGTTCCCAAAAGAACGCGCTTCTGACGGATGTAGTCGCGGGCAACCGACTGACGGTCGCCCCAGCCACGCTCCCAGTCGCTACCGAAGCCCTTGCGGCGGACCTGCTGCGAGTGGCAGTAAACGCAACCGAGGTTGGCGTAGACTTCCTTACCCCGCAGCGCCTCGCCCGGCGTCAAGCGCGGAAACTGCGTCAACTCTGGGTTGGTTTGCCCAAGTCGCACCTCCCCATCGGGGCCTACGTAGCGTATGCCTGCGATCTCTTCACTCTCCTGGTTAACGAGCGTGGAGCTCACAGGTTCGAAGTGCCTCATCTGGATGTCAGATGTGAGCACTAGCCCTGTCCAGGAAAACGCGAGCGTGAAAAAGATGCCTAGAAATATGAGCGGGAGACTTTTCATTTTCCCTACGCCTTGGAAGAAGCAAGCAGCGTCGGTCCCTTACGGCCCCTTGGCTGAAGCTTCGGGAAGAACACCATCCAGAAGAAGTTAATAAAGAAAGCAATGTGTCCGATCGTCAGCAGGATGCCGCTAAAGGAGCGAGCGTGCAGCCATGGCAGAAGATTCCGAAGGACATCGGCAAAAGAGTAGATTGGCATGCCGCCCTCGTCGAGCGCGTTGAGTTGCATACCCTGAATCCAGCCCCCCACGTGTAGCGCACCAATCATGATCAATATACCAATCGAAGTGCACCAGAAGTGAATATGGATAAGGCGCGCGCTTGGCCACTCACGGTAGAGTAGACGCGGCAGCATGAAGTATATCGAGCCATACATCACCATGGCAAAGAAGCCGTAAACGCCATGGTGGGAGTGACCAACGATCAGCTGCGTGAAGTGAGACACTTCGGACACTTCACGTAGAGCCATGGTCGACCCCGCGAGACTGACCAGCGTATAGTTAATAGCCCCGAAGACGATAAATCGCAGCGTCGGACTGATCCAGATCTGCCTGAAGTGGCCGATCGCAGTCATATGGTGATTGATTCCCGTCACGATTACCGGGATAACCATCATCACACTCGCAACGATGCCTGCAGTAAGCACCCATGCAGGGATAGGTCCCCCAACGATGTGGTGCATACCCGCCCAGTTGTAGAACAGCGCCAGAGTCCAGAAACCGATTACCGACAGATAATAGCTGTAGATCGGCACGCCCAGAACCTTGGGCAGTAGGTAATAAATTGACGCCAGGCCGATTGGCGTGAGCCAGAGACCCAGAAAATTGTGCGCAAACCACCAATTGGTGATCGACTGCACAACGCCGCGTGCGGGTTCCCAAAGAATAGTGATCTGGGCGATCGTATACAACCACGGAAGCCAGAACATGGCGCCGAGCAGATACCACTGGGAGACGTAGACGTGATCTGTCTGGCGAAAGCGAAACGAAATGATACTCCAAACGCCTACCAGGGCGAAAGAGACGGCCAGAATGGGCGCCACGTAAATTGGCATCTCCAACCATTCCACGCTGGTCATGTCGCCGCTAAGAATCCCGATGATCCCAACTGTTACACCGATGTTCCAGAAGACTCCGGCGGTGATCAGGATCTCAGGATGGCGAATTCTCGTACGCGAAAGACGGGCCATCAACCAAGTGCCAACCGCAAAGGCCGCATTGATTGACCACCCATAGGCCATCGCATTGAGGTGCGCGGTGCGAATTATGCCAAAGGTAAGCCACTCAGCGCTCGGAAAAACTTCTGGCGAGTGCAGAGCGATGGACGCGATCATGGCGAAGATCGTGCCGGCCATCAGCCACAGCAGGCCCGAAACCAGGAAAAACAATGCAGGCAGCCGCATTGACCGGTCGATCTCCGACAACTTCGCGCGGATCGCGATGTCTTTCGGAGTGGTGACCGGATTGATCGAAGAGATGATTGAATCCGAGGCCATTTTAGGTTCGTTCCTGGGATGAATTTTTGTCCCTTGGGTTCTTGCCGGGGAAGTAATCTGTGTGTTCTCCCTCGGGTTCCTCCTCATCGAAGATTACCCGAGATCCTTTATCCAGATTCTCAAACTGCCCGTTCTTGACCGCCCAGTATAAAGCCCAGGCTGCCAAGCCGAAGAACACGCCTCCGATGCCGAGGCCCAGTAGGATATATCCAGTATAGCTCAAAAAGTTAAGATGCTAGGTAAAACCGGTGCAGGCAAGGCATCATCGCATTGTCCTGCCGGTGGCTTATCGTGTTAAGGTTGTTGCTGAGGTTGTTCAGCCTGTGCCGCCTGGCCGGCAGCCTGGACTGGAATCTGATTGAGCACCTGCGGGATAACCTCAATCGCCCGAGAAACAGGAATGCGTATATCGCCAGTGGCTGAGCGAGAGTAGCCCTGCAAGAGAGATACTTCGCGCATACGGACGTCCTCGAGAATAATCGCCCGACGCTCCGTAACCTGACTATCGACCGGACCCGTGCGATTCGGCACGTACGCGATGTAGAGAATCAGCACGAAGATCAGGATAGCCCCGACCCAGCCAACCATGCTGGCCAGCAGCCGACGATCCGAAGGCTCGTCGTCGCGCGGCGTCTCGATGTGATGTTCTTCGCTAGCAGTCATTTTCTCTAATTAGCCGTGTGCTTCCACGGATTCCTTGATTCGGGGGTCACGGATTGGGATGGGCCGTTCCTTTGCGGCGCTGTTGAAGAACGCCCAGATGCAAATACCGCCAATGCCGATAAGTGCAGTCACGTCCCACAGGCTGATGCCGAACTGGCGCACAATGTAGCCATGCTCCGCGTCATAAAGCTTCTGGGGAAGGATATTCCAGTAGAGGTCCAACAAGTGGAAAACCAAGGTCCATGCCGCAATCGCCACGATACGGAGACCAAACTTGTTCTTGAACCAGAGCAATGAAAGGAAAGGCGCCAGGAAGTAGCCAAAAATCAGGAACATGCTGACCGGCCACCAACTATTCTTTACAAGCTGGCCATTCAAATCCTTGAACTCACGCATGTTATACCAGAACGTTTCTTCTGGAATATTCGCGTTGTACTGCAGGAAGTACTGCGAGAAGCTGATGTAGGCCCAGAACACTGTGAATGCCAGAAGCAGGCAGCCCAGGAGGTAGCTGTGGGCCCCATGCCCGGGCCGATCCTGATAAATACCCCGCAAATAACCCTTCGCTCCGAGGATAAAGCCTACGATGATCAACGCGGCAGTAGCGGAGCGGACGCAGGCTGCAAAGAACCAGACGCCAAACATGGTCGAGAACCAGTGATACTCAAGGCTCTTGAACCAGTCGAACGCACCGAAGGTTAATGCTGCGGCAGTGGCAAACACGCCAAATGCGCTCCAGCGGTAGGCGGCGCGATAGTGACGCACGTCACCATCCGTATCCATCGCAAAGGAATGCCGGCGCAGCATGTATGCGAGGCCCGCCCAGATTACGAAGTAGAGAACATAGCGGACAGCGAAGAACGGCCCATTGAGGTAGCCCGCCTTGTGTACGTAGAGCGGGTCATGCGCAACAGTTTCGCCGCCCGGAATCAGGCGAGTCACATCCAGCCATACCCACGGAATACCTTCGCCGCCAGCAAAGAGTCCGAGCAGGATTAGCGGAAGAAAGATCAGAGCCATCCACTTGAACCCTGAGACGGCGTGCTCGAGTTGACGGCGGAGAATTGTCATCCAGCCGGCATTGAGCAGATAGGAAATCATCAAAAGTAGCAGGGCCCCGATAAGCAGGCTCAGCCAGAACGCAGCGCCGATCAGGTATCCCAGGAAAGGCCGTGGGTTACCATCGCTGACCCCCATGAAGAGGCCAACGGCGCTGATCGCCAAAAATATGACGCCAACGACCAGTGAAATCAGGCCCCAGTTGCGGCCATGCCCTGCGGTCGCTACCGCCGAAGCAGTTGGATTTGCTGCCTGAGCGCTCATAGTCCCAAACTCTTTCTTCTTTCAGCAGGAACAGCATCGGCAGGCGCCTTGGCTGCGAACTGCAGCGCACGCAGGTACGCGATTACGCGCCAGCGATCTTCTTCCCGGATTTTGTGGCCGTAGGGCCCCATGGTGTTAAAGCCGTAGGTGATCGTTTCGAAAATCTTCCCTTCAGGCATATCGACGATGCGTTCCTGAAGCAGGTCCGCTACGGCGATCATTCCATACTGCTTGGTCACGCCGTTGCCGTCTCCAACTGCTCCGTGGCACACGGCACAGTTGATGTTGAATAGGGTCTGCCCCCGCAGGAGGTCCTGCTGGTTGAGCTCAATTGGGAAGCCTTGACCGTAGTCGTTTCCAATCTTGCCTGTTGCCAGATAGGTATCTTCGAAAAACCGGTCCTTTGGCGCCAGGTGCTGAAAGTGCTCCTGTTCTTCCGTGATGAAAGGAACGGTGCCGGGAATCACGGGCCGATCGGAGCGGCCGTCCTGGAAGAACGGCGATGCGCCCTGCGCCTCGTATTTGGCCTGAAAATCCATGTCGGGGAAAACCATGATCGGTGGCTTTTCAGACCGCCCGCCGCGAAAGCCTGCAATCGAGAGGACCGACAGGACGAGCAAAGCGAAAATGGCGATAACGTACTTCATGGTTACTCCGGAATCTCCACAATCTCTTTAGCGCCGATACCCTGGAGCAAGGCGCGCGTTTTTTCAGAATCGTAACCCGGGTCGGATGTCTCGATTACGATGGCGAACTTGTCATCGGTGAGGCTCGCGAACTTCTCGTAGTTCATCACCGGATGATAGTGCCGGGGAAGGCGGTTAGTGATGAATTGGCCGAAGAAGGCCCCGAACGCACTGAGCAGAATGGTAAGCTCGTAGGCGACCGGGAACGGGAAAACCGGGGAGAAGAATGGCATGCCGCCAACGACGAGTGGGTAGTCGTAGCGATTCATGAACCAGATCATCAGCATACCAGTGGTGAAACCGATGAGACCACCGGCAAAGACGAATAGGGGCACCTTGGAACGCTTCAGACCCATCGCCTGGTCCATCCCGTGAATGGGGAATGGGGCGATCACATCCCAGTTCTTGTAACCAGCGTCCCTGACATGCTCCGCGGCGTGATAAATATCCGGGGCGGTGTCGAAAAGGGCTAGTATTCCGTATGGCTTGGCCATGCTTTTCGTAAGTTAATAGGGCTAGTTGTGAGCTTCACCTGGGTGATAGCCGCTCATTTCGTCAGCGCTACCGACGCCGCCGACATTGCCGGAAGGGTGCTTCGAGTGCGCCGGTCCGTGTGGGTTGCCATACGGCGACACTGCCTTGATCTCCGCAAAGGCCATCATAGGCAGGAAGCGCACGAACAACAGGAAGAGCACGCCGAAGATCCCAAAGGTGCCGAAGAAGGTGAAGATATCCACAATCGTGGGGCTATAGTAGCCCCATGACGACGGCAGGAAATCGTGGGCAAGGGAGGTACAGGCGATGACGAATCGCTCGAACCACATCCCAATGTTGATAAAAATGGAGACTACCCACACCAAGGCCCAGTTTTCGCGCACCTTCTTGAACCAGAAGAGCTGGGGGCTGATCACGTTACAGGAGATCATGATCCAGTAGGCCCAGAAGTAGGGGCCAAAGGCGCGGTTGATAAATGCAAAACCTTCATAGGGGTTCGCGCCATACCATGCGATGAAGAACTCCATCGCGTAGGCGTAACCCACCATCGATCCCGTCGCCAAACAGATCTTGGTCATGCAGTCGATGTGGAACTGCGTGATGAGGTCGTGCAGACCGTAAAGCGCCCGCAGCGGCAGCATCAGGGTGAGCACCATCCCGAAACCCGAGAAGATAGCGCCCGCAACGAAGTATGGAGGGAAGATCGTGGTGTGCCAGCCCGGGAGGTTAGACACCGCGAAGTCAAAGGAAACGATCGTGTGCACGGACAACACAAGAGGCGTGGAGAGACCTGCCAATAGCAGGTAGGCCATTTCGTAGTTGCTCCAATGCCGGTTCGAGCCGCGCCAGCCCATGGCCAGCACACCATAAAAATACTTTCGCCATGCCTTCTTTGCGCGGTCCCGCAGAGTGGCAAGGTCCGGAATCATGCCCATGTACCAGAACAAGACAGAGACGGTCCCGTAGGTTGAAACAGCGAACACGTCCCACTCCAAAGGCGATCGGAAGTTCGGCCAAATCGAGTTTGAGGTAGGCAGCGGAAACAGGTACCACGCAAACCACACGCGACCGATGTGAAAAACAGGGAAGATACCCGCGCAAACAACGGCGAAGATCGTCATAGCCTCTGCCGCACGGTTGATCGACGTGCGCCAGTCCTGCTTAAGCAGGCACAAGATAGCAGAGATGAGCGTTCCAGCGTGGCCAATGCCGATCCAGAACACGAAGTTCACGATCGCCCAGCCCCACATGACCGGGTGCGCAATACCCCACACGCCGACACCTGTGCTAACCTGCCAAATCAGGCCAAAGACCGTAAACAGGGCCAACCCGGCGCTGACGCCGAAGGCGATCCACCACCAAAGAGGCGTTGGACCCTCCACAATGCCGCAGATCTTGTTGGTTATCCAGGAAAGGCTGCGGTTGTTAGCGATAATTTCCCCGCGAGGAGCCCGTACCGGCTTGACCTCATCAAGGACAGCCGGACGCGCCACAGCGTCTGTATGTGTATGTGCCATCTACAGAAAAGCCTTAGTGGTTATTGCCATGGGGAATCGCTTCACTGCCGCCTGTCCCCGAATGCGCGGCTTCTGGTTCCTTGTGAGATCCTCCGTGCCCGGCGCCTGCATTCTTGGATTGATACTCCAAGGCGCTAAGCGGCATCTCGGCATAGTCCGGCATGCGCGGGTTCGGGTTGCGCAGTCTTGCCAGGTAAGTCGTCCGTGGACGGGTGTTGAGGTAGCCCAACACCGCATAGTCACGCGGGCTCGACTTGAGGATAGAAACAAGGCTGTTCGGGTCAGAGACATCGCCAAACTCGATAGCGTCTGTTGGGCAGGCCTGTTGACACGCAGTCTGAAGGATACCGTCGGGGATGCGGATCGCATCGTCCGGGGTGTCGGGATCCTGGGCTGCCTTTACCCGCTGACTGATCTTGGCGCGCTGAATGCGCTGCACGCAGTAGGTGCACTTTTCCATCACGCCGCGCATGCGCACCGTGACGTCAGGGTTCTTCTGCATCTTCGGCAGCTCGGACAGCAAGCCGTCCTTCGTGTACTCGTTTGGACCGAGTGGACCCTGATAATAGCTGCCTGCCTCGCGCTTGTTCCAATCAAAGAAGTTGAAGCGGCGCACCTTATACGGGCAGTTATTGGAGCAATAACGCGTGCCCACGCACCGGTTGTAGGCCATTACGTTGAGACCCTGCTCATCGTGAACGGTGGCGTTAACCGGGCAGACCTGCTCACACGGCGCGCGTTCGCAATGCACACACGCCATCGGCTGCCAGCTGACTTGTGGATCTGCCGGTATCTCGCTTACGGCGCTGCCCAATTCGCCAGCAGAGTAGTAGCGGTCGATACGCAGCCAGTGCATCTCGCGACCGCGAATTACCTGATCCTTGCCAACGATGGGGATGTTATTCTCCGATTGGCATGCGACCACGCAGGCGGAACAGCCAATGCATGTGTTCATGTCGATCGCCATTCCCCACTGCTGCGGCTTCGGGAAGCGGTCTTCTGCACCCGGCTGGTTCCAAACGTCAACGTTTGGCTTGGGCTTCGTAAATGTCGGGATCTCGTAAGACGAGTTTCCACGAGGCTGCTCTGTAACCTTCAGTTGCAGAGGAGCTTTTGCCTGCGAACCATAGACAGCAGGCGAGTGCGCCTCCATGCCCATGTGGCTGGCAAAATCAGGTTCGTGCTCGAATGTGTCCAGGTTTGCCTCGCGAACGATCGCGCGACCTTCCAACGACCAGTGCTCCTGCGTATTGGCAAGACGATAGGTCTCATTGTTCAGCGAAAGGCTAGCGCCCGTCGCAAAGGCCTTGTTCTGGAGTGTGGTCGCCGGGTAGGCGTTGTAGCCAACCTGGTTACCAATGCGGCCGACCTTGGTGCGTCCATAGCCCAGGGTTACCGCAACCGTATAATCCGCGAGTCCCGGCTGGATCTGGATAGGGCCGGTAATCGAGCGTCCATTGACCTGAATGGTGGCGACTGGAGCGTGCTCGGCGCCTCGGACAAACTCTCCCGTCTTTGCAGACGCGATATCCATCAGACGCTGCTGCTCGGGGCTAAAGTTCAGTTCCTGAGCCAGCTTGGGGCTGATCCAGATGGCATTGTCCCAAGTAAGTTTCGAAATCGGCTCTGGACACTCCTGCAGCCAGCCGTTGTTGGCATAGCGGCCATCCAGGAGCTTGTAGTCTGGCAGAATTCGAACCTCCAGCGCATTTGCGGAGAGATTCTGAATCGCGGCGGCGCTACGCGAAATAATCGTCTTGGCCTGGCCCGCGCCAAAGTTAACCCGCGCCTCTGCGAACCCGCTATCTTGCAGATAACCGTTATAGAGGAAGCGGTCAAAGGCCTTGGCCACATCGCCCTCGCGAACGATTGTCTTGAAGGTTTCCAGAACCAGCGCGTAAGGATCCGTTTCCTGAACGCCCGCCAGCTTGGCGAGGAGCTCGATGTCGCTCAAGCCCTGGAACAGCGGCATGATCATTGGCTGGACTGGCGTAAGCACGCCGTCAAAAGTCCGCCCATCATTCCAGGTCTCGAGATAGTGAGTCTCGGATATGTGCACCCCACCCCGCTCTGTTACGGCGAGAGAGGTCTCGTCGAAACGATAGCCAAGACGAATGATGTTCGGCACCTTTGCGAGGAGCCCTTGAAAATCGAGATCGCCCGGAGTTGCATAAACCGGGTTGCCGCCGAGGATAACGAGCGTCTCAACTGCGCCCTGCTGGATCGCCTGCGCGAGCTGCCCAAGGGTTGCAGCCTGTGAAGGCTCGCTGATCTGGAGCATCCGCAGCGTCTGGCCGAAACTGCCCAGAAGCTGGTTGATGTAGAAGATCGCCACATGCGCTTCCACTGGCAGGTGTGATCCGCCAACCACGAGAGCCTGTCCCGGGTTCTGAAGCAGGTCTGTCACACATTCGCGCACCCATGCCGCATCCACTTGCAGGCCAGCAGCTTGTTGGCGCAAAACTCCGGCAAACTGTGCGTCGCCTTGAGTTTGCTCCAGCGTTTCCGCCAGAACCAAAGCAGCGAAGGCTGCTGCATGGGAGCTTGGCAAACGCAAACGGTGGTCGGCCATCGTGCCGGTAAGCGAGTATGCGCTTTCGGCGATGTAGAGGCGGCTCATCTTGCCTGCCTCTTCTGGAGAGAAGACCTTGCGCGATGTTGTAAAGGCGCGGGCGTAACCAAGGTGACCCGGCTCTCGTCCTACGAAGTCGCAATCAATGGAGAGAATGCGACGGGCGCGATCAAAGCGGTAAATCGGACGGATCGGCGCTCCAAAGAGCTCACGAGCAGCACGCTCCAGGTTGTCCTGCCCTGCTGCGTCGTGCTCTGCCCACAGCATGCGCGGGAATGCCTGCTGCAGTTGACCCAAGAGACGTGAGCGTGTCACCGAAGTGGATGGCTCCGCCAAAAATGCGAGCCCCTGCCCACCGGTCGGCGCAAACTTGCTGTTCACGCTGGCGAGCAAATCATTGACAGCAGCGAGGGACAGGCGGCCCTTGCTCCCGCTGTAATGATTCACCGAGCGGTCTGGATCATAAAGATCCAGGATGCTCGCTTGGGCGTGAAGGTTGGTGGCTCCGCCAAAAGGCTGGTACTTGGGATTGCCCTCGACCTTGATAGGCCGGTTCTGGTGCGTCTCGACAACCAGGGGGATTGTTTCCCGCGCCATTGGCAGAGAGGTGGCGTAGTTTACCGGGACACCGGGAACGATACGCTCTGGCGCCTTGGAGTATGGGCGGATGTGGGCCTCCGGGCGGCGGCAGCCAGCCATGCCCGCCCCTGCAAGGGCAAAGGACGAGGCCATGATCTGCAGGAAGCGTCGGCGGTTGACGCCTTCGACTTCAGATGCGCCTGCCGGAAATTCCCGGTGCAGCCATTCCTTGAACTCCGGCTCGTCCGAGAGTTGGTGGAGGCTGCGCCAATAACGTGGCCCCTGCGGCAAGTTCGAGCCGTTCTCTTCGTTGTTAGGCGAAAGCTTCATTATCGGTGGCACCCTGAGCAGCTTTGCGGTGGGCTAATCTGCATTTCGTGAACGAACTGTGTTCCGAAGGCGACCTGTTGTTCTTCGCTTTCGGGCTTCCAGTTCAAGTCATAAACCTTGTCCAGCGGCCGTACAAATCTTTCTGGCTCGCGGTGGCAATCCAGGCAGAAGGACATCGACAGCGGCTTGTCCTGCCAAACCACTTCCATCTCGTTGACCTGGCCATGACACTCCACGCAACTTACACCACGGTTAACGTGCGCAGAGTGATCGAAATAGACGTAGTCCGGAACGCGATGCACGCGCACCCAGTCGACCGGCTCACCCGTCTCATAGCTGGCGCGAATGGGGGCAAGGGCCGGGCTATCAGGAAGGATCGTGTTGTGGCAGTTCATACATGTGCCGGCGTCTGGCAGGTTTGCCTCGGCGCTCTGGTCAACGAAGGTGTGACAGTAACGGCAGTCCAAACCTAGCTGGCCGACGTGCAGAGCATGGGAGTATGGAACCGGCTGCGTCGGCATATAGCCTACGACTGTATACTTTGGCGTCAGGTAATACCAGGCGCCGGCGGTCACAGTCGTACCAAGCACGACCAGACACGCCAGTATGCGGAGGGGCATCTTGTTTGCCCACTTTGGAAATACATTAGCCATCGGATGGGGTTCGCTGGATTGCTGCTACGCGAGGTTCACGCATCCTGCGCTACAGCGCGCTCATCGCGCCGAACCCGCAGGCTTATAAGATTCGATGCTTCCCCGGCGCTAACCGGATTGGCCTTTTCACTTTTGCCACGCAGAAATGCCAGCACGCCCACTCCACAGGCTAGTCCCCCAAGCCTGCGTAAGAACGCTTTGCGCTGTAGTTTTCTTCCTTCCATGCTTAGCTTAAATCTCTGTTTCCTGACCAATACGAACCTACGTGAGCCCCGCGGAGGGCGCATAAGGCGGCGCGACGGCAAAACTGTGAAGGCAATCTGGCCTGCCTTTGCAACAGTAAAATGCCGGGGTCCCTTGAAGCGTTCCGCACGCCCATTGCAAGGTTTTATGGTTCGATATAAGAGGCTTGAATCGAAGGTATTAGCAAGAGCCTAATTCAGTTTTCTACCGACGGGATGGCAAGCGCACCAAAATGGCGATTCCTGCGACCTTGACTCTGAGCCAGAGACTGCTGAAATAGGCTGCTTTTCGCAGTCATCTCATGCCGAAGTCCAACGACCCCTTAAACCCAGATAACGCACCGAATCCGCCGGTAACGCCAGCGCGAGCCAAGGATGCGGGCAGCGCCCTGCCGCCTGACGCCGACGTAGAAGAGCGCTTTAACGATTTTTGGCAGAAGAACGGTGGAGCGATATTTGCGGGGATCGGCATAGCTGCGGTCATCGTTCTCGGCGTAATGACGGTGCGCTGGTGGCAGGAACGGCAGGAAGCAAATGTGCGGGCAGCATTCTCTGTCGCTCAGGAAACACATGAGCTGGAGGAGTTCGCCAAAGACAACGATGATCACCCACTGGGTGGCCTGGCGATGATCGAACTGGCAAACCGCCAGTATGAAGAAGGCAACTACGCAGCGGCAGCCGAAACATATTCAAAGGCGGCCAAGACCTTGGGCGACAGTCCCGCGGGCGGTCGTGCTCGTCTCGGCGCGGCGATGGCCAAACTGTTTGGCGCTAATCCTTCTCAGGGTGAGGAAGCGCTACGCCAATTGGTTCTTTCTGCAGGCAACACAGATCAATTGCGCGCACAGGCTGGCTTCAACCTGGCGCTGCACTACTGGCAGCAAGGCAAGCTTGACGCCATGCGGGAAATCATCGACTCAGTCGAAGGTCTCACGGACGGCGGCATCTACCAAATGCAGAGCCTTCAGCTGCGAAACCGTCTTCCCGAACAGTAGACAGCGGCAGAAGCCGAGGGAGGACGGCGCTTCCAATCTCCTACATCAGCCGCCGGCTTACTCGTCCTTTTCCGGCAACGTATGCAGCTGAAGCTCAGGCGCCCTTATGTTCTGGCCTTCGCTTTTGAAGGCAGTGGTAAGCCGCTTCTCGCCGGAAAGCACATCCTGTTGCCTGTGGCAGGAATGAAACAAACCCCATTCGCTTATACAGCAGCTTCGAGGACGGGGGGTAATGAATTACGCTCCCCGTTCCTCTAAACTGAACTCGGGCGCCAGTGAAAGTAGCGCCCTCCTTTGCGGCCTCTTCCTCCTACTCCACCGTCACGCTCTTGGCCAGGTTGCGGGGCTTGTCCACATCGCAACCACGCTCGACGGCAATGTAGTAGCTGAGAAGTTGCAGTGGGATTGTGGCGAGAATTGGCCGGATGCAATCGTGCGCCCGTGGAATTTCGATCACATCGTCCGCCAAGCCGTCGGGAAACTCATTACCGGCGTCTGTCACAATAATGGCCGGGCCGCGGCGGGCCTTGATTTCCTGGATATTGGACAGGGACTTCTTGAACATCTCTCCCACTGGGGCGAGAGCCACCGTGGGACATTCCGGGCAGACCAATGCGATGGGACCATGCTTCATCTCTGCTGCCGGGTAACCCTCTGCGTGTATGTAGGAGATCTCCTTGAGCTTGAGCGCGCCTTCAAGGGCCACCGGGAACATCTCCAGGCGCCCAAGGAAAAGAAAGTCTGACATATGCGCATACTTGCTGGCGATGCGCTTGATGTGTTCCGCCTGGTTGAGCACTTGGCTAACCAGCCCCGGGAGGCTCTTAAACGCCTTCACCATCTCCTTGCCCTCTGCATAGGAAAGATCCCGCATGCGGCCGAGATAAAGGGCCAGCATGGCGCCAATAAGGGCTTGGGCGGTAAACGCCTTGGTTGATGCCACCCCAATTTCCGGGCCTGAGTGCTGGTAGATCCCCCCGTCGTTTTCGCGTGCGATTGTGGAGCCCACAACGTTTGTAATGCCAAGAACACGATAGCCCTTCCGCTGCGCTTCGCGCTGTGCTTCCAGTGTATCAATTGTCTCGCCGCTCTGGCTTACGGCAAACACCAGCGTGTTCTTGTCCAGCGGCGTATTGCGATAACGAAACTCACTCGAGTACTCCACATCGACAGGGATGCGGGCGTAGCGCTCGATCATGTATTCCGCCACCATGCAAGCGTGCCATGCCGTCCCGCAGCCCAATAACAGAATGCGGTCAACCTGCCGAAGTTCACGGGCGCTCATGTTCAAGCCGCCAAACTGTGCTGTAGATGCGTCCTGCGAGAAGCGGCCGCGCATGGCGTTTTCCAGCGTATGAGGCTGCTCAAAGATTTCCTTGAGCATGTAATGTGGAAAATCGCCCAGCTCCGAGTCTTCCACGCGCCAGTTTACTTCGCTGATTACTGGCGAGACATCCTCGTTGCTAAGCGTGCTCACAAAGAAGTCGTCCTTGGTGATACGGACGATCTGCCCGTCATCCAGATACACGACGTTCTGCATCCTGCCGCAAAACGCGGTGACGTCGCTGGCGAGCATGTTCTCACCCTTGCCGACGCCGACCACCAGAGGGCTGCCCTTACGCGCTCCAACAATCTCACCGGGGCAGTCTTCACAGATGACTGCGATCCCGTAGGTGCCTTCGACCTCCGCAAGTGCGGCGCGCACGGCTGCTTCCAGGCGGTCGCCACCGACACTATTCCCATCCATACGGTCAAAGTGCCAGGCCACCAGATGCGTCAGGGCTTCTGTGTCTGTCTCTGAATGAAACACGTAGCCCTGGCCTTCCAAGAACTTTCTCAGCTGGGCATGGTTCTCGATAACGCCATTGTGCGCCAAGGCGATACGGCCGTCGTTTGAACAGTGAGGGTGCGCATTTTCATCGGTAACGCCACCGTGTGTCGCCCAGCGGGTGTGGCCAATTCCCAGGGTTCCTTCGAGTTCATTTGCGCGAGCCAGGCGGGCAAGCTCATCGACCCGAGACGCTTTCTTGATGAGTTGCGCCCGGCCCCCATTATTGCTCACGGCGATACCGGCCGAGTCATACCCACGATACTCAAGCCGTTTCAGCCCTTCAAGAAGCACCGATCCCGCCCGTTGTTTCCCCACATATCCAACAATTCCGCACATAGACTTAGCCTTTCTCTGTTAGAGATTTCTCAAATTTCCCAGCATACCGGCCCGAACTCTCCCCAAGCTGCCCTCCGGGGATCTTATTAAGTGTGGGTTCGGCATGAATATCTGATTTGCTCCAGTATATTGGGAATTGTTTCATACATGCATATCACTATCCTGCAAGCGAGAAGCCCTATCGTATAATGGATCCTAACGTTATCTGCGTGATCATGGGAGGCGGACGTGGCACACGTCTCAGCCCGTTGACAAAACTGCGTTCCAAGCCGGCGGTTCCCCTCGCGGGGAAGTTCCGGCTCGTGGATATTCCTATAAGCAACTGCCTGAACTCAGGCTTGAACAAGATCTTCGTGCTCACGCAGTTCAATACTGCCTCGCTGCACCGGCACATCCAGGAAAGCTACAAGTTCGACCCATTCGGTGGCGGCTTCGTCGATATTCTCTCTGCCGAGCAAACCGAGCGCGGCGATGCCTGGTACCAGGGCACGGCGGACGCAGTGCGCCAGAATCTTCACCATTTCGGCTCCCGGGACAACGACCTGTTCCTGATCCTTTCTGGCGACCAGCTCTACCGGATGGACTTCAGAAAGTTGATCCAGCAGCACATCGACACCAAGGCGGACGTAACAATCGCCGCCAAGAGCATGCCTCTGGACCGTGTGGAGGGACTCGGGCTGATGCGTGTGAATGATGACTTGAGCATTGAGGAGTTTGTGGAAAAGCCCAAGGACCCGAAAATCATTCGGAGCCTCTCGATCAGCGATGCGCTCAAGGAAAAACTGCAGAACCTGGAGCCCGGGCGCGATTACGCGTTGGCCAACATGGGCATATACCTGTTCAACCGCTCGGTGCTATTGGAGGCGCTCGACAGCGACCATACCGACTTTGGTAAAGAGGTCATTCCCGGTCTTCTAAAGCGGGCCAAGCTCTATTCCTTCCTGTTCTCAGGCTATTGGGAAGACATTGGGACAGTGCGCTCATTCTTCAATGCGAACCTGGAGCTGACTGACCCTCTCCCACCCTACAACTTCTTCGATCAGCGGCGGCCAGTTTATACCCGTGCACGCTACTTACCGGCTTCAAAGGTTAACAACAGCCACATCGGGCAGGCGCTGATTGCAGGAGGCTGCATCATCTCGGACGCAACCCTGAATCGCTGCGTGATCGGCGTTCGTGCGCGGGTCTGCGGCGGGACCACCCTGGAGAATGTCGTTATGATGGGCTCCGACTATTTTGAAACCCCCGAGGCCCGGAAGCAAAACGAGGCCCGCGGCGTACCGCATATCGGCATCGGCCATAACTGCACGATCCGCAATGCCATAATCGACAAGAACGCCCGCATTGGAGACGATGTGGTCCTGGATCCGGAAGGTAAGCCCGACGGCTTCCAACAGGGCGATATCTATGTGCGCGACGGCGTGCTGCTGGTGATCAAGGATGGTGTTGTACCTTCTGGAACCCGTGTTTAGAACCTAATCCACCCCACCAAGACATGAAAAAGCTCCTACTCTGCACAGATGGCTCCAGTTACTCGGAAGTAAGCTGTGAGTATGCGGCCTGGATAGCCGGACACTCTACAATCCAGGTCGACATCATGTATGTTACGGACCTGCGCCAATATGAGTTGCCGCTCGTTGCTGACATTTCCGGCAGTATAGGAGCCCAGCCTTATCAAAACCTGGTAAGCCAGCTGCAGGAACTGGAGCAAAGCAAGGCGGAGGCGATCGAGACGGCCGCGCGTAAGCTCTTTGAGCAAGCGGGCGGCCCTACGGCGCCAAAGTTTATTCACAAGCAGGGGATGCTGGTCGACCAGATCGAGGAGATCGAAGACGAGTATGACCTGATAGTGCTTGGAAAGCGGGGCATGAGCGCTGAGAAGGCAATCGAGCACCTCGGCTCATCCATGGAGCGTGTGGTGCGGGCCAGCCATAAGCCGTGCCTGGTCACGCCGCGGGCATTCAAGCCCGCCGAGCGTCTGGTGTTTGCCTACGATGGAGCGGAAAGCTGCAAGAAGGCGCTGAGCTATCTCCAGGATTGCGCCACACTCAAGGGGCTTGAGATGCATGTAGTGGTTGTGGAGGAGAAAAACCAGGACTCGCAGGCTCTTGCAAACGAGGCTACGGGGCGTCTGCAGCAACACGGCTGGAATGTGCAGGGACATGTTCTACAAGGCGGCGTGGAGGAAACAATCGCGGATTTTACCGGCAATGATCCGGCTACCATCCTGGTCATGGGCGCATACGGGCACAGCCGCATCCGCCGCCTGCTATTAGGAAGCACTACAACAGTTCTGCTGCGCACACGCAACGTGCCGGTGTTGTGCATACGATAGCTGAACCACGAGATAGCTGACTTATCCTGAAGCAGCGTGTCGTATTTCACGCGGCTCCTTTTTGGCTGCACGGTTGCCATGCGCTGAAGCCCTCGTAGCGTTCCAACATGAAGCGCCTCTTTGTGGCCATTGATCCGCCTCCTGTTGTTCGTCAGGCGCTTGCAGATCTTCAGTTCCAAGCGCGAGGCTTTCACTGGACCAGCCGGGAGAACCTGCACCTCACCCTGAAGTTTATCGGCGATGTGGATAGCGTGCTGCAGGACGAGATTGAGCGGGTACTTGGCGAGGTAACTACAGAACCCTTCATCTTGCCGGTGGAAACAATCGGCTTCTTCCCAGCAACGGGTAAGCCATTTGTCTTGTGGGCAGGCGTAGGCGCCGGTCATCCCCGCCTATTTGGCATGCAGAAGGATATTGAAGACCGTCTCTTCAACATTGGCATCGAGCCGGAGCGCCGTCGCTACCGCCCGCACATCACCATTGCACGCTGCAATACGGCCAGCCCCGAAGCAGTGAAGCTCTTTGCGAAGAAACACCGCGAGTTCAGCGCGCCGCCGTTCCGCGTGGAATCCTTCTCCCTCTACTCCTCACACCAGACGCCAGAGGGAACCATCTACAGAGAAGAATCCCGGTGGACGCTAAACGGCAAAGCGATGTGAGCATACTGCCTTGTGGATTTGGAGCTGCCGCAGGTTTTGGCCCACTAAGTGCAGTTGCTCGAGTGTGAACTACGAGCGAGTGGTTGCATTGATCAATCGGCGATCGGGGGCTGTCCTCTCGATGGGCCCGGAAGAAGTCGAACGGAAAGTGCGCGAGCACTTTGAGAAAGTAGCTGACGCAGTCGATGTTCACTTCGTCAAAGGGAGCGAGGTCGAAGAAAGGGCGAACGAGATAGAACTGAACCCGCGAACGCTGCTCATCATCGCCGGCGGTGACGGCACCATCACAACCTGTGTGCGCTGCCTGCGCGAAGAAACTGAAGCGATCGCAATTCTTCCAGCCGGGACAATGAATCTCTTTGCTGGAGATCTCGGTCTACCAGACAGTCTGGACGAGGCGCTGGAATCAATAGCCTCTGGCGAGGCCCGGGAAGTGGACCTTGCAGAGATCAACGGAAGACTCTTCACAACCAATGCCCATATTGGTCTGTATGCGCGCGTAGGACAAAAGCGTGAGGACAAACGTGGGCAGCCGGCTTGGCGGCGCTGGCCAAAACTGGCTGCAGAGGCGCTGCGCATCCTCCTGCAATACCCACTCATGGAGGTAAAAATCGAGACCGAAGAGGGCGTTCAGCAGGCATGGAAAACGCGGTTGGTTACAGTTACCAACAATATCTATGACTGCTCCGAGCCCGGTCGGCTGCCGTCGCGCACACGTCTGGATCGTGGAGAACTGGGAGTCTATATCCTAGACTACCAGAGCCGGCTAAAACTACTACTGGGCTTCACCTCGCTCCTAACCGGAAACTGGAGCGACAATCCACACATCAAGCTGGTGCGCACCCGTCGTGCGATCATTAATACCGGGCGGCGGAGAAGCCGTAATGTCCTGATCGATGGTGAGCTGTTGCGGATGAAACTTCCCTTGCATGTTCGGTGCGTGCCCAAGGCACTGCGTGTCGTTGCTCCCCGGCAGGGTGACCGGGAGAGTCGCACCGTCACGGCATGAGTTGTATCGCGCATATCTCGGACCTGCATTTCGGAAGACTCAACGAACAAATCGCAGAAGTTCTGCTCATTGAGTTGAACACGCGGGGTCCCGAACTTGTTGTCATAAGCGGCGATTTTACCCAACGCGCACAACCCGAAGAATTTCGCGCTGCCCGGCGATATGTGGATCTGCTTGAACCGCCGACCCTCTGCATACCCGGCAATCACGATGTCCCGAGCTACAACTTGCTGGAGCGTTTCCTCACCCCCTATCGCCGATATCAGCACTACTTCGGCCCGGAGCTTTGCCCATGGATCGAGGGTACAGAATTCGCCATCCTTGGCGTCAACACCGCCCGCTCCTACAGCCTGAGTCGCGACTGGTCGCGCGGTCGGATCAATCGCGACCAGATGCGCCGCATCGAGACCTGCTTCGCAAATGTAGAGGCAAAAAAGATCCGTATCGTCGTTACGCACCACCCGTTCCTGCTACCGGAAGGCGACCTAAAGCGGGGTCTGGTGGGGCGGTGGAGGGACGCCTTGCAGCGTATGTCTCACGTAGGAGTTGATCTCCTGCTGGCAGGCCATCTTCACAAGACATTCTCCGGCCACGTGGAGACCGGGCAGCAGGTCATTCAGAAAATTCTCGTGGCCCAGGTCTCCACCAGCACATCGACCCGCTTGAAAGGCGATGTGAACGCTTACAACTGGATTGAGTTGGACGGCGGCTGCATACGCCTTACCCGCCACTGGTGGAATGACAAGACGGGCAGTTTCCACGCAGACGAGCATCGCGAATACGATGTGGTCCGCACTGCAGATCCAGATCAGCGGGAAGTCCAGCCCAGGTAGGGTAGCTGGCCGAGGATGAAGGGACAGCCAGGGATAATTCACGCCGCCCGAGGTCTGACTCTGCGACCGCGCTGACTTATGATGACGCCTGCGAAAATGATCATTACCGCCAGGATTTGCGGCCAGGATAAAGTCTCTCCAAGGAACGCCCAGCCGATTAGTAACGTGAACGCAGGAATGAAGTTGGTGAAAAGGGCGCCGTGTGATGCAGACACGTAAGTGAAGCCCCAAGCCCACAGAGAGTAGGCGCCAAGCGTGACAAACAAGCCGAGATAAATTATCCAGAATGCGCCCCAGGGGTGAAACTCTGTTGGCAGTTCCGTGCCGGGAAAAAAGAGGAAGGGGAGAAAAAAGATAACTCCGCCAAAGGCTTGGAGAGAAGCCAGCAACAGCGGGCGGTAACGCGTCAGCAGATGTTTCAGACAGAGCGTGTAAACTGTCGCGGTGATTATCGCCAGGAATTCATAGAAATTCCCCAGAACAGGGTTCGGCGCCCACTCGTCTGCAGAAGCGCCGACAGATAGGACCACCACTCCCACCATGCCCAGAAAGAAACCAAAGATAAGCCGTGCAGAGAGCCGCTCCTTCAAAAAGATCGCCGCGCCTACTGCGACCAGCACAGGCATCAACGCCATGACCATGCCGGCCTGTGACGCAGTCGTGTATTGCAGGGCCTTGGTTTCGAATACAAAATATAGACCCGGCTCGGCGATCGTCATCAAGAGCATCAATCTCAGATCGCGTCGACTGGGCCGCGCAACCTTACCCATCCGCGGAATCAGCAGCATAAACCCCATCGACGCCACAACCATGCGACCGAAGATGATCACCATGGGGTGGTAGTACTCGAACGACACCTTGAGCGCTGCAAACGAACTGCCAAACAGGGCCATCGCAGTCACCAGGGAAACCCACGCCAACCAATGCGTCTTCTCACGCGCAGAATGATGCTGGCCCGGCAATTCAAGTGTCGTTTTCTTCACGCTTTCCCAATAAACCTACAGGATTGCCCCGCCCCTCACTCTGGGCAAGCAAACCCATGCTTTTACTATAACACCATAAGCCTTCCTGCGAATTCCCATAAGTCGTAGGTCAACTGCAAACAGTCACCCGCCCACTTGCCCCCCATGCTTCGCGACGCTCAACCATCCGATGCGCCAGACATTCTGGAAATCGTAAACCATTACATCCTCAACACATGCGTTACATTTGATGAGACGCCGGTGGATGTTCATTGGGTGCGCAACAAGATCGCCTACACGCGGGAGCACTACCCATATATCGTGGCTGAGGAAGAAGGGCGCGTGGTGGGCTACGCATACGCAAGCGCATTCCGCAGCAAGAGCGCCTACCGCCACACTGTGGAGTCCACCGTCTACCTCCACCCCGGGTCTACAGGCAAGGGTATCGGATCGCAGCTCTACAAGGAACTACTGGAGCGTCTCCAGAAGCAGGGCGTCCACACGGTTGTCGCCGTCATCGGCGTGCCCAACCCCGCCAGCGAACGCCTGCATCAAAAACTAGGCTTCCACCACGCCGGCAACCTCAGCCAAGTCGGCTTTAAACACGGCAAGTGGCTGGACACGAGCTATTGGGTGAAAGCCTTGGAGAGCGCTTCGCGCGGAGTGGTGGAGTAATGGAATGCTGGAGAGTTGGGTGGGGGAGAAGAGGCCGATTGGTAGAGAGCTGAGTCCCCTCAGATCCGTAAATCAGTGACTGTTCGCGTCACCATGGACGGCAGTAGATCGGGTGACACCCGCCCCGGAAGGTTGTCAACGC
Source organism: uncultured Puniceicoccaceae bacterium (assembly GCA_964430955.1). GTDB lineage: Bacteria > Verrucomicrobiota > Verrucomicrobiia > Opitutales > Oceanipulchritudinaceae > CAYSHY01. The sequence continues at coordinate 4,240 of CAYSHY010000030.1, read as the reverse complement.
TCGGAGCCTCCTGTGCCTCTCGGAATGCGCCGTAACGGAAGGCTCTGGTTGCGAAAGCTGGGAGCGACGCGAAGATATACTTACATACGGAGGGTAAGAGACTACCCTCCCTACCGGAGCTACGCTTCCTTGTGCGGAAGCTGGTCGGACCGGATCCCCCCCTCGCCCTCACCGCAAGAAAACGATGCGGTTGATCCATTCGGCTCCGCTGCATTGGTTGGCGAGCGAGACGAGTCCTTTGGCGATGCGCACATGGTCTCTCGCGCGAATGGACTTGTTGCTTATGAAGACAACGCCTCCATGGCTCTCTCCGTTGTCATGCCAATCCTTGAGCAGGGGTGGTATGGTATTTAAGTCTGCTGTGACCAGTATCCAGCCTTCTTTCCGGCAGAAAAGAAGGACTTCTTCGTCCGGCTCACCTCGCATGTCCCCTTGTTGATGGGTAAGGATTGAGTGCACCTGAAGATCGGCGTTAAGCGAGCGCACCACGTCGCCGATGGCAGGCGACAGATGCTCGTCCAGAAAAAATGCCGGTTGCATCATTCTTTCGGCGCATCAAATGGCTCGAGCGTGGGCAGCATCCCTTTCAAAGCCTCGTATTCGCCTGCGGCATTGTCAGCGATGGCGGTTTCGATCTCCGTTGGGAAGCATTCGGCATAGTGCAGGGCTGCCTTTATCTTCGATTCCGAAAGATGCAGATGCTCACTGGCGCGCGCTGTTGAGGACTCGTAGTCCCTTACAAGCTGGTAGATATACCACACGGCCAGGCGCGACCCCTTCAGATAGGCCTGACGACCTATGCGGGTGTTACGGAAATCAATATAAGGATGCTCCGAGCGACGAAGTCCCTCCTCCAGAAGCATTGCTCCGGCTTCGGAAGGCTTCTTGCCCAACGAACGGGAGAACCGCTCCAGGCGCTTTCTCGCCTCCTCCGGGACCCGCATTGATACGACGTTGGTGGCCATGGCGAACGTAAACTCGATTGTTCGTTTACAATGTAAACACGCTTGCGCTTTCGTCAAGATCACTGTGGGAAGACTGGAATGATGGAATGGTGGAACGCTGGAATGTTCACCCTACTTTACTCCTTGCGGCGGCCTTCTTCTACCTTTCGCTTGGGAACTATGAGTTCATCGCCTACTTGGGAGTAACGGTTGCCGTTGGATTGCTGTTGCTGGCCACTGTGGATCGTTCGGGGCTGGACCGGTTTGCGCTCTGGGCGCTGTCAATCTGGGGCTTCCTTCACATGCTGGGCGGAATTCTTCCAGTGGGGGATGGCGTTCTGTATGGCTGGCGCATCTATCCCTTCATCGACCACGGTGGCGACCTGTACATCCTGAAGATGGATCAGGTGATCCACTTCTACGGCTTTGCCGCCGCAGCGGTGGTAATGCACCAGCTGATCACTGTGAGGCTGAGGCCCGGCGTTAGTACGGGCATGGTCATATTCCTTGCCTGGTGCGGGGCCATGGGCCTGGGCGCCGTCAACGAAGTTGTGGAGTTCCTGGCCTTCGTTTCACTTGAAGAGACCGGCGTCGGCGATGTCTATAACACCGGCCTGGACTTGATCTTCAACTTGCTGGGCGCGCTCGCTGGAGCTCTGGTCCAGAGCCGCCGCTGGAGCGGTGAGAGGCGGGATTCGGGGAATCAACCTGCTTGAGGACATGGTAGATCGGCTAACTTGTTACTGATTCCCCCCGCGCATCAACTCCATCGTCGTGTAAAAAACCCACAAGGCCATCAGGTAACGTAAATAAAATAAGTTGTTCCCGAAAAACATTTATCGAGGTGGCATCGAAGCCCCAATCGATCGGCCCATCCATATCCATCTTGCCACACGCCTCCATAACATAACAAGGAGCGTGAAGAGGCCCTCTGTTTCGGCCTCTCGCAGACGATCAAGCGCCCGCCCCTGCGCATCTTCGTTCAACTGGTGTGACTCAACCGGTGCCCCGAAAAGCAGCTCCCTGCCCACCCCTGCAAAGGTTCCCTTTACGGCAGCAGGGCGCTCCGGCCAGTTAGGCAGTCGAGTCGAGCACCATGGCGAGGTCATGGTGCCCAGCTCACATCCATCTCCGAAGGCGCAGCCCGATCAATAGCCACCACCAGCCCAGGCACCGGAAGAAAGCAGCTATCACGGCAGCGCCCGATGGCTGTGAACCTAGAAACCATGGGGAAACTGACTCGGGGCCATGTGAGCTAGTACGCCATCGTGATGATGTACGAGTTCCAGGGGATGCTCTCAGGCGATCCATGAATCCACAGAAGATCAGGCACCGCATTCAAGATGCTCACTCGCAGTGCGTCTCGACCAGTCTTATGTCCTTCAGATTTGAGAACACTGGTGGAAGCAGTTCGTTCGTGAAGGCCGGCCCTGGCGCCACAAAAGCAATTTGATCTCCCTCCTTGAGCGGACCGTCGACAAGCTCGAGTTCGTTTTCATCCACTACTCCACAGGCAATTTTATTTCCCGCGTATTTAACCGGACCGAGAATTTCAAGGTAGATCACGTGGTCCGCCCTTGCCAGAATTTCTGGGCCCATTTGGAAAATCCAAATAGTTTCCTCAATATTTGTGACACGAGCTCGCCCATTGATCATCTCGGATTTCGCAGGAAGAGCGGCAAGGACAAGAAATAAAATGCTAAGATATCTTAGCTTGAAAATCATGGCATGGGAATTGTTACGGTATTTTGAGGCTTTACGCTGACACCATGCCCTCGATTAGAGCCTGTACCACTACTCGGGGTTCCAAAGGAAGTCGTTGAATAGCCGGTTCGAACCACCTCCTTGTAAATTGCACGATATCCTGATCCAGCCCGAGGAGAAGTTTCAGGGATTCCATTCGCTGCCGCCCAGCCCTCTACATGGTAACGGATGCTTGCCTCTTCGCCGGCTGGCGAATACGTTGGAAATCTCGACCTCCATCCTTCGCTTGCGTAGGAGATATGCAGTGACTCATGCAAGACAACAGATGCTGTGAACTGACTGTTCGTTCCAGTGAAGACCTTTAGAGCATCCGTCATGTTAAGATTAACATAGATCGTTCGTGTAGCTGTATCTGAAAGACCGGCCGGCCCCCCGTAATAGAGGATCTTAGATTCGTTATCCTCCATGCCAAAAAACGATTTAACGGTATTATTTCTAACATCAAGATTGTAATATGAACCTAGAGTATTCTTGAGCAGCGAGAGCCCCGCCGTAATATCGGAATCACTCAACGACTTGTTCGGCGTGGTTGACCACGCTCCTTTGTTAAAGTGATCGTGACCGCCCCCTTCATACCATGGCGTTCCTCCTTCCCATGGCAGTGCATCGTCGCCAGCCAGACCTCCAGTCCCATCCCAGGTTGCGTTCATACGAGCAGCCATGTCTCCCAGTCCAACGGCAATCAGACCTGCATGCTCCAGCGTAAAAGTCCCTGACTGTGTCATGGTGTTTCCATTAGTATCCACCTTAGTAACGGTGATTTTACCTCCGACGACATCTACAGTAACCTCATTGCCTTCTTCGTCCACTCCCTTCAGGCGTATACCAGCCGCCCCTCCCTTCCCCTCTGTATTGAAATGCTTCTCTTGGTACACCTGGGGCGGAGAAAACCGGGCGTTTCGGTACTCTTTCTTTCTATCCTCCGCCACCCTACTGAGAAATTCCTCCCTCGATGCAGGCAAGGACCGAGATCGATGCCTCATTCCCAGTAGATCCAGGTGATTCACTGGATCATTTCCAACAAAGGCATAAAGGTTACTGCCGCCGGCTTCGCCGATTGGGTCGCGGTTGATGAATTGGCCTTGGGTTGGGCAGTAGAAGCGCAGGCCGTAGTCGTAGAAATCGAGGCGGATGTAGTGGTAGGTATCCAGCCCATACTCCAGGCGCCATTTTGTCTGGTAGAGGAAGGGCATCATCGACTTGTAGTCCGTCGCCGCGCCTACGTTGTTTTCGCGGATGATCTGTCCATATGGATCGTATTCCCATTCGGCGACGAGGACGGTAGTGGAGCCATTATCCCTGAACAGCAATGTCACGTTGCCGCGTCCATCATTTCCCGGATAGAAGCGATCACCGCTCGCGGTGTCTTCAAAACCGAGAAGACCACCAATCTCGCCGGCCCAGCGGTAGGAGGTGGCTCACCGGACGCTTACGGTCTTGCCGACTGCGTCGCTCCCTTTTTGCCGGGAAAAAGCTCGCGTCTACAAATGCTTCTTCCGTAAGCGTCCGGTGCAGTGCCTCATCGACAGTCC
>CAYSHY010000029.1:0-44417 GCA_964430955.1 uncultured Puniceicoccaceae bacterium | reverse complement strand
CTACGCGAGCATGATAGAACGCTCGAGATTGGAAGCGCGACACTTGACGAGCCAGAGCACGGGCTAAGCGAGGCAGTGTTGAAAAACACAGACGTATTACTGTGGTGGGGCCACGCCGCACACGGCGAGGTGCGAGATGAGATCGTCGATAGGGTTCAACAACGCGTGCTCGAAGGGATGGGCCTCATCGTTCTGCACAGCGGTCACTATTCAAAGATCTTCAAGCGTTTGATGGGCACTACCTGCAGCTTACGCTGGCGTGAGGCGGGGGAGCGTGAGAGACTATGGGTATGCAACCCGGGCCATCCTATTGCCCGTGGACTTGGCCCATGCCTTGAGCTTCCACAGTCGGAGATGTACGGCGAACCTTTCGTGATCCCACCACCTGAAGAACAGGTCTTCATTTCGTGGTATGAAGGCGGTGAAGTATTTCGAAGTGGAAACTGTTACCGTCGTGGCGCAGGGAAGATTTTCTATTTCAGTCCCGGGCATGAGACTTACCCAATCTACTACAATCCCCAGGTTCGTCAGGTGATTTATAACGCCGTGGTTTGGGCGCGACCCGAGGGGCATTGGCAAGACGTAGAGAAGGCTCCAAATGTGCCGGTTGACCAAGCGCGAGAAAAGATAGAAAGCAAAGGCGAGAAGCTGCATAGCGACAGCGACGCATTTGGCCTTGGTAGCGCATAGGCTCAAAAAAAAAGCGCCCCATTATAGTGGGGCGCTTTCAAACTCGATCTGAGACTCCCACTACTTTTCCAGGAGCTCCTTCTCTACAAGTCTTGCAAGCACGTTGGCATCCTCGTCGAACTTGCGAATACCTTCGGCAAGCTTGTCTGTGGCCATTGGATCGCTGTTGAGGTGCCAGCGGAACTCCTTTTCATCGAGTTCCAGTCGCTGCACCTGCTCATGCCTGGCGTTGTCAGGACTCAGCTTGCGCTCGACGACAGTCGAACCGCCGGCGAGCTCGGCGAGCAGGTTAGGGCTGATCGTGAGAAGGTCGCAGCCGGCCAATTCAATGATTTCACCTACATTACGGAAGCTGGCGCCCATGACTTCTGTTTTGTAGCCGAACTTCTTGTAGTAGTTGTAGATAGTAGTGACGGATTGCACTCCTGGATCCTCCTGACCGACATACTTCTTACCGGTCTTCTGGGAGTACCAGTCCATGATTCGGCCAACAAAGGGAGATATAAGGGTGGCGCCTGCCTCTGCGGCAGCAACCGCCTGAGCAAGCGAGAACATCAAAGTCATGTTTACATGAATTCCCTCTTTCTCGAGAATCTCCGCAGCACGAATGCCTTCCCAGGTGGAGGCAATCTTTATGAGCACCCGTTCGCGCTCAACGCCCCGCTTCTGGTACATCTGAATGATCTTGTGGGCCTTTTCAACAGTCGCCTGGGTGTCGAATGAGAGGCGGGCGTTAACCTCGGTTGAGACTCTACCGGGGATAATCTTCAGGATCTCAGCGCCAAAACCAACGAGGAGGCTGTCTATGACGTGATCCACAAGACCTTCGCCAACATGCAGACCCGCGTTCTCATTCTCCGCAATCGCCTGCTCCAACAAAGGAACATAGCGCTCTTGTTGCACGGCTTTAAGAATCAGGGTTGGATTTGTCGTAGCGTCCTGCGGTTCAAATTCGCGGATGGATTCGAAGTCGCCAGTATCGGCAACGACTTTCGTGAACTTCTTTAGCTGCTCTAGGCTGCTGGTGCTTGCTTCTATTTGGCTCATTTTCCTCTCTTTCGTGTAGGCGCTCTTATCAGTCCGGGCAAGACCGGAGGCGCACCTATGCTAATATTGGCCCAGCAACCCGAGGCTGCAAGCTCCGTACCCCTTCATTTCTGATCAAAAGACGACAAAACCCGTTCAGGAATGAGCATTGCCCGAGAGGGATATAAGCTCTGGCATAGCGAAAGCTTCATTCCCACCGTCCTGTAGAGCCTCTGCTACAAGCATTTCAATGGTCGAGACTTATAACACTAGATTGAGCAAAGTATATACATGAAGCGAGAGCCTACGAGATCCTGTTGACAAGTATTCCGTCTCTTTCAAGCTCCGCTTTTCGGAAAAAACCCAAACAAACTGCAATGAGAAAAACTATCGCTGTTATCAGTGCAATCGCAACTGGCGTTGCTGGCCTGTCTGCCCAGGAGCTCTCCGTGAGCACGACATTTGGCTGGGAATCAGAATACATATTCCGCGGCGCAAAGCTGGCGGACGAAATTTACACGCCATCGGTCGATCTGACCTACGGCGGCGCTTACGTTGGCATCTGGGCTGCGCTTCCAGTTGATGGCGCGTTTGAAAACGAAATCGACTTCTACGCTGGCTATGGCTTTCAAGCCAGCGAGCTCCTGAGCCTGGATTTCGGCGCCACCTACTACACGTATCCGGAGCAGAGCGACGACGACTTCTTTGGTGATGACAACAGCGTGGAGTTCTACGCTGGCGCCGCTTTGGAAGTTCTACTTAGCCCTGCGCTCTACGTCTATTATGACATTGATCTAGACGTATTCACAGTCGAAGGCTCCATCGGCCACAGCATTCCGCTGACCGAGTCGATTTCGTTCGACACAGGTGCTTACCTCGGTTGGGTAAATCCCGATCACGGTGACGACTATACCTACTACGGCGTAACCGGCGACTTCGTTCTAACCATCAACGAAGCAGCCTCCATCAGCGCCGGCGTCCGCTGGGCAGGCGCGTCCGAGGACTACATGTGGAGCGACAACCCGGCAAAAGGTGTGGATGACAACACCTTCTGGTTCGGGTTCTCCTTCACCACTGGTTTCTAGTCGTAGTCGCGACAGTATAACTTAAACTTCGAGCCCGCGCAGTACTGCGCGGGCTTTCTTATTTCTCACTTTGTGGCGGTAGGCGGCCTAGTTGGCGCAGAATTAGCGGCAGTAATCTGCAGAAACAGGCGAAGATGATAATCAGTGTGAAATTTGACAGTTAGAACACGTGCGAGCATGTTCGCATCTTTGAGCGAAACCAAACTAGCTACTGACATGAAGAAAATACTAGCTGCTACTGGCGCCCTCGCTTTGGGCGCGACAGCGTTGCCAGCGCAAATGGACATGGAAGATCTTTCCATGAGCGTAACCTTCGGGTGGGAGTCAGAATATGTCTTCCGCGGAGTCCAGCGCGCTGACGAAATCTACGCGCCTTCCATCGACTTTTCGATGGGTGGAGCCTACGCAGGAGTGTGGGCTGCGCTACCCGTTGATGATGACGGGGTGCTTGGCGGGGGCCACGAGACCGACTTCTACGCTGGCTACGGCTTGGCGTTGAGCGATCTTGTGAGTCTGGACTTAGGCGTGACATATTATACCTACAACAACAGTGCAGGCGCCTCCCTGCTTACTCGCGAAGACACCCTTGAAGCTTACATCGGCGCCGCATTCGATATGTTTCTGAATCCGGCCCTCTACGTGTATTACGACGTAGATCTCGAGAACTTCACGCTCGAGCTGTCTGGCGGCCATTCTTTCCCGCTGACAGAAGTGCTGTCCCTGGACTTGGGCGTCTACTTCGGTTGGGTTACACTTGAGGGCTTTGACACCCTTGAAGAAGACCTTGGGATTGATGTGGACGGTGACGGGAACGTGGGCGGCCCAATTGGCAGCCTCTTCGATGACGACTACCTGTATTACGGTGCTTCAATTGACTTGGTCTACAGCCTGTCGGAGAATGCATCTATCTCGATCGGCGGCCGTTATGCAGCTCGCGATAGCTCGCTGCTGAACTCCGCAGACTGGGATGATATCGACGATATTCTGACAGACGACGACAAGGATACCATTTGGTGGGGCGTTGCCTTCACCGCAGGTTTCTAAGCATCTCCGTCAACAGCTTTAGTCAACAAGCCTGCCGCACTTGCGGCGGGCTTTTTTGTTCAGGCGGAGAGCAGCTCTTCCTGCTGGAGGACAGTTTCCGTGGCGCGAAGAAGCGCGGACGCCGGCTCGATCGCCTCCAGAAGAACCTCCTCGTTCAAGTTTGCTGAGCGGAGAATTCCCTGGGGAACCAAAAGGTGTTCAAACAGGTTCCTTGAAGGCACAATCACTGACGGGGCAATCACGCAGCATACGTGAAGGAGACAGGCGATGCGCTTGGAGCGATGGGCAAGAAATGGGTGTAGATGCCCGGCGATCGGTTCACTGATCTCACTGCCAAAATCCCAGCTCTTGAGCAATAACGCACCCATTTTCGCGTAGTCGCACCCGACCTGCTCACGCTCCCATCTCGCCAATTGCCCGGGAAGCGGATTCTCAGGTGCAAAGATGGTGGGCTTAACACGAGACATCAAACGGGCGATTGGATATCGCCCAATGCCGTGCAGCAATCCTATGAGATAAGCCTTGGCGTCGTCTTCGATGCCCGTCTGGCAAGCAAGCTGTTCCATGAGGATCGCCACAGCAAGCGAGAGTCTCCAGGCATCGTCAGAACTTAGTCCGTAACATCGCAGCGGGTTTCCCATGAACGAACGCCGCCCTGCCAACGCCACGAGCTTCACAACTTCCGCAACCCCAATCCGGTGAACAGCCTCATCGATGCTGCTTGAAGGAGAACTGGTCCCGAAGAACGCAGAGTTACTCAAACGCAGCACGGAGGCAGCAAGCGAGGGATCAATCCGTATCAGGCCGGCAATTTCACCGGTCTCAACATAAGGATCGTTGAGCGCTGTACAAAGTTTTGCCAGCACCTCCAGGTTTGGCGGCGCCTGCTCGAACCCTCTTAGCAGCTTTACAGTAATCCCAGCCATTTGACTCTCCTTAATGTATCGACTTCAAGAGAGCCGAGCTAAGCCGGAATATGGTTTGGCTGTATATTTTATTAGATCTGCGACAGCCGCCCACGCAACTGCGCTTGACGAGTCTGTCTCAAAGAATACCCCTTGAGCCAATGTTGAATCCCCCTCGCCTCCCTCTTCTACTCTCATTGGTCCTCGCATCGAGCCCGGCATTTCCCCAATCGTCGGGAGAGCAGGACGATGTTTACTATCTGCCCCCGGTTACCGTCATGGACCTGGGCCCGTTACCCGGGGACATCTCCGTACCTATCCGAACATTGGATCTGCGGGAACTGGGAGAAAGCCCGGCGATACGCCTAGACGAAGCGCTGGAGGCAATTCCGGGAGCAGACCTCTTCCGAAGCGCAAGCAGCCGTAGTGCTCACCCCACGATTCAGGGACTGTCACTACGTCAGATTGGAGGAAATGCGGCAGGCAGGACCCTGGTACTACTGGACGGGGTGCCACAGAATGATCCGTTTGGGGGATGGGTTAATTGGAGTGCGATGCCTGCCGGACTTGTGCAGCAGGCAACATTACGCACCGGCGGCGGCGCGGCTCCGTATGGTCCGGCTGCGCTGACAGGCGTTCTCGAGCTCGAAACCATGGCCACGCCAGAGAGCCTGGTTCACGGGATTTACGGAGAAGGAGGACGTCGGGCACTGTCCCTGCGGGCTGAGCCTCAATTTGAACAGGCCTCTGTGTTGCTCTTCGGGCAGACCTCACGTGATCCGGGCCACTGGGTGAGGCCTGAAGCAGAGCGGGGCCCCGTGGATTCCAGAGCTGGAGTGGATAGCGAAACAGGACGCGTATCTGTCGGTACAAGAACCGCAAACTCAGGTCTCACGGCATCCGCACATTGGTTCCAGGAAGAGCGAACCAACGACACCCGCATGGAGGGCAACGACAGCCGAGGGCGTGAAGTCTCCATACGCGGATTCACTGGAACCGCTACAAGCGGGCTGGAAGGTCTGCTGTATTGGCAAGACAGGGAATTCTCAAATATTTTCACTTCCGTAAATGAAGACCGCTCGAGCGAGAGCCCCGTTGTGGATCAATTCAGCGCTCCATCGGAAGCGTTTGGTGGTAAACTTAGCGCACGTTGGGAAGCCGGCCCTCTGACCGGGGAATCTGGAGCAGATTTCCGGATTGTTGAGGGCGTAAACAATGAATATGCGCGCGATCTAGGAGCAGGTTTCACCAGACGTCGGGCAGCAGGCGGCGAATCCAGCTTTGTCGGCCTTTATACTGTTGCCACCACATCCTATGCCGATACTGACGTCAGTGCGGCAGTGCGTGCAGACTATTGGAAGCACTCCAACGGCTTCAACAAAGAGTTCGACCTTCCCTCCAATGAACTCCTTCTAAACGAAACGTTCGGAGATCGCGATGGCTGGGAACTGACCGGGCGTCTCGGCGCAGAGCGAAACCTTGGAGAACGGATCCAGGTTTACGGCGCCTTCTACAATGGATTTCGCCCGCCAACCCTGAATGAGCTTTATCGCTCCTTTCGTGTTGGAGACGTGATTACTGTAGCAAACGCCGACCTCGATCCGGAAATGCTTGCAGGCGTGGATCTCGGCTTCCGCTGGCGACACAGTCAGACTTTGTATGGAAGCTCGACGCTCTTCGCGGTTCGTCTGTCAGACGCTATCGCGAACGTCACGATTGGAGAAGGTCCCGGAAATTTCACACCAGGAGGCTTTGTTCCTGCAGGCGGCATACTGCGGCAACGTCAAAATCTTGATCGGATCGAGACTTTCGGCTGGGAGGGAGACATCATCTGGAAGCCGGCCTCAGAACTCGAGCTGACGCTACGCTGGTTATTGACTGAGAGCGAAGTTTTTGGGGGAGGCCTGGATGGCAAGCGGCCGGCGCTCACTCCAAAAGCAAGCGGAAGCGTCTCCGCGCGATGGAGCATCCTTGAGAATCTTAGTCTACTTGGGCAGGTTCGGCTTTCAGGCGCCAGCTATGAGGACGACCTGAACGAGTTGAAGCTGGCTCCTTACGCACTGCTGGACCTTGGTGCTTACTGGCAGGCGAGTGAGCAATTGCTAGTGGGCGTAAAGGTGCGAAATATTTTCAACGACCGGATCGAAACGGGACGCACATCCGATGGCGACCTATCCATTGGTGAAGGACGCAATGCCTGGATTGAGGCAACTTGGCGTTTCTAACAGAATCCATAAATAAGCGACTGGCAGTTCGCCCGCTTTGGAACCAAACCTGCGGCGCGATTGGCTCATCAATGCAATATGAGCCACCGTGCCACAAACAATGAGGGCGACAGGAGCTATCCGCCGGATGCAAAGCGTCCAGAAGACCGAGGGCGAACGGCCGCCCACCCGGGTGAAATTCCAAAGCTTGGATGGAAGGATATCATCCTCAGGCTGAAAGCTGAGATAGCAAAGGATAACCTGACGGTCGTCGCGGCCGGAGTGGCGTTCTTTGGCTTCCTCGCACTTTTCCCCGCCCTCATTGCAATCTTCTCCATTTACGGAATCGTAGCGGATCCGTCGCAGGTAGAGCAGCAAATAGCCGGGCTTGCGGAAGTGTTACCGCAAAATGTCCAATCACTCCTGGGCGAGCAAATGTCCCAGTTGGCAAGCCAGACCAGCGATACGTTAGGATGGGGCGTCGCAATTGGGATACTGGGAGCAATCTGGAGCGCAAACAAGGGCACGAAGGCGATGATCATGGCGTTGAATATTGCCTACGATGAAGATGAGACGCGCGGCTTCTTAAAGCTGACCGTAATCAGCCTCGGCTTAACGATCATGCTCGTGCTGGGAATGTTGCTCGCGCTGTCAGCCATTATCGTCTTACCGGCGGCATTTGCGATCGTCGGTCTCGGGAGGGTCGCCGAGATTGCGATAGGGCTGCTCCGCTGGCCTTTACTCCTGTTTGTGGGCGTCCTGCTCCTAGCAGCTCTCTACAAGATGGCGCCTGATCGAAAGGATGCTGAGTGGAAATGGTTCACCCCCGGCGCGGTCCTTTCAACAATTGTATGGTTGGTCGCGTCTGTGCTGTTCTCATGGTTTGTATCCAACTTTGGGAGTTTTGCCGATACATACGGGAGTCTTGCAGCTGTCGTTCTGTTGCTTTTATGGATCTATGTCTCCGCCCACATCATATTGATCGGCGCGGAGCTAAACGGCGAGATGGAGCATCAAACAAAGGTTGATACGACGACAGGGGCGCCGCAACCAATGGGCGAACGAGGAGCGTACAAAGCAGATACGCTTGGGGAAAGTCCCGGTAAGGAAAACACAAGGTGAGAAACATTGCTCCCCTCTTGCGAGGTGCGTTCGAAGGGATAGTTTTGCGGAATGCACAAAGGCCTACAACGTGAGGTAGTTGTGGTTGCAGGGGTGGGTTCCGGTACTGGAGCCGCTATCGTCAAACGATTCGCCCGGGAAGGCTGCGATGTGGCGATGCTTGCCCGCAATGAAGAATATCTGCACCGCCTCGCAGATGAATGCACGATCTTCCCTGGCCGGGTGATGAGTCTTCCATGCGATATCACCCAGTTTGATCAGGTCGCGAAAGCGTTTGAGCACATACACAATTCGATCGGAGAGGCGAGTATACTCGTCAACCATGCCAGCGGAGGTGGTTGGAATGGCCTGGAGGAAACTGAAATTGATGCGTTTGAGAACGCGTGGCGAAACAGCGCATTCGGGGCCTTTCTTTGCAGCAAGATTGCCTGCCGGGACATGCTTAAGAATGAACGCGGCGCGATTATCTTCACCGGAGCAACCTCCAGCCTACGCGGCCGAGCCGGAGCCGTAGCCTTTAGCAGCGCCAAGTTTGCTGTACGAGGTCTGGCTTGGGCAATGGCTTCCGAACTAGGAGCAAAGGGAATCCACGTTGCACACGTGGTGATCGACGGCGTGATTCAAACGCCCCATTCAACGGACTCACTTACGCTTTTGCCCGATCATATTGCAGATGCGTACTGGAATCTGGCTCATCAGCCTCGCTCCGCGTGGACCTTCGAACTTGATTTGAGACCCGCAGGCGAACAATTCTACGAGTAGAATGCTCGTAATAGGTTCGCCTAAGCTCCATCCTATGAACAGCTTCTCTATTTCATCCTTTTCACCGTGATAATCTCTACGCAGGAACTGGACTCTTTTCTCAACGCTGATCATTGCCAGCCACACCATCTCCTTGGCATGCATCCAGTCCGGTCGGGGTCGAAAACGCGGCTGGTCGTGCGAGCATTCGTTCGCGACGTTCAAAGCTGCGAGGTTGTTGACTGTCTGCAGCCGGACAAACGCTATCCACTAAAGCGGATTGCTGATGAAGGCTTCTTCGAGGGTGTGATCGAGGACCGGGATAACGTTTTCAAGTACCGCTTGAGGGTCGTTCACACCAACAGTGAGATTCGACAATTCTATGATCCCTACTCCTTCCTACCCACGATAAGCGATCAGGACCTCTATCTGTTTAACGAAGGAACTGAATACAGGATCTACAGGAAGATGGGGGCTCACGTGCGGGAAATTGATGGGGTGCCCGGAGTTTCCTTCGCGGTCTGGGCGCCATCTGCAAAGCGTATTAGCGTGGTTGGAGACTTTAATGGCTGGGATGGACGCTACCATCCGATGCGGGCGCTGGGCGCCTCCGGCGTATGGGAGATCTTTATTCCCGGTCTGCAAGAAGGTCAAAAATACAAGTATGAGATAAAGACGCAGGAGAACTATCTTCTGTTGAAGACAGATCCCTACGGCTCCTACTTCGAAGCACCGCCTCACAATGCCAGCATCATCAAGAAGGTGGATGTCTATCCGTGGAACGATCAGGAATGGATGGAGGAACGCCAGAAGCAAGACTGGCGACTCAGGCCGATGAATGTGTATGAGGTCCACTGCGGCTCATGGCGACGTATTCCCGAAGATGGAAACCGACCTCTGACCTACAGGGAGATGGCAGAAAAGCTGGTACCTTATGTCAAGGACCTGGGGTTCACTCACATTGAGTTCATGCCGCTTGCAGAGCATCCCTTCAGCGGCTCATGGGGCTATCAGGTAACTGGGTTCTTTGCCCCCACGCATCGATATGGCGATCCTGCAGATCTGCAATACTTGGTGGATACCTGTCACCAGAACGGCATAGGCGTAATAATTGATTGGGTGCCCGGACACTTCCCAACAGACAGTTTTGCCCTCGCTGAGTTTGACGGAACGCATCTGTACGAGCACGCGGATCCCCGCCAGGGACTGCATCAGGACTGGGGGACCTACATCTTCAACTATGGGAGACACGAAGTCCGCTGTTTTCTTATAGCGAACGCCCTTGCTTGGTGTGACCGCTACCACGTCGACGGGTTAAGGGTGGATGCTGTCGCCTCGATGCTCTACCTGGACTACTCCCGGAAAGAAGGTGAATGGGTACCGAACCGATACGGGGGCAATGAGAACCTCGAGGCGATAGAGTTCCTCCGCAAGACGAACGACATGGTGCACCAATTCTACCCTGGAGTCGTTACCATAGCGGAAGAGTCGACAAGTTTCGGTGGCGTAACCAAACCAACGAGCGAAGGCGGGCTTGGATTCGACTTCAAATGGAACATGGGCTGGATGCACGACACGCTCCAGTATTTCCAGAAAGACCCACTGTACCGGAAGTGGCACCACAACAACCTCACTTTCGGGATGATCTATCAATATTCCGAAAGCTTCATGCAAGTGTTCTCCCATGACGAAGTCGTGCACGGGAAGGGCTCCATGATCATGAAGATGGCCGGCGATAGTATGAGGACGAAGGCAGCAACGCTACGCGCCCTCTACGCGTTGATGTGGACCTGGCCTGGAAAGAATACGCTCTTCATGGGCTGTGAGTTCGGACAAAGCAATGAGTGGCGATACGACAATCAATTGGATTGGTGGCTCACCGAGTATCTCGATCACGAAGGCGTTCGGATGATTCTCCGGGACCTCAATCACCTCGTGAAAGATCCCACATTTCACACAACAGATACCGATCCGGAAGGGTTCGAATGGATCAGTCTGGACGATGCCGAAAGCTCCGTCATTGCATTCCTTCGTAAAGGAGACGAACCGACAAACTGTTACCTGATTGTCGGCCACTATACGCCGATCGTGCGGACAGGGTACAGGATTGGCGTTCCATATGGGGGCTACTGGCGGGAGGTCATTAATAGCGACGCGAGCACTTATGGAGGCAACGGCGCAGGAAATCTTGGCGGCCTGTATGCCGACCCAATCGATTGGGATGGCCGTAGGTATTCCCTCTCACTCACCCTGCCAGGCCCCAGCACGCTGATCTTCAAGCATGAGGGGGAGAGACGTTGAAAAATCTTTCCTTCCCTTAACAATCAAGGGATGGCCCGCTATGAAACAACATAAAACGCGCCGGCGGGTTGGTTGACTTGAGACGCATCCTTTCACGCATCTCGAGCGCCTCATATACGATGTGTCGTTGCGTCAATGAATGGCGGGTTCCCCACAACGGCGTCTCATACCCCCATGATTGCCGAAGCCATTGCTGTACGGCCCTTGTGAACTCCTGTTGAAACAGAAAATCGCTCTCAAGATGTTCGAGCAGCCAGTAATCAACCTCTACCTTTGCCTGGGTGAATAGTTCGCGATCATGGTCGGTCAGGCTGTAGTAGCTTTCAAACAAGCGTATGGGGTTGAGATAGAGCGATCCCCACACCTGATCTCGTCCCGGTGAGAAGATTGTGAACCCATATGCAAGTCCTTCCCTAGCCTCCTGAACGTGCGCTTCGAGATCTTTCTTGTTTTGCTCGAGTGTAAATGAGTCCTCCGGCCACTCGCTAAAGCTCCACCTCCTCAGATGATCTTTTGAAGACATTACCGCCAGGTAGTCCAGCTCCGCATGATCCAGACTTTGTGGCTCCAGCAGGAATCGCGACGACGAACAAACCTTGGGAACGTGACCAAGTGGCAACTCGAGAAGCATGCGCTGAAATCATCGTCCCCAAGAGGATTGTCAACCTCTCAGAGCGAGCTCGTAACAGCTTCCTTCAGTAATTCTGGCCCTAACTTCAATGCCTGTTCCAAAGGCAACTCCCGGGGCGAAATCTCTATCATATCTAGCAGCGATAGTTCTGATTGTGCAGTCATCTGCCTGTCGTCAATGCGGCCGGCAAAGATGAGTGCCCGCTTTCCCAGATCAGCAGCAGATCTGACAAGCATTCCTGGCCCCTTTCCCTGAAATGAGCTTGAATCGAAACGCCCCTCTCCGGTGACAAGGACATCACATGATCGCAGCAAATGATTCAACCCCAACCAGTTCCATACGAGCTCAAAACCAGGAACATAGCGGGCGGAACAGGCGACCCGCAGCCCAAAGCCAATTCCTCCAGCAGCGCCGCTAGATGGCTCTTTCATGACAGATTCTGACTCCCCACAATAGTCACAGAGCAATTTGGCCATATGCTCCATGCCAAGCTCCATTCGCACCATGTCATCTGGACGAAGGCCTTTCTGAGGCCCATACACTCTGGCTGCGCCGTTTGGACCGAGTAGAGAGTTGGATACATCACAGGCAATCCTGACACATGGCAGGTCGCACGCGTCGCCATCGAGCCTCACTACTTGTTCCCAAAGAGACGGAGTCAAGTCTGACAGATCGCTGCCATTGGAATCGATAAATCGCATTCCCAGAGCCTGTAGCGCTCCGAGGCCCAGATCGTTCGTCGCGCTACCGCCGATGCCGAGTAGTATCGCACTAGCGCCCTCTGTTGCCGCAATGCGAAGCAGTTCGCCCGTTCCAAAAGTGGAGGCGACCCAAGGGTCGCGCTTATCCCTTGGAACACTTTCCAAGCCGCTCGCCTGAGCCATTTCAACGATAGCCAGCCTGCCAAGTTCCGGAACAGAGAGAAAAGTCCTGATCTCTCCGGGGAGACTCTCGAGCGGAACATAACCGAGCAGCGCGTCTACTTCTTGAAAATGTGGTCCCTTAACCTTGTGCCGGGACAATTCGCCGCCATAGGATCGGGTAAGAATATCGCAAAATCCTTCTCCTCCATCAGTCAGAGGCGCCTCGACGATTCGCGCATTTGGATACTTAGCTCGAACAGCCTGGGCAGCTACTGCACAGGCTGTTTGAGCGCTCATAGAGTCCTTGAATTTGTCGAAGGCAATCAGGACCTTCATGCGCCCACGTTAAGCGACCCTTAAAAACGAATCAACCTGCGTTGGGTGAAAAGACGCCGCCAATCTTACTGCTGGACTGAGGTGGTGGGCAGTATCCCCAGATATCGCAGAATAGCTTCCATAAGGTAGTAGTCAGCGTAGATCAGAGACTGCCTATGGTTGCCTCGAGATACAGAAGCCTCCAGAAGGATCGGTTGATCCTTCTCGCTACGTGCAAGGACGCTACCTCCCAGCATGGCATGAAGCATCTCCATTCCTGTACTGCGATAAAGCTCAGCTCTATCTTCATCGAGCTCCAGATCAGCAAGCATGAACATGGCTGATGTGAATATGGCGCCCGCAGAACTATCCTTGGGCGTACCCTCAATTCCTGTTGGGGTATCGAAGTCATATGGAGGTATCTTGTCTGCGGGCAGATGTTCAATGAAATAATCGGCCAGCGTCCGTGCCGTTTCCAGGAACTGAAGATCTCCTGTTTCCCGATACATCACAGTAAACCCGTATGTGCCCCATGCCTGTCCACGCGACCAGGTTGATGTATCGCTATAGCCCTGGTGGGTGCCATGCTGCATGATGCTCCCATCGCGTTCGTCGAATATCACGAGATGATACGTAGATCCATCTTCGCGGATTAACTCCCGAAGACTCGTTTCAGCATGCTGAATAGACGCATCTACCCACCAGTCCTCACCACCGGGCTGCCCCGCTGCCCAGAAAAGCATCTCCAGGTTCATCATGTTGTCCACGATGACGGTAAACCGGTTATCCCGGCCGTGAATCCCCCACGACCAGGATCGCATGGCGCCAACTGTCTCTGTATCAAACCGTGTTGCCAGAGACTGGGATGCAGTCACAGCCACATTTCTATAATACGCATCGCCGGTTAGGCGATATCCGTGCATGAAGGGGATACCAAGCATGAACCCCAGATCATGGGTGGACGTGTTCGTCTTCTGGTTCTCCATTCCCCGGGTCCATTTGTCGGCCTGTGTCTTCCAGTAGTCGTCTCCGCTTTGCTCATACATCAGCCACAGTAATCCAGGAAAGAATCCAGAAACCCAATTACTTGAGTCGCTTAGCTGCCAATTCCCATACGCCCCTCCAGCCTGAGTATTGTTTGGAAAGCGATTAGAGGCGGTGCGTGATACCACTCTTCTTAACTTCTGGTCATACAGACGCAATGTCCGGTCAATGAGGGAAGAAAGTTGGTCTTCAATTGTCCAATCACTGGCTTCAAATGCCTCAGTCCAATAATTGTAGAACACCCGGTGATCATCCTCTAGACCGATGAAGGCCAACCAGCCCAAGTGAGCATTGCTATATACATTTGGATAAGTCGTCGCGCTCGACCATATCCACCCCAGATCCGGATCAAATGCCCAAAATTGATTCGTGGCGCTGCTGCTGATGTACCACCAAGTGCTGTCCTGGACAAAAATCCAAGGGAAGTGTTCTACCCACATGTTGCCCAGGGACTCGGAGTAGCTCCATCCTTCCCCTAAATCTACAGCATCCGGAAACACATCCTTAACATTTGATTGCGCAAGGGCGCACAAATTAAGAAAACAGGCTGTGATAAACAGGCAGGACCGTATCAAAGAGGGGTGACGCTTCATGTTGCGCTGACTCTTACTTCCAACAAGTTCCCCAGACAACGGAAACAAACCGTCCAGCAGTAATCTTCGATCAAAATAAGGACCCTTTCAAGATTCCATTATCTCTGCTGATCGACGGCGCCAGCCACGGGCGCCACAACAGTGCTGCCCCGCCCAAGATTCCGCCTACCCAGTGAGCTAGTGGAACGACCTGCATTCCTTGCTCCTCAACAAACAATGCTTGGCCGGCCTTCACCTCCAGCAATGTCTTGGCTGCAAAGCCAAGCAACATCAGCATGGGCAAAAGCTTCAGGTAACCCCTAAGAGAAACAATTAGATGACCACCTAGAAATACAAACAGCACACAATCAACTCCAGACAACCCGCGGTAGGCAACAAGGGTGTCTGGCATCAGAGCCCATAACACTATTCCAAGTCCCGCTGTTGTAGTGAGCAACAGACACGCCATCTGCAGACTGCCCATTCTCCTTTCAAGGCAGCTACCGAATGCCGTGAACACGATCACATTCCAGAACAAATGGCTGAATCCGCAATGCGTCACGTGGCCGGTAAGGATGCGCCAAATCTCCCCATCGGCGACCGCAACAGGACTTAATTCCATGAGATCAGCAGCTCCTGGGAAAAAGAAGGCAGCGACCGCCACGAACGTGACGGCCGCTGTTGTGATGTGTACCCTCAAGAAGGTCATTCCACATTAATCGCAGTGCACCACGCGCTACAGGTTGCCCTGCAGATCATCATTACTTGCGCTATTCTCGTCACTCCAGGTGATGTCGAAGATCCTGAGGCCCCCAAACAGGGTGAGCCCCACCCCACCCCGACTGGAACTACTGCTAGCCTGTTGACGCGCTTTCACAGTCCTGGGCGAGCGGTGAGACTCGAAGCTGTGTGTCGAAACGACATCGTCCCTTACTGCGCCTGCGTCGGGAGGCGGAGACTGTTCTATGCGCTGCTCTGCAATACCCCAGAATCGCGCCATCTGGGCCCGCACCTGTTGTTGATCCTCCGTAGCAGCCGCGCTGATCGATGCGGCCGATAATATCAAGGAAACGGTAAGTATCTTTGTAGTAGCATTCTTCATTGGATTCTCCCGAATAATTGTATTGTGGCCGATGGTTAGTCTCTGTTTGCGAGGCGGCTGATTCCCAGGAGCAGGCCAAGAGCTATGAGCGCAATAAACTTATCCAGAGAACCACCTCCCAGCACACGGTCTCCAGTGGATCGGCTGCCCAGCGCTCCTCCGCTTGCCTGCGTGGGGTCCCGCGGAGCCTGAGCCAAGCGAGCAGACTGCGCCTGACGCTCAACAGACATGCGCTGCGCGTTCCTGCGTTCAATGCCGTGACGCAAGTGCCCCTCATCAGCAAGAACGACCATGCTCGTTTCGTCGGTTACGATCTGATACTGTATCCCGAGATCCCGAACTCGGTTCCTTGCCTCCTGTTCAGAAATAAAGCCCATTTCTGAGGCGAATCTGACATCCTGAATCGCCTGTAGCGCCCAAAGTCGCTCCAGCTCAGGATCCTGAAGATCCTCACTCGGGAAATGCAATGGAACCTTAATATCCCGATCCTCCCCCGAGACTCTCATCCTCAATTCGAGGATCGCATTCCCAGAACCTTGGAACTGACCGAAGAGAACCAATTGCTGTCCAAGAAAGATTTTACCTATTGAGTCCCCCGCCAGACCTTCAACGGTAACCTCGCTGCTCGCCAAGGAAACTTCAACATCCTGAATCGCTTGATGCGTGACCTTTCCCTTCGCCATTAGAATCTGCCCGATGATGTCATCCTGGTTCGAGACTTGGCTAAAGTAGCCGCCGGTTGCGTCACAAAGGATCTCCATCAGTGGGAAGTTCGCGTTGTTGCCCATTAGGAAACCAAACAGACGAAGGTCATACTGACTAAGCAGCTTGTGGAAGTATCCGGGAGAGACATTTCCCAGGTTGGCAACTCCATCTGTAACAAGGACCATGCTTGTCACCCTCCTCTCATCGATGCCTCGCAATGCTTTCCTTATTCCAGCCTCCAGATTAGTGCCTCCACCTGAACGAAGCGACGACAGGCTTTTCAAAGTCCGCTCCACGGATTCCGGGCTGGCATTGCGCCACCCGTTCGTTAAATCCGCGGAACGGTCCGAGAATGTGATAATTCGGTAACGATCCTGCGGACGCAGTTCACCGAGCGCCATTGCAACACCGTTGGCGAGCGTTTGCAGCTTTGACTCCATGCTGCCTGATACATCCAGAACGAAGAGATAATCGGCACCGCCTTCGAGCGGCTTCAGGTCCATTCCCGGAGTCACTACGAGCATAAAAGTTCCTGACGACTGGGGTGCTTGCTTGTAGGTAAGAAGCTCCACGCGCCCAGGAAGGTTGTCCTGCAGGCGATAGTAAAGGACGAAGTCACGATCCAATTGGGTAGTGGTTGTGGCATAGGACAAACGCCACCGATCGCTATCGACGCATTCTATCTGCGCCGCGCTTTCCAATCCCGGAGCCCTCACGTCAGCCAGTGGATAGGAGGAATGCAGATTAACCTCTACCGAGAATTTCCCCTGAACCTCTGAGTTCCGTCTCCAAAAAGATTCTGCCGCAACCTCCGTTTTGCCCTCCTCAAGAGGATAGACGTAACGACCGACTCCCGAATCGATGCGCAGCGGCTGATAATAGGAGAACCGAACTACGACACGATTTCCTGCATGGATGGGGTAAACATGAAAGCGAAATTGACGATCCTCATCGGTTTCCGCCAAACCAGCATCATTGCCGGCGGCAGTCTCTTGCTGATAGACAGAGCGGGCTTTTTCCTTTGCGACGACTTCGCCGCGCAAGATGGTCTCGCCAGTGATGATCTCTACATCCGCGAGCGTGGCGTCTCTTGGCGCAGGGAAAGCGTACGTCGCTTTGAGCGTCACATCATACGGATTAATAAAGGTCTGCGTAACCTCGGTAACCGCAAAGCCGTTATTGATCACGACATCAACATGATGTTCTTGTATATGGATCGGCGGATATCCACCGGCCGGCGCCAAGGTTCCGGCGCCCTTGGCCATAGTTGGCCAATACAGCAACATGAACAGAAGTAAGGACAGAGGCCCCAGAGTCATTACCGTGCGGACCAAAACGTAGAGTGATTTCGATGCGAAGTTTTGCATAGCGATTAATGATGTTTCACCCACCAGTAACCACTCAGCGTGCCAACAATTCTTAACTTATTGATAACCAGCGAGATTCCAACAACTCCTAGCAATCCTCATCTATCTCATATACATTTGTTGTATACATCTCCTGTCATTTGATGTACATCCACAAGGTGGTATATGAAACGTGAAACCACAGCCGCACCCTTGTTTAGGGAGCGGCGCCAGCAAGCCAGACTGCTGGCGGAACTGACGTATGTGAACCCGTTCCTTCCAGATCGGATCAGACTGGAGAGCCAGGTGCTTGGCTCCAACTATGTCTCATTGGAGCGGGAGTGGAACGTCGATCCGCGTTCCTTTGGAGAGAACAATCCCAACATTCGGGCAATCAAGGAACTGGCGAAGAGCCTGCTCCAACTGGCTCGAGCGGAATATATCGCCGGCAATGGAAGTGTAGAGGAACGCGACATCTATCGAAGCATCGCCTATTTCTCAGTTTATCACGAACACATACAGAACCTCGACAGGACGATCGCGCTGGCAGCGGAGAATCCATCTCAGCAAACCAAACTCCAGGGATTCAAAGCGATTCTCAGGGATATTGAGGAAGACTTGGGCAAACTGTC
Source organism: uncultured Puniceicoccaceae bacterium (assembly GCA_964430955.1). Classification (GTDB taxonomy): domain Bacteria; phylum Verrucomicrobiota; class Verrucomicrobiia; order Opitutales; family Oceanipulchritudinaceae; genus CAYSHY01. The sequence continues at coordinate 26,089 of CAYSHY010000029.1, read as the reverse complement.
AGATGATACAAATTCCGACACAGAAGCACACCTGCTCGCTCTCTTCTACCAGCTAAGACGCGCCTTCCATAACATCTTCCGGTTTTTTGTCGGGACCTCTGAGCCAGCGACCCGGCTAAGATCGAGAATCTGGGAGTCCATATTCACCCATGATCTGCGAAGATATCGCCGTGCGCTCCATAGCAGGATGAGAGAAGTCTCTACTTTGGTAACCGGTCCTTCCGGTAGCGGCAAGGAAGTCGTGGCGAGAGCCATTGCGCTTTCACAATACCTGCCATTTGACCGTCAATCAGGAACGTTCGCATCACTTTCGTCACTCTTCATGCCCGTAAACGTGGCCGCGCTTTCACAGACATTGATCGAGAGCGAACTGTTCGGGCACCGAAAGGGATCGTTCACCGGCGCGTTCAACGACCGGCGAGGGTACTTCGAGATCTGCGGAGAGCATGGCGCTGTATTTCTCGATGAGATTGGTGAAACTCCGATGGGAGTACAAGTGAAACTGTTGCGCGTTCTTCAGGAACGTAAATTTCAGCGAGTCGGGGACACCGAAGAGCGATCATTTGAAGGCAAAGTCATTGCCGCAACCAATCGAAATCTTCAAGAGGAGATCGCACACGGAAGGTTTCGCGAGGACCTATACTACAGACTCTGCTCTGACATTGTGCAAACGCCTTCGCTGGCAGAGATTGTTGCGCAAAATCCTGAAGAGTTGGGTCTGCTGGCCCGGCACGTATCCGATAGACTTGTAGGATCCGATGAAGGAGCTCGACTCTGCGAGGAGGTCGTCGGGTGGGCTCAAAGGCATGGCGGGTATAAATGGCCCGGGAACTTCCGCGAACTGGAACAGGCCGTAAAAAACATTCTGGTTCATGGAAATTATGAGCCAAAGGACTCAAACAACCATTCGAATGCCATAAACGCATTCGCTGGACCCATCCTTCCGGCAGAAGAGATAATCAAGCAGTATGTAAAGCATGCTTTCGCAGAGACCGGCAATTACAGCGAGGCGGCTCGATTGCTCCAACTGGATCGGCGAACTGTCAAGCGCTACCTGGACGCTGCAGATTCACCCGCCTGAGGTTCTGCAAGGGAACTGAAGGCAAATTCCATGAAAGTTTTCATCAGCTTCGACAAGTCGCGGCTCGCGAGCCAAACCAATCCGATGTCTCTATAAACGGGCTCAGGAGCGATCGGACTATGCTGCAAACGCCTATCGCGTAAAGTTCCCAATGCCATTGCCGGGGTAAAGGAGATTCCCATGCCCGCCTCAACCAGCGCATGCACGGTTTCCATCTGTGAACTTCGAATTCGTATTGTTGGCTCAACCCCACTATTCCTGCACAATGATAAAGACTGCTGACTCAGGCAGTGCGCCTCATGCATCAGCACTAAAGGCTGCTGCTCCAGATCTCCCAAAGAAAGTGGAGTCAACGCTGTCAGCACATGGCCAACAGGCATTGTAACGAGGAGCTCGTCCTTGAGGAGGAACCGGGATCGGAAACTGTCTGCCAGCCGTGATATGCTCATCAAGGCCATATCCAGCTGGCCATTCTGCAATCTACGCTCCAGTCCGTCCGTCACATCCTCGAGTAGCTCCAGAGTCACTTCACTGTATTTGCTACAGAAGCCATTAGCCAATCTTGGGAGCAGATAGGGGGCAACCGTAGGTATTGCGCCAAGCCTGAGCTCTCCAACCATCAGCCCTCTTCTTGCAGCTGCATCTTCCTGAGCCATTCGCAGCTCCGCCAGGACGCGTTCAGCGCGTGGCAGGAAGTCTCGACCCATGTCTGTCAAGACGGCGCCAGAGGCGGTTCGGAGGAATAGAGCCTCCCCCAATTCCTCCTCCAGCTTTCTAATTTGCTGACTGAGCGAAGGCTGCGAAACGTGACAGTGCTCAGCAGCAGCAGTAAACCGGCCCGTGCGGACCACTTCGATGAAATACCGTAGCTGGTGAACTTCCATAGGATAAAACTATAGCAAGTATAGAGACTAGATCCTTCACCTATTGAAGTGCAACCGGTATCATCCAGAGAAATCCAGTAGCAACAACCCTACACCCTTAGAGATGAGTTACGAAAACGGACAGCGTCGAACCATGACGACGAGCGGGGGAAATCCCATCGCAGACAATCAGAATTCGCTCAGCGCCGGCCCGCGCGGCCCATTGCTTTTGCAGGACTATCAGCTTTTGGAAAAGCTGGCGCACCAGAATCGTGAACGGATCCCGGAGCGGGCAGTTCATGCGAAAGGCTCGGCAGCGTACGGAACTCTGACCATCACCCATGATATAACCAAGTATACGAAGGCTCGGATCTTTTCCCAAGTGGGCAAGAAGACGGATCTTATCCTGCGTTTCTCGACGGTGGCGGGCGAACGAGGGGCCGCCGATGCCGAACGTGATGTTCGTGGATTCTCACTGAAGTTTTATACTGAAGAGGGCAACTGGGACTTGGTAGGCAACAACACCCCTGTCTTCTTCGTGCGCGACCCGTTGAAGTTCCCTGACTTCATTCACACGCAGAAGCGCCACCCACGCACCAACATGCGTAGCGCAACAGCCATGTGGGACTTCTGGTCGCTTTCCCCGGAGAGCTTGCACCAGGTGACAATCCTGATGTCTGACCGTGGCCTGCCGCGCAGCTACCGCCATGTGAACGGATACGGAAGCCACACATACAGCTTCATCAACGCAAAGAACGAGCGCTTCTGGGTAAAGTTTCACTTCAAGACGCTTCAGGGCATTGATTACATGACCAATGAGGAAGCGGCTTCGGTCATTGCAAAGGACCGTGAAAGCTCTCAACGCGACCTCTACGAAGCCATCGAAAATGGCGAGTATCCCCGTTGGCGCATGCAGGTGCAGATCATGCCCGAGGAGGAAGCAGAAACTTACCACATCAACCCGTTCGATTTGACCAAGGTCTGGCCACACGCTGACTACCCGCTTCACGATGTGGGCATTCTGGAGCTAAACCGCAATCCGGAGAACTATCACGCGGAGGTGGAGCAGGCCGCCTTCAGCCCGTCAAACATTGTGCCGGGAATCGGCTTCTCTCCCGACAAGATGTTGCAGGCCCGCATCTTTTCCTACGCTGACGCACATCGTTACCGCATTGGCGCCCATTACGAGATGCTACCTGTCAATCGTCCTCGCAGCCCTGTCCACCACTACCACATGGATGGTGCAATGCGGTTCGACATCCCAAGCTACGGCGATGCTTACTATGAGCCGAATAGCTTTGGCGGACCAACCCAGGATGATCGCTATTCCGAGCCACCGTTGAAGATTTCCGGCGACGCTGACCGTTACAATCACCGCGAAGGGAATGACGATTACACGCAGCCCGGCAATCTATTCCGGTTGATGACAGATGATCAGAAGGAGCGACTGTTCAAGAACATCGCCGAAGCAATGGACGGGGTGCCGCGTCACATTGTTGACCGTCAAATCGAGCATTTCCACAAGGCAGACCCCGCATATGCCGAGGGCGTATGTCGGGCCTTGGGCATTGAGCGCGCCTCCGAGCAACCACTCGGCGTCTAGCTGTCGTAGTTCTTGCCAACCGGGGTTACGGGACCCTCGTAACCCCGGTAAATTTCCTGTTTAAGCAGCGATGCACTCACTAACAGCAGAAGAAGAGAATCGATACGCAGAGCTTCAGCTCATGGCCTTGGACTTTGCGCGCGGCGGTGAATCAGAACCGCTTCGCTCCATGGTAGAGGCGGGACTGCCCCCCAATCTCCAGGACGAGAAAGGCAATACACTGCTGATGCTCGCTGCATATCACGGACATGAAGATACGGTGAGAATGCTCATATCGCTTGGAGCTGATCCTGAACGAAAGAATAATCGTGGGCAGACGCCGCTGGCTGGAGTAGCGTTCAAAGGCGAGGTGGCAGTTGCTCGCGCACTACTTGAAGGCGGCGCAAACGCCGCAACGCCCTGTGATGGCGGGCAGACCCCACTCGACTTTGCGGCCCTTTTCGGCCAGAGAGAAGTTTTTGAGCTCCTAAGCCAGCATGGCGCTAACAGCGGAAAGCGAACCAGACTCGGCATACGACCCTCGACAATGCTTTCCGTAACCTCACGTCTACGCAGCTTCTTCAGGCCTAAGTCTGCATAAGCCAGGCAACTGACGCCGGATAATAGTTTTTCCGAGTTCTGCGCCAGCCTGTTCTTGACCCCGTCCGAACTAATCCATACCTATCGTCCCTTTTCCGGTGAGGTGACAGAGAGGCCGATTGTGCCTGACTCGAAATCAGGTGAGCCCGCAAGGGTTCCGGGGGTTCGAATCCCTCCCTCACCGCCACTTGCACAGCAAGTGTGCAGGAGGGATGAGAATCCGGGTTCGACGTAGCGAGCCTGCGAGCGGAGATGGCAAAGCAATCCCTCCCTCACCGCCACTATTCAAACGGATTCCGCTAACTAAGCGGGTTTGGCGTGGTTTTGGGGTTGATACACTTCATGCGCAATTCTGTTTCAAAATGTCTCGAGGAAATGCTGCGTTCCGGGCGTCCTAATGCGTCCTGAAGCGGCTAATCCTGCTGTAAATATCTCCCGCCACAATTTGGGCTGCCACCCTCAAGTTTGAGCAGCCTGAGTAAAATATGAAAGAATTGGCGGCCGAGTGAGGCCGGTAGGGGTAAATGAATAGGCGTCGCCGGGTGCTGGTCCCTTGGGATGGTTGCGCCATGACCAGACAACTGGAAGCGAATGCGCAAAGTGCGGGCCAAGCATGTTCCGCAGATTTCCTTTTATCTCGATCTCCAGGCTATGCTGGCCGCGTCTAAATGGCCGGCGAATGGTAAGCTCGTGTGGCGACTTCCATATCCAACCGAAAGTCTCTCCGTTGATGGCTACAGAAGCAGCTGAGTTACCGATAAAGTCAGGCAGCGTGACCTGTATCCCTTTGGCTTCCTCAATAAGGTCGAACGAAAATGTATAGCTAATCCCACCCGGATAGAACTGATGTCCCAAGTCCAGCCATTTCCCCATCCTCAGCGGCTGCGAAGAGCCAATATCGAATCCATCGCTTGAGGTGATCAGAGAGAAGTCGCCAATGAGATAGGCGGGAGCGACCTCTGCCAATGGGTGCATTGGGCAACACTCTAGTTCAAGGCGATTATCCCCGATCAACAGAGCGTTCGAAATATCTAACCGGCGAAAATTCTCATCAAACCACCGTTCTCCCGCCCGCGCATCAATCGTCTGTCCGTTTACGGAAACGTTGTAGAGCCAGGCTCTTTCCACCGCCACTGAAATGGAACTCAGGTCGACGCCGGGGTTTATTTTGAAGTAAAACACCTGCTTATAACCGCTGCCCTCTTCAAAGCGCTGATCTACGAGGTTTCTACGGAACTGAACCGCCCACTCCCAAGGACTTCTCTCAAAGCCATGCGCTCGCCAAACCTGATCTGATGCGGTGGTGACATGCAATCTACTAAAGCAACGTCCCCCCGTCTCCAAATCGCAGTACCACAGGGGCAAAACGTTTGGCTCTTTTCGCACAATGGCTGCCAGGTCCAAGGAGGCAGAGCAGAGATCCAAAGACGTCTTAGCCGCCCCTTGTTCACCAATTGTGGAGCCAGAGCTTATCTCCCTCAGGATGAGGCTTCCCCATCCCTCAATGGTGAGAGATGCGTCGCAATCCCGATCCTCCTCGCACTCAAGCACAGTAACCTCACCCGACTCAGCATCCCATCTTTCTACCCTGCTTCCCGGGAAGCTTAGACTCAACGAGATCGGCAACCGAGTCTCATTGCTGAGGAAGTGCAAACGGCTCCCATCCGGCGCGGTCCCGAAGTCGTGATTAATCCCGGAAGGAAGTGGAGAGCCGTCTGCCTGTGTAATGGCTGGGGGAAGCAAGGATCGAACCTCGAGACACAAAGCTTCCACAGACTCCATCATCCTCCAGCTCCCGCTGTAGCGCTGCGCTAGTTTGACTGCCCTATCGTCTGGTCTTCCGTCGACCAATGCAGGAGGCTCCTCCAGTGCAAGCAACTGTCCACCAGCAGCCAGAAAACGTCTCAATAGCTCCGCGGTGGCGCCAAGCATTACCTCCATATTTGGTGGGATCACCACAAGATCGTAAAAGCAACGGCCTACCTGCAACTGCTTTTCAGTGACCTCGCCCATTTCCTCCAGTATGAGTTCGTCGCCCAAATCAAAATCCACCTGGTAATCCCGTAACCGACCGATGAGCTGCGGCTGGGACTCCCGAAGTTGCTCCAACCTTGCGGTCATTTGATCCTTCTTGTCCGCGGATCGAAAGCTTTCGGGCAGATAGTAGAGCCAGCCAGTAAGCGTGGGCTGAAGCACAAGCACCCGGTGTCGCCTGCGTGCATTTGCAGTAGCCCATGCGAAGCGAGTCTCATAACGCGCCAGCTCTTCGTACGCGTCCCACCATGGCGAATGGTCGCTGTAGGTATGCGGCCAATCGAATTTTCTAGCGCCGGCCAATGTCTGGTGACTCAAGTGCGGGTTGATCAAGCTGACGCCGTATGTGAGCACGTAATCATCGATGGCCTTAAACTCTGAAAGCCCCATGTCGTAGCCACCGCCACCGGTGGTCTCACATAGGATCCGCTCACGTCCCAGTTGAAATCCTACGCTGGTTACCTCCTTCACTGTCATCAGATAGAGGTTCCGGTGCGGCTCAGAAAGGTCCTTGAACTTGTCCGGGAAAAACTGAAAACCGAGCAGATCGATGCCCGGACACTGCATCCACCGCTGCGACGCCATGCTGTTAGGGCATGACGCTGGATACGGCCAATTGTGTTCATCGAAATGTCCAGCGAAGCCTAGGCCGTTGTTGCTGCACCAGTCGTGTAGAGGTCTCAGGAATGCTTGTGTAAACATCCGCTGCAATGTGCGGAAGTAGTCGAAACGGATGCTCCGGCCCAGAACATCGCAGTCCATCAACTGATCTACAATCGGCTCCAGGTCGTAGCCATGATCCTTATGAAAGCAGTTGAACAGATCGCGTGAGACATTGAAGCCGTCATGGCATTTCAACGTGGGCTCGTCTGTAAAGACATAGCGAATCGATCTACCAAAAGCGTGGCCAACGTGCTTCCCGTATTGGGCGTGAGTGAGCTCGATAAACAGTTGAGTGCTTCGCTTGCGAGCGAGATCGACGTAGGCAAATCCAGCGGTCCAGGCATCTGGCGCAGTCTGAAGGCGTATAATCTTTGACCCGCCCTCCTCGCCCTTCTGAAGAATTAGGTTCTCGACCTGTGTGCTGGGGTCCAAGGCTGGCACATGCCCACCTGCAAAGCCACTTGGATAGGAGTTCTCGTCGTAAATGTGGCACTCGAGCCCTAATCGCTCGGCCTCCTCAAGAGCAAAACTCCAGAGTTCGAACCACTCCTCTGATAGATACTCTGTGACTAGACTTGGCCTCGGGTGAATGAAACTGCCTCCGATTCCACGCGCCCGAAATTGCTCAAGCACCTCCGTTATTCGCTGACGAGTCACCGCGCCGTTCCAGACCCACAACGGCATCGGCGCATACTCGCGACCGGGATCTTCGAAGTCCCTTTTCAAAGCTCGACTACTGAATTCGGGCATTTAAGCGAATTCCTGGCGCATGACAGGTAGGCGCCCGAGAGGAACCCCAATCGTCGCTCAACGCCCCTTCTGGAACAGGTCTGCGATTTCTGAGGCTGAGAGGGGGCGATTGTAAATGCGAACGTCGTCCAGGTAACCGGTAAAACTGCGCTCCAAGCTGGCGTCAGAGCGTCTGCCGAGGGTGATTTCGTCATTTGGATTGATGTAGTCGCCTCCCTGCTCCGTAGAGGCAATTGCTTCTACTCCATCAATGTACACCGTCATCCCGTTATTGTGCACTGTTACAGTGTAAAGGTGCCATTGTGCGTCGGAAAGCCCGCGCTGAGTGAAGATCATAGGATAGCCATCGTCATTCATATCGACAATAGTGGTCTTGATCCTTCCGAAGCCGTCCCCCTCGTTCATGTTATGATCGGCAATAAAGTAGGCGTTGACGCTATGGTTTACGTGCACGGCTCCATGACTGAACATGTAACGATAATTCGCATTGGTGTTGTCGTCGGAATTAAACCAAAACGACACCGTGAAATACGGACCATAATCGAAGTCGGGAATTCTGACGACATCGCTCGGGTCATTGAAAAGGAATGAACCTGCATGTTCACCTTCTCCGGGGACAGGTCCAAGTGCTGTAATGCCGCTCTGTTTGCCTGTAACGTCAACAGCGGCGCCATCGTCAAAGGTGATGTGGAGCAGAAGCGAGGGGTCCACCTCCTCTACTTGTCCCCGGGGATGCCAGCTCCAGGCGCCGACGTCCTCGGGCGAAGGTTCTTCCATGTAGAGCCAGGCATCAAGATTCTGGCTGTAGATCCATGGTTCAAATCCGGCGAATAGCCAGCCAAGCCAATCCGATGCATCCGTCCATCCGTTTTCATCGACGGGATAACCGGACCAAGTTTCGTCGGTTTGGGCGAGTGCAGGAGTCGCAAAGGCGAGCGTAAGGGGGAACAACAGATATTTCATGTGATGGGGGACAAATGTACTAGAAGGGTGCGTGTTTATGCCGACTTGCTGACGAGGTAGTCAAGCAGCCGCTATCAACGCCGCTCACTATTCTAACGCCGGGGGGAACATTACACAGTTTCAGAACCTGACTCGATTGGCCCGGGAAGCGCCTGAAAGGCGGTTATAGGTTGCCCGTAGCGTCCAAGTTCGGTCGTATCTCATGCATGTCTCGATTTCCTACACTTGCTCTCTGTTTAATCGCATCATTCGGCATTTCCCTTCCCGGGAGCGATACGCAGACACTACGACTCTCCGGCAGCGGGAATAACGACACAGTGGAATGGGAATTCCGAGTCAATGGTGGCCGACGGGCGAATGAGTGGACGAGCATACCTGTTCCGTCGAACTGGGAATTTCATGGGTTCGGAACCTATAACTATCGCCGAGATTACTACGGTGAGTTTCTCGCACCCGATTCACTTGGCGAATACCGGCGCCATTTTCACGTTCCTCCCGATTGGGAGGGCCAGCGGGTGGATATTGTATTTGGCGGCGCAATGACGGACACAGACGTCCGCATTAACGGAATACAAGCCGGGCCAAAGCATCAGGGAGGCTTTTACCAGTTCTCTTATGAGATTACCGACCTGCTGATGTACGGCAGGGAAAACCTGATTGAAGTGACCGTGCAAAAATTTTCTGACGATGAATCTATAAATCGGGCGGAGAGGCATGGTGATTATTGGGTTTTTGGCGGCATTTACCGCCCTGTATGGCTAGAGGCTCGGCCACAGGAACACATCGACAGGATCGCAGTAGACGCCCGGCACGACGGGAAATTCTCAGTGGACGTGTATCTTGATGGCGTCACCAGAGATTCGGAAGTCATCGCCACGATTTTCACACTTGATGGCGCAGAGACATGCAAATCGGAAAGCGCGCGCGTCAAATCGGGACAGGAGCACGTTCGACTCGCTGGTCATGCACGTGACGTTGAGTCATGGTCCGCAGAACAACCCCACCTGTATACCTTGGAAGTTGCGTTGGTTCAGAACGAAGATCCAGTTCACATCCATAGGGAAACCATTGGATTCCGCACCATTGAAGTGCGGCCCCGAGACGGCATCTACGTGAATGGCCAAAGAATTATCCTCAAGGGAGTGAATCGGCATTCGTTCTGGCCGACATCGGGACGGACAACCAGCGCCAGCCTCAGCGAGTCCGACATCCGGTTAATGAAGGAAATGAACATGAACGCCGTGCGGATGAGCCACTACCCTCCCGACTCACATTTTCTGGATGCGTGTGATCGACTCGGCCTTTATGTCATCAATGAACTGGCTGGATGGCAGAAGCAATATGATACAGAGCCCGGAGCAAGGCTCATAAAAGAGATGATTAGCCGCGATGTGAATCACCCTTCGATTATTCTGTGGGCGAATGGCAATGAAGGGGGATGGAACAATGAGCTGGATGATCACTTTGGCATCTACGACCCTCAAAAACGAACAGTCATTCATCCATGGGACAACTTTGGTGGTATAGATACCAGTCATTATGAGCGCTACAACAGCGGAACGGGGGTTCTGTTTGATGGCGAAGACCTGATACTTCCAACGGAGTTTCTGCACGCACTTTACGATGGAGGCGGTGGAGCAGGAATGGAGGACTGGTGGAGAAGAATGCTGGCACACCCGCTCGGATCAGGAGGGTTCGTATGGGCATTCGTGGATGAAGGCGTGGTAAGGGATGACTTGGGAGGTCGAATCGATGTTGCTGGCAATCAGGCGCCTGATGGTTTGCTGGGTCCTTTCAGGGAGAAGGAAGGCAGCTTTTTCGCGTTGAAGGAGATTTGGGCGCCCATCTACCTTCCACGCACGGAGGTGGATACGCTGCCCCCAACATTTGACGGGCGGCTGAGTATCGAAAACCGCTACAATTTTACCAACCTGCATGAGATCCACTTTGAATGGAGGCTCATCGAGTTTCGCGGCCAGGCTATTTCGTCTCTACAAGAGATCGTTCACGAGGCAGGGACTTTTTCAGGACCAGATGTTGAACCTGGAAGACTGGGAGAGATATTAATTCCGCTTCCTGAAAAATGGTCAGAGCGGGATGTCCTTGAGCTTGGAGCATATGGTCCGGAAGGAGATGAGATCTATACCTGGCGCTGGACGCTCAGCACTCCTGAAGCGATTGCAGCCAAGGTGGCTGACCTCCGCGCTAGCCCCACCTCAAAGAAAATAGAAAACGTTGAACAGCAGATTGTGCTGAGGACAGACGATGTCGAAGTCGTCATAGACCGAAACTCGGGCAGGTTACGAGCAATCAGACGAGGTTCAGTGGAGACCCCGCTCCGCAATGGACCCATTATTCTACATGGGGAAGCAGCGTTGACCGACATAGCAGTTGAGGATGGTGCTATTGTTGCCCGTTATGAAGGGCCACTGCGGTTGGTGCGATGGCAGCTGCTTGAATCAGGGTGGCTCCAGCTCGATTACGAGTACGAATACAACTCTAATGATGGAGCGCTCAGCTACATGGGAGTGAGCTTCGACTACGATGAATCCTTGGTTTCTGGCATGACTTGGCTGGGCAAGGGTCCGTACAGGATTTGGAAGAACCGTCGCAAAGGCATGGAGTTCGGCCTTTGGCGGAAGGATTACAACGACACCATCACCGGTCAGAGCTGGGATTACCCTGAGTTCAAAGGCTTCCATGAGGATGTTTACCTTGCACGTCTGGAGAGCGAAACACTGCCCCTTGAGATTATCATAGCTTCACCGGATATCACGTTCCGGGTTTTTACCCCCTCCGAGGCATCGGACGCCGGCAGAACTTCTGTGAAGTTCCCAGAGGGCGATTTATCCTTCTTGCATGGCTTTGCGCCTATTGGAACAAAGTTCTCAGCAGCAGAACAACAGGGCCCGATGGGTGAAGGAAATCTGACCAGACGTCGTGGACAGGTCTTCAAAGGCGCCATCTATTTCAGGTTCGGCGAAAAGTAACACGCCAGTGGATGGGAAGATTTTGACACAGCCCTCAGCTGGTGTGAATTTCATCCCTTTCCGCCTATGAAGACATTTGATGTGGCAGTTGATCGCAGGGGCACGGCCAGCCTCAAGTGGGATCGATATAAGGATCGCGACATATTGCCGTTTTGGGTGGCGGACATGGACTTTCCAGTGGCGCCCCAGATCCAGGAGGCGCTGCAGCGCCGACTTGAGCACGGCGTCTTCGGCTACACGTTGCCGCGCGAAGAGGTCGTGGAGGCCACGTTGGATTACTTGCGGGACACCCATGGCGTACAAGCTGAAAAGGAGTGGCTGGTATGGCTTCCGGGGCTGGTTCCCGCTCTGAACACTGCATGCCGCGCCTTTGCCCGACGGGGAGAAGCAGTGATGGCTTGCAGCCCCGTATACCCTCCGTTTCTGACAGCGCCGATCAACCAACATCGCAAGCTGGTGGAAGTTCGACTCCTCCGCGGCGAGGACCGATACACCTTTGACTGGGAGCAGATGGAAGCAAAAGTGACACTGGAGACCCGGCTGTTCAACCTTTGCAATCCTCATAATCCCGTCGGGCGGGTTTTCAGCCGTGATGAACTGGAGCGTCTGACTACTTTCTGCGGGAAACACGATCTAGTAATTTGCTCGGACGAGATTCACTGCGACCTCGTGCTCGAGGAGAAGGTCAAGCATACCAGCATCCTTTCCCTAGGCCCAACCGTGGCAGAACGGTCCATTCTCCTGATGGCGCCGAGCAAGACCTATAACACGCCGGGATTAGCCTGCGCCTTTGCCGCAATTCCAAATCCACGCCTACGGGTGAGATTTCAGAAGGCAATGCGCGGCATGCTTACTGAGGTCAATGTGTTCGGCTACGAAGCAGCAGGAGCTGCCTATCGTCACGGTGAGCAATGGAGACAGGAGCTGATCCGTTATCTCCGGGGCAACAGGGATTACCTATCGCAGTTCCTGAAAGAACGCATGCCTGAGCTGAAAATGTATCCCCTTGAGGCTACATACCTCGCGTGGATCGATCCAACTCAGCTACAGCTTGAGAATCCTCATGAGTTTTTCGAAAATGCCGGAGTCGGGTTGTCCAACGGTCGCGATTTTGGAGAACCGGGGATGTTGCGCATGAACTTCGGTTGTCCGCGTCCCATGCTTGAAGAAGGATTGCGGAGAATGGAAGCTGCGATCCTCAAGCACCGCACGGATCGCTAATACCGGCTGCCTAATTCGCCACCGTGATCTCGAAGACAACCGCTCCCACCGGGGTTTCCTCCTTTGCTTGAACAGCAGGAGCGTCGGTAATCTGAACTCGAGTTGGCTCGACCGGTTGGGTCGCCAAAAGTATATCTCGCACCGCCGCAACACGCGCCATCTGCAGATCTGTCAACACTTGGTCAGGGACAGTGATCTGCGAGAGCAACGCAGCTTCCATCTCTTCGAAAGTTGGCGGTAAGGCAATCGTTCCATCATCGGACGTAGTTGCCGCTATCGGTTCCACTGAAACAGCGTTTGATTCAACCGACGGCGACGTTGACGAGGACGCATAGGAACCAAGAGCAGCACGCCGACCTCTCCTGAAGTGCCGGCTAACCGGAGACAGTTGCGACTCAGTAACTGCAGATTTCCCGGGATCCGGGGAAACCTCAAGTGGTCTTACGTTCGGTTCTGATAGACTGGGGACGCCCACTTGTGCGGCGCCCTGCTGAAGATCGTATGCAACCGCTACAGCCTTCTGATAGTCCGCCGGATTTGAAAGATCCAGTTGCGATTCACTTGATATGACAAGTTGCCCAAGTTCAGCCCGAAGCTGTTGTCTTAGCAATACATCGTAATCTTCCTGCGAGGCACGGTTCGCCAATATCACAAGACTCAGCTGCGGTCGTTCGTAAAGGGCTCTTGCAAGCGTTTCAATTTTAGTAAGCTGTGAATCAGGGACAGAAGCGTCTCCGGCAATGAAGGCAATATAGGAAAGTTCTTTTCCTTGTGGAGCGTCACCTTGGCCACCTCCACCAAAAAGCGATCCAATCATGGAGAAAGGCGCCGTCACCGCCTTTGTGATGATATTGCCAATCGCACTCTGAATGACCTTCGCAAAGCTAAACTCGGGGTTATTAATATCTCCTGAAATTGGGACATCCAGCGAGATCACTCCGTTTCGGTCCTTCATCAGAGAAACGGCCAAATCTATCGGTAGATTTGTTCCACTAGCGCCCTCGATCCGTGGGCCGAAACTCAGGTTCGCAATACGAACAGTCTGATCACCATTCAATCGGGACTGATCCACCTGATAGCTTACGTCAAAACTCAATGCTCCTGAGGACAAACCCCGCCCTATAAACGTCGCCGAGTATGGGGAAAAAGGAGGAAGACCCATTGATTGAAGGCTCGCTGATAATACTGTTCGAGATTCGAAGTCGCCCGCTAACCAGCTGCCCTGAGCACGCATTTGCGCTCCATCGGCGAGGGTAGCCTCAAGCTCTGCACGAACAGGTTGTCCTCCGCTTAACGCGAAGTTCTCAACGGTGGCGTTCACGTTGTGCACACGCTGAGACATCCGAGGATTTACGGAGACATCCTCGATGCGAAAATCTCCTCCACGCACCTGAATCATTTCGATCTTCAGATCTATGGGAAGCTCGGAAGACTCTTCAGGAGCATCCGTTTCCTGCTGGTCGGGAACGGCCGCCAGTGCATCATTGTCTCCATCCTTCTGGAGGAGTTTAATCAAGTTTATCTCTCCATTCTCCAGTCTTACAATGGTTGCTTGCGGCGCCGCTATATTGAAGGCAGCCACATTGGCGCCGAGCGGCTGAGATGTTGCCTCAACCCCTTCCAAAGTGACGGATGAAACCTGAACGATTGGCTTAGCCGAGATATCTTCCGCCAGCGCCAGACTGTCGGCCCGAAAGCCACCCAAGTAGGTCGCAACCAGCTCCCCTGATTCCGAGATCCGAACAGCAGCGGTTCCTTCCGCACCAATGGTCCCAACCAAGGCCTGAACGTTTGTGAAAGTGGCTGCGACTGAGGACAGTGGCGCCAATGGAAGTTCCGACAGCTGTATGTCCAGCTTGCCCACCAATGGATCCAGCCGGACCTCGCCGTCCAGAACCAATGAACCGTCTCCATCAAAAGCACCCTCCATGCGGATCGTAAATGGCTGGCTGAAATCACTGGTGATCTCTCCCGTCGAGAAGCGGATCAGCTTAAACGGGTAAGAAAGTGCTGGTGAGAACGTGTGGTCACGGTAGTTAACCTGAAAATTCTCTCCAATAATTGATCCCAGTGAAAAATTGAACGTCGGTTGTTCTGCGTCTCCGGCTACAGAATCGGCGTCAGTTTCGGTTGGGATTTCCCCAAGGGGCTTCAGCAATGAGATTTGCCCATCTGGAGTGCGCTCCACCTGGAGCACGCCATCTTTGAAGCCAATATACTCGATTCTGGCGCTACGGGCTGTGAGGAAGGCGCTGATTCCAGAGATGTGCAAATCATCAAGGAAAAAGAACGGCTCACTTGTTTCAGGCACAACTGCTGTGAGATTACGTAGTCGCACTTCAGCTCCCTCTACCGACAGCAACTCCTCTGCATCTGAATTGAGTGCATAGGGGAGAGTGATGCTCAACTCGCTGCCCTCGATACCAACGTTATAGTAGGGCGCTGCATACGCCTGGAATGAACCGATCTTTAGTCGCGAAACTTCTATTGTTCCTGTGCTGGTGAATGGCTCGAGTTCGACTGTGCCTGACCAGCCAATATATGCGCCATCCGCGAGCTCAGCCTTCAAGGCAGCCTCACTCCCATCTCGCTTTAGCGTCCCAAGCTCACGAAGAACGAAGTTAATCGTTGTAGACTCAAGCACCACTGCTGGCTCCACCGCTTCGTCAACAACCCGGACATAACCGTCCGACAGTTCAAAATGATGCACCAGAAATCTTGGGAGTTCTTCGGTCGGTTCATCAGGCTCCTGTTCAGCCAAATGCTCAAGGATGTCATCGAAGCTCAAGGTTCCATCAGCCCGCCGGGCTACATTCAGGTACGGACCATCGAGTCGAACCGTCTCAATGACAGGCGCAAACCGCCAGATCGAAGATGACGAAACATCTACATGGAGACTCCGAAACTGAAGCAAATCCTGCTGGCTTTCTCCATTTGTAGAATCGGCGCTGCTGGCAGCCCCTTCTGCAAACAGCCGGAACCCATTGATTGTCGCAGACAGCGTGAGCGGATTCATTCGGACTGATTCTACCGTGACCTCCCGCCCAGTCTTCTCCTTAAGCTGCTTCTCCAGCTGCGTATGAAGTATCCACGGCGCCAGAAAAAAGCCCACAAGCAAGTAGACGACGAACAATGTACCAGCGATTATTGATGCCTTTACCCAGCGGTTTGTTTTCTTGAGGTCCCGCCCCCCATCTTGCTCACCCATAATAGGAAAATGAACCTGTTTTGAGCCTAGTATCAAGTAGGCTCCATCAATGATCGCCCCAGGTAGATTGCCAAGAAATTTCAATGAAAACAGGAGTCTTGCTGAGGGTAAGCCCACTCATCTGCAACAATGCGCAATTTTTGAGAAGCTGTGCTTTTGACCTCAATCAGTCTGTCTTTAAAGACAGCGGTGTATTTGTCCCATGGAACCAACCCTAAGGCACCGATTATCAATCGCTTAATCAGTATTACTGATACTTTTGAGCGCCGATGGTTAATGTATGAAATAAAAACATTTTCTGGAACCTTTGGCCGAACTGCTTTTCAATGTAACTGTTCCTAGGGGTAGGAACATGGGTTAAATAAGGAGTAGTGAGTAGAGATGGCGGGCGATCCGAGTGGTCGCCCGCCTTATCTTTTTCAACCGAGAAGACTCAAGTAATCCGGCCGTCACGCCGAGTCCGTCAAGGATGACCCTTTTCGAGTGCTAATTGCACGAAACGCGCGAGAGTCAGTCGGCAAAGTTCACACCTTATTCAGAGACCATGGAGATGGAACGCCCATCGCAATGGTTGGCATGGCCTATGCAACGAAAGCTCCATTGCCTCTTTAAAACAGTAAACCTCGCGCTCTCTGCGCCTGAAGAAAGGTAGACAATGGTTGCACGTTCCCTCTTTGCTCTATGCTCAATATCGGCTTCAACGTTGGGTTGCTCCGGGATTTGGGCAAGTCAGATTGATTTTGAGTCGCTTGAGCTTGGTCCTCTTGATCCCTCTCACGAATGGGGACTCTCTGGTGCAGTCTCCACGGTGAAACCCGGACTGGATTACATAGGCCCGTTTGGTGGTTTCAAAGAGGGAGGATCACGATCGCTGGAGCTCTCTGCCCACCTATCTGAACCAGCAGCGTTCGAGACCTCGCTTGATAGCTCGAGCTTTGTTTCAGTAATAATGCAGGCTACTCAGGCAGAAGCTGTGTTCGAGATCACCCTAAACACCGACTTCACACTTGTCCTGGATTTTGCAACAGCATCTGCATTTATCAATGACATCGAGGTTGCCCTTCCCCAAGCTCTCTCGACTGCAAGTCCGGTTCAGCTGGTGATTGGATCTGTCCCGGATGGTTCAACTTCAATTTGGTTCAACCCATCTGAGGTTCAGGAAAATTCGCCCTTTGCGATAGCCGAAACTGCGAATGCCCCCGCAGCACAAGATCTAGCGATCTCTGTCCTGCGTGGCGCGATCCGGATTGATACCATTGAAACTGGTTCGCTATTCACTGATGTGGTCCCGTCGGCATCGACACCTGGACATCTTGTGATCAACGGGCAATCGGTGACGACCGAAGGCACTGATTTTCCTACCGAGAATGGTTCGGTAACAATTGATCATGCATCGGAGTTATATGCTGGAAATGAAACCGTGCGTGTGGAAGCCATTGCAGCCCCGAATCACGTCTTACGCTACCTGAACATTACCAGGAACGGACGGATTCAAGTTTACTACGACTCCGTAGTGAACCTGGCGATCAATGGAGACACCTCCATTGAAGCAGTCTTTGGGCTGATCCATCGGGAAGTGTCATTTGAGGCTGATGAGTATATCCTTAACGCCGAGAACGACCCAGGTGTGGAGGCGTTCAACATTTTACTTGCATCCGCCTACAAGGATGGGACGGGAGGCGCCACGGGCTTTGACGATCCGATATTTGGCGCACCTCTCAGCCACACTGTCGATTCAAATCAGGCCGCGCCACCTTCTGGAGAGGCACTGGATCTTCAGCTTACATTGGTAGGTGGCCGAACATTGAGCATAAGAAACGGTTCGCGCACCGCGCTCGAGACAGTCGACGAGTACGGTCATGCAAATCTCGACCATAGAGCGGCGGTTCGTTGGGACGGTGAATTGCGATACCCGTTGCACACCACCTCTAATGCAGTTGCAGCAGACGGATCCACCCTTAGTGGCGCGACGACTTATGAATTTGTGTTCGATCCCGGAGACGAGATCAGCGCGGTTGGATTATCCTTACTTCTGGACATGACCGGTATGGGCACAGTCATCGAGGAAAGCGCACCTCTCCTACGTCTTACGGCCTTGCTTTCAGACGGCGGTTCCAGCGTGGACTACGAGTTTGATCCAGAGGCCCCCGCAGGCCTCCATAGAGGCTTTTACAGCTTCGAGTCGCCTTCTGGACTATCCGTCACGAGTCTCATTGTGGTCGCTCAATGTGGCATTACCGGACGACCCTCACTTGATATAGACGCGCTGGGCGTGATCAGTCGGTCTGGCAACTCCGTAAACATTCAAGGACAAACATCGGGGGACGGAGAGGTTCACGGATCTGGGAGCTATTCGCCGGGGGAGACGGTGACGCTGGCCGCAACTCCCGCCAGTGGCAACGTGTTCCTTAGGTGGAACCTTCAGGGAGTGTCCCGAAACCCTCTCGAAACAATTGCTTCTGAGTCAACGACCATAACAGCCGAGTTTGGACCGGCCCCCCGTGAAGGCGGTGTCTTTACTGCCGCATTCAAGTCCGACGGGGATCGACCGTGGACAGCCCATAGTGACGCTGCGTGGCTCGTATCAAACGCCAGGAGCGACAAAGGCTACCTCCTGGTGGACTTCGAACTCGCCCCGAACGTTGAGGCGGATGCACGAGAGGCTACAATTGAAATAAGATCCGGCGATGACACGATCACTCACTCTGTAATTCAGATAGGATGGGCACAAGAGCTCCTGGGCAACCAAGCGGAGCCCGCAGGCAACGGATGGGTAGGCTTGATATACGAAACCAGCTGGATCGGTGAAATCGAAGTAGCTTCAAACCAAGGCCAACCGTTCCTGAGGACCGACGCCCACGGCTGGTGGTATGTCAGCGACGACGGGGAAGCATTCTGGGCCTTTGACTTTGATAGCAACCAATGGCTGTGGGTACACCCCTCAAGCTGGCCCACAATCTATTGCGGCGCCGGTGGATGGATGACCTGGTCCGGCGCAACCGCGCCTCGCTGGTTCTTCAGCTATACGCTTAATGATTGGACGACTCTGGAACAAATCTAGGGCGCCCTACCCTTCCAGATTTGCCGGCGCATCATCAAGAGCCGCAAGATCGAAGGTCATTTGTCCAACTCTGGTCGCTGGGCCGGTCATTGTAACGGAGAAGTCATCGGAGAACCTCAAGGAAAGTTTGCCGCCGGGCATATGCACAGTGATAGCCTCGTCAACGAGCCCCAGCTTCCGCGCGACAGCCCCTGCCGCACTGGAACTACTACCCGAGGCCAAGGTATAACCTGCGCCGCGTTCCCAGATCTCGATCTGGATGTTTCGCCTGTCCAGAACCTTTAACAGTTGCACATTGGTGCGATTGGGAAAGCGGGGCTCACGCTCCAGTACCGGCCCGACGCGCTTCACCA
This sequence comes from uncultured Puniceicoccaceae bacterium, assembly GCA_964430955.1. Lineage (GTDB taxonomy): Bacteria > Verrucomicrobiota > Verrucomicrobiia > Opitutales > Oceanipulchritudinaceae > CAYSHY01. The sequence continues at coordinate 6,720 of CAYSHY010000029.1, read as the reverse complement.
GTTCCGCGCTAATCTCAGGCAGGGGAAGGACGCAATGTGGGTTCCCTATGGTAGCCGCACAGTATGTGTATTCCTTGTCGCCAACAACAATGGTCTCATTAATGACCTCCCGCTCCGAACCCTTTACAGGAATGTCTCGGCTCGAAAATGAAACCTGGCCCATTTCCACAGTAATCAAGCCATTTGAAGCGACTTCGCATTTCACCTTCCCCCCCGGCGTGTGGACCGTGAAGGGCGAGTTCGAAACGCGACCAGTATCATGCAAGTAGCGAGCGAATATCCTCAGGCCATTACCACTTTTCTCAGCTTCTCCGCCGTCAGGATTGAAGATCCGAAGACCGAACTGAGCCTTCTCGCTTTTCATGGGGCCCCATAGGATACCATCGGATCCCAAGCCATAGTTGCGGTGACAGATTACCTGAACCTCACGAGGGCTTAGGCTAAATTCATCGCCGGCGCCTGAATCCTGAGGATCCAGAACAAGGTAGTCATTACCCAAGGCATGATACTTGTGGAACTTCATCAGCCGAGCAGTCATTCAATTGGCGGGCCGGGATGCAAGCGTCATTATCAGGAAAGCTCAATCAAGCGGGATAGAGGCGGAGTACTTGATCACCCACGGTCAATCTGGTTACGGTTTCATACGAATGAATATATTCATTGGGGTTGACGGCGGAGGTACACACACACGCGTACTAGCAGTTGATCAGCACATTTCTTGTTCGAATGTTTCGAACGGTCGGGCCTCTAATGCTCTATCCGTTGGAAGAGAGGAGGCAGCCGCCACAATTACAGAACTTGTCGCCGACTCCTTGAAGGCATTCTTGCCGGAGGTTCGAAGCGTCACGATCTTTCTTGGATTGGCCGGGATACGCACGGAACGGGACAAAGTCTCCTTTCTTGAGATACTTACTCCAAGAGTAAATGCCCTTGGCATCCCTGCTGTTGCGCTCCATTTGGGTAGCGATCTTGCGGCGGCACACGCTGGCGCTTTTGCAGGCGGCCCGGGAGTAATCGTCATCGCGGGCACCGGTTCCGCAGCGCTCGCAGTGAACAGCAAAGGCGAATCTTACCGAGTTGGCGGGTGGGGCTGGCGAATCGACGATGCAGGAAGCGGGTACTGGATCGCTTGCAGGGCAATGCGGAGAGCTTCACGGGCTCATGATGGAAGATGCGCTCCAACATCACTTACACCGGCTCTTTGTGATAGTCTCCAGTTGAGTCATCTGGATGAACTAAGAGAAAGGGTGCACGCCGTAGAATTCACCCGTGACAGAGTGGCGTCTCTGGCGAAGGTCGTGCTTGAAGCTGCTGATCAGGGCGATGAAGCCGCAGCTGAGATCGTCGAGGAGTCGGCGCAAGAGATCGTAATGCTCGCAGATGCGGCCGCCACAAAGGCTCAGCTGGGGGACACTTATGATTTCTGCCTTGTAGGAGGCCTCGGAGAAAGCGTCTACTATCGCAGTCTCGTAACAGAGTTACTCAAGGGGAGAAGTCCTCACCCAAGACTTGTAAGCCCTACGCTTCCACCCGTTGCCGGGAGCGTAATTCTTGCCGCCAATGCGGCAAATGAGACTATCTCCCGGAGTCGCCTTTGCTCACTTTCAGCACTCGCTGACTGGACATAATCACTTCGAGTCGAATCTGATTCTTGCAGTGACCGTCTCTAACGCTATGATTATTCACATGCGCAAACTGCTGTTACTCCTAAGCGTTATTCTATCGGCGTCGCAGGCCTTTGCTGGTCTCGAGTGGGAATCGACGACATTTTCCCGTGTTGCTGAGCCAACTGACGAACAGACTGAAGCCGTCTTCCGCTTCACCAACACCGGGACAGAGCCTGTCCAGATCGATGAAGTTAGCAGTTCGTGCGGATGCACCGCGGCGAAACCATCCAAGGAAATCTACCAACCTGGCGAAGGTGGAGAAATAACAGCCGTCTTTTCCCATGGCTTCAGGATCGGCCAACAACACAAGACAGTTACTGTAGTCACCACTGAAGGAACTGCAAAAAAGAGCTATAATCTGGAGTTGGAAGTAAGCATTCCCGAGCTCGTGCGCAGCGGCGAACCCCGCTTGTTATCCTGGAAGCTGAATGAACCTGCCGAGCCCAAGGCAGTACAGGTTATCGTGGATCCAAAATTTCCAATCGAAGTACAAGCAGCCCAGGTGAGAGGCCCCCAAGGCCGCTTTGAGGTCATTGGCACCAAGAAGGTAAGCGAAACCGTTTGGGAAGTCTGGGTTAAGCCAGTGGACACGGAGACACCAAAGTCTGGTAGCCTGAGCGTCTTGACAAATTTCCCGGAAAACAATCCCCGCCGGGTGCACTTCCTGATGCGAGTGAAATAACTGGCTCAGTCGAAAAAGTAGATGGTGGCGCACGCGCCTGCTGCCGTGTATTGCGCTGCGACGGCTTCGATATAGCGCCTGGCCTCAGTGCATCGTCGTCTAACCTTAAAGGTGCGTCTTAGTGAGCCGTTTCTGCAGGCCTTCTCCAGGCCCGAAACAACAAGTACTGTGTGCCTGTAGCCTGCGAGGCGCTTAAGCGCAGATACGAGTTCCTCGCGCACCCATAGCGGGTCAAACGAACCGCCTTTGAGATCGATGAGTTCGAATCCAAAGGAAGGAGGAGCCTCATTCACTTGCTCCGACAGTTCGAAGGCCATTTTGGCGAAAGCTGGAAGCGAAGCCTTTCCATTGCGGTTTCCGGTGATTGCCAGCTCGATAGCTTCCCGAATCGTATCCGTGAAGAAAGGATCCCGCCCTGTCTTATCTGCCAAAAGGGCATTTAGACAATGCAGCTTGGCTACAAGCTCCGGGTCCCGTTCGCTCATGACTCGTCTTTGCGCTTCAAGTCCGAGATGGTCTGTTCAAACTCCTCAATATCCCGAAAGTCCTTATAAACCGAAGCAAATCGAACATATGCGATATGATCGATCCTGCGTAAGTGGTTCATAATCTTCTCACCTATCGCCTCACTCGGCACCTCCTGGTCAAACGAGCTTTCAAGTTCCAGAATGACATCATTAATGAGCATGTCTATCTGCTCTGCCTGAACTGGCCGCTTCTCACATGCCCTGCGCAATCCCACCAGGATCTTTCTGCGATCAAACTCTTCAGTTCGCCCGTCGCGTTTGCGCACAGAAAGGCCTTCCCGGATAATTTCTTCTGAAGTAGTGAAGCGATACCCGCACTTCTGGCACTGACGACGGCGACGTATCGACAAACCATCTCGCGCCATTCGCGAGTCAATTACCCGGGTTGAGTCCCGCTCCCTACATTTGGGACAGTTCATACGTCTTACTTATAGCAGGCTATAGCTGGAGAAAGTTCTGCAGCATCCGCTTGCCATGCTGCGTTGCGAGGGATTCAGGATGAAACTGAACGCCCCACACTGGCAGCTCCGTGTGTCGGAGCCCCATTATCTCTCCCTCTTCAGTCTCTGCGGTAATCTCCAAGTCCTTGGGGAAAGTTTCCCGCTCAACAACAAGCGAATGATACCGGGTCGCTTCAAAGCGCTGGGGCAAGCCCCTGAAAATATCTGTATCCTTGTGGATAACGGGAGAAGTCTTCCCGTGCATCAGCCGCTTAGCACGAACAACTCTACCGCCAAAGTGCTGCCCAATGCACTGGTGCCCCAGGCAGACGCCCAGCAGTGGCTTCTTACCAGCAAACGCCTCTATGATAGGGATGCTTACGCCAGCCTCGTTTGGAGTACATGGGCCCGGAGAAACAACCACCCGGTCTGGATTCAGCGCCAGCGCTTCGTCTACAGTGATGGCATCGTTGCGGAACACCTGCTGCTCGACGCCTAACTCGCCGAAGTACTGCACGAGATTGTAAGTGAAGGAGTCGAAGTTATCGATAACCAGCAGCATCTTAGTGTTAAAAGGTCAAAAGAGTTGCCATGATAGGGACGGAGGTCAAGTACGCGATGGCGATCTCACACCCAGAAGGGAGAGCCAGATCAACGAATGAAGCACTTTACGATTACACAGCAGGACACCAGCACCAACGCGCGTCGAGGCGTATTGAGAACCCTCCACGGGGATGTACAGACACCGATCTTTATGCCGGTGGGAACACAGGCGACGGTAAAGTCGCTTACGCCTGAGCAGATCAAGAGCGCTGGAGCGCAGATCATCCTGGGTAATACGTATCATCTTAATCTCAGGCCCGGTTCGGAATTAATTAGGAAGCTTGGGGGACTCCACAAGTTTATGGGCTGGAACGGCCCCATATTAACAGACAGTGGCGGGTTCCAGGTGTTCAGTCTCGCACAACTTCGAAAACTGACAGAAGACGGCATCTCCTTTCGGTCGCACATTGATGGGGCGCCCGTGTTTCTTGGCCCATCGGAGGTGATGCATATACAGGCCAATTTAGGCAGCGACGTAGCCATGGTCCTGGATGAATGTCCACCGTGGCCCGCTGACCGGAAGACTGTTGAATCTGCTGTTCGCAGATCACTTCGTTGGGCTGGACAGTGCTTGCAACACGCAAAGGAAAGTGAATTTCTCGATAAGGGGCATCATGTTTTCGCAATTGCCCAAGGTTCCTCATACGAAGACCTGCGCCGCATCTGCGCCCAAGAGCTGGCGCAGATGCCCTTTAGCGGCTACGCCATTGGCGGCGTGAGCGTTGGCGAGCCCGAAGAGGAAATGCTTAAGGCGGTCGCTGCGACTACGCCTCACTTGCCAGCGGATTTGCCCAGGTATGTAATGGGAGTAGGGACGCCTCCCCAGCTACTACGAATGATTGCAATGGGAGCTGATATGTTTGACTGCGTCCTTCCAACTCGTGAAGCCCGTCACGGTATTGCCTATACGCCGGGTGGCAGACTCAATATCAAGAACGCGCGATTCCGAAATGATGCACGACCACTGAGTGAAGAGCTTGATAATTACACGTGCAGGAACTTCTCGCGGGCGTACATCCGCCACTTATTTACAGCAGGTGAGATTTTAGCGGCTACATTAATTACCCTTAACAACATTCATTTCTTTCTGGATCTGTTCGAGCAGGCTCGCTTGCACATTGAATCAGGAGATTTCGGCCGATGGTCTGAGGAATGGATATCGAAGTATGAAGAAGGCACTAAGGAACATTCCGCAGATAACCGTTAGATCTTAGCAAGAAACCAAAAAGCGCTTTCTTATCGTCCGTTTCAAAGATACTTAGAAACGGCGTAAGTTAAGTGATAAACGGAGATCCATTAAAAATATCATATTGACAACTTGAAGTTCCGATGAAAACGGCTAGATGTGTAATCAAATTAGGTAAAACATGGCCTTAACAGACATTCAGGAACAATTAAAACAACTTCAGCAGGAAGAAGAACGTCTTGCTGAGCGCAAGAACCAACTCGAGAAGGAAATGAAGCGCCAAGCTGAGTTGGACAAGAAGCTGGATGAACTCGTAAAAAAGAGCGGGTTTGAGAATGCTCGCGACTTGGTAAAGGCGCTCGTATTGAAGTATAACCTACGTCTTCGTGGAATCCGAGACACAGGCGCTCAAGAAAAGACGGGGCGCCGTAAGCGCACCCGCATTACACCTGATGTGCGTGACATGGTGAAGCGTGAGGTTAACGAGAACGGCTCCTCCATGAATGCCGCTTCGAAGAAGTTTGGGATTAGCTACGCGGTAATCTCCAAGATCATCAAAGGTCATTACGATAACAAGAACTAAGACGTCGTCTGGTTCCCTTGATTTTTGCGAAGCGGAGGTCTTACACGACCTCCGCTTTTTGTTGGTAAGAAGTGACTACTGCTCCAGCCGGCGGATTATCATTCAAACCCAGCCATCCGCTGCCTTAGTGTGGTGTTCCGGGTTGCCGCATCTTTCCGTTGCACTGCCATACGCCACGCATCTGGTTCTCCAACGATAATGACGCGACGCCGCCCCCGGGTTATTGCAGTATAGAGGAGGTTGCGCTGAAGAAGCATGTAATGTTGCTTCATCAATGGAATTACAACAGCCGGGAACTCGCTTCCCTGCGATTTGTGAATGCTTATTGCGTAAGCTAAATGAAGATCAGCTTGTTCAAGGCGCGTGAACTCTATACCTCGACCTTCGAAATTTGCAGTCATGACAGCAGAATCCGTAATCTCGGTTACCTGCCCCATGTCGCCGTTGAAAATCCCTTTGTCGTAATTATTGCGAAGTTGTATAACTTTGTCTCCAACTAGAAAAGAGCTTAAGGAGCCTTCACTGGCATTCCGATTCAATCGTTTCTGAAGAGCATTATTGAGAGCCTGAATTCCGACTGCGCCTCTATGCATTGGAGCGAGAACCTGCAGTGCCGAAACCGGATCAAATCCCATGGAAGGCAGTACCTCTGCACAAAGCTCTGTAACCACGGAAATGACTGCCTCCGGGGTATCAGCTTTAAAGAAGGCTATGTCCCCCACCCGACTTAATTCTGACAGGTTATTTACAACTGGGGGCAAGCCAATATGACCTCGAAGTATTGCGTGAGCTACCTCAACGATGCCACTGCCTTCCTGCTGGCGAAAAACCTGACCCAATCGTACAACCGGCGTCTTTCGCGAAGCGATAATATCAGCCAAGACATTGCCGGCGCCAACTGACGGCAACTGATCTGCGTCTCCCACCAACAAGACATGGGCCGCCGATGGAACAGCTTTGAACAAGGCTGCAGCCAGACGTACATCGAGCATGCTGGCTTCATCAACGACAAGCATGTCACACTCCAGGGGG
>CAYSHY010000028.1:0-46557 GCA_964430955.1 uncultured Puniceicoccaceae bacterium | reverse complement strand
CATCAAGGCGCTGAATGCGCGAGCCAGTGATCTGGTAAGCCTCGAGTTCTTCCAGCTGCTCACCTTCTCCTACCTGCGCCAGCAAGAAGGATGGAGCCGCCAAAGAGAGCCCGAGTGTCAATAACAGCGTTTCTCTTTTCATATATTATCGGCGCTAATAATCAGTTCTTAGTTTCAGTCTATGAAACTAGCTCATTGGCCTTCATGAGGGTTTCTCAAGGTGATGGCAATCATCTTGTCGACCAAGCGTTCAAAAAAAGTTAAAAAAAAGTCCGCCTCTGCGAAGGCGAACTTAGTTTTAGGATCAAAAGGATTAATACGAGGCGCTATCGAGAAGCTTCAAACGCGTCTCGAACGGCCTGAAGATAATCTCGCACATTCTCGCGCGGACGAACTAGTTGCGCACGTTCCAGGAGAGTCATGGCTTCGCGATACTCCTTCTGGGCAACCTTCATACGAGCCTGCTGAACTAGAGCATCTGCCTCGAAATCGGGAAGCTTCTGGGCGCGCTCATAGTAAAATTGGGCAGTCTCAATATCATTGGCTTCGTATGCGGCGCTGCCGAGCAGCATCAGGGCGCGTCCATTGAGAGGATCAAGCTGCACGACGCGCTCCAGGATCTCAAGGGCCTGCTCTCGCTCACCGCGAGCCATTGCGATGGCGGAACGAGCGTTGAGCAACTCCATATTCTGATCTTCAGTAAGAGTATCCGCCAGTCCTTCAGATAGTTGGGATATCAATCTCTCAGCCTCGTCATAAGAACCCCGGCTAATAAGAGCTGATACGGATCTTAACAGGGATGGAACAGGAACATTCTCACCCGTCTGAATGGCTTCCTGATAAACCTGAACCGCTACGTCTGGCATATTCTGGTTTACGTATATATCACCAAGAAGCGCGAGAGCTGGGGCCTCCGCGCCTCCGAGACGTCTGAGAACCTCGAGATATTTCGCGGCCTCATTGGGATCTCCGAGGGAAATATAGGCATTAGCGATCGAGGTATAATACTGAGCGCGTTCAGGCTCGTCCTCGATGAGATCCTGAAACGAAGTAACCGCTTCCTGATAACGACCTGCCTGCATGAGGGCGCTTGCCTTGCCAACTCGCCAATCCCGATTGGTTGGGGATAGAACGCGGGCTATACCATAGGCGTCTGAAGCCGCGTCATTGCGGCCTTCATTGAGATAGATGTACCCAAGGAAACCAAAGGTGTTGCTATCCATATCGCCCAGTTCGATCGCCTTGATCAGCAGCGGGCGCGCCTCTTCGAAACGCCCTTCCTGCAAGTGAGCCAAGGCAAGGTTTTTATAGGCTCGCATGAACGAGGGAAACTTCCGAATCGCCTCCTTATACTGTTGAATGGCGGCGTCGCCCTGCCCCATCTGCAGCAGGATGCTGCCAAGCGTGAAGTTCAGCGCTGCGCTCGACTCCGAAGTGATGCTGCTGCGCAACTGTTGTGCTGCGGCCTGAAAATTTCCCTGATCGAGCAACGGGGTGAGCGCCTGAAAGACCTTGGACTCATCCTGCGTTATGCTGGGCTCGATCTCGCTTCTTATCCCGTAAGAACCAGTAAAGCGCTTGATGAACTCAGGGTTGCTCCAGCTATTCTCCGAGAGTGGAAAGATTTGCCCGTGCAGGTTGCCGCCGCCGGTGAATGCCAGCGCCAGCGTAAGTAAGCCGGTAATGCGGTAGAAATGCTTAAGCTTCATCATTTGGAAAAGTCGTATGGAAGTGGTTGTATGTATTTTGCCCTGACGGGCTTCCCATCCTTTGTCGGCGGCTCAAATTGCCAACGCGACACAGCCTGACGCACAGGCTGAACGGCCTCATCATGCGTGGCTTCCACAACATCAAGGACCGTCACATTGCCCTGCTCGTCAATCATCACCGTCAGCCGCACGATGCCTTTGACGTTTCGGGTACGGAAGTTCAGTGGAAAGTCATTCTCACTGATACCTCCACGCAATCGCCGGGGCGGTCGGTCGAGGTCGGAAATGCTGAACATCTCGATCTCCTGCGAAATATTGCCGGTAATCGAGAACGTATCCAAGGTAAAGGCGCCAGCCAGAGCGTCACCGATCCCTGGGTTCAACGCGGTCTCGAGCTGACTCAGCGTAAGTTGCTGAGGCGGCTGCTGGATGTCTTCAACCTGCTGCTCTTGTTCTTCCGGCTCAGGCGGAGGCGGTTCTGGAGGCGGCGGTGGCGGCGGATCGATTTGGATATCTACAGACCGCAACTGCAGGTCCTCCCTCGGATCGACGCTAAGGAACTGCGAGATCGGCAGTATGCCAAACAGTAGAATGGTTGAAAAGGCCGTGAAGAAGACGACCCGCACCAGCGAAATCTTTCGCTGACGTGGAATCTTATAGCCTTCCTGAAAATGATTCATGGGGGCGCGCTAGTTGCGTGTAGCAATGTTGACGGACTGTGCGCCCGCCAGCTTCGCCTCATCGATCACCCGCACCAGGAGGCGCGTGGGAACTGATTCGTCTGCCTGGACGATGACCGGCATTTCTGCGTTCTCCTGCAGCAGCTGCTTTACTCGCGGGGCCACTCCACCCACGCCGATATCCCGGCCGCCGTAAACGACGTTCCCGTTTGCCGTGATGGCGATCAAAATGCTGTTCTTTTCGAGATTAACGGCAGATGCGGCCTGCGGCTTGGTCACCTCCACTCCTGTCTCCTCAACAAACACCGTCGTAACGATGAAGAATATCAGGAGAATGAAAACCATGTCGATCAGGGGGGAGATGTTGATCTCCTCATTGCCGCCGGTCATGCCTGTGAAAGCCCTGCGTCGTTTCATTTAAGCTGTCTCCGAAAGATTATTTCCACGCTCAGCAAGCTGAACGCTAATAGTTTCCATGCTCATCAAGCAGGCCTGCATCTCATCCCGCTTACGGGCAATGCGATAAGCGATCACGTAGGCCGGAATGGCGATGACAAGACCGGTCTGAGTGGTGATCAGCGCCTCGGAAATGCCACTGGCCACCAGATCGACAGTCTGACCGCCGGTGCTGGACGAAAGACCGCGGAAGGTGGAGAGCATTCCTGTAACCGTACCCAGCAAACCCATCAGCGGCGCCGTACCTGTGAGAATCAGCAAGAATCTACGCGTGCGCTCAATGCGCGAGAGATAAACGTTGCTTATCTCCGAATAGCGATTGCGCAAGTTGTCGAGACTGCCATCGCCGTCGTTCACATAGTCAAGTATGTCTCGAATCTCGCCATGAGCCAAGTCTGGATTGAGCACCCACTTGGCGAGCCGTTCCTTGCTGATCTTGTAAAAGTTGTGCTCGCGAAGAAACGCGAGCGCGGCAAATGCCGTCGCGTAGATGATCAGCGCTGTAATCGCCAGCGGGATCATCAGCCAACCACCTGAAAGGAGAATCTCCCAGGTATCGGCAAAAAACCTGTCCGCGGAACCGTTCACGCCTCCTCAACGTTTGGATGCCTGCGGCTCAGGCCGTTAATGAAGGTGACAGCGTTACGCTCCATGTGGGCCATCACGGACTGGGCGCGGCGCGAGAGCAGTGCGTGCATGATCAACGCAGGGATCGCCACGATCAACCCGTACTCGGTCGTGATGAGCGCCTCGGAGATACCGCTTGAAAGGCTCTTCGCATCGCCCGTACCAAAGATGGTGATGAGCTTGAAGGTCGTAATCATCCCCGTGACGGTCCCAAGAAGACCCAGCAATGGGGCGGTGGCGGCAGTAACGGCGATCATCGGCAACAGGCGCTCCAGCTTGGGCTGCACCTCCAGCATGCGCTCATACATCACTTCCTCGACCAGCTCCTTTGACTCATCGGCATGTTGAACCGCGTCGACAAGCATCGCGCCCACAGGTCCACGAACAGCGCGGGCGCGTTCCAGGGCTTCGGCGTCACGCCCCTCATTGAGCAGTGAAAGCACGTCCCTAATCGATCCCGGTTCCGGCATCTTCACCCGCATGATCTCGAAGGCCTTGTAGATGGCGATCAGGAGTGCGACGATTGCAAAGCCCAAAATGGGAATCATCCAGAACCCACCAGCTTCGATATGCTCCAGCCATGTCTCGTCCTCGCGCTTTATCGCAAGGGCCGTTCCCAGGGTAACGTCCACAGGCAGCTCGCCCTGGCCGGATTGGATAACGCCCCGCACCAATGAATCCAGGTCCTCTCCCAGAGGAATGACAGATGGCGTTGCCGTTCCAGTAGAAAGCGCCAATCCCGCAGCAGACTGGCTACTGAAGAAGGCCTGCGGTCCGATCACAAGATAGCGCCCGTTTTCTATCGCGCCACCCGGCGCCACGGCCTGCCCGTCAAAAACGGCGCCGCCCATCAGGTTCTCAATGCGGTCGAGACCTGTGCGAAGAATCTCCAATTGCTGCAGTAGCTTTTGCTGCTTCGTAAGTTCGGCGTCGTTGCCGATGGCCACGAAACGATCCATTTGCTGATCGTAACGCTGCCCCTCGATCGCCCCCAAGCGCACATCGAGCGCGCCTCCATACTCATTGACCAGGTTTGCAAGGTAATCCACCTCGTCCCGGCGGGCGGTCACGATGTCGCGCAGTCGCCCAAGATCGACTTGAGCGTTGTCGCGCAGACGCTGACTGCGATCAGCCTCGGCCCGCTTTTCGCGGAGCTGGGCCTGGATCTGGTTCAGCTCGCGTGCCAGGGGAATCTGCTCTTCCTTGATCTGCTCGCGCAGCGCAGAAAGCTCGCCCAGAGCCGCCTGCAAGTCTGCCTCAGCCTTTTGTGTTACAGACCCCAGGTCCTGTGCCATGCTTGCACCAGGCAAGACTGCCGCGGCAAGAAGCCATGAAAGGATTCGTTTCTTGATCACGTCTTAAAGGGGTTAAAATTATTTCACGTTAACCGGCAGGGGCACGAACTCGATCTTGGGAGTAACCCCCTGATACATCCGGATGGCACTCAGGATTCGAGGAGCCAAGTCGTTATCCTCAGCCCACTCCCAGCCATTTTCCGTGATTCGCGCATAGCCCGCATGCTGACCGGACTCGTCCGCGTAATAGGCCCCTGCCAGACCAAAATAAATCGTCTGCACCTGAACCAGACTCCCGTCATCAAACCTGCGCTGGTCAGACACCAGATGCACTCCGGAGTTGAACTTGTCGACCTGATTGAGAATGCCCACGATGTTCTGCATGCGCTGCGAGAGCGATAGGTTCGTATCGCGCGGATTATCGGGCATGCGATCCACAAGTGGGCGGACTTCTGCGATTGCGGGTGCTGGCAAGCGTTTGACCAGGGCACTCAGATCGACTTCCAGCTCAATTATGAACTGTTCGATCTGCCGCGCGACAGCCGAAAGGTCATCGCGGGCCTGCACAAGTTCTGATCGCTGTTCATCAGCAGCAGACGCGGCCTGAGACGCGGTGCGAATTTGCTCATCCAGCGCTTCGAGTTCCTGCCGGTAAACGTTCATGAGGTCCTGCATCGACTGCCGACGCGTCTCCCATTCTGTCCGCTCCTGCGAAATGAGCTGTCGCGTTTGAACCCATTGCTCAAGAACGCTGAGGCTTTCCCTGAGCTGGCTCCCTGAGCTATTTGTTTGTGCAAGTGCCGCCAGCGGAATACCTGCCAGCGCACACACCATGGCCGCTAATCCGACCCTTCGAATCAAGCTCTTACGGATCATCAAAAGAATTTATGTAAATCGTTGACGCGGGGCCGCTCATGCGCATTTACAACATCCCGCGCCTTACACCGGCTCGTCGTTGTCGCGCTATCGCTTGGTCCTGTTGATACTGTCGCCAGGGTCTCCTTTTTGCTACCCGCTTGAAAGCCTGTTAATACAACCTTTGAGGGAAATTGACAGAAAATTTGTCGGGCAAATTTTAGTTTGGTTAGCATCCCCAAAAACCAAAGATATGTCCTACTGAGAAGACCTATCATCAACACTATTGATAGCACAAGATCGTATATCCTGCACGAGCGCATGTACATCTTCACTTGTGGTATCCCAGCTGCACATGAGCCTGTAGCCTCCGGAGCCGATGAAATCATAGAATGCCCAGCCTTTGTCCATGAGGGCAGTGGCCACCTTTGTGGGCATGGAAACGAAGACGGCGTTCGCCTCTACAGTGTAGAGTATATCGACCTTCGGCACATCGGCTAGTAGCGTTGAAAGCAGCTTAGCCATACGATTAGCATTTGCAGCATAACGCAACCATGCCTCGTCTTCAAGATAGCCGAGCCATGCAGAAGAAAGAAAACGCATTTTCGAAGCCAGTTGTGCAGCCTGCTTGCAACGGTAGTCGAATTCCTGCGCCAGCTCCTTGTTGAAGAACACAATGGCGTCGCCCATGTGAAGGCCGTTCTTTGTGCCGCCCAGACAAAGCACGTCTACACCGACCTTCCATGAGATCTCTGCCGGGCGACAGCCCAGTGAGGCAACTGCGTTCGCAAAGCGGGAGCCATCCATGTGCACGAGCAGCCCGTGCGCCTTTGCTTCATCCGTGAGACGTTCGATTTCGTCCGGCCTGTACACAAGACCAAGCTCCGTATTCTGCGTCAGGCTTATGGCGCGTATTTTATGCGTATGGATATCTGTGCGGCGGGAAACAGCGGCCCCGATGGAGGCTGGCAACATCTTCCCCCCCTCCCCTTCCAAGGTGAGCAACTTTATGCCTCCAGAGAGCAATGTGGGAGCGCCACACTCGTCGGTCTCAATGTGGGCCAGCCGGTGACACAGGACACTATGGTAACTCCGGCACAATGTCGAAAGAGCAAGCGCATTTGCCGCCGTGCCATTGAACACGAAATAAACTTCGCAGTCGGTCTCGAACACCTCACGGATCTTGTCGCATGCCGCAGCCGTCCATGAATCCGAGCCGTATGCGCGACTGTGGCCGGTATTAGCCCGTTGAATGGCGGCCAACGCCTCAGGGCAGACGCCGGACCAGTTGTCGCTCGCAAAGTTCTTTGACTTCATCTTCTTAGACGCGGATGCGAATGAAGATGCATACACCCATAGGCTTATTCGTTCAACAGAAGTCGCTATAAGTTTTTCTATTGGCTGCAATTACTGGCTTGAAGCTCAGAGACAACCCCTTATCAAATAAGAGAGGAATCTGCCGCATGAAAAAGCTCCTTACACTCGCTGCCGCCTCCATATTGCCGCTGGCTCTCCTTGCCAGCCTGCCGCCGTTCACCTTTGACAACGCACAAGTCATCCTGCAGGTCGATGGCTCTGCACCGTACGTTGCGACCACCAAAGACGGTGCGCTTAAGCTCTTTGACGCCGAACTGCTGAAGAGCCTCGAGATCGGCAACTTCGAGTACAAGGTCATTTCCGAAGCGGAAGCCTACGTGCGTTTCAACCGCCCCGGCGAAGAAGCCAGCTCGCGGATCGAACTCGTCTTCAAAGATCGCGTCTCGGGCGCCTATGTCCTTGTGAGCGGCGACAAACGGCTTGAAGGCAAGTTCATCGTTACCGCCCTTGAAGACGGCGGTTGGTCCTACGATGCCTCTACCGGCGTCTGGACTTATATCGAGGACGGCGTCGCGCTGTCGTAAGGGAGCTGAGGTTACGCGTCGCGCACGTTTGACAATTGTCACTAACGGATGCGGCAAGAGCGTCTAGAAGGCTGCATCGCCCGGGCCCAGATAGTCCCGCCAATTCTCAACTGTCGCCGGGTGCACTTCCACCCAGTGGCCGGGCTCAACTTCTTTAAACACGCCGGGCACCCGAGCCTGCTCTGCGGTGTGAGGCAGCCAGCTGCGGGAAGCGAATCGACAACCCACCGGCGGATTTACCGGCGAAGGCACGTCGCCTTGAAGCACAATCCTATCTGGCCTTCCTCCGGGTTTTGGCTGCGGAATCGCTGATATGAGGGCTCGCGTGTACGCGTGCAATGGGTTGCGGAAGATAACGTCTGCAGGCGCGAGCTCGACGATCTGCCCCAGATACATGATAGCGATCCTGTCGCTGATGTGCTTAACGACCGCCAGATCGTGCGCAATGAAGAGGTACGAAAGATTCATCTCCCGTTGCAGATCCAACAACAGGTTCAGAATCTGGCTCTGTACTGAAACATCCAGCGCAGACACGGGCTCGTCGCAGACGATGAGCTCGGGATTGAGCGCTATGGAGCGCGCAATTCCTATACGCTGGCGCTGCCCGCCGGAGAACTCGAATGGAAAACGGTCTGCTGCTGACGCCTGGAGTCCCACGCGCTCCAAAAGTTCTTCCACACGCGCCCGCAGACTCTTTCGTGTGCCAATCTTGTGGATGATAAATGGCTCGGCGAGAATGTCGCCCACCGTGTGGCGCGAGTTCAAGCTCTCTGCAGGATCCTGGAAGATCATCTGCACATTGCGCCGCAGGGGCTTCATCTGACTTCGGCTCAGATTCGCCAGCTCTACCCCTTTGAAACGGATCGAACCAGCGGTAGGCTTGTTCAGGCGCACGATGCACTTGCCCAGAGTGGACTTGCCACAGCCGGATTCACCCACCAGCCCCAAGGTCTCCCCCTGCCGAATCTCCAGATTCACCCCGTCCACAGCCTTGAGCTGGGCGCGGGCGCGACGTAAAACGCCACCCTTCACGGGGAAATACATCTTCAGGTCCCGGATCTGCAGCAGCTTATCTTGGGAATGTTCAGCCGTCATACGCGCACCACCTCACAATCTTCAACCCAATGTCCGGGCTCCACTTCCACGAGGGGCGGGCGCTCCTTGTGGTACTGCTCACTTAGGATGTACTCCGGCGCCCTGGGGTGTGGCGAGCGGGGCGCGAAGCGGGCGCCCACCGGCAGATCCTTCAAGCCCGGAACTACACCGGGAATCGTCTTAAGGCGCGACTTGCCGGGCGTATCCAGTCTCGGAATCGACTCCAGCAGGCCCTTGGTATAAAGGTGCTGGGGATTCTCGAAGATCTGCTGCACCGTGCCTCGTTCCACCACGCGTCCAGCATACATCACCACAACATCCTGGCAGGTCTCTGCAATCACACCCAGGTCGTGGGTGATTAGCATCAGCGACATGCCCAGCTCCCGCTGCAACTCGCTGATCAATTCCAGAATCTGGGCCTGAATTGTCACATCAAGCGCCGTCGTGGGCTCATCGGCAATTAGCAGGCCAGGATTGCAAACCAGCGCGATGGCGATAACCACCCGCTGGCGCATCCCACCAGAAAGCTGATGCGGGTATTCATTAACCCGGATCTCGGCAGCCGGAATACCCACTTTGCGCAGCATCTCGATCGACTGATCCCAAGCCTCCCTCTTGCTGATCTTGCGGTGCAGCAGCAAGGTTTCGGAGATCTGCTTGCCTATTTTGTGCACCGGGTTGAGCGCCGTCATCGGTTCCTGGAAGATCATCCCGATGCTATCGCCCCGCATCGAACGCATTTGCCGATCGTTTAGTTTGAGCAGGTCCTGTCCTTCAAAGAGAACCTCACCATCGATGATCTTGCCCGCAGGCTGCGGCAACAGCCTCATGATCGACAGTGCGCTAACACTCTTGCCACAGCCAGACTCGCCCACGATGCCAAGCGATCCGCCTCGCTTTACTGAAAAGTCGACTCCATCTACCGCAATCACCCGACCCGCGTCGGTGTCAAAAGCGGTTCTGAGGTTACGGACCTCCAACAAAGGTGGCTCGCCAGCGCTTTGGTTTGGTTCTGTGGGCACGGTAGGCTTAGGCGTTGTGTTTATGTCAGGACAGCCCTAATCGCGCTTGTATTGGTCGAACACACGAATGACGGGTTCGAAGGTTTTCCCACTGCGCATGGCGTCGAGCGTTTCCTTCCTCATCTCCTCGTCAATCCAACCAACGTAGTGCTCTCCTGCGGCCTGGCTGATTTTCAAATTGAAGTCTTCCGGATAGTTCAGCCAGCGCCAATGCGCCACGCGATAGAATGGGATGACAAATCCGGGGACCCATACCGCTTCTTGGTGCATGAATTCCTCCATCTGGAAAGCCAGCCGCTTCATCTCCTCTACATCCGTAGATGTATCGTAAGCTTCGATCCAGCGGTCCATCTGTGGGTAGGCCATCGAGAGCAGGTTGTTCGTCTGCACCTTCAGCTGGCGATTTGGATTTGGCGTAACGCCATCTTTGAGAAAGGCCTGATCGTAGGCGTTGAAACTATGATAGGTCTCCCAGTACCGGGGATACATCTCGGGGCTCACGCCAAAGGCAGAGAACGTGATCTCGTGTTTCTTTTCCTGCGCCTTCTTCCACGCCGCGGTGGCCTCCTGGATATCAAGACTGAAGTCCACTCCTGCCTTGCGAGCCTCTTCCTGCAGGATGGTGAGCATGCTCGAGAATGTCCGGTAACCCGTGGTGATCGTGAACGACAGGCGCTGCCCATTCTCGTTCACCAAGATTCCGTCTGCCCCACGCTTAGTGAAACCAGCTGCGGCAAAGTGCTCCAGCGCCTTCTCCACATTGAATGGCCGGGCTTTCAATGAGGGATGTTCGAACTCCCCGTAGCCAGGGGCCGTGGTGTTCATTCGCGTAGCGTCGCCACGGAAGTACTGCTCAATTACCCGGTCCCAGTTTGTCGCATACTGTAATCCAATGCGAATGTCCCGGTTTGCCAGAAGCGGGTTTCCTGCCTGGTTGATCCACAAACCGTAGGTCGGCCGTGGAACATCATTGTAGAACGTTACTTTGTGGATGTAGCCGCCCTGCACCAGATCGTGCCTGTCGGGTAGCTTGTCGTACCAATACTCGGGTAACTGCACCAGGCCGCTACCGTCATAGTCGCCACGAAGAAACGACTCGAAGGTCTTATCTGGATCACGCACGACTTCCAGGTGGATACGGTCGTAATTAAAGCGATTCCGCCAGAACGGCTTGTCCTTCGCCCACCAATCCTGCTGCCGGGTTAGGGTTATCGAGCGTCCTTTCCTGATATCCGCCGGTAGAACCACATACGCTCCGGTTGTTGGTTGCGGGCGCCATTGGTAACGCTGCACATAGTCCGGACCAAGCTCCTTGTAGAAGTGTTCGGGCACTGGGTACAACTCGAGTACCTTGAAGTCCATGTCCGGACGCGCTTCGGCTACCTGGATTGAGAAGGTGTGATCGTCGTATTTCGTTACATTTGTGTAGTTCTGGGTGTACCAGTTGTTGTACCAGGGCGCCATGATGTGTGGACTCTGGTGGAAGAAAAACGTAAATAGCATGTCGTCCGACGTCACAGGCTCACCGTCAGACCAGCGTGCGTCCGGGAAGAGACGCACATATACGGTACGATTCTCGCGATCGACTGCCCATTCGCGCGCCAGCCCGGGATAATGTTTGAAACCCGTTTCGGTGATCGACGTATCGTTGGGATGACGTGGCGCAAGACGCACGTATATGTCGTCGACGATGTAGGGACGAAAGCTTCCATTGGCGTCAGGCCCAAGGGGTCGCAGTGTGCGGGGAAAGTCTGAAATGGAGCCCCGAAGCGTTCCTCCCTTCTTTGCATTGGGAGAGGCGAACTCCGGCAAGTCGCTCCCGTCTTCCCAATTCAGATTCTCCGGAATGTCCGCTGGCGTCTTGAAGGAGAAGAACAGTGGGACCTCCTCCATGGCTGCGTCAAACTGCTCCTGGTTAATCTCGCCGCTGTTCAGCTTGGCCTGCAGGTCTGGCGGCACGCGCTTGAAAGTCTTGTAGTATTCCTGGACCTCCGCGCTGATATCACGCGGGGGGAAACTTGCTTCCAATTCGTCGCTCCGTCCGCAGCCTCCAAGGAACACGGCTGCTGTCAGTACGACAGACACAGGCAATTTGAAAATGTCCATTGCTAATTCGGTCAGCGGTAGTAGGAGAATTGTTTCGGGTCAAATGCTTCCCGTACGGCTTCTCCTACGAAAGTTACGAGGGTGAGCAAAAAGACGAGTGTTACGAATGCACTTGTAACAATCCATGGCGCATTGAGACGCGATGTGCCCTGTTGCAGGATTTCGCCGATGCTCGGCGTGGGCGGCGGCAAGCCGAAGCCGAGGAAGTCCAGCGCCGTAACGGCGGTAATGGCGGCGGCAAAAACAAAGGGCAGAAACGTCACGATTGTCGAAACCGCATTTGGCAGCAGGTGTGAAAATATTACCCGACCACTGCCCGCGCCGATGACGACAGCAGCTGCAGCGTAGTCTCGCGCCTTCTCGCGATAAACCGCCGTGCGTATATAGTAGGTCAGAGTAATCCAGCCAAAGATCGCCATGATCAGCAGCAGGATGCTGATGCGCGAGCTGGCCTCGATCGAGACGGGTATCACTGAGTAAACAATGATAACCATGTATAGAAACGGCACCAGCGACCAAATCTCTACGAGTCGCTGGCTGATAAGGTCAAACCAGCCGCCGAAGTAGCCCATGAGGCAGCCAATGGTCACGCCGATAAGAAAAACTGCGGCTGCGTAGGCGAGGGCAAAGAACATCGCGATACGAATGCCATAGACAAGACGCGCAAGGATGTCGCGCCCGGTGCTGTCGGTGCCCAAGTAGTGCTTAGCTTCCCTGGAAGGCGGGCGCGGCTTGAGCACACCCTCGTATGGGATGTTCTCGTTGGGTGAATACGGGATCGGAGGCATGATGACCCAGTTTTCCCCGCCAGCTTCTTCAAAGAATTGATCCAGCTGACGATAATTGACCGGAGTCTGCGCCTGACTGCCAGTGAGCCCAAAAGTGTCGCCAAGGAGCACACGACTAACTACCGGAAAATAATACTCGCCGTCGTAGCGGACGACCAACGCCTTGTTGTTAACAAAAAACTCCGCAAACAAGGACAGGATCAAAAGGACGATCAGCGTGATAAACGACCAATAGCCCCGCTTGATGCCCTTGAACCGCCGAATCTTTCGCTGGGTGAGCGGATTGAGGCGAAATGGGAGCACCACCGCCGCCAGCGCCGCAGCGATAAGCAGGAAACCGACCCCCGGCCGCCACTGCCCGAGCAGCAGAATGATGAGGCCCAGCAGAGCCGGAACCCCAACCATGGCAAGACGTGCGCCCTGGATTACCTGTTTTTGACCAAACTGTTTAGCCGCAGCAGCCATTATTCGAAACGCACCCGGGGGTCGATCATCGCCACCAGAATGTCTGATATGATGTTGCCGATAAGCAGCAGAAATGAGGACAGCAGCAACACTCCCATCACGATCGGGTAATCGCGGTTGAGGATTGCCGTAAAGCCGAGAAGACCAAATCCGTCGATATCGAAGATTGTTTCTATAAGGAATGAGCCGCCCACCAGCAGCGTAATGTTCTGTCCAAAGGTGGTCGCGATCGGGATGAGCGAATTTCGAAGCGCGTGGCGGCGCACGGCGTGGCGGAAGTCCAGCCCCTTGGCCGTAGCGGTGCGCATGTAGTCAGCCGCCAAATTGTCCATCAGGTGGTTCTTCATCAACAACGTCACCAGCGCAAAGCTGCTGATAAGGTAGCAAATGAGAGGCAGCGCGGCATGGTAGAAGAGATCCTTCACCTTCCCGAAGAAGCTGAGATATTCGTAGTCTATGCTATGGAACCCGCCCATGGGGAACCACTGCAATCGCGCAGCCAGGAAAACGAGCAAGAGCGCGCCGAGCACGTAGCCCGGCACCGCATACCCCATGAAGACAAGGATCGACGAAAAATTATCAAACCACGTTCGGTGATGAATCGCCTTGAAGATGCCTAGTGGAATACACACTGCATAGGTGATGATCAGCGTGACGATGCCGTAAAACAGCGAAATCGGGAATCGCGCTGAAATAAGATCCCAGACCGGCTCCTGGTATCGTGTTGAATCACCGAGATCACCTTTGAGCACGTTACCCACCCAGTGAAAGTAGGCCTCGATCGGGCCCTTATCGAAGCCATAGTAGGCTTTCAGTTGATCGAGTTGCTCCTGGGAAAGCGCCTGCCCCTGCCCGGCCATGCTGCCAGTGCGTTCGGTCCCTGAGACTTGTGACATCTCTGCAAGCGCACGCTCAAGGGGCCCACCAGGTACGATTCGGGTAATCAGAAAAACCAGAATCGTAATCCCAAACAGCGTGGGAGGAATTAACAATAGGCGGCGTAAAAAGTATGCGCGCATCGCTGACTCGTTGTCACTTATGCATTGCAGCCGCCGCGATTCAACCAGAATTGGACTAGTTTAGCGGCATTTCTCCGCTTACGGGAGGTTTTGGTCACTTTGCGGTTGGCTTGATCCTGTTTCAGAGGCGATTCATCTTAGCAGGAACAACACCACAGCCCCGCCCTGTAGATGACTGCTCCCATCCAAGAATCTGCTCATGCACCCGTCGCGCGGCGGTGGCTCGCATCGCAACAGGGATGGATGACGCAACTGACAATTGATCTGGCGAACATCAACTCAGGCTCTGGCAATTGGAAAGGCGCCACCCTGGCGATCGAACGCTTGATACAGGGGCTCTCCTTCGACGGGGTGGAAATTGAGCGAATTCCTGTTGTGGATCCTGGTATCGCAGATGCCGTGCGGATGCGCCAACGCCCTGAGGCGTCGGTCAGAATACTCCTCAATGGACACATCGATACTGTCTACGGCCCCGGGGACCCATTCCAGCAATGCTGGGTGGAGGGAGAGCGTCTGCATGGGCCGGGGGTGGCTGACATGAAGGGAGGCATCGCCGTCCTGATTGCGGCTCTGCGCGCCTTTGAAAGGTGTCCCTTGAAGGACCATGTGGGCTGGGAGATCCTGATCACTGCGGATGAGGAGATTGGCTCCGCTGCGAGTCGTTCGCTATTGGAGGAGTCTGCGCGACAAGCCACACTGGGGCTTACGTTTGAATCCTCGCTTCCAGACGGGGCCCTTATCCGGCAGCGGATGGGTGTAGGCGTGTTCAGAGCTCTCGTCAAGGGACGGGCGGCGCACTCGGGGCGCGATTTCAAGTCTGGTCGTAGTGCAATCGCTCTTCTTGCCGAGTGGGTGATGCGTTTGCATGCCCTGAACAAACTTGCAAAAGGCGCGATCATAAATGTTGGCAAGATCTCGGGAGGCGGCGCCCTAAACATCGTCCCAGACAAGGCAGAGGCGTGGGTGAACATCCGCGCTTCAAGCAATGCAACCGCCAGCGCGATTCTAGAATCTGCCGTTGAAATCCGCGACGAACTCGGGCTGCGTGACGGTTACGAGCTTGTATGGGAGGGATCGATGGGACGTCCCGCAAAAGAAGTGACGCCCCAGTTGGAGCGACTCTTCGCGGCACTGCAATTTTGCGGACGCCATCAGGATCTGGAGCTTCAGTGGCGCGACACGGGAGGCGCATCGGACGGTAACATACTTCAGGCTGCCGGACTTCCTGTGATCGATAACCTCGGTCCAAGAGGCGACCACATCCACACCTCCAAGGAATACATCATCACAGAGAGTCTGGTGGAACGGGCCCAGCTAACGGCTTCATTTCTCATAAACCTCGCAGATGGGGTCTTTGGTGATCCAAGGGAGACATTCGCATGAGCAAAACACCGGTCAGTCTCGATCAGATATGCGTGCGCCCGGTGCGGGAGACGGATCTGTCCGGCCTCATGGCGCTAATCGAGGAGCTCGCTGACCCCATCACAACAATCCCTCGCGAACCGCAGGTCATGGTGCAACGCATCCACCTGTCGCTGCGCTCTTTCTACCCCGCCATCTCTTACCCAGGTCAGGAGCAATACATCTTCATCCTCGAAGACGAATCCGTGCATAAAATCATCGGCGCCTGTTCGATTATTGCACGGGTCGGCGGCTATGAGCCCTTCTATACATACAAGGTTGTAAAGGAGGTCGTACGTCACGAGCCGCTCCAGATTAACAAGACCCTCGACGTGCTGCACCTCCACGCCAGCTATGACGGCGCCACAGAGGTCGGCATGTTGTTCCTGCACCCCAAGTATCGGCGATCTGGCTTGGGTCGGCTCTTATCGCTCAGCCGATTTCTCTTCATTGCCGCCTTTCCCAATCGCTTCCGCCAGTCCGTCATCGCGGAGCTGCGCGGTTATCTTGACGATGATGGGCACTCCCCTTTCTGGGACGTAGTCGGCAATTTGTTCTTCGAGCGGGCGTTCGATGAAGCAGACTTCCTAAGCGGCTTGGGCAACAAGGACTTCATCAGGGATCTGATGCCTCGCCATCCTATTTATGTCCCCATGCTGCCGGAATCGGCTCGTAAAATGATCGGTCGCGTCCACCGCGACACGGAGCCCGCCAAGCGAATGCTCGAGGGAAATGGTTTCAAATGGACCGGTGAAGTCGATATTTTCGATGCCGGCCCGTTGCTCGAATGTCCAACCAACGAGATTGCCACAATTCGAAACTCACAGGTGCTTACTATCGCTAATGTCGAAGATGAGCTCGAAGGTCCCGCCGAGTGGATTGCAACCAACGAGCGCCTTGATTATCGCGCCTGCCTCGCCCACGTCAGGATCGACGGCGCAACCTGCGCCATCTGCAGCCAAGTGGCCACTGTCCTAAACGTCTCCACCGGCGAGAAACTGCGAATTGCCCCCCGCGCGGAGTAGGTAACATGAGCGTGATACTGCTTGCTATATAGAAATCCACATCACTCCGTTGGGTCAGGGACGAATTTTGGCGTCTGCAGATGCGTATGATATGTGGAGAGTAGGACAGCAGACTCAGGCGTCGGGGATGCCAAAATTGCAGAAGCTGACGCCTATAAGAGCTTCAAACGCCCCAAAGGCCAAAAGCCACTGAGGGACATCCCTTTGGTTTCGGCCTTTCCTTGTCTAGGGGATGTGTTTTTTATGCGGAGCGAATCAAATCATTCCACTATGAGTCTTTCTTCTGCTGCCTCGTTTTTCAACAAGCCCGATGTGGGGATCCTGCTGCTGCGGATTTCGGTGGCTGTTGTCATGTTCATGCACGGTTTGCCTAAATATTTGGGTGGGGCGGGAACGCTCGAAAAGGTCGGCGGCGCCATGGAATACTATGGAATCACTTTCCTGCCACTGCTTTGGGGCTTCCTGGCAGCCACGGTTGAGACAGTTGGCGCCGTGTTCATTGCCTTGGGGTTTGTATTCCGGCCGACGGCGTTCCTGATGTTTTTTGTGTTGCTGACAGCTTGGCTGACGCGGATGCCATCCGACCCGAGCCTTGGGAACTTCGGCCAGTTTGCGCACCCAATGTCGATGTGCCTGGTATTTCTATCCTTGCTGTTCATTGGGCCCGGACGGTTCGCAGTCCAGAAGGGCCAGGCGGTTTAGGCTTTGCTGTAGACGCTGCGCCGTTACGGTAGAGATCCATGCAGTGGCAAAGGATCAACGGTTTCAGCGATATAATCTACGAGAAGGCGGAGGGGATCGCCAAGGTGACGATCAACCGCCCTCACAAGCGTAACGCATTTCGACCGGAGACGGTGAATGAGATGCTGCGCGCCTTTTCGGATGCACGTGACGATGCTGGTATTGGCGTGGTGCTGTTGACAGGCGCAGGCCCCCACACCGATGGCAAATACGCTTTCTGCAGCGGCGGCGATCAGACGATACGCGGCGAGCAGAAGGGCGGCTACGTAGATGAGCAGGGCGTGCCCCGGCTCAATGTGCTGGACCTGCAGAAGCTGATCCGGTCAATGCCCAAGGTGGTGATCGCCCTGGTTGCCGGTTACGCCATTGGCGGCGGGCATGTGCTGCATGTGGTGTGCGACCTCACAATCGCTGCTGACAATGCGATCTTCGGCCAAACGGGCCCTCGCGTGGGTAGTTTTGATGGCGGATTTGGCGCGAGCTACCTCGCGCGGATTGTGGGTCAGAAGAAGGCTCGTGAGATTTGGTACCTATGCCGCCAGTACAATGCGCAGGAGGCTTTGGAAATGGGCCTGGTTAACAAGGTAGTGCCTGTGGAGCAGCTAGAGGCAGAAGGCATCCAGTGGGCAAACGAAGTTCTCGAGAAAAGTCCGTTGGCCATCCGCTGCCTGAAAAGCGCATTCAATGCAGAGCTCGATGGTCAATCCGGCCTGCAGGAACTGGCGGGCAATGCCACCCTGCTCTACTACCTCACAGAAGAAGGCGAGGAGGGGCACCAGGCATGGCTGGATAAGCGCAAGCCTGACTTTGGCCGTTTCCCCTGGCTCCCATAACGGTAAGCTAAGAGCGAACAACGGAGACTGCCTGAGGATGGTTCTCTTGCGCTGTGTGACGAGGACCCTTTTCCTGCCCCAGCAGAAGACTGAACTCCACGCGCGAAGTGTAGGGCAAGGCCAGCTTTGACTGAGCGACGATCTGCGTTGTAGGGATTTGCTGGTTGAAGCGAGGACTCCACCAAGTGTTCTGAACGCTCACGTTGAAGCATTGAGGGAATCGAATCCGGATAAGCGGTTGCTCCTGCTGATTTGAAAGTAACGCTCCAGCGCCTTCCAAAGTAACACGCACATCCGGATGCAGGAGCAGTCGAAAGCTCAGTGTGCGCACGCCTCTGCCTTCTATCGTATCCAGCACGCGCAGAGCGTCGTGGGTGAGCTCCCAACGCCTGCAGTGGAGCCCTACTCCTTTCAGGTAACAATAGCCATCATGCACCGCTTCTGCGATAGCCGCAGCGGGACCATGGGCCGCATAGGCCCTCCGAATTCTCGCCCTGCGTCCCACCCTGAAACTCTTCCAAACCTCATTTGGCTCCGCATCGTCGACCTGCATGAGATTGTGTGATTTTCCTGAGCGCTCCTCCATGCGGGCGTCGCCAACCTCATACGTTGATACGCCTTTATCCACCACGACACGTTGTAAACCAAGAGATAGTTCGAAGCAGAGCGTATCAGAATGCGTATGCCCCGGCTGATAGTCCGCGCAAACTTCGCCAACATTCGCCAGGACATTGACGGCGCCCACCCGCAAAGCTGCAAAGCCGCTGCTGGGCAGGTGCACCGCCGATGGAAGATTCCGCATCCGAGTCTGTCGTGGAAGGTCGATAAAGAGGCTCCCTGCGTAATCGAGAAGTTCATCACACGTCGGGGCGATACCGAACGCTGAATCGCCGAAGAGCGGGATCCTTCCATCAGGATGACGCATGACAGAAAGCCAATCTAACGCCTTTGTGGCTGTGACTTTACATATTTCTCCAAGTCTGCGCAGCTCCTGATCGTCGAGACAAGCCGCCAGATTCACAATGTCCAACAAGTCACCCGTCAGGATGGCGTGATACATTGGAGATCGCTCGTAATGCCCACCGTCTGGCAGAAACTGTTCCTCGACCTCTCTGCGCAGCATTTTGACGCCCCTGCGCAACCAATTATCTGCTTCAGCCCCTTTAAAATAGGCCCCTGCAAACAGTAGCGCCTTGGCATTGGCAAAGATATGGTTCGCCAGGAGGTGATGTTCCAGGTTGGCGTTTAACCAGCGCGCCTGATGCGCCAAACTCATCCGGGCCTGCTCCGGCAGCCTGGCCCGTTCCCGGTCAAAGCGCACCCAGTTTACGATCCTTAGCGAAATCGGATAAGGATCCCAGGCCACCGGGGCGCCGGGGAGGTTCGCTTCGATCCATTTGCTGATCAGCTCCAAGCCGTCTTCGGGACTGGCGCCCCCACCTCGATTCAAGTAGTCAAAGTAATGTAGATTATAGAGCCAGAGCAGGCTCAGGCCAGCAGGCGCCCACGAGTCCGGGATCTCTGAATCGCGGCGTAGAAAGCAAAATTGGCGGCCTCCCAAGAAACTTTGCGGCTTCTCCAATCCCGGCGACCAGGCATGGGTCCAAGCTCGAACGGACAAGGCGACGCCAGCATCAGGTTTCCGACGCCAGATCTGCATCTTTAACCTGGCGAGCAACTGGGCCCCTTTAAGATACTTAGCGGTCCGAACTGCGCGGAGAGTGGGAAAGGCACGCGCCATCGATCCCAACGAAAGCATCCTTTGTGCCTAAGTGCCTGTCTATTAGATACGCGAAGGAATCAGAAACCAGTCCATACCTGCTTTGCGGGCGCCTTCGATAGCCATCTCACTATCCTCCAGAACCAGACAATCCCCGGGCGCTACTCCCATACGTTCGGCCGCCAGAAGAAAGGTTTCCGGATGCGGTTTACCCTGCGCTACATCATCGCGCGTGACCACAACGTCAAACAGGTCCCTAACGCCGATAATCTCCAACGTACGCAAGATTGCGTCCCTTGGACCACCAGACGCCACGCTCACCTTTCGGCCTGCAGCATGAACTTCACGCGCGTGCGTAACGACCTCTTCGAGCGGAATCAACTTGTCCATGTGTTGCTCGTAGTAGTTCTCCTTGTCGCGCACAACGGCCTCGGGATCCAGATGGTCGCCGAATCGCTCGTTAAAAATTTTCACGGTGTCTAGGTGACCTACACCCGCGTATTCCATGAACAGTTGCGAAGTGAAATCAAAACACGCGCCATGTTTGCACAGTGCAAGACGCCATGCCTCAAAATGCAGAGGCATGGAATCCGCCAAAGTGCCATCGCAATCGAAAATATAGCCTCCGTAAGACCGGGAGGGTAAAATTAGCCGTTCCCGCGCCATATAGGTTGCTCCACATGAATTAGCTGTCGGCCTCATCGCCCGACGTCTTCGCAGCGACCTTCTTTGCCGCCGTCTTTCCGGGCGCCTTGGGCTCCCTCGGGGGAAACTTGAATCCAATGCTGCCGTTCTTCTTCAGCAAGAGATGAGCGGAGAACAAACGCTTTGTCTTCTTGGAGCGAAAGCCCTCGATCAAACCGGTTTCCCCTTTCTCAAAGAGGTTCGTTGCCTCCTCCGGCGGTATTGTCTTTCCGAGAATCTGACGGCTGATGCGAATTCCTTTTGAGCGGTCGCCCTTCAGGTAGGTCTCGCTGGCGTAGGCGCTGGGAGTTTCATAGACGGGAGAACCATCCACCGGGCTCTTCCCCACCACCTTTAGCGTAGAAAGATCCAGCTCCTCGCCCTCGCCTTCCTCAGATTGGCCAGCGTTATCGAAGACAAACTTCACCTTGCCTTCCTCAATCTTCAGGATCGCGCTGAAAGGCTTACCGGCCTTGGAGCGGAAGCCGTCAAGTGGCCCGACCTGCCCTTGTGAGACCAGCGTGCGAACTTCCTCTGGCTCGAGCATCCGGTTACCAATGGTCTTGTAAATTGCCAGCTGCCCATCCTGACTCCTGTATGCGCGCAGCGTGTCGCGCATGGGCTGTCCATCTGTCGGAGAGACAATATCCGTTAACGGAGCCGTATCGTGGGACTCCTCAAAGTTCTTGGCCTTGCCAACAACTCGCTCAGCATGCTCACGAATGCCCTTCATGAACTCCTCGCGAGTCATCTTCCGCTCCTCGATGAGCTTTAGCTTGTGTTCCCAGTCGCCGGTCAAGCTGGCGCTTACAAGGCTGCGGATGTTAATCGCCTTCAAGAAATCAAAGAGGCTCTCCGCCTTCGCTGTGGGCGCCAAGTCGCGCCCAAGCCGCTCCATGTATTGCTCACGAATCAGGTGCTCGATAATGGAGGCTCGGGTGGCGGGTGTGCCAAGTCCCCGCTCCTTCATCGCCTCGGCAAGTTCTTCATCCTCCACGAGTTTACCAGCCGTTTCCATGGCCGTAAGGAGAGTGGCTTCCGTAAAGCGCGGCGGCGGCTTTGTCTGCTCCTCGAGCAGCTCGACATTCGCGAGTTTCGCCATTGGGGGCTTTCCATCCTCGGCGCTCAAAGCAGGTAATTCATCCTTCGCCTGAGTTCTGCCATAGACATCCAGCCATCCCGGGACCACCAGAACCTTGCCCTCAGTTTTGAAAACGTGCTCCTGCGCCACAGTCGACGTGCGTGTAGTCACATCATACTCTGCAGCCGGATAGAACGTGGCCACAAAGCGACGCGACACCATGTCGTAGATTCGCTGCTCGTCGTTGTTGAGCTTCTTTCCCTCCGCAGACGTCTCGGTGGGTATGATTGCAAAGTGATCGCTGACGCCCTTGTTGTTGAAGATGCGCTTGTCGAACTTGATCATTCCCTGATCCAGGGCGCGACGCGCATGCGGGGCCAGAGAACCGCCCGCTACGTTACCGCTATCAGAAGACTCGCCGGCAAGCACCGACATAACGCTTTTGCACACTGGCAAGTAATCCTCCGGCAAATAGCGGGAATCGGTACGCGGATACGTAAGGAGCTTGTGACGTTCGTACAATCCTTGAGCTGCCCGAAGCGTCGCCCCAGCTGGCATGCCATAACGGTTGTTTGCCTCCCGTTGAAGCGTTGTCAGATCGTAAAGACGTGGGGGACTCTGCCGGGTGCGCTTTTTCTGTTCTTCGACAACCGCGTCGCCAATTTCCTGAACCGCCTTGAGAATGGCTTCTGCTTCATTCCGCTCCCAAAGACGATCTATGCGGTCGTGCTCATCTTCGCTCTTCTTGAAGTTGGGGCGCTGGTAAATGCCCTCGTAGAGCCCATTGGAGATCAGAAACTCCCCGCGGACGCGCCAGTAATCGCGAGGCTTGAAGTTCCGGATAGCGCGTTCCCTTTCCACAACCAGGGCGAGTGTGGGCGTCTGCACACGCCCTACCGTCGCCACCTGCCCCCTGCGGGATCCATACATGCGCGTTGTGATTGCACGGGTACCGTTAATCCCGATCAACCAGTCTGCCTCTGACCGCGAGCGCGCCGCGTCCTGCAGGGGCTTCATCTCGCTGTCGTCGCGCAGGCGCTCAAATGCCTCGCGGATGCCCTGCTTGGTCATGCTTTGCATCCACAGGCGCTTGACCGGCTTCTTGCAATTGGCGGCCTGGCAGATATAGGTAAAAATCAGCTCACCCTCGCGACCGGCGTCACATGCGTTGATAACCTGCCCAACGTCCTTACGGTTGATGAGCTTCTTCAGATCGGCAAACTTAGCCTTGGTTTTCTCGATTGGCTTAACCTGAAACTCGTCCGGTATGATCGGCAACGACTCCATGCGCCAGAAGCCCAGCTTCTTGTCGATATCCTCGGGCATAAATAATTCCACGAGGTGACCGACAGCCGAGGAAATGACATATTCATCATTCTCATAGCTGTCGCCGTTCTTCTTGAAGCGGCCCAACGCGCTGGCGATATCGCGTGCGACACTGGGCTTCTCTGCAATAATCAAACTCTTCATGCGTCCTTACAAAAACGCCGCCATTTTCGGGCGGCGCGCTCAAATCAGCTCATTTCTTCCAGAACTGCGTTCAACTGGTCTACCAGTTGTCGCATTGTCTGCGGCGTCTCGTCACCCATATTCGATATACGGAAGGTAATGCCCTTCAGTTTACCATAACCGGTGTTGATCTCGCAGTTGAAGCGCTGCTTGAGGCGCTTGTTAAAGTGCGACATGTCCAGGTTCCGTGTGTTCTTCACACAGACCAATGTTCGCGAAGAATACTCTGGCTTGGGCAAAAGTTCAAACCCTGCATCGGCCACCCAATCACGGAGGATCTCATTATTCTGGATGTGGCGCTCGTAGCGCTTTTCCAGACCTTCGGTGAAGATCTCATCCAGCTTGGACTGCAGGCCGAAGATGAGGGAAATGCAGGGGGTGCTGGGGGTTGATGATTGCTCGTGATTCTTCAGAAACTCAACGAAATCAAAGTAATAACCACGGTCCTGCACCGTCTTGGCGCGCTCCATGGCGCGCTTCGATACGCTAAAGAGGGCCAGGCCGGGAGGCAGCGCAAGCGCCTTCTGAGAACCAGTGAGCAAAACATCGATCCCAAGCTCGTCCTTGGGAATCGCCACCGCCGAGAATGAGCTCACGGTGTCGACGATTGAGAACACCTCCGGAAATTCGCCGACGACCTTCATGATGTCGGCAAGAGGGTTCATTGCGCCGGTGGAGGTTTCGTTGTGGACAATCGTGATGGTATCGTAGTCGCCGGTGGACAGGTGCTTGCGGATCTCCTCGGGGTCCAGCACGTCGCCCCACTCGACCTGATAGCCTTCAGCCTGCTTGCCGCAACGGCGGGCCACGTCGAGCCACTTGTCCGAAAAGGCTCCGCACATGCAGCAGAGCACCTTCTTCTTCACAAGATTGCGAATGGCGCCTTCCATGACGCCCCACGCGCTGCTAGTAGATAGAAAAACCGGATCGGTGGTGCCAAAAAGGGTCTGCAATGGCCCTTGCACCGAGTTGTAAAGGTCGGCGAAAATGCCCCCACGGTGCCCAACCATGGGATGGCTCATTGCCTGGAATGTGCGTTCCGAGACCGCTACCGGTCCGGGGATGAAAAGCTTTGGTGTCATGTGTTGACGGTCTTGATTATCCTGGAATTGCGCTCTGCAAGAACGATTGTTTTTGGTAACCACTCGTTGGCCTTGTCCTGCGGAATCCAGGCAAACGACATAATAACCAATATATTCCCTACCTTCGAGAGATGCGCCACAGCGCCGTTCAAAGCGATGGTTTTCGATCCTGCCGGCGCGGCAATCGCATATGTTTCAAAGCGCGCCCCGTTGGTGATGTCGCCAACCAGTATTTTTTCGTACGGCAGCAGGCCGACGCGCTGCATCAGCTCCTCGTCGATACCGAGGCTGCCTTCATAATCGACGCACGAGTCGGTTACTTCAGCGCGCAGAATCTTTGATTTTAGCAAGTTAACCTGCATGTTCGTTAAGTGGGACCGGAAACATGCTTAGAAAAGACGTGACCAGATACCCGTCAATCATGTTTAGGATGTCCTTCATTATATAATCATTTTAGAAAGAAAGCTTGTTCCAGGAAGGCACAGTACCAGGCGATGCTCGCAGCAGGGCTTTTGCCGAAAGGCAAAGAGAGCGCTTGCCGAAGGCGCGCCTGCCGAAATTTCCAGAAGACTTTGAGCCCGAAGGCCCACCCGCGCGGGACCGGCTCAAGAGGCTGGAAACGTTTGCTGTGGATGTCATTTACGGTCGTCGAAACGACTTTCCCGCGCGCGTCCTTGGCGGTTTCCTGAACATGCTTTCCGTGGTGTTCGAGACGGTGGTCAAGTCACGCGTGTGGCTCTACAAGAACCGGATCCTGCGCAACAACCATCTTGGCTGCCTAGTCATCGTTGTAGGAAACCTAACAGTCGGAGGGACGGGCAAGACCCCTGTCGTAGAGCGACTTGCTCGGACCTTGCACGCTCGTGGTCGCAAGGTTGCGATTCTTTCCCGAGGGTATAAGAGCAAGAAGGAGCCGCTGTACCGCAAGGCGTGGAGGGCGCTGATTCATAAAGAAGCGGAACCGCCAAAAATAGTCAGCGATGGGACGAAGGTGCACCTCAGTTCGCTGGAAGCAGGAGACGAACCCTTCATGCTGGCGCATAATTTGCCCGGCGTAGTGGTTCTCGTCGACAAGGACCGAGTGAAGGCCGGCATGTTTGCGGTCAAGCATTTCGGGGCAGACACCCTCATTCTCGACGACGGCTTCCAGTACTTTAAGCTAAAGGACCACATACAGCTGCTGCTGGTCGACAAGACCAATCCTTTTGGCAATGGGAGGCTACTGCCCCGAGGCATTCTGCGAGAGCCGGTGGAGCACTTGCGCAGGGCCAGCTACATCTTTCTCACCAAAAGCAATGGCGAAAGGGACGAGCAACTGGAGGAGCAAATCCAGTCCCTCCGTCCCGGCACTGAGCTTATTGAGTGCACGCATAAGCCTCGTTACCTCCAGGCTCTCGAGGGCGGAGAACAGAAACCGCTCTCCTACCTGAAGGGGCAAAAGGTCGCCTGCCTGAGCGCCATCGCAACCCCCGAGAGCTTCGAGTCCTTTGTCGAGGAACTGGGTGCGGAGATCGTACTCCGGGAACGATTCCTGGACCACCACCGTTTCTCGGAGGAAGAACTACTGGGGGTCTATCAGGCAGCGAGAATGGCGGGCGCCGACATGCTTGTGACCACCGAGAAGGATGCTGTGCGCTTTGAACCCGGCCTGAAGATCAGCATGCCCACATATTACCTGCGGGTAGAGATCGAGATCCTCAGCGGCGTAGCCGACTTTGAGGAGGCTGTGAACCGTATTTGCTTTGCCAAAGGACACAACAAGATCACTCGGCGTCCGTTTCGGCCAAATTCCTAGAGGCTACAATTCTAAGGGAATCGTCGCATGGCGGCGACAGAGGCTTGCGTGAAATAAAAATTGCCCCCACGGTTCAGAGTTTCCCCACCCACACCCAATGTCTGAAGCTTCTAACGAGCAGGTAGCGCACCCCACCAAACAGATGGACCTGGAGATTAAGGACGCGCAGTTGATCTTCGATAATGCGTGGAACGCCCTTGTCAGGGAATTCTCGGAGGAGAACTTGTGCTTCCCCAAGGAGATCTTTTGGCTCAACGGCGCGCCGGGCGCTGGCAAGGGAACCCAGACGCGGTTCATCATGGACTACAAGGGCCTTACTGCCAGCCCCATCGTCATCAGCGACCTGCTGCAAAGCCCCGAGGCGAAGCGACTCAAGGATGCCGGCATGATGGTGGGCGACCGCGAGGTTACCGAATTGCTGCTTCGTGAACTGATCCAGCCCGAGAACCGCACCGGAGTGGTCGTAGACGGCTTTCCCCGCACAAAGGTTCAGGTGGAATGTCTGAAGTTGTTTTACAACCGCTTGATGGACCTGCGCCGCAAGTACCGCTCCACCGAGCACGAAAGCCACTTTCCCAAACCGAACTTCCATATCATCGTCCTTTATGTCGACGAGGCAGTAAGCGTGCATCGCCAATTGCACCGTGGCCGCAAGCTACAGGCGGCCCTGCGCAAAGGGGAAGACATCCCGGAGGGTGAATCCATCAAGGAAGAAGTGCGTAAGACAGACCTCGACCCTGACGCAGCACGCAACCGTTACCGCACCTTCAAGGAGATCACCTACCCTTCTCTGACCAGCCTGCGGGAAATTTTCCACTACCACTTTGTCAACGCGCAGGACACGATTGAGAAGGTCCAGGCCCGGATCGTCGATGAGCTCAAGTACCAAAGCTCTCTGGAGCTCGACCAGCGCACCGCTGATCGCATCAGCGCAATTCCGATCGCAAGCAGCATCACAATTCACGCGCGACAGGAGCTTGTAACGCGTCTGGACGATTACGCGGAACACCACCCCGAATTGTTCGCGCGGGTCATCCAGCTCATCGAGCAAAAGTTCATTCCTATCGTCCTGCGACACAGCATTTCAGGACTCACCTATATTAATAGCGAAGAAGAAGTTTTCGAAGAGCCCATGGCTCTCGCGATGCTCCTGGATGTCTTCTCCGAGCGTGGCTACCACGCGGTCGTCGATATCCGCAAGGAGGAGATCCCCTACAAGATCGACTTGAACACGGGGCTAATTGAAACCCGGCGCAAGAAGGTTTACCGCTTCCGCATTCAATTCCCCGGATCCTTGATCCGCCGCGGAAGATAGAAGACGCACCGGGAGCAGTAGCGCCGCAACTCTTTTTCCGTAGAACCCGTACGCAAAAAACTCCAGCCCCCCGGATTCGGAAGGCTGGAGTTTCCAGCTACAGAGAAGCGGGCACGCATTCTTACTGCCCTGGCTTCGGGATGCGACAATCCGAAGCATTACCCTTTAGCGACATGACATGAGCGATAGCGATAATCCTGAAGTAGCATATTGATGGGGTAAGAAATTGAGGCAGTAGCAGTAGTCCGTGTTCCAGCTTGTTAATAAGGCAATACACCTATCATGCGACGTCAACTGGATTTTATCATACTTTGCTAGTTTGCACCAATTTCAATCAAAGTTTACACGCGAAAGGATGTGACAACCTACAAGTTCCGTCTACAGTGATGCGGCACGGATGTCGCAGCACCGCAAGCACCTAAAGTGGCTACACGAGCAACTGCCTGAATGGGAGCGACGGGGTTGGCTCAGCCCTGAGGGCTCGGCAGGCCTGCAGGAATACTATGGGCCTGTCAATGATCGGGACTACCAACAGGCGGCGATTGTAGGAATGGCGCTCCTTGCGGCGCTGCTGATTGGCGGGGGCATCATCCTGGTATTCGCTTACAATTGGGAGGAGATATCGCGCCCCGTGCGGGCGGTTCTATCAGTCCTGCCGTTGATTGTGGCGCAGGCGCTATGCGTATTCGCGGTCCTGAAGCGGAAAGAAAGCAGGGCCTGGCGTGAAAGCGTGGCCGTGGCGAACACCTGCGCCCTTGCAGCCGCAATCGGGCTTATCGGGCAAACCTACAACATTCCTGGCGACATAGGTTCGTTCTTGCTGGCGCTCGCGCTGTTGAACCTCCCAGTGAGCTACTTGCTTTGGTCGGGCTGGAACCTCGTGCTGTTTTTGGCTGCAGCCGGGTGCTGGCGATGGCTAGAAGACGCCAGCCTCCTCATTTGGGCGCTGCTGCTTCTTGCGCTACCCGCGGCTTGGGCGATGTCGCGCAGGGCAGAGACTCGCGCGCCGCTGCTTGCGCTGCTGGTGAGCGCGGTCTTTTGTCTTCCCCTCGACGCCAATGATTTTATCTGGCCAATCCTCATCTGGAGCCTGACCGCGGCCGTCGTAATTGGATGGTCGTCTGTGGAGGGGGTTGAGAGGCTTTTTGGCCGACTGCCGCGCCGGGCAGGGTTTGCCGCAATGGCGCTGCTGCTCCTGATTTCAAGCTACGCCGATACTTGGCAGTTTGAACGCTGGAGCACCGGTTCCGGCTGGATCATGCTTGGACTCGCAGTTCTCGGCGCCAGCGGCGTTATCATGGCGCTTCGCATGCGAGACTGGATCGCTGTGTCGTGGGCCGGCGCCGGTTTGCTCACGGCGACGGCGGGACTGGCGATGAAGACGCTGCCCATGGATTTGTTGGGGGCAGTGATGATGAACGCGATCGCATTGGGCGCGGCGGGCGCTACAATCAGCGTTGGTTACAGCGGCAAACGGCTGTCTGTGGTGAACTGGGGCCTTGGATTCCTGGCGCTGTGCCTTGCGCTACGATTTCTCGATGGCGGCCTGCCGATCCTCCCGAGGGCGGTCTTGTTTATCCTGCTGGGCCTCGCGCTCGTGATTCTCAACATATTCCTCTCCCAAAGAATCAGGAAGGAGAAGGCATGACGAGGCTCCTGCTATTCCTATTGGCGGCTGCGGTGCAACTGGGAATGATCGGTTGGATGCTCGGCTCCCGGGAAGTGGTGCTCAGGAAGGGCCAGCCTGTTAAGTTCGTCGTGGCGCCTGTCGATCCCTACGATCCGTTCCGGGGCCGCTATGTCGCACTCTCCTTCCCGGCGGATACTGTAGAGGCGCCTGAGGACGCGTCTGTTGGAGACATAGTCTATGCGATCCTCGATGTTGATTCAGAAGGCTACGCAACAGTCGCCAATCTGGAGACAACCCCGCCGGCCGGCTCAATGGCCTACTTGGAAGTAACAATCCGGCATTTATATTCCGAGCAAGACGAGGAGGGCGAGGAACCCCGTATGATGGTGTGGATCAACCTCCCATTTGACCGTTATTACATGAATGAACACACGGCCCCGGAAGCAGAAAGGATTTATCGAGAGGCCTTGAGGGACGAAACCGAAGCCAACGCCAGGGAGAACTATCTTGTGGTGAAAGTGCACAAAGGCCGGGCTGTAGCCGAGCAACTGGTGTTGCGCGGAGAGCCCCTGTGAAACCAAACGGTCTTGCCTTAGCGCCAACTATCAACTGAGGTGAACCACACAGTCCGCCCATATAAACTTGCTCTCATCGCCACTCGTTCACAACCTGATGCCAAGACTGCCCATGAAAATGCGTTCCACCCTCTGCGCTCTCTTTTTTGTGATCGGCGCGCTGTTTATCAGCGGCTGCCAGACAACCATTCAGGACCTCACCCCAGAGCGTCTCCAGGCAAATCCCTCCGGGATCTACACATTCCGGATGAAGACTAACTTCCAGCAGACCAACATTGTGCCCGGAACCGTGGAGCCACTCATTGTCATCGGGGGCGAGAAACACCGCATGCGCCCCAGCCCATTGGGTGAGAACTACTACGAGTTCGAGTATCGCGTGCCTCCCAATGTGCGTGAGCTGAAGTATTACTACGAGGTGCACTACCAATACACGCAGGATGGCGTCCGTCGTCCCAGCGTGAAGTACAGCACCTTCTTCAAGGCAGACGGTTCCACGGATCAACCACACGCCTCGCGCTTAATAAATCGCTACGTCATACAGCTCGAGACGACGCGCGGTCCTGTAGGCTCGCGCATCGCTCTGGTAGGCCGCGGCTTCAGCGAGTTTGACCGAATTGTCATCGGCGACGTCGAAGCGCCAACGAATTTTGAATCCCAGAACGCCATCAGCTTTGTGGTGCCAAGCCTGCCTGCAGGCCGCGTGTATCCAGTTAGCCTTCGCACAGGAGAAGGCGACCTTCCCGCCGGTGAATTCCGCATCGACCCCGCCTCAATCATCGTCCAACCAGGAGTTCTAAGACTTCAGAGCGGCCAATCGGAACTTCTGACGTTCCGCATCACCACGCAGGCGCCAGCCACGGGCTTAGTGATTGACGTTACCACAGACATTCCTGATAGCGTGATCATGCCTGAGGTCGTGATCCCTTCGGGTCAGCGCACCGTAAGCGTGCCGGTCGAAGCAGGAAGTCCCGGCCGCGGCAGTCTCTGGGTGAACTCCGAGGGATTTGACGAGGTTCGCATTCCGATCACCGTTGAATAACAATGGCCGACAAGACGATCTTCCAGAAGATCGCGGATGGAGAGATACCCGCGAAAATCGAGTACGAAGACGATGTGTGCTTCGCCATTCGCGATATCAACCCTCAGGCGCCGAACCACCTGTTAGTTATCCCTCGCAAGCGTATAACCCGCCTTGCAGAGGCGGCAGATGAGGACGCCGCCATTCTGGGTCATCTCCTCATCACCGCCCGAGACCTGGCGAAGAAGTTGACATTCAAGGATGGCTTCAGGGTCGTCATCAACAATGGTCCCCACGGAGGCGAGAGCGTGCCTCATCTGCATGTGCACGTGCTTGCAGGCCGACAGATGACCTGGCCTCCGGGTTGATCGATCGTTGGAGTCTAGATATCCCAGTAGGGAGTGCGCTGATAGTGCTCGTGAAGGGCCTTCTCATACGCACGCCCCAACTGCCCAACGCCATTGTAATCTGGCGCCTCGCTGATTACCGCCGTTTCGAGATCCACGACTACCTCACGGCGGCTCCAAACGATCTCCTTGATCCAAGCGGGAGAAAGAAGCACTTCACGGCCCGACAGTAAGTTTCCGGTGTCAATGACGATGTAGCGGATCTTCCAATCTTCGTCTGCAATGTAGTCGGCAACATGTCCGATGTGACCATCTCGCGTGCATATCGAGTAACCCTTGACTTCATTGGCGGAGCGCAAGGTCTCATCGTCGCGTTCCTCTGCGTCCCGTTGCTCCCGCCGCACAGGATCCGCCTCGTCCCCAAGAACGTCGCCTCCGCGAGTCCTTATGGGACCCGGCACAGCTGCTTGGGGCGGATAGAAACCACCTGAGGCGAAGGTCATGCCCGACCAATAGTTCGGCCAGTCAAAATATTGTGAAACCTCCGCCTCCCGCTTCCTGGATACCGGCGCATGCTCGTCGATCCCCGGGCTATCCTCAATCTTCTTGCGTGTCAGGTCCACGGGCAGGCGCTTCTCCTCCCAGGCAGGTTCCTGAATTGCAGCGGGAGAGATCAGCACCTTCCTCCCGGTAAGCCATCCGCCGGTATCTGCCACCATATAGCGCACCGTCCACTGCCGGTCATCAAAAAGAAAGTCCTTGCACTTGCCGATTGAACCGTCCGTTGCGTCAAGCTTGAAGCCTTCTATCTCAGTCAATGTGCGAAACATAGGAATTGATGAGCGACTGCGGCGCCATATTGCCGGAGGTCGCGCCTCACTACCGTCCGTGAACGCATCGCCATGAAGATTTTTGCTTAATGCACCCTTCGTTTGCGTTTTGCATCGGCCTCCGCCGGTCTATTGATGGACCTGAAAGTAAATTGATTGGCTAATGGCTGCTCCAGCATACTCCGCCATCCTGTGGCGCCGGAAACGCTATGGTTACGGACCACCGCCTCTCATGATCAAGCGTACCGCCGAAGCCAACTGGAAAGGGTCGTTCAAGACTGGACATGGCCTTACAACAACAGAATCAAGGGTCTTGATTGAAAGACGCTTCTCCTACAAGTCGCGATTTGGCTCGGGGGAGGATGAGGGCGTTTACACAAACCCTGAAGAGCTGATTGCATCGGCCGCCGCATCCTGCTTCTGCATGGCGCTGGCAAAGCATCTCTCAGAGGAAGACCATCCTCCGGTGGAGCTTGTTGCCCACGCCGAGATCGGGATAGAGGTCGACGAGGAAGGCGCCTACATCAATCAACTGAGGATGAAGGTTGAAGGACTCGTTCCCGGCATCAGCAAGGAAGACTTCAGTGATGCGGTGAACCAAACCAAGGACGAGTGCCCCGTATTCCAGCTTTTGCTCCCCGGACTGGAGGAAGCGGAAGTGGAGGCCGAGCTACAGGAATAAAGGTCAACAAATGATCTACAAGGAAGCACAGGGCACAAAGATCCCGGCGCTGGGCTTTGGCACGTACCGCCTACAAGGTGGGCAGTGCCAGGAATGCGTGGAGGACGCGCTGCGAATTGGCTACAGGCATATCGACACAGCGCGAGCCTACGAGAATGAGGCAGATGTTGGGGCTGCATTACGCGCGACAGATCTGCCACGCGATGAAATCTTCGTGGCGAGCAAGGCGCCACGCGAACGCCTCGGGCCGGAGGATCTTCGGGTAGAAGCTGAGCATAGTCTCGAGGCCTTGGGCCTGGACTATCTGGATCTCTACATCATCCATTGGCCAAACAGCGAGATCCCTCTCTACGACACCCTGCAGGCCATGCTCAAAATGCGCGATGAAGGCTTGTTCCGGCACATAGGCGTGAGCAATTTCCCAAAGTCGTTGCTTGAAGAGGCCATTTCACATGCACCGATCTTCTGCAACCAGATCGAATACCACCCATTACTGGCGCAAACAACCTTGCTTGAGTGCGCGAAGGAACACGATATCCTGATCACCGCTTATGCTCCGCTTGCGCAGGGAGACCTTGCAAAACATCCGGTACTTGAGGAGATCGGACGCAACTATGGCAAGAGCGCCAATCAGGTAGCTCTACGGTGGCTCATCCAGCAGGACGAGGTCATCGCCATTCCCGGTTCCTCATCAGAACAGCACCGGAAGAGCAACTTCGACATCTTTGACTTCGAACTCGACGAACACGAAATGGGGCTGGTCGATGCCTTGCCAAAGGACGAGCGCTGCGTGAATCCCCCATGGGCTCCTCAATGGGATCCGGTATAGGGTGGTTGGAGCTAAGCAAGGAACAGTGAAAGCACTCCGCCAATGCAAAGCCCAAAGCAACAATGAATGCAGAGTTCTGCAGCGACTGGATTCAGAAAACCGCTCTTTGCCGTATGCCTGACATGATGGTCAACGTTAGCCTGCGAGATAATGGCCACCAAGATAAGTGCCTGAAGAATGCCCAGCAACGCACTAAACCCAAACACCTCCCGGGGCATTGAGAACCCGAGGGCGTATACCAATGAACCATATAGTAGTCCCAACGCCGCCCCACCCAAAAACAGTACGGTAAGCCCCAGAGCGGGCGAAGAATTGCCATCCCGGCTAACAGCTCTTCCGAGACGGTCCACCAGATCTGATGAACCGAACGAACGTCCCAGAACCGCCGACAGCCAATGCACCAGCAGTGCAGCACCGATCCCCGACAGCCCAGAGACTATCAACAACGTCTCCTCCTGATACATCACTTTTTTCTCACCTTTCGCCGCGATCCCTCTCGGCGGTAAACGAAAGGTATACCACAAAACATGTTTTCGCTATGCAGAAAGTAATAAATTTAAACGGAACCGATGGGTTCAAAGTGCTCCTAACGGGAAAAAAGTCCCAGGCAGCAGCTCTTAACCTTCCCCCAGGGGAAGCAACATCAGAGAGACAGAACCGCCATCCCGACAGCGAGCAGACGCTACTACTGGTGGAGGGAACGCTTAGAGCAGAGGTCGAGGAGGATACATTTGAAATGAAGGAGGGCGATGTCGTCATCATCCCGTGCAATACCGGACATCGCTTCATCAACACCGGCAAGAACCGGGCCCGTGCTTTCACGACCTACGCTCCGCCGAACTACTGAAGCACCAGCCCATAGCTCAGAGCCGGATTATCTTCCATCACTCACGTCGGGACGGTGCGTCCCTTCGGAAGAATCGTTTTCTGCGGGATTCACGGCTTCCGGGGGTAGCAGTCCTTCCTGAACTGCTTTCATGCGATTTTCCCGAGCCATTCGCTTGGCGAACTTGGTTTCATGACTTTCCGGCCGAGCCCGCTCTCCCCTGCTTTCCTTTCTTACGCTATACCAGATCAGCGCGAAAAACAGGCCTAGTCCGATAAACCGAAAGTAAGCGGAGATCCCTTCCACCGGATACATGAACGCAAGGATCAGGTAGGGTAGGATGAAAAGGATCGCCAGCACCCCGGCGCCTATTCGCATCGCATAGGTTGTTCTGTAGCGGCTTCTGGGAGGTTCGTCTGGCATACCACTTGAGTTCTTCGAAAGGGCGGAGGAGGGTCCCGCCGGTGATCGTGTCATCAACTACCAAAACCCGCATCTTGCGTACCACCCCCGTAGTTGAAGGACATTTTCGGTCGGTGCAAAAACTGCTTATAGCCCGGCAATGGGGGACTCGTCTGAGACGACTCGCAAGGAGCCGGAAAGTCGGCTGTGGCCTGGACCGGTGTTTCCCCGGTCTGCGAACACGGCGACACGTGTCCTCCTGCTCGTCATGACCCTGGGGATGAGCTCGGGACTATATGCGTGGTACGCCATCTATAACTCGGGCTACACCACTGGCGCAGGCCGGTCACTGGATCAGCCAGTACTCTTTAGCCACCGCCATCATGTAACAGAACTGGGCATCGACTGCCGCTATTGCCACGCCTCGGTCGATGAATCGCCCTTCGCCGGCATGCCCAGCACAGAGACATGTATGACCTGTCACTCCCAGGTCTTTACCGACAGCCCCATGCTCGCCCCTGTGCGAGAGAGCTACGCCACGGGAGTTCCAATTCGATGGAACAGGGTTTACGACCTGCCGGATCATGTGCACTTCCGACACGACATACACATAGCCCGCAGCATCGATTGCCGGGAGTGTCACGGAGCAGTCGAAAACATGGCTCTGCTCGAACTCGCGCAGCCTTTGTTCATGGACTGGTGCGTAACTTGCCATCGGCAAAATGAACCTACCTCACCCCCGGGGGAGGATCTGAAACAGAACACGCTGTATGCATCTGGCGAGGGACCTCTGCTGCAAAAGCAGCAGATCAACCCGCTGACAAACTGCAGCGTCTGCCACTACTGACGCTTCATGGAACCGATTCCACAACGCCTGCTGACTCAATTGCGTGACCAGATAAAGGGCCGCAGCGGACCCGCGTTTTGGCGGAGCATGGAAGAAGCCGTTGGGAAAAAGTCATTTCAGGAGCGATTGGAGGCAGAGTTCCCGCAGGGCGCATCACTCTGGCAAGGGGGGCAGGCAGGGCGGCGCGAGTTCCTGCGCCTCATGGGGGCCTCGCTTGCACTGGCTGGAATGACAGGCTGCGTTCGGCCAAACCGTAAGATCGCACCGCATGTCCGCCAGCCGGAATATGCCATTCCCGGCGATGCAGTCTATTACGCCACAGCGATGCCTTGGTGCGCACATGGCCGCGGGGTCATCGTGAAGACTCACGAAGGCAGGCCAATCAAGATCGAAGGAAACCCTGACCATCCCGACAGCCTCGGCTCTACCGACGCCATCACCCAGGCGGCCATTCTGGAGCTATACCTGCCGGATCGCCTTCGCTCACCGAGGAGAAACAAGGTTTCCAGTTCGTGGCGAAGCTTTGATCGTGAGCTGCTTGAAGTGATACAGAAGGCCGAGACGCAACAAGGACAGGGGCTGGCCCTATTGGTGGAACCATGCACCTCTCCGACTTGGCTCAGGCAGCTTTGGGAACTGGCTGAGCGTTTTCCACGTTTGCGGATCTTTTCCTACAGCTCGTTTTACACTCAGATCGAGTTGGCCGCTGTATCGCCTATCTACGATTTTACCAGGGCCGACGTGATCATATCATTAGGGGCAGACCTCCTGGATGGTCGTCCCGGCAGCATCCGCTATTCCCGAGACTTCTTCAATCGTCGGCGTGACGGCCTGCGACTAGCAAATCCCAGCCGGCTCTATTGCGCAGAGAGCGACTACTCCCTAACCGGGGGAATGGCAGACCTGAGGCTGGCAGCCAACCCACGTGAGATTCTGGATCTAGGTAGGGCGCTCACGAGTGGGCAGAATATGCAATTTCGTTCCGAGACGCAGCGATGGCTCACATCGGTTCGACGCGAGTTGCAGACGGGACGCCAGGTCCTGCTCGTAGTAGGGTCTGATCTACCCATTGAACTACATCAGGCAGCGGCAGTCTTCAACGAGCAGTGGGCCCGCGATGGAGTGCGGTATATCCAGAACCCGCTCTGCGGCCCCACGGATGCAGAGGAAGTCGGAGGATTGGTTTCGGCGGTCGATACTGGGGAGATCGAGGCATTGCTCATCTTTTCAGACAATCCCACTTATACTGCTCCCGCAGACGTTCCGCTTGCCAAGGCGCTGGATCGCATTCCGTGGACAGCGCACCTAACTCATTTTTGGAACGAGACCTCTGCCCACTGCCGATGGGTCATTCCGCAGGCACACTTCCTGGAAACTTGGGGCGACATCCGCGCGTTCGACGGCGCCGCTACGATTCAACAGCCACTAATAGCTCCGCTCTACAATGGCCGTTCCCGTTACGAAATCCTCGCCTACCTCACCGGACCACAACGCGCCGATCCAATGCAGATTGTGCAGCAGACCTGGCAGGAAAATTACAAGGGAAACAACTTTTCCGCATTTTGGACGCAGAGCCTGCACGATGGCATTGTCCGAGAAGGCGTGGATTACACTGAAAATGCCCGGCGTTTCGAAACTGCCCTCAACAGGCAGACTTCAGCAAGCAGCCTGAACGGCGAGGGTAGTCTCTTCGCAATCTTCCGCCCGGATCCGATGATTGGAGATGGTCGCTGGGCCCGGAACCCCTGGCTCCAGGAGCTCCCCAAGCCCATGAACATGCTGGTATGGGAGAACGCTGCGTTGCTGGCGCCCGGAATCGCCAGTGAGCGTGGTCTGGAGAACGGCGACGTTGTGCGACTGGAACTCGACGGGCGAAGTGTCGAGGCTCCTGTATGGATTCAACCGGGGCAGGATCCCGCCTGCGTTGTGCTCCATCTTGGCCACGGCCAGGCAGGCGCCGGGGGATTTAACGCCGGCTTGTTACGTTCTTCCAAAAACCCTTGGATCACGCGCGGATTAGCGGTTCACTCCACAGGCAAACGCCACAGGCTTGTCACCACGCAGGAGCATCACTCGATGCACGACCGTCACCTTGCGATTGAAGGGAACTATCAGGAACTCCAAGCAAATCCCCAGTTTGTAAAAAGCCTGATGCACACGCCGGCTGAGGAGGACTCCCTCTACCCCATCTATCGGCGTGGAACCTATGCGTGGGCAATGGTGATTGATCTTGGAGCATGCACTGGTTGTCGAGCCTGCGTCATTGCCTGCCAAGCAGAGAACAATATCCCAGTGGTGGGCAAACATCAGGTGGGGATGGGCCGGGAGATGCACTGGCTCCGGGTGGACCGCTATTACATTGGTGAGCCGGCAGCGCCTCGCGTGATACACCAACCCGTGCCCTGTATGCACTGCGAGAAAGCGCCGTGCG
The DNA here is from genome assembly GCA_964430955.1 of uncultured Puniceicoccaceae bacterium. Classification (GTDB taxonomy): domain Bacteria; phylum Verrucomicrobiota; class Verrucomicrobiia; order Opitutales; family Oceanipulchritudinaceae; genus CAYSHY01. The sequence continues at coordinate 8,936 of CAYSHY010000028.1, read as the reverse complement.
AAGTCGTGTGCCCCGTCGCAGCCACAACCCACAGTAACGGGGGAGTCAATGAGATGACCTACAACCGCTGCGTAGGCACTCGCTACTGCTCCAACAACTGTCCCTACAAAGTGCGCCGTTTCAACTTCCTCGACTACGGGCGCAAATCGGCCCCGGAAGCGTTGCAGCATAATCCTCATGTAACCGTGCGCATGACTGGCGTGATGGAGAAGTGCACCTACTGCATCCAGCGCATCAATGACGCGCGCGTGAACGCTAAAAAGCAGAAACGACGCATTCGCGATGGAGAGATCATGACAGCCTGCCAGCAGGCGTGCCCGACGGAAGCCATTCACTTTGGCGACCTCAACTCTCCGCAAAGCATCGTCAGCCAGCGCAGGAACAGCCCCCTCAACTACGCTCTACTGGCGGAACTAAATACTCGGCCCCGAACGACCTACCTGGCCCGCATCCATAACACGCCAGAATCAGACACGGGAGGCGACACCTGATGTCACAGGCCCACGAGAACCACGAGGTGATGACCGGCGGTCGGGACATGATATCGATCGACAATCACGTCGCCGGACCGATTCAACAACCCACCCGCAGGGGATGGTGGATTGGATTTGGCGTGGGATTCACCCTATTGATGGTTCTACTTGCCTCGGTCACCTACCTTTTCGCCAAGGGGATCGGCGTCTGGGGTGTTAATGTACCCGTGGCTTGGGGATTCGCGATCATCACGTTCGTCTGGTGGATTGGAATTGGCCACGCTGGCACATTCATTTCTGCGATCCTCCTGCTGCTCAACCAACAGTGGCGCACATCTATTAACCGACTGACAGAGGCAATGACGCTCTTTGCCGTCGCCTGCGCCGCAACCTACCCATTGCTCCACCTGGGCCGGCCCGAACAGTTTTACTGGCTTGCGCCCTACCCCAACCCGATGGGTCTCTGGCCACAGTTCCGCAGCCCGCTGGTGTGGGATTTCTTTGCCATCGCCACCTATGGAAGCGTCTCGCTCATGTTCTGGTACATCGGCCTCGTACCGGACCTGGCGACCATGCGCGATCGTTCGCGCAGCCGTATCAAACGCTACATCTACGGCTTCTTCGCCCTGGGCTGGCGCGGAGAGTCACGCCATTGGTCGCATCACCAATCCGCCTATATCGTTCTTGCGGCATTGGCCACACCTCTGGTGCTCAGTGTGCACAGTATCGTAGGGATGGACTTTGCGGTCTCAATCGTGCCGGGCTGGCATAGCACGATCTTCCCGCCCTACTTCGTTGCGGGCGCCATTTTCTCGGGCTTTGCAATGGTGGTCACTATTGTTGTGCCGCTGCGGGCGTATTTTGGCTTTGGGCACTATATCACCGCCCGCCATTTGGAGAACATGGCGAAGGTGATGTTGGCGACAGGCATGATGGTAACCTACGGCTATGTCAGCGAATTCTTCTTCGCATGGTATAGTGGCAGCGAGTTTGAGCGCTACATGGCCGCCAACCGACTGATGGGCCCTTATTGGCCTGCAGTTTGGACGATGCTCGCGTGCAACTGCCTGGTCATCCAGCTGCTATGGTTCAAGCGCGTGCGCAACAATCCCGCACTCCTGTTTGGCGTTTCCATTCTGGTGAACATTGGCATGTGGCTGGAGCGCTACGTAATCATCATCACAAGTTTGCACCGCGACTACCTGGCATCCTCCTGGGGCATGTTCAAGGGCACGGTCTGGGACTGGTCCACGTTCCTCGGCACAATCGGGCTGTTTCTCTCGCTGTTGTATCTGTTTATGAGATTCGTGCCGATGCTGTCGATGTACGAACTTAAGGAACTGGCCCATCATCTGGATGATAAGGAGGACAGGGAATGAGAACCGGCGATAGGGGCATCCTGGCGGAGTACCTCAGTGCGGAGATGCTGTTACATGCAATCGAGCGATTGAAGACAGATCCTCACACCCCGATGATGAAGGCCTTTACTCCACACCCTGTGGAGGGCTTGGCGAAGGCTCTGGACGAGAAGCCGTCGCGACTGCCATGGGCCATGTTTATCGGAGGCGTCACCGGCGGAATCCTGGGCTATCTCATGCAGTATTTTGCGGTACTGGCCGACTATCCGATCAATGTTGGCGGACGCCCGCTGCACAGCTGGCCGGCATTCATCCCCGCAACCTTCGAACTCACAATTCTGAGTGCGGCCCTGACCGGCTTTCTTGGCGTCTTTATCAGCTGTAAGCTCCCGCAGCCCCATCATCCGTGTTTTGAAATCCCGGAATTTGAACGAGCTTCACAGGACCGATTTTTCCTTCTGGTTCAGCCGGGACCGGGACTTGCGCCAGCAATAAAGCGCATTCTCAGGGAAACATCCCCCGCTTCCATCACGGAGATTACAGGGTCATGAATTTACAGCGTGCATGGAAAGACCGCCAAGCGGGATTGCTCCTGTCGTTCTGCGCATTGCTTTGCGGGTGTGGAGAAGACATGAGCCGGCAGCCACGATTTAGCTACTATGACGCCAGCGACTTCTTTGAGGATGGCGCCGCTGCACGGCAACCTGTAGCGGGAACGGTTGCCCGGGGCCAGCTGGGCATCGATCCCCGCCTGATAAGCGGGATTGACGCGCAAGGGGTGCTAGCGAATGAGCCCTTGATCGAGGTCACTCTACCGTTGCTCGCCAAAGGTCAGCAGCAGTTCAATATCTACTGCTCGGTTTGCCACGGAGAGGACGGCTATGGCGAGGGCATGATTGTGCGACGCGGATTCCCCGCCCCACCCTCTTTTCATACAGACCGTCTTAGAGAAGTTCCGCTCGGTTACTTCATTCATGTAATCGATCAAGGCTACGGGCTGATGTATCCCTATGCGTCACGGGTGTCGCCGGAAAACCGCTGGGCAATCGCCGCCTACATTCGTGCCCTTCAGCTCAGCCAGCATGCCGATGCAAGCCGATTCGCTCCGGGAATGCTGCGCTCACCCTTGCAAGCCGTAGAGGAGGCGCCAATTCCATGATCCGCAACGGAGCGATATTCAGGAGAACGGTTGTTTCCGGCATTACGATGGCGCTACTTCTGCCTCTGGTGGCTATCCTTGCATCGTGGGAATTGGGACCTGCGCTGAGGGCATGGTATTTTGGCGCATATGGGTTCCTCCACTTATGCCTGGGTTGCCTGGCGCTGCTCTACATCGGCGATATGACAGGCGGGCGCTGGAATGAGCGTCTTGTAGAATTCTTCGACATAGGGAGGCGGTTGATACCCATCGCTCTACTCCTGATCGCACCCACATTTTTCTTCCTCGACGAAATATACGTGTGGAGCACCCACGCCTTACACTCGAGTGGCGACGGCTTCACAAAAGCCGAATACCTGACGCCGGGCCCATTTCTGCTGCGCATGGTTGGCTATGCGATCATCTACCTGGGGCTGGGCTTTACCTCAGGAGCGACCGTAAAAAGGATTCGCCGACGACGAGATCGTGAGTGGCGCCCCGCAAGCGCATGGAGTGCAGCCGGTTTGGTGGCCTATGCATTTGTAGGGATCTTTGCGTCTACCGACCTGATCATGTCGCTCGCGCCAGAATGGTTTTCCAGCGGGCTCCCGGTGATCCTGATGGCGAGTCAGGCTTTGATGGCATATTCGATGGCGCTGGCCAGCCGCCTACTCCTGATCGAAGACGCGCGAGAGACAGAACCCTTCTTCGGCAACCTGCTCATCGCCACGCTTATGTTCTGGGCCTACGTAACCTTCGTCCAATTTCTCATCATCTGGATGGGTAACATTTCCGAAGACATCGGTTACTACCTTACCCGTTCCACCCCGGGCTGGGTGGCGGTGAGCATCTTCCTGGCGCTTCTCATATTTGCCCTACCGTTAATCGCACTAGCCAACCCCAGCATCAAGCGACGCCGCACGCGACTCGCTGCAATTGCGACCTTCCTCTTCTTTGGACAGTGCGTTTACTTGGCTTGGGTGATCCTGCCATCCTGGTCGACCGGCGCCATGCAGACGCTTATCGCCGCTACGGCAATGACCGGCTTCATGGGCGTCTGGATCGCGTGGTGCGGCCTTCGGCTCGGACGGGAGGCAATACCATGAACCAAGTACGCGCCAAGGTGGAGGATCAATCTCTTCAAAGAAGATATGAGCTTCGCGACGCACCCGCCCTGGCAATTGCAGTGAGCGGTTTGGGCATACTGTTGCTCACGTTGGCGGCAATGCTGGTTGCGTGGCTTCTTTACCGCGCCAGCTCTGGAGAGTCGCCCATGCAGGCTAAGAACACGGGAGCGTGGTCAAATGACCAAGGCGATGTGCCACTGATTATGGAGGAACAGGCCAGGATGCGGCAGCAGATCGAACTGCGTCTCACGCAGTATGGTTGGGTGGACGAGGACCGCGGTATTGCGCGAATCCCCATTGAAGAGGCCATGCGCATCGTATCGGAGGAGGGGCTGCCACAATGGGGAGACCCCCAACAACGGACCCTGATCGAGGAGATTTATCGCAATGCCAGTGATCGTTAACAAGAGATGGAGCGCTTGGGCAAGTGCGTCGCTCGGACTGGCTCTGAGCGCGACCATTACGTGTGGGCAGAGCAAGCAGGATCTGCTCGCGATGACGCTCGAGCAGCGGCTTGGCGAATGGGCGCCCTTGGACGCCCGGTTTACTGACAGCAATGGTCGGACGGTTCAACTAGGCGACTATTTTGGGAGGACCCCCGTCATTTTGATGATGGGCTATTATGAGTGTCCCAATTTATGCACGCTGGTTCTGAATGGGGCCAGCGATGCGCTGGCGGCCATAGCGCTCAGGCCATCGGAAGACTACCGGCTGGTCTTCATTAGTATCGACCCGCGGGAAACGACTGCTCTGGCCGCAGCCAACAAGGCTGCCTATACCAGATACTACGGTAAGCCGGGCGCAGCAGAAGGATGGGAGTTTCTCACCGGTGATGAGGTAAATATCAGGAAAGTGGCGGATGCGATCGGCTTCCATCACCGCTTTGATGCAGACAGCGGTCAGTATGCCCACCCCAGCGGCATGGTTGTTGCAACTCCAGAGGGACAATTCTCCCGCTACTTCTATGGCATCGAGTTCAATCCCCGGGATCTTCGTCTGGCTTTGGTAGAGGCAAGCCACGGCAAGCTTGGCGCCCTCGCCGATCAGCTTCTCCTACTCTGCTACCACTACAACCCGAGCACCGGAAAATACGGCCTGGTCATTCACCGAACAATACAAATGGCCGGAACAGCGACAGTTGCGGCCCTGGGCGGTTTCATTGGAATACTGGTCTGGCGCGAGCGCAAATGCAGGGAGGGGCCTGGATGATACTACCGGTCCAACTTGCCCAGCTCTTCCTGCCTGAGTCCGCCAGTTCGGTCTCAGGCCAGGTGGACATGCTGTATGGCGTGCTAGTCGTGATCAGCGCTCTGCTCATGGGCGGTCTCTCGTTGCTCGTGGCAGTCTTCCTGATCCGCTACCGTAAGAATTCAAGAGTTTCTCGCAGACCGGACTGCTTCCAAAGTCTGACCCTGGAGATCTCTTGGACGATAGCCACCCTGGTGGTATTTCTCGCATTGGGGATGTGGGGAGCGCTGCTTTACATGCGCATGGCGCGACTCCCGGACGAAGACAGCATTCAGATCTACGCCGTGGGCAGACAATGGATGTGGGAGCTGATCCACCCGGGTGGCCGTCGCGAGCATAACATGCTTCACGTTCCCGTCGGCCAAGTGGTGCGCATCACGACAATCAGCGAGGATGTGATACACAGCTTTTTCGTACCCGCGTTCCGGGTGAAGCACGATGTGATGCCGCACCGATACACGACTCTCTGGTTTAAAGCTACGAAACCCGGAATCTATGATCTCTACTGCACGGAGTTCTGTGGGAATGGGCACTCGATCATGACGGGGAAGGTCGTGGTGATGTCACCAGAAGATTACGCCGAATGGACTGCGCAGGGGGACGAACAGGAGAGCCTGGCGTTGCTGGGCAAGCAGCTATTTACCCAATACGGGTGTTCCGGTTGCCACAACTCGCGCAGCGACATCCACGCGCCAGCGCTGGAGGGGCTGTTCGGCAGTCCAGTACCGTTGGCAAACGGTGGGATGGTGATTGCGGACGAGGCCTACATCCACGATTCGATCCTTTTGCCGAACAAGCACGTTGCCGCCGGATTCGAACCAGTGATGCCCACCTTCGAGGGAATCATGCCACCGGGAGATGTCTTTGCCCTCGTGGAGTATATCAAGAGTCTGGCTTACGCCAAACTTCCTCCCGGCGCAGCCGTGGAGGTTCACAAGGCGCCAGGAAAGGGAGATCGCTGATGCAAACGATGAATCCACAAGGCGCACGGTCGTCGCGACCCGAACTACACCATGACTATTTACGCTGCGAACGGTCGATCCGCTCATGGCTGCTTACGACAGACCATAAGCGCATCGGCATCCTTTACCTGATCTCGATCACGTTGTTCTTCATGATCGGCGGTTTGGCGGCTACGCTAATGCGACTCGAACTGGCGACGCCAAAGGGCGACCTGGTGATCAGCGACGAATACAACCGTCTCTTCACGCTGCACGGGGTGATCATGGTGTGGTTCTTTCTGATCCCCTCCATACCTGTTACATTGGGAAACTTCCTTGTGCCTCTTATGATCGGCGCACGGGACCTCGCGTTTCCGAGGCTAAACCTGGCCAGTTGGTATTTGTTCATGGCTGGCGGACTGGTAGCGCTTTTCGCGATTCTGGCTGGAGGAGTGGACACAGGGTGGACGTTCTACACGCCCTACAGCACCACCTACTCCAACGGTTATGTGATGCTCATGGCGACAGGTATCTTCGTCGCCGGGTTCGCTACAATCATGACCGGACTGAACTTTATCGTGACAGTGCACAAGATGCGGGCGCCGGGCTTACATTGGTTCCGGCTGCCGCTGTTCATCTGGTCGCTCTACGCCACAAGCCTGATCATGGTACTGGCAACGCCGGTGCTGGCCATCACGCTACTGCTGATGGCAGTGGAGCGCGGATTGGGGGTTGGTATCTTTGATCCCGCTTTGGGAGGAGACCCGCTGTTGTTCCAACACCTGTTTTGGTTCTACAGCCACCCGGCTGTCTATATCATGATCCTGCCCGGAATGGGCGTTGTGAGCGAGATCGTGGCCTGCTTCAGCCGTAAACGCATCTTTGGATATGTGCTTGTAGCGCTCGCGAGCCTCGCGATCGCGGTATTAGGGTTTCTGGTATGGGGACACCACATGTTCGTTTCCAGCCAGTCTATTTATGCGGGCATGGTCTTCTCCATTCTGAGCTTTCTGGTCGCCGTGCCCTCGGCAATCAAAGTCTTCAACTGGACATTTACACTCTACAAGGGGCGCATCACCTTCGAAACCCCCATGATATACGCACTGGGCTTCATGGGGCTGTTCACTCTTGGCGGACTCACAGGGCTTTTCCTGGCTTCACTGGCGGTGGACGTGCACGTGCACGACACCTACTTCGTAGTCGCCCACTTCCACTATATCATGGTGGGCGGCATGGTCATGGCCTACATGGGCGGCATCCACTTCTGGTTCCCCAAGATCTTTGGCAAGATGTATCCCGATATCCTCGGCAGACTCGTGGCGCTGGTAACATTCCTAGGCTTCAATCTTACGTTCTTCCCGCAGTTTCTGCTGGGCTACCTGGGCATGCCGCGACGTTACCATGTCTACCCTGATCAGTTTCAAATGCTCAACGTGCTCTCCAGCGCAGGAGCGACGATACTGGCCGTCGGCTACGCAGCTCCTTTGATCTATCTGGCCTGGGCGTTCTTCTTTGGGAAGGAAGCTCCGCCCAACCCGTGGAGCGCGACTGGGCTGGAATGGCAAACACCCAGCCCACCGGGAAAGCATAACTTCTCCCGCACGCCCGTTGTCACCGAGGAGGCCTACGACTACAGCTCGTTCGACGCCACCGAGCAGCTCTCGCTTGACCATGCCAGGAGCACTCATTCACGGGAGGACGCATGAGCCAGGCAGAAACAAGACACGTCGCCGGTCACTTCGAGGAGCACGCCCAGATGCGCGATGCCATGAATCTGGGCATGTGGACATTCCTCGCGTCTGAAATTCTCTTCTTTGGGGGACTCTTTCTCGCCTACACCGTCTTTCGCAATCTTTATCCGGAGGCATTCCACAACGGCAGCAGCCACCTCAATCGGACCTTGGGCACGATCAATACGTTCGTTCTCCTGCTAAGCAGTCTCATGATGGCCCTGGCGGACCACGCTGTTCAGCGAGAAGGACGGCGCCTTACCATGCTCTGCCTGGGAAGCGTCGTCGCCCTTGCCCTGACCTTTCTGGTTATCAAAGGCTTTGAGTATCACCACGAGTGGACCCTTGGACATGTTCCCGGACTAAAGTGGACCTACGAAGGTCCCGATAGCGGGCAAGTCCAGCTATTCTATGTGCTCTATTTCACGATGACCAGCCTCCATGCGGTTCACATGATTGCGGGCATTATTGTCCTGAGCGCCCTTATGATCGCGGTTTGGCGACGTAAGGTCTCAAGACACAACCCCGTTCCAGTCGAGATCGCTGGACTTTACTGGCACTTCGTCGACATCGTCTGGCTCTTTCTCTTCCCTCTCCTCTACCTCATCGGCGTCCATGCACCATGAGCTCCACCTCGCGTCACGCACACCCAAGCATCAAGGCGCTCCTCGCCGTCTTCGCAGCATTGATCATTCTGCTCGTTCTAACGGTGTGGGCTGCCTACCTTCCCCTCGGAAAATGGGCTTCCGTCGCTGCCATGTCCATCGCCGGCCTAAAAGCGGCCCTTGTCGCAATCATCTTCATGCAGCTTCGCTACCGCCCCCTGCTCACCACCGTATTCGCCATGGGCGGCCTCCTCTGGTTGGCAATCCTCTTTCTCCTCACCTTGTCCGACTACGCCACGCGCGGCGGCTGAACATC
>CAYSHY010000027.1:352-46786 GCA_964430955.1 uncultured Puniceicoccaceae bacterium | reverse complement strand
CCTAGATGGGATCGCCGATATCGAGGCAATTCTGGGCAGCGTCGCCCTTGACTATCACTTTAATACACAGAGCACGTTTGTGCCTTATGTCGGCGCGGCACTCTACTACGGCGACTTTGAGGTCGATGCGCCAGATCTCGCCGGCAGCATGGACGACTGGGCGTGGGAAGTTCGCGCCGGCCTGAAGCAATTCATCAGGGAAAACGTGGCTATCCGCTATACCGTGTCCTATCTCCAGACGAGCGAAATGGACATTGGCATCGGCGACTTGGAAATCGAGGGTTTCAATATCGGAGTCGGTCTTTCCGTGTTCTTCTAATCAATACCCTTAGCCAAATTTACCCAGGCCCCGTGGATTCACCCGCGGGGCTTTTTATTTGCTTCTGGCAATGCCGGAAAAAGGAAGGAGGCGCCCGGGGGATCGATCCGGGCGCCTCCTTGCAGCAGGCAGTTCAGGGACGTGTGTTGCTTCCTTTAGTGGACCAGGGTTGAGGGACCGTATACTATGATATCTGACAAGCGACGACTAAGCATCTGGCGCATCTGGGACATTCTCAGGTGGTGTTTCGACACCAAAAGCGAGATCGATTGAGGCGTAGACTTCCTGAAGCGTGCCTTCATCGTCAATCCGTGCACTGGCAAAACGCCGAAGCATGCTGTAAAGCTGACGATCTTGCTCAGGATCTGGCGACAATTGCCTACGCAGAGTTTCGATAGAGCCAGCAATAGCCAAATGCTCCTGCTCAGTAACGTCTTCATCGACAAGAGCCCTACCGTAAACCCGGACAAAGTTCCTGATTGCGACCACCTCTGGTCGCTTATTCGGCTCCATTAGCTCCAGGAGAGCGTCGTTTAGCGCCAGCATCATCGAGTAGGCGTGTCGGAGACCGGGAACGCGGGGTCTCTCTGGCTTACCATCCCTGCCCCACCCCGGAATGCGCTCGCGAAGGTGTTCAAAAACAGAGCCTATCAGCGCTTCCAACGCAGCCCGCTGTTCCTCAGTAATTTTGCTTGCGTCAATAATGGCTAGCCAAGCCTGTCGCACAGCCTCAGCATCTTCCTCTGCCACTACAATCGAATCCAGGACAGCATCGAGGGCGGCTCGAAGCGCCTCATGTTCCTCTGCCGTCACCTCCCCGTCTTCAATAATCGCCGCGTGCAACTCTGCATAAACTTCGAGTGCTTCTTCACTGGGACCTTCTATATTATCGATCAAAGTCTTTAGAGCGTCCTGGTAGGCTTCGACTAGATCCCGAGAGACATCACCCTGCTTACGCAGGTCCTTGAGTAACCGCCGAAGATCTTTCAGGTTTTCATGCTGCTTTTCATTAATCCAGTGCGCCTTGCCGGGACGATAAAACCAGCGAAGATCTGCCTTTCCTCCATAGTAAATCCATTCTGCAGACTCAGCATCATAGATCCAGGGGAACAAGCTCAGGCTCACAAACCACCATCCTTGTCCCTGACTCCACAAGTAGGAAGATCCAGGAGCAATGGGCGTCTCAGCCATTAAGCCGTGCTCGTGATGATAGATCCATGACTCTTCGAGCGGAGCAAACCATCCAAAAGCTTTGCTATGATTCCACGCCCCCTCTGAGTGATCTATATCGGCCCGAATCCCATCTTGCGCCAGCGCAGGGAAAGAAAGCAGAAAGGATGAACCGAATAGAGGGACAGCGTATCGGGATTTCCTAAACATAGATAATTGCATGGGGAGTTAAGTGATAAGCCAGCCACCTGAATGCAACCGAGGCGCCACAGGCTCACGCTCTTACACAACCCATTGAACCCACGTAGGTTTGGAACTCACGGCAAAGTTGGCGGCAGAGAACGGAAGAGTGAGTTTGGTAAAATTCCCCATTAAAAGAACGGCGACAGAATAGAAATCCGGGGAATATTTCCCAAGTCCAAGAAATCTTATGCCCCCCGGTGACGATTGAAGGGGGCTGGAAACCGGCGAAAGCCTTGATTCAGAAGAAACTGGGGGTAGTTGTGTGGTGTGGAAAAGACTGGAGACGCTGACACAAAGGATCTGGCGCTGAAGGTCCATTGGTGGGTAACGCACATCCTGCAGGCGATCATGCTCGTGTTTATCGGGGGATCCCTTCTGATGGGGCATTGGCTCGATGCCGTCTTATCTGCAGCGATTCTGGTAATCATCTACCTGCCGCGCATCGTACGGCGTCGCTTTAACGTTCACATTCCGCCAGAATTTGAAGTACTGGCGCTGATTTTTATTTTTGCTTCTCTGTTCCTGGGAGAGGTGCGAGGATACTATATTCGGTATTGGTGGTGGGATATAGCGCTCCACACCGCATCAGGACTGCTCCTGGGCATCTGGGGCTTCCTCCTGGTGTATGTGCTCAACGAGAGTCAGGACATTGAAATGCAGATGAAGCCACGCTTTGTGGCATTGTTCGCATTCTTCTTTGCTGTGGGATGCGGCGCGTTATGGGAAATCTTTGAATTTGCGATGGATCAGCTTTTTGGGATGAACATGCAAAAGCCGATGTTGAACGACCCGTCAGGGTTGACCGACACGATGTGGGACCTGATCGTGGACACGATCGGCGCACTCGCGATCAGCCTTTGGGGATGGTGGTGGATGCTTCGGCCCGAGACCAGTTTCATTGAACGGGGAATTCACCGCTTCATAATCGCCAACCCACGGCTTTTCCGTAAGGCGCTGGAAAACAGCGAGTATGAGGGACCTTCCATCTAGGAGCGCCAGATACCCACTTCCATGAACTGGCTGCACCTGACCTTTGAAACGCTCGGTGGGATTGGATTGTTCCTGCTGGGCATGACGTTGCTAACCGACGGGCTGAAGGCCTTTGCCGGCAATGCGCTTCGAGCTGGATTGGTCAAATTCACTGGCTCGCCGCTGATGGCATTTGGCTCGGGCGTCGTTGCGACACTGCTTGTCCAATCTTCGACCGCGACAACGGTGACCGTCATCGGCTTCGTGAGTGCGGGTCTACTAACGTTTCCGCAGGCGATCGGCGTGGTGATCGGCGCAAGTCTGGGAACTACAGCAATCAGCTGGCTTGTCGCAATGCTGGGGTTGAAAGTGAGCGTAGGGTTCTACGCTCTTCCAATGATAGGCGTTGGCGCTCTGATGAGAATGTTTGCCCGAAACCGGTGGCAATCCCTGGGACTCGCGGTGGCTGGATTTGGGCTTATATTCGTCGGTATCGATTCCCTTCTGCAGGGTATGATGGGCCTATCTGACTCGTTGGACTTTTCTGAACTCGCGGTTGGAGGAGTCGCTGGCCAGCTGTTGATGGTTCTGATTGGCTTTGTGATGACAGTCATCCTGCAGTCATCCAGCGCAGCTGTAGCGACGACTTTGACGGCCCTGTATACTGACTCTCTACTGTTTTCCCATGCGATGGCCATCGTGATCGGGGCTGCCATAGGAACAACCACCACCGGGGCATTGGCGGCACTGGGAGGCACTGTCGCAGCAAAGCGAACTGCATTGGCCCATGTTAGCTTCAACGCATGGAGCGGCCTACTGGCGCTTGCGCTACTCCCGGTTTATCAACGCGTGATCGAGTGGGCTCAAAATACAGGAATTCTTCAGGACAGCGCCACTGGTCTCGCTGCGTTCCACTCAAGCTTCATCGCTGTCGGGGCCATAACTATCCTACCGTGGATCGGAGCGTTTTCCCGTATAATAGAGAAGATACTGCCCGAAAAACAGCCTGCGTTAACGCGACGCCTGGACCCAACCGTATTAGCGGTTCCTGCTGTAGCAATTGAAGCAACCGAGATCACTTTGCGAGAAATTGCTGAGGAACTAGTCACTCTGGCCCTCTACAGGGACGAGAACGAGGCGGGCGTTGACGTGCAGAAGAAGATAGAGGAAGTGCGCGAGGGGCTTCTACGCGCTCGCCAGTTCATTGCAGACATACCACCTGCCGCCGCTGAACCAATGGCGACTCGCAGGCTGGCGCTGATGCATGCAATGGATCACCTCTTCAGACTACTCAGCCACGCAAAGAAGAAAAAGATCTCCAAGATGATACGGCTGGAAGCCGTGACCCAACTGCGCGTGGAATTTCGCGAGGCGCTGCGACTCGCTCAAGCCGGCTTTGCGGGGGAGAAGGATGAACATTGGGTTGAGGAACTTCAGAAGCGTTCGAAGAACATCGCGGCGCTTCGTGGTCATCAACGTGAGACTTTGCTCAGAAAGACAGCGGACGGCGCTGAGAGTCCGGAAGAGACGTTGCAGATGCTGGACGTCCTGAGGTGGATAGACGGGAGTGTTTTCCACACTTGGCGTATTGCGCATTATCTTGTCGGACGTAAGGCCTCCGAGACAGACATGATTCAACTCGAAGAAGCGGGCAATGGATCCATGGACACCCAGACTTTTGAAGGACTGTAAATGGAACTCGGGGTCTTCAGCTTTGTGGAACGGACGCCGGAAGCCGGCACGGCAGAGCCATTAAGCGCTGATCAGCGCCTGCGGAATCTGATGGAGGAGATTGAACTCGCCGATCAGGTTGGCCTGGATGTGTTTGGCATTGGGGAGCACCACCGGCCGGATTATGTGTCTTCGGCTCCTGCCGTCATTCTTGCAGCCGCTGCAGCGCGCACCCGCCGGATAAGATTGACGAGTGCGGTGACAGTGCTCAGTTCGGATGATCCAGTGCGAGTGTTTCAGCAGTTCGCCACCCTTGACCTGCTTAGCAGTGGTCGGGCTGAGATCATGGCCGGCAGAGGTTCATTTATCGAATCCTTTCCTTTGTTTGGCTATCCCCTGGAGGACTATAACGAATTGTTCGAGGAGAAGCTCCAACTCCTGCTCCGGCTACGAGAGGAGGAACGGGTTACATGGTCCGGGAAATACCGACCAAAGCTCAACGGAGAAGGGGTGTACCCGCGACCGTTCCAGAATCCATTGCCAGTATGGGTTGCAATTGGCGGAACACCCAGCTCAGCCGCAAGAGCGGGAAGGCTAGGCTTGCCGCTGGCCCTTGCGATACTGGGTGGGTCGCCTGCGCAGTTCCTTCCTCTGATCGAGAGTTACCGGCGCATAGGTTCTGAGGCTGGGCACCCACCAGAAAGGCTTTCGGTGGGAATCAATCTGCATGGCTTTATCGCCGACTCTTACGAGAAAGCAGTGGAAACCGCCTATGGACCGTTCAACGCAGTTATGAACAAGATAGGAAGAGAGCGAGGATGGCCGCCGTCCGGCATGCGGGAATTTGAATCAACGATCAAGGCTGGTTCACTATTAGTTGGAAGTCCTGAGGAAGTCGCCCAAGCGATACTGGCTCAGCACAGTTATTTGAAGCATCAACGTACGATGATCCAGCTTACAGTGGGTTCCCTACCCCACCCCTCAGTTCTCAAGGCGATCGAACTGCTCGGAACCAAGGTTGCACCACTTGTACGCAAAGAATTGGCAAAGCAAATTCTTGACTGACAATTATCACGGGCTAGACCTCGTCGGTTTAGTCTAAGACTTTCGGAGCTTGAGAATGAAAAAGATCAAAACGGGGTGGTGGAAAGCTAGCTTGCTGGGGCTGCTGGGGCTTCTTGGCGCCGGAGAGGTAAACGGCCAAGGATTTGACGGAGAGATCGCCGTGACCGCTGGAGTCATGGGCCTCTGGGATAACCATAGCGATGAAGATCTGGCCGGAGGAATCGAGTGGCGCCTGCCGGTAGAGTGGAAGGGAATCCGTCCTTGGGTCGGTGTAACGGCAGCCGGAAGCGAAGAATGGGTTGTTGGCGGAGGGCTCATGTACCGCCTGGAATTAAGCCAAGATTGGCGGGCCACCGTTGGCTCCGGCCCTTTCTATTACAAGAAAGGCAACACCAACCGCGACCTTGGGCACTCTCTGGAGTTCTACAGCTTCCTGGAGATTACCCGGAGGATCAACGATTACTCAGACATTGGGCTACGCATTGGCCACTTGTCCAATGCCGGATTTGGGGACAGAAACCCCGGAACAGAAATCCTGGCGCTGGTGTGGACCTACTCGAAGTGAGCGACCTCTGCTACCGTAGAGGAGTAGACGATATCAGCTTGAAGCCGTTGTGATAGGGCGTGCGTTGCTGAACCATCAGCCGCCCCGCCGGCGACGCTTCGATGGTTGCTCCGAACGGCAGCGAAGGAGATAAGCGAACGGGCAGCCCTTCATTGAGGGCCTGCCGGTTCCATTCTTCCGCATAGCCTCTTGAAGCTATGTCTTGAAGCACCAGCTGTTCGAACTCCTGTTCGGTGAGCAGGTTGATATTGAAATCGTGACTTGGCGTAACCTCGAGTGGAGGAGCAATGACCGGGGCAGCCACAGGATCATCAGCGGCAAAGGCCAGCGTGGGACTCGCGAAGTAGTCTTCCAGCTGGGAAAGTGATGCGAGGCCTAAAACAAGAACGGCGGCCGCCGCTCCGATACTCGCGTAGCTAAACCACGAGTTGAAAGAGCGAGACTGGCCGCCGACGCGTGTGCGAACAAGCTCATCAATGCAGGCAAGCTCCGCCTTGCAGGTTGCCTTATGCAGTTTCCAATATTCGACGAAGAGCGCTCGATGCCGAGGACACCTCAACAGTTCCCGACGCAGCCAATGCAGCTCCGTCTTTGTTATTTCTCCGTCAAGGTAGAGATTTACGAGTTGTTCAAATCTGCTTCGTCTCATCGGAAATCGCCACCGAGTTTTTCTCTCAGACTTTCTCGAGCCCGTGCAATACGGCTCTTAACCGTTCCGACACTGATATCGAGCTTTTGTGCGATTTCTTCGTACGAAAGATTCTTTTTTATACGCAAGGCAAGAATTTCCTGGTGCTTCACCGATAAGAGCGGGAGGCACTCCTCGACTCTGCGCGCCAATTCATTGGTGAGTGTCTCATCCGTTGGATCTTCGTCCTCGCTTGGAAGCACGTCTACCAAGGTTGCGTCGCTATCATCGTTCAAGCTTTGGTCTAGCGAGATGGACACATCGCGCTTACGACGCCACCAATACCAGTAGCGATTGTGTGCAAGATTCGTCGCGATTTGGAAAAGCCATGTGGAAAAGGATGAGTCACCGCGAAAGTTTTCGAGGCCGCGGTGTGCGCGCATAAACGCATCCTGGGTGACCTCTTCTGCGTCCTGTGGATTTTTCAGAAGTTGGAGCACGCGCGCATAAATGCGGTCCCAGTAGAGGTGGACCACTTCTTCGAAAGCTTTCTCATCGCCCTCGCGCATCCGCGCCACAAGGAGTTTATCCATTGAAAGATGTTCCGCTTTAACTGCCATGATAAGGAAGGATTTGTCAGGGTTGCATCGGCGCCTTGGTCTAAGAATGTAGGCTGCCGACCAGCCAGTGAGTTTCTGAGTATAAGAATGTTCAGTATGCGCTCTTATTCCCAACAAGACTGAAAAAATGGGTGAGCAGGTACTGCTGGCGCCTGAACTGCGAGTGTGGAGGATTCATTGTTCTTATACGTATGAACAATGAACTTGGATGCTTATTGCACCCGTAGCGTTCGATTTTTGAGGATTTTTGTTCCGTGAGGTGAATGTGGCGCTTGAGTGAATTTCCTGAACATCGGTCCCCACAAGCGCTTAGCGCTGTTAATTCAAGGTCTCCCGAAGAGCCGATTTTCGTAGTGATTGATTGCATGTTGCAAAGTCCGCCCACGGATCCTTGCCAGCGAGGCGTTCGGCAATGTTTGAGATCGACCAAGTGTCCGGCTTAAGATCCGGTCGCACCTCATCCCATGTAACCGGACAGGAAACGGGCGCTCCGGGCCGCGCCCGAGAACACCATGGCGCCACGCATGTTGCTCCACGTCCGTTGCGCATGTAGTCAACGTAAATTCGTCCTGACCGCGCCCCCTTGGCCGCCTTCGCAGTTAGGCGACTGGGGTTTAACTTTACCAAGTCCTCGGATAACCAGCGCGAGAACCCCCGCACTTCTTCCCAGGTTGCTGTGCGTCGAATGGGTACATACAGATGCAGTCCCTTTCCTCCGGAAGTCTTTGGGAAACTCTGGAGCTCGAACTCATGGAGTCTGTCGCGAAGTGCAAAGGCTACGCCGAGCACCTCCCCCCATGGCACGTCATCACCTGGATCCAGATCGAAGATCATCAGGTCGGGTTTTTCGACATTGTCGATCTTGCTACCCCATGGGTGAAGCTCAATCACCCCATTCTGGGCCAACGCAACCAATCCCTTTACGTCTGTAACATAGCCATAGGGCATCTTGCCGGCCTTTTCAGAAACCTTCACCTCATGGACATGCGCCGGCCGGGCAGCATCAAAGTGCTTCTGATAAAAACAACTACTACCGGCGCCGCGCGGGCATCTGACCAGAGAAAGTGGACGACGCACTACAAAGGGCAGCATCCGTTCGGCAACCAGCTCAAAATAGCTCGCCAGTTCAAGCTTGGTAATGCTGGTCCCTGGAAAAACAGGGCGATCCGGATTGCTTATCGCTATGCCCGCAACCGTGTTATCGGCTGGATTGGAAGGCCGTTTGACTGGGCGTTTCGGGGAAACTTCCGCAGTATCGACAGGCGTTTCAACTACGACATCGGCCGGCTCTTTATCTTCTCGCAATCCTTTGAAAGAAGGATGTCTTACGACTCCATCCTGCGTCAACTCCGAGTAAGCGACTTCTGCCAGTAGTTGCGGCTTGATCCAAGTCGCACTGCGCGTCTCAGCGCGGGGAACCCCATCGACTGATGGCTTATCCTGTCGAAGCGGTTGCATGCGCTTGTAGAGATCTCGCAACACCTCCTCGTTGAAGCCAGTGCCTACCTTCCCCACATAGCGTAGGTTGCCAGAGTCCTGCACCGCCAACAACAGAGCGCCAAAGTGCTTTCGAGCTCCCGCAGGAGCAGTGTATCCTGCAATAATGAATTCCTGTCGAGTGATACACTTTAACTTTAGCCAAGAGCGGGTGCGTCCGCTGCGGTAAGGCGAGTCAGCGAGTTTGGAGATAATTCCCTCAAGCTTCATATCGCAAGCGTGGCGAAAGAAATCTCCGCCACTACCCACAATATGATCGCTGTAACAAAGAGGCCCGTTTTCAAGCCCCTCACGGAAGACCTTCTCGCGGAGAATCTGCTTTCGTTCGATTAGTGGGAGCGACCGTAGGTCCTGACCGTTGATAAAAGGCGCATCGAAAACGTAATAGTGCAGTTCCCCTTCATAGGCTCGAGTTCCACGGGCGAACCCCTGCTGAAGCTTCTGAAAGTCGGTTCTGCCATTGCGATCCACTGCAACAACTTCCCCATCAAGAACAGCACCCTGAAGTCTTAACTGCTGCAGGTGCTTCACGAGCCGAGGCATCTTTCCTCGCCAATCATTCCCATTCCGAGTGAGGAGGCGAACCTTACTCTTCTCAAAGAATGTCAGGATGCGGTATCCATCGTACTTGATTTCATGCACCCACTGCTCCCCTTCCGGGACAGAGGTAACAAGCGTAGCCAGCTGAGGCTCCAGATTAACTGGCAAATGTGCTTTCCTGGCTGGCTTGGTGACTGCGCCCATATGCAGGACGCTGCAAGTTGCGTGCGAGGATGAGAATCAATCCCTATGCTCGACCAAGGGATCCAATTCGAGGAGCTCCTGAATCCGAGAAAAAACTGCAGCGCACTGCTCCTCATCCAGCCAATAGAAGACATCTCTGCACATCTTCTTATTCTTCACGAGCCCAGCCTGCCGAAGCACGCGAAGATGATGGGAGATAGTCGGCTGCGCCAAGCCCAAGTCTTCAGCCAATTGCGAAACATTATTGCGGCGTTCACATTCAGGCGAACGCGGCAGACGTCGTAGCACGCGTAATCGAACTACGTCACCGAGGGCCCAGAGCTGCCGGGCCAGTTTATCTTCATCAATCCTCATTTAGGAAAGGCTCCAGTTGGGCCTTAATCAAAATTATCGTCCAGAATCAGTATTTTATCAATCTGAAACGGGCGCGCTACTTGCAGCAGAGAGCCCCGTTGCGGAGCCTAGCTACAGTAGAAACATTTTTCACAAAAAGTGAAACCAAATGCATCGATAAATTGACATTTTTAAATACATGGAAAGATTTAGCGACTGATCAACGAGCAACTACAGTGAGACCGGCTTCCCCTTAACCTTGCGGTGAGCAGGGAAAGCCGAGCGAGAGACGACGAAAACCCAACGATTTTCCAGCAACCGAATGTATCCAAACGACAAACTTGACAATTGGCATCAAGGCCAGGGCCTGTGGGCAGATGTGCCAGCAGAGAAGTGGAACAGCTGGGTGTGGCAGCTTCAGAACCGGATCAAGAGCGTTGAAGAAGCCGAACAATATTTGAACCTGACTCGAGAAGAGCGGGCTGGCTGCCTGTTTGCGAATCGCAAGCTGGCGATGTCTATTACGCCCTACTTCTTCAATCTGATAGATCGGGAAGACCCGAACTGTCCAATCCGCCGCCAAGTAATTCCTCGCAGCGATGAGATGAAGACTTCTCCAGAGGAACTGCTTGATCCCGTGGGCGAAGAAGGATCGATGGCGGTGGACGGAGTAGTGCATCGTTATCCTGATCGCGTCCTTTTCCTGGTTACAGACCGATGCGCAGCTTATTGTCGCTACTGTACGCGCAGCCGATTGGTCTCAAACGCCCAGGACTATAACTTTCACCCGGACTTCGAGAACGGGTTGCGATACATAGAGCAACACTCAGAGATCCGCGACGTACTGATCTCTGGAGGCGATCCACTTCTATTGTCCGACAAGAAGCTGGACTACCTGCTTTCTCGCTTACGGGCGATTCCGCATGTCGAGTTCATCCGCATTGGATCCCGTATCCCGGTATTCCTTCCGCAACGAATTACCCCCGAGTTGTGCGAGATCCTCAAGAAACATGGCCCGATATGGATGAGCATTCACGTTAACCATCCACGGGAATGCACGCATGACCTGCGCGAGGCCTGTGCGCGATTAAGCTTTGCGGGTGTACCACTGGGGAACCAGTCGGTACTGCTGAGGGGCGTGAATGATAACTTGGAGACGATGAAGAGTCTCGTGCACCGCTTGCTGATGATGCGGGTGCGGCCTTACTACCTCTACCAGTGCGACCTGATCACCGGGAGCGCTCACTTGCGCACCGATGTGGCCAAGGGGATTGAGATCATCAAGGGCCTGCGGGGCCACACCTCGGGTTACGCTATCCCACAATACGTCATCGATGCGCCCGGGGGCGGCGGCAAGGTGCCCATCAATCCTGAATACGTGGAGAAACTAACCGACAGCGAAGTAATCTTCCGCAACTTTGAGGGACGCCGCTTCCGCTATCCGCTCGTTAACGGCAAGCCTGCCTGGAAGAGCGCTCCAGAACATGAAAGCGCATTAGTTCAGGGATAGAGCCGCTACCGACAAGGCATAGCCGGACCCCGGTTCCCAGATCGCAGCTGGTTTTCAACTAGTATGTTGCACTCGTTGAAGTAGCCAGAGCGCGACGGCGTAGGCAGCTGCTGTAGCCATGGATGATCCTATCAATGCCAGCCAATAACCAACGCGCACGCTGAGAATTGGCAGGCAAACGAAGAAGAGGAGTGATGGAACAACCAACCAAAGGATCTGACTGGCTAATCGATTGACGGTTGTGACATCGCCGGTCTCAACATACACCCAAGACAGCGCCAACAGTGAGGTGAGCGGCAGAGACGCTATCAATGCGGCAAGCGGGCCTGATCTCTTGGCAAGCTCTGAAACAACAACAATAACAACTGCCGAGAGGATGAGCTTGATCACGTAGTAGAGCATAATGCCTCAATAAAGGCAGGCGATCCTGATAGCCACCCTTTAACCCTACCAGCGAAGGAGTGCGCCAACACCATCTATCTCTTGCAGCGGATTGGTGGTAAACTCGACTGTACAGCCTCCTTCGTAAGCGAGATCAGCCAGCTCATTTGCCGCATCCTGCGAGTATACCGAATCAGACGAATCGCACTGGAGGCAGTTCTTGGGGTAGCCGAGGCCAAGTTGCCCGCATTCCCGGCAGCGCCATACTCGCACATCATCCAT
Source organism: uncultured Puniceicoccaceae bacterium (assembly GCA_964430955.1). Classification (GTDB taxonomy): domain Bacteria; phylum Verrucomicrobiota; class Verrucomicrobiia; order Opitutales; family Oceanipulchritudinaceae; genus CAYSHY01. Next base: position 34,789 of record CAYSHY010000027.1, on the reverse strand, counting down.
AGGGCCGAGAAGAAGCGTGTGCGCCCTGCGTGAAACAAGCGCATCCAGCACTGCTTGAGGCCCCGTCACTGCCTTTCCGGAATTGGAGCGGTTTTCCTGTATCTGTTTCAGTATGCGCTCTTCCTCACGCTTCTCTTCGGTAGAGGCGCTTTCAAACGTTACTTGGTAAAGGTCGGAGGCTTCGGCGTTATTCTCCGACACCATCACGTCAATGACCATCGCAAGTAGAGCGTCAGGCAGGTGTCGTTGAAACTCCGCCGTCAGGTGTTTATCACCAATGAGAACAATACGCCTAAGTTCCTCACCCTCCACGATTTTCCTCAAGCGATTGACCAGCTTCTCACAAAACTCGTGAATTTGCTTATCCCGGCGTCTCTCATACCGCTGCTGGGACCACCCACCCTTTCGAACGTGGTTCTTGATGTCTCCCCGCAGCCGTTCCTCCTCCTGAAGTTTTCCCAGCGATGCGACATAGATCACGGCCCGCCGATGGTCCATATAGGCGACTACGTATGATTCCCGATCGTCCAGAAGTTGGCCAGCGGGATAGAGAAAAGGAGAGTTATCAAGGAAGGCAGACGGCCTAACTGCATCCGGCAGAGGTATCAGCGCCACGTCTTCTGAAAGCCACGAAACGACGCCAATCCACCCCGGCGCGTCGTCAAGCTGGAATCCCTCCATACTCGCCTGCCAATCAGCGACACAGCGTTCAAGATGCTCTCGCTCATCTTCGCTCAGGTCACCCGCTTGAGAGATACTCGTTATTTCCTTCAATAGATCCTGGGAGAGAGGATCTGCGCGGACGCCACCTGTTGATCCCGGGAAATAAACCGTAAGGATACAGCGATCATTTCCGGACAGAGCGGACAAGGCAGCCAGATTCTCCTGCGTGGATTCCAAAATGCGGGGTGTGGGCATGAGGCGAGTTGAGCAGCGTATATGCCTGCGATTCAATACGACTCAACCAATAGCACAACGTCATGCTTTCCAAACTCTCGATTTCCTTGCAATGTCGGAAAAATGGAGCTGACGTTTCTTGGCACAGGCACTTCGCAAGGGGTTCCAATGATCGCGCAGCCAGCGGATTCAATGAACCTGGCGAATCCACGCAATTGGCGCACTCGCACAAGCGCGCACGTTGTGATGGACGGCCTGCACATCCAGATCGACGCTGCACAGGAGTTCCGCATTCAGTGTATCCGCGAGTCCGTTCCCGGCATTGACTTGTTCATCCTCACTCATGGACACGCTGACCACATCCTGGGGATGGATGACCTCAGGCGCTATTGCGACCTGAAGGGCGGCGTGGCGCTACCCGTATATAGCACGCCCGCCGGATTGGATAGGGTGCGGGCGATCTATCCCTACGCCATTGGCGCCGCTCCGGTTAGCCGCGGTTACCCGGCCTTTGAGCTTAAGGAGATGCCTAAACAGCTGGATCTGGAACAAGGCCTCATCCAAACGGCTCTTCTGCCACACGGCGCCGTTGAGGTTCTGGGACTGGTATTCACGGAGAAATCAAGTGGTAAGCGCCTCGCCTACTACACGGACTGCGCGAGAGTAACTGACGAAGCCGAAGAACTGGCAAGAAACTGCGATGTCGTCGTTCTGGATGCGCTACGGCCGGCGCCACATCCCACGCACATGAGTATCAGCCAGGCCATTGACGCTGCTCAGCGTATCGGGGGTAGGAAAACCTACTTCACGCACATGACCTTCCAGATCGATCACGATGTGGATCAGGCGAAGTTGCCGGACAATATTTATTACGCGTGGGACGGCCTAAAGGTTATTTTGTAGTACCAAGTGCTTTAACGTTCTCGTGATCAGTGGGAAAAAACTGTAGAAAAGTATGAATGAGCCTCTCAAGAAGCTCGACTTTGGCCCGATTTGCTGAAGAGTAGTAACGTTACGTCAAGGCTGCAGCAAATGAACGACAACGACCACCGCGATAGCTTGCCGGTGCTCGTCCTGAATGAAGAGGACGCGCGCCTCGCTGTGGGTCTACGTTTTTACCTCGACCACAGCGACCGCTGGCAGCTGAGAACGGCAGACAGATACAAGGGAATCGAGCCCTTGGCAGTTGTAGTGGTAGTTGGTCGCGCACACCAATGGAAGCGGCATGTGGAGCATGCCAGGAAGCAGTGGCGTCGCGCCCCCATCCTTCTGGTGGTGGAGAAGGACTTCAAGAAGTTGCCATTCTCTGAATGCATTAGCGCTGGCGTGCAATTGACGACCCCCTACGACAAGAAGGGAGATTACGCCAAGGCGATACGCAGCAGCCTGGAGCGCATGCTCGATAACTCAACCTTCTCTGGAGCTCCAAACAATGCAGCGCAGATTGCGAAGGCGGAATTTCTGGCGGTTATGAGCCACGAGATTCGAACGCCGATGAACGCGATCATTGGTTTCACAGAGCTTTTGATGGAAGGGAAGCTTGACGAGCGACAGGCCGACTACGCCGAGATCGTCAAGCAGAACGGTAAGACGCTACTCGAGCTAGTCGACAACATGCTTGAGTACTCCCGCATCGAATCTGGGACCCCCGAGTTTGAGCCCGCATCGTTCGACTTGCATGGCCTGTTGAATGAGGTCGTGGACGCCCAGTCGACTGAGGCAGAGCGCAAGGCGATCCAGCTGACTCTGGATATTGAAGAGAGCGTGCCTAAGAAGATAGTTGGGCTCGCTTCGGAACTGCGGCGGATCCTGATCAATCTGATCGGCAACGGCGTAAAGTTTACGGAATCAGGTAGCGTGCGGGTCAGTGTATCCCGGGAGCCTAATCTCGAAAAACCCAAGCTATTGTTCCGAATCCGCGACACCGGGATCGGAATTGCTCCAGCAAATGTGGAGCGACTCTTCACCCGGTTCAGCCAATTGGACTCGTCTGCAAGACGGCGGCACGGTGGCACCGGTCTTGGTCTGGCGATCAGCAAAAAGCTTTGCGAGGCGATTGGCGGCGAGATGTGGGTCACGAGCGCCCCTGGCAAAGGATCAAATTTTTCATTCACGATGCCATATCGCCCGCTGGAGAAGGCTGATGGAGCGCTCGATATGGTTCGGTGGGCAGAAGATGATCTTCCGCACCTTCGCGTTCTCGTCGTGGAAGACGAGCCAATGAATCAGCTCTTGCTACAGCGGTTTTTGACAAAACTCGGGCAAGAGTTTGAAGTTGCGGATAACGGCGTAGCCGCCCTGCAGGCCCTGCAGCATGGACACTTCGACATGGTGCTCATGGATGTGCAGATGCCGGAAATGGACGGGCTGGAAGCAACACGCCGCATTCGCGCAGGAGAAGCCGGGGCAGGTTGTAAGGATCTCTATATTTGCGCGCTAACGGCATACTCAACCAGCGGTAATCAGGAAAGATGCCTGGAAGTTGGTATGAATGAGTATCTGACAAAGCCGATCAGCATGAAGAACTTGAAGCGTGTAATCGCGGCAAGCCAGCCCCGTAGCTCTATCCGCTCTGCTTGACTACAAGCCATGAGCCTGATCTTCTGCCCCACCCCACAAAGGCTGACAAACAGGGGATCAAGATTTCCTCTCCCTGCTACGCTCAAGATCGTTGGCGAGGTCGGGAAAGTTGGCGTAGATCGCGTAGAAGCGTGGTCAAATTGGGCGACTGCGATCACGGGCTGCACTATAGAAGCAGAACGCGGCTACCCGTTTGAGGTAAAGCTGACCGATGCTGGACCCGATGGAGAAGCGTACGAGCTGGCAGTTTCAAGCGATGGCGCCACAGCTCGCTCAAGTAGCATAACGGGCTTGCGTAACGCTTTGTCCACGTTCCTGCAGATGATGCTGAACGGCAGCCTCATCGAGTGTCATATCCAAGACGAGCCAGCCTTGAAGACGCGCGGCTTCATGCTGGACATAAGCCGGGACAAGTCGCCAACGTTGCAGACGCTCAAGGAACTGGCGCATCTGCTGGCTCTTCTGAAGTATAATCAGCTACAACTTTACATTGAGCACACGTTTGCGTTCCGGGGGCATGGACTCGTGTGGGGGAAAGCCTCACCGCTCAGCGCAGAAGAGATACGTGAGCTGGATGTTTATACGGCGAATCTGGGCGTAGAACTCGCGCCAAACCTGAATTCCCTGGGGCATATGGAGCGATGGCTTGCGCATCGCGATTATCGACACCTAGCCGAATGTCCGGATGGCGTCACTTTGCCAAACGGCCGTGTGCTGGAGGTGGGGACAACACTGGCGCCCGGCCCCGCTGCAAACGCCTTTCTTGAGTCGTTGTATAGTGAGTATCTTCCGGCGTTCTCCAGCAGAAAGTTCAACTGTGGGTTGGATGAGCCATGGGAACTGGGAATGGGCGCGAGCCGCGACCGCTGCGAGCGGGAGGGAAAACAAGCTGTTTACCTGAAGCACTTGCAGGATGTGGGCGAACTGGCGGCCAAACATGGGAAGGAGCTAATGTTCTGGGCCGATATCGTGCTCCAGGACCCCAAGAGCGTCGAGCAGTTGCCCAAGTCTGTCACGGGATTAATCTGGGGTTACGAGGCGGATCATCCATTTGATGAGCAGGCGCGGCGTTTTGCCGCTCAAGGCATCCCATTCCTGCTTTGCCCGGGCACATCCTGCTGGAACAGCATTGGAGGGCGATGGCCAACGGCGCAGCAGAACATCATGATAGCAGCCCGGGCAGCACGGGCGCATGGAGCAGACGGCATCCTGCTGACTGAGTGGGGCGACAACGGCCATCATCACCCGTTATCCACGGTAATCCCTGCTCTCGTACTTAATGCCGCAGTCTGCTGGAACCCTGATTCCGTAGGTGATATTGCCGCCGCCGTGGACAAACTGGCTGTTGGGGACGCATGCGGACAATGCGGGAAGGCTCTTCTGGAACTTGGGAGTGTCTGGCAATCCGTTCCCACCACCCCCTTTAACAGCAGTGTGCTGTTTAGGATTCTTCTTGGGGGCGAACAGATACGCCGCAAGGCGTTGGAGACAGTTACCCCGGAGTCCCTCCATGAGATTCTGGAACGCCTTGTCCAAATTCGAAATAGGCTCCGTGATGCTCAACCAAAGCGTTTTGGAGGACAAGTGATTGTCCGGGAGTTGGAGAACGCGGTGGCACTGCTCGAGGTTGCAGCTCGATTCGGTCTACGTGAGCTGGAGGGCAACGAAGACCCATCGCTCGAAAACGATTTCTCACGGGCAATCGGAGAGTTTGAGCACCTTTGGGTGAGTCGCAACCGAATCGGAGGGCTTTACGAAAGCACCCGCCGCCTCAGACATGCGGGAAGCGGCAGAGACATGATCTTGTAGAAGTCTGCCTCCGAAGTCTCTCCTGCCATAAAAATGCGCTGCGCGACTACAACAGCTCGGCGCTGGCGCCGTCCCCGGATTGGGCATGAAAGAGGTTGGGATGCATTTCGGGGAAGCGCTGCTCGAACGCCGCCGCAGCATCTTCTGCGTCCTTCTGGGTAAAATCACTTGTGGCAAGAGCCATTGCGGCTCCGCCAAAACCGCCCCCCGTAAGCCGTGCGCCAATAATACCATTGCGGCCCTTCAGAATATCAACCAAGGCGTCGATCTGCTCTGTTGAGTTTTCAAACAGGGTGCGGGAACTATTGTGGGACGCATACAAGAGCTCACCGACTTTCTCCAGATCTCCCTCTTCGAGCGCCTTCGACATCGATTGCACCCGGCGATGCTCCTCTGAAACGTGTAGCGCGCGCTTACGCACCATCTCCGGGAGTGCGCTGCAGCTGCGAATGATCTCAGGATCCACGGAAGCGAGGTTGATCGTCTCGACCCCGTTTTCACGAAGGATACGCAAGGCCTGATGACACTCCTCGAAACGCGTAGCGTAGAGGGATTCTATTAACGAATGTTTCTGTCGCGTATTGAATATCCAGAACCGGAGCCCGTGAGGCAGCGGAAGGGTAGAAAACGCCTCGGTCTGGCAGTCGATCCGGACCAGATGGTCCTCTTTGCCGAAGGCGCTCACTCCTTGGTCGAGTATTCCGCAAGGGACGCCTACAAACTCATTCTCAGCTCGACGACATACCCGGGCAAGATCGGCCCGGCTGATCTCATAGTTACATAGCGTGACCACAGCCATGGCGGTGGCCAGCTCGAGGGCAGCGCTACTGCTCAAACCTGCCCCAGTGGGAATGTTCCCGGAGATATGGATATCAAAACCATGCTGTAGCTGCATGCCGTGTTCCTTGAGCATTACAAGTACGCCAACGGGATAGTTGGCCCACGCATTCTTGCCTTCCTGACGCATCAGACTGTCGACCGATAGCTCCACGATTTCTGTAGAGTCTTCGTGCATCGAGTACAGGCGGAGCCGATGATCATTCCTTAATGCGGCCTCGGCCGTGATGCCAATGTCGAGCGCTACGCCCATCACCAGCCCGCCATTATAATCGGTATGGTTGCCTATGAACTCGATCCGTCCCGGTGCGGAGGCACGCACCCGTGGCTGGATGCCGAAGATTTGTGAAAAGCTGCGATTCATTGATGCGTCTGGAGATGCCTAGAAAGAAGGAGAAGTGACGAGCATATCAAGCCGCGATACAAGCGCAGAGACGAGAAAAGCAAAAAAAGACCCGCGACAGACTCGTCGCGGGTTACAGAAAAGGAAGTAAGGAGCTGGGGTATTAGAGCTCGTTCTTAAGGCCAGCGCCTGGCTTAAACTTGACCGACTTGGAAGCCTTGATGTCGATCTTTTCCTTCGTCTGTGGGTTGATGCCGGTACGTGCGCCACGCTTTGTGACAGAGAAGGTGCCGAAGCCAATCAACTGAACGGATTGGTCCTTCTTGATACCTTCCTTGATAGACTCGATGACGGCATCGACGGCGCGCTCTGCAGCGGCCTTTGAGGTATCTTCTCCCATGCGCTTCTGCACGGATGCTACAAGCTCAGCTTTATTCATAGATTATCTCCTAATTTAGGACAGGGATTAAGAACAGCGATTCGGTCGCCAGTCAGCTACTACATAAGCCCCGCGTCAACAAAAACCAGCTTCAAAGCCGCATTTTTACCGGGTTTACCGTTAAAAAGCGTAAATTTTAAAGACGAATTGAAGTGAAACCGAGGAGGTTCCCTCATTTACGGCTAAACACGCACGGACAGCGGGACTGGAAGAAAAAGGTAGAAAGAGGAGCGCTTGACACGAACATCTGCCGATGAATTGTAGTGTAGTTGCGGGGCAAGCTCCCGCTGCATCTCTCTCTCGCTTTTCACTTTGCCAGTTAATGAAAATCTGCTGCATAGGAGCCGGCTACGTGGGTGGACCCACAATGGCCAAAATCGCGCAAAAGTGCCCCGACGTGCAAGTCACGGTGGTGGACATCAATGAACGACGGATCAATGCGTGGAAGAGTGATGATCTTCCTGTGTTCGAGCCTGGTCTTCTGGAAACAGTAAAGGAAGCGCGTGGGCGAAACCTCTTCTTCTCTACGGAGGTTGAGAAGGGAATCAAGGAAGCCGACATCATCTTCATGTGCTTGCCCACGCCGACAAAGTCGTATGGGGAAGGCGCAGGATCCGCAGCTAACCTTGAGTATATCGAGATAAGCGCGCGTCAGATCGCCGATGTCGCCGAGGGCAACAAGATCATCGTCGAGAAGAGCACGGTGCCAGTGCGCACTGCCGACGCGATCAAACAGATCCTCGGGGCAAGAAAGAACGGCGCGACATTCCAGGTCCTCTCTAATCCGGAGTTTCTTGCTGAAGGCACGGCGATGGCCGACCTCGACAACCCGGACCGTGTGCTGATCGGCGGCGACCGGACTCCAGAAGGCGAAAAGGCAATCGAGAAGCTGGTGAGCGTTTACGCGCGTTGGGTGCCACGAGACCGGATCATTACAACCAATCTTTGGTCCAGCGAATTATCCAAGCTCACAGCAAACGCCTTTCTCGCACAGCGTATTTCCTCCATCAACGCTATCAGCGCACTTTGTGAAGCAACGGGCGCAGACGTCGATGAAGTAGCCCACGCGATTGGCCGCGACTCCCGCCTGGGGCCCAAGTTCCTGCGGGCGAGCGTCGGCTTTGGCGGGTCGTGCTTCCAGAAGGACATCCTGAACCTCGTGTATCTGTGCGAGCACTTCGGCTTGCAAGAGGTAGCCGATTACTGGCGCCAGGTCGTCAAGATGAACGACTACCAGAAGCGTCGTTTCAGCCGCCGTATCGTGCAGACGCTGTTCAACACCGTCAGCGGCAAGCGGATCGCCATCTTTGGTTTCGCGTTCAAGAAGGACACGAATGACACCCGCGAGAGCAGCGCCATCTATGTGTGCCGAGATCTACTGGAAGAGCGGGCGAAGCTGGCTATTTACGACCCGAAGGTCGAGCCCGAGCAGATCTACCATGACCTTGGAATTTCCCCAACACTGGAAGACGGGTCGCCAAATCCTGCAGTAACGATATGCAAGGATCCATATGAGGCTGCTTATGGCGCCCACGCCGTCGCCATTTTGACAGAGTGGGACGAGTTCAAGCAGGAGAACATGGACTACGAGCGAATTTACAAGTCGATGCAATTGCCTGCGTTCCTGTTTGACGGGAGAAACATCACCGACTGTCGGAAACTCAATGAGATGGGTTTCCGGGCGAGCGGGATTGGCAAGATGTAGACCTCAGCGAAGGAAAACTCTTTTAGAAGGGGGGCGTTAGAATAAACGCTCCCCTTTTCTTTGCGCGCCTACGCCAGACCCAGGTCTAGAAGACGGATATAGATCTCGCGGCTGACCCACGCATCTGTCGCCGCATACGAAATCTGCGCCTGTGAAAGCTGCGCTTTGCTCCAGTTGGACACTTGGGCGCCCTTCGAGATGCGGATGTTCAAGAAGATGCCCGCGAGACTCCGAAGGCCTGTGTTTACGACATCTGCCTTCTGTGTGATATCCGAGAGTTCTATGAATCCGCCCGGCGTAAAGTCTGAACGCTCCTGAAGCTTCTTGATATCATCACGAATCGCAACGCCAACCTTGATGATGCTTTCATCGGCCAGCAGCTCAGTAAGGGGGCTGATATCTTCAAGTTGCAGGAGCTGGAAGAGATGAACCTCATTAGCGCCAGAGAGCTGCAGGAGCGCCGCCGGGAAATTCTGCCCCTTTTGAAAACTTGGCCTGGTTTCAGTGTCAAACCCCAGCACTTTCTCGCGTCGCAGTTGTTCGATGGCCTTGGGCACATCGCTTTGCTTGCTGATCACCGTTACCTTGCCTCGAAATTTGAATAGAGGGAGGTCGTTGATCTCCTGCTTCGTGATGATGTTCTGAAATGTGTTCTGTATTTGGTCTGTCTCCACAAGAAAACCTTAATACCCAAGACAGCACCCGCCAAAAGGCCGGTTGGTATGACAAAAAGAACGCCTGCGCTTGCAGGCAATGTTTTTTCCTGCCGGCGCGTAAGGAAGAAGCTGTCGTGAACTTGAGCCCTACCTCAGTCTTCGTGCTCTGAGGGAGGGAGCTCAACCAGGTTAAACCAGTAGTTGCCGAGGCTTTCGACGACGGCGACCAGGCCTTCGAAGGTAACAGGTTTTGTAATGTATGAGTTAACGCCGAGATCGTAACTGGAGACGACGTCCTGTTCTGCTTTGGATGAAGTGAGTACAACGATTGGGATGTGCCTGAGCTTTGGATCCTGCTTAATCTCGTGGAGCGCTTCACGGCCATCGACACGCGGCATATTAAGATCGAGAAGGATCAGGCCGGGCTCCGGGCAAGCTTCGCGGTCGGCAAACTCGCCTTGATTGCGGAGGTAAGCCAGGAGTTGCTCGCCGTCGTGCACGAAGCGGAGGTCGTTCGCAAATCGGTTCCGTTTGAAGGCCTTGGCCGTGAGGACGCAATCTTCCTCATCATCGTCAGCCATGAGGATCGTAACTTGTTTTCCTAATGGTTTCACGAAAGTTCAGTTAATGGTTATTGAGCGGCGGCGGATTGCTCACTTGAGGCAGTCGTCCGTTGGCAGGATGAGATGAATCTCTGTGCCACACGTAGGGGCGGAACGAGCGTAGATCAGCCCGTTGTGCCGTTCTGCCACCCTGCGGCACAAGGCCAGGCCGATGCCGCTGCCGGGGAAGGTCTTTCTGTTGTTGAGCCGTTTGAAGGGTAAGAAAATTCGTTCTGCAAATCGCTGGGGAAAGCCAATGCCATCATCGGCAACGCAGATATCGTGAAACGTTCCTGAGAGTGCTGACGGCGCTGAGCTACCGGGAAGGGTGCAAAGGTCGACCATACGAGCGCTTACCCGAACTTCGGGAATTGCCCCTGGCTCATGATACTTGATGGCGTTGGCCAGAAGATTTTGGAAGAGTTGCCTAAACTGCGATGGAGTACCGTTGAGCGTGGGCAACTCCTCAAGTTCAATGATGGCTCCGGACTCGCGGACTGCCATCTCCAGGTCTGACAGCACCTCCCTGAGGAGAACATTCAGATCTATTGGAACCAGTTTCGTCTCGCGACCAGTAGATCTTGAATAGATCAGGAGATCGTCAATGAGATGCTGCATCCTTGCACCAGCGTCGAGCATGCGGCTGAGATAATCGCGGGCATCTTCATTCAGAGCGTCGCTGGCCTCATCGGCAAGGAGATCGCCATAGGCTCGAATCTTTCGTAGCGGTTCGCGGAGATCATGGGAGGCGAAGCCCGCGAAATCCTTCAGGTAATCATTGTGCTCTTCGAGCATTCTGGTTGAAAGGCGAAGCGCCTGCGTGCGTTCCTGGACTCTGCGTTCCAGTTGTTCGTTCATCCCGCGTAGCATAAGCTCTGCCTGTTTCAACTCCTCGATGTCTGAGATGGCTCCGAGTATTCGCAGAAGTTTTCCATCCTTGGAGAAGCGACCAACCGCCCGCACCCGGAACCACCTGTATTCATTATGGACGGCGCGCATGCGAATCTCCGCGGTTACCTGTGCATGCTCCGCTGTCTGTTGAGACATCGCGTTCTCAAACCGCTTGCGATCGGACGGATGTATACGATCCAGAAATGCCTTCCAGGTGGGCGTCTCAGACGAGCGCACGCCTAAGAGATTATAGAACCCTACGCTCCACCACATGGCGTCGCCGTCTATAAATCTCCAGTCCCAGAACCCGTCGTTGGTTGCACGGGCGGCGAGCCGAAACCGTTCCTCCACAGGATCTGGCCCATCAAGAGGACGGAGGATCACAAACAACTTCTCGCCAGCAGGGGTAGCGGACAATCGGAAAGCACTCGCAGACTCACTGACAGATCGTCCCGGAAGCTGATCAAATAGTGCTACCTTTTGGCGAATAGCATTTCGCAGTTGCCGAAGAAACGCTTCCTCCAGAAGCACAGGAAGAAACTGTGAAATGCGTGCGCCCTGCAGCGTATGACGGGACGCTCCCAAGAGGCGGGCTGCATCCTCGTTGCATTCATCGATGACAAAATCGACCACTTGATCACCGGAGTTAGAGACAGGAGTGATCAAGAGGCAGCAGTCGACACACGCATCCGCAGGGGTGACGTTTGCGACATTATTCGGTTCGGGGAATGTCAAGTGGGTGGTCCTCAAAACTTGGCTGTACGACTCTGAAAAACAGCGACGCACTTTGACTGTAAGACAGTAGCCCAGAAAAACTGCCCGCGCAACCGAACTGGGGCAAAACCCCCACTCAAATTTATAACTAAAGTGCAAGCCCCGTTAGCCTTCAAAGGGAAGTAGAATCGCTCAATGTCCGTGCGACGATTGAGCGTGAACGACCGCCCGGGAAGTTCCCGTGAGGCTACTCGATCTGCAGGAGGTAACCCTTGAGGTACTGGGTCTCCGGCACATTGATCAAGACCGGATGATCCGCAGGTTGGCCCGTCTCAGCAAGAATACGCACCTTTCTGCCTGTATCTGAGGCAGCGCTGGAGAGCATCTCGTAGAACAGGCACTTGGTGACGTTCTGGGAGCAGCTGTAGGTGGCGAGGATGCCACCTTCACTGAGCATGTTCATGGCCCTGAGATTAAGCTCCTTATAGCCACGCAGGGCGCCTTTGATGGCCAGCTTGTTCCGAGCAAAACTGGGAGGATCAAGAATGATAAGGTCGAACTGTTGGTCCCTGCGTTGGGTAAAGAAGTCGAACATGTTTGCGACTTCGAACTCCGCATTCAGGCCATTCCGGGCAGCATTTCTGCGAGCCTGGTCAATGGAAGTCTCGCTGGCGTCGACCCCGAGCACGGAGGCTGCGCCCGCCTTGGCGCATTGAAGGGCGAAAGCGCCCTGATTACAGAAGGCGTCCAGGACGCGGCGCTCGCGGGCATAGGAAGCCACGAGCTTATGTTGCTGGCGTTGGTCCAGATAGAAACCAGTCTTCTGAGCCCCCATGAGATCCAGGAAGTACGAAAGACCGTCTATTTCGAACCACCGGGGCTGGCAGCGCTTGCCTGAGCGCGTAAAGACTTCGAGAGGCAGACCTTCATATTTCCGCCCGGGTGCATCATTACGGAAGATAACGTCATCAGGCTCCAACGCCTCGCTCACTATTTCGCCCAACTCGATAGAACGCTTGTCCATTGCCAAGGTAAGGGTCTGCAGGACGATCTGATCGTTGTACTGATCGACAATAAGGCCAGGAAGATCGTCAGCCTCAGACCATACCAAACGCCGAAAGGACTCCTGGGGCCGGCGCTCGAAAGAGGTAATGAGCAACTCCTCCAGACAGGTCCGATCCAGCGGACGTGCTTCCCGTGAGTACCTCCTCCATACGATTTTGGAAGAAGCGTTATAAATGCCGCTTCCCAGGACGCGGCCCTTTGAGTCCTTGAGCAAGACGCCTTCGCCATTTGCCTCTGGAGGAAGCTTTGCAGCAGCCTCTCCCGCAAAAACCCAGGGGTGCCCCTGCACGACGCGAGGTTGACGGTTGGCTGTGGCTTTTAATTTTAACTCGAACATTAGGAAAGAAACACGGGTGAGCGTTGAGTCTTCAGCAGTGGTCCAGTGAGGACTAAAGGGGAAACTGTATGAGGGAAAAGCGCAAACTGGGGGGAAGGTAAAAAAGGTGGAGGGAGAAACTTGAGCCCGAGCCCTAACGCATGGTATCTAGTTATTTAATGCATGCGCTTGGAATCGATATCGGCGGTAGCGGTATAAAGGGGTGCATCGTCGACGTGACCACTGGTGAACTTGTTGCTCCACGCCATCGGATTGAGACGCCAGTGCCGGCTACGCCCGAAGCGATTACGGAAGTGCTGGATAAGATAGTGGCGCACTTTAAGTGGAAAGGCCGCATTGGGTGCACTTTCCCGGGTGTGATACGGCGCAACACAATCTACACTGCGGTCAACATGGACGAGAGTTGCGTAGGCTTCAACCTTGGCGAGGCCCTTTCCCGGCACAGCCAAGAATTGAGACCAAGTGTTCTTAATGACGCAGACGCCGCAGGATATGCGGAGATGCGCCTGGGGGCAGGCCAAGGGAAAAAGGGGGTGGTGATGATGCTCACTATTGGCACAGGTATTGGGAGTGCTCTTTTCTCCGAGGGCCGACTCGTTCCCAACACAGAGCTCGGACATATCGAATTTGAAGGAGAGGACGCAGAAACCCAGATCTCGGATGCAGCGCGCAAGAGACGAGACCTCTCCCGAAAGAAATGGGCGCGCGAGTTCAATGATTACCTTCGGTACCTAGAGGCGCTCTTCTGGCCCGAGCTTTTCATCATCGGAGGCGGCGGCGCCAAGAAGCCGGAGAAATTCGACGAAGTTCTGGATACGCGGACGGAGATTGTCTATGCGCGCTTTCGGAACAACTCGGGCATCATCGGCGCGGCATTGGCAGCCGTCGACGGTCTTTATCTTGAGTAAGAGAGCTCACCCAAGATCTTCCCAGAGCCGGCGCCAGTCAAAGACATGAAATAGCTTTCGAGCCTCGTTCTCAGCCAAAGACGAGTAAACGGACTGGGCGTCTTCAGGCGAGTGGACCTCAATTGCATCCTCAGTAGGAATGCGTCCCTCCGACAACCAACGGAACGCCGTACGGTAACCGCCAAAGATGGAGTGAGGACGAAACTCCTCTGGCTGCATGGGAAGCTCCCATTCCCAGCCAGAGCGGAGGTTAAGATAATTGGTAAAGACAACCTGAAGAAGATCGCGCGCAGTTAGATCTGTATGAGGGCGCCAAGGTAGGCCAATAATAATGACCTCCCCACCCTTTCTCACCGCACATGCGCCATCCAGCACAGCGTCTTCATGCCCCGAGCAGTCGATTGCCGCCGCAAACCTGGATTCAACATCCTCTCCAACTTCTGGAATTTTCCCGGTGACGCTTCTAATGCCGGATCTACGAGCCAACTCCCGGCGATCTTCGTCTAGATCGACCAAGTGCACCCGATAGCCTGCTATCTGAAATTGATGAGCGCACAGGTATCCCACCGGACCCGCTCCCGTTATGAGGACCTTGTCATCGGGGCGCGCGGCAGTCTTCACAAGGGTTGCGGTGCTAACTCCAATGAGACGAGCAATGACTGCCACTTCCGGCCGCAAATTCCCAGGTAGCTTAACGACCCGGTCTTCTGCTTCCTGCTGAAGATTGCGATGCCCCCCTTTGCTGAACACCCAATCTCCCTTCTTCAGATCCGTAACTTCTGCGCCGAGCTCACGTACTTCGAACACGGATGCGTATCCCGGGTAAGAAGGAAACTTACCATTGCGGCCCTTGAAGTTATGGGCGATCTCCGTGCCAGGGCTGACAAGCGATACCAGCGTTGGCCCTCTTACATGATCAGCCGGCAAGTCTTCCGGAAAATCAACCGGTAGTAGCTCAGCTGTTTCGGGTCGCGTGATTGTTATGGCCCTGGGCTGGATAGAGTCTTGTTTCACGCCCGAGGCGGAAGCAGATACGGGACCCGTCTGCCGCCCCTACGCCTGGTTCTCCGCCTTCTGCCGGCGAGCGTTGTGCAGGATATCCTCCATGCGCAATCCCGTATGCGTTTCGATCCCTTTCATGAGCATGAAGAGCGCATACATCGTAACGGCCATCGTCGGCAGGACGATTATCGGCCAGCTCCAAAGGGTCATCCGTCCTATCTCTGCATTGAAGGCGTCAGTGCCGGACTCGCTGCGAATGAAGTATTTTGCCAGGGTGAAATTAAGGAAAGCGCTCAAAAAGAATGATAGCGAAAGAAGAACGGTGCATCGCACAAGAAGGTTATCGAAGGCGCGTCGCGCGTTGCGTTGTTCCAGCCTTCGATTAACCAGCTCGACATCGAAGATCTCTGGGCTGAACAGGAAAGTGCGCACCAACGGATAACGCGTCTTGAGAGACGCAAGAACCGCCACGCCAAACAGAGCTGGAACCGCAGCTTCCTTGATGGCAATCCAGCCCTTGTCGAGCTGCAGCAGTCCAACACCGCCAGTAATCAGAATGCTGATAAAACCAATAACCGAAATGAAGTTGCGCTTTCCCCGACTGCGCAGATCAATCAGGAAATAGGCCGAAGGAAAGGCCAGGGCAACAAGAAGAGCGATCGACGGACTCCAGCCAAGCCAGTCCTTCCCGCGCATAAGCAAGAGGGAAGGAATAATGATATTGAACGCAATATTGAGCAGGAAGTTCTCCTGCCTCGGTGGATTCTGTTTCTTGGAAGGGCCAATGTCGGTCATGCGAGAGCTGTGTTCTTTGAAATCGATCGGACTGCCGAGCAAAAACGTTCGGCGGCTTCAGGAATCTGTTCTCCGGGAATGGCGCCAAATGAAAGACGAGCTCCATTGCGGCGTTCACCGTTTGCGAAACACAGGTCGCCCGGCACGTAGAGAACTTCCTTTTCTAAACACGCTCTACAGAAAGCGGAATCAATGGAGGTATCAAAGTCCTCAGGACCTTCAATCCAGAGCAGGAGACCACCATTGGGGTGGTTCCAACGCCATCCCAGTTCCCGGAGCCCGCCGGCGGAAAGAGCATCGTTCAATTCAAGCGCCTTAGCCCTGTAATGCGCGCGACTTGAGCGAAGATAGGAAGGCAGGTCCGGCCCCAGAAGAACGCGTTCGATGATCGCCTGCGAGAAGTGGGTGGTGCCGAAATCCTGCGGGCCTTTGAAGCGCAGCATGCTCTTGAGGATAGCCTCGGTGTTGCTTACGGCAAAGCCAACCTTTAGCCCGCTTGCAAAGGACTTACTAAAGCTGCCCAAGTAAACAATAGGCTGCCCGCGCCATTGGTGCATCGAGAGGCAAGACGGTGCGTCATGCGGTTGATCGAAGAAAAGCTCCCGGTATGCGGAGTCTTCGATTATGGGCAAATCAGGGGCCTGCGATCGCAGAAGAATCCCCAGGTCTTGCTTGACCTGCAAGGGCATACATCGCCCAGCGGGATTATCGAAGAAGGTAACAAAATAGGCGCATTTGACCCGGTCCCACTGCCCGCTACGCTTGAGTAAGTCGATCTGTGCAGCCAAAGCTGAAACATCCAGGTTACCGTCCTCCCGTGCGGGCATCGACAAAGGCTTCACTCCCAGGCTTTGCAATAGCTGAAGGAACACGAAGTATGTTGGCTGCTCCACCAAAACGATGTCACCGGGATCACAGAGGGTTTGAACCAGGAGATAGAGCGCTTGCTGAGAGCCATTTGTCACAATGACGTTCTCGATGGAAGTGGGCACAGATTCCCCATGAGCCTGGCGTAGAAACTGAAGAATGGCGCTCCGAAGCCCGGGACGGCCTGCGTTGGTCCCGTACTGGAGGTGCTCATTGGATCCACTCTGTTCAAGCTCGCGGATGGCCTTTGCGACTATCTCCCTTGGCAAAATGCGATTGTCAGTGAACCCCGCCGCAAGCGAAAGGATACCAGGCTTTGCCAGAGCCTGACTCATTAACGTAGCGATGACCGGATCATGAGCTGATCTCGCCGCGCTTGAAAGGCGAACTGTTGAACCTGAATCCTGCATGCGGCATAGCTTGGAGAAAACGTCGCCCCCTGGCAAAGCCAAGGAACAGGAATAAGCGAGAAAAGAAAACGGGCCCCGCCGCTGATCTGCGGCGTGGGCCCGTTTGAAATCAAATACTGACTAGTTGGAGCTGGAACCGCCCGGAGCAGCGCTCGGCGGAACGCCCTGCGGCGCAGGACGGGGCGGCGGGCCACTCGGAGGAGGCGTCGGTGGACGCATCGACGGTGGAGGTCCGGGAGGACGCATGTTGGGCGGAGGTCCCGGAGGAGTCATCCCAGAACCCGGAGCACCGGGATTACGTGGCATGAACTGAGGTCCGGGAGGCGCCTTGGTGACTTCAACGAGCTCCACATCAAAAACAAGGAGATCACCTGGTTCAATAGGGCCGTCTGGACGAGGGTTGTCCCCGTAGGCCAAGTCCGAAGGGATGTATAGACGGATCTTACCGCCTTCACCGATGAGTTGCAGACCTTCAGCAAAGCCCTTCACAACACCAGACACAGGGAATGTCGTTCCTTTACCAGAATCGAACACAGTGCCATCAACCAAACGGCCTTCGTAATTTACTTTTACGCGGTCGTTGGAAGCTGGTTTGTTCTCACTGTCGCCTTCGTCCTGAATGATGTAACGAAGACCACTTTCGCTCTGCTGCAAGCCCTCGGTACCTTCGAGGCTCTTCAGGAACTCCTCAGCCTCGGCCTTGTTCTTGGCAGAGAGTTCCACACGGCGCTCTTGCTCCTTCTCCTCAAATATGCGCATTTTCTCCTGATAAAGCTGCTGCGCTTCCTGAAGGGCTGCGGAGAAATCCTCAGGTTGATCGCCGCCAGCAGCAAAATCGCGCATACCACCGAAGATCGTCTCAAGCTGATCTTCCGAAAAGCCGATGTTGAGCCTAAGCATACGGGCCATTGAATAGCCCATCGCCTCAAGCGCCTGTTCCTCGCTAACCTCCGGCTGTTGAGCCGTTTCTGTTTCAGGCGGGGCGGCAGGAGAGGAGGACTCCTCGACTTGTGCGACGCCGAGCCCTCCCGCCGCCAGCCATATGAGGCTAGCAGCGCTAGTAGTCCAGAGATCTAATCGTTTCATATTGTTTTGGGATTGCCGAAGTAAAACCACCAGAGTGGATGCGTCAACGTTTCGCTGGAATCGGCAACTGAAAGAGGTGCTCAGAATTGAGCAGAAAGCAGCAAAAGAAAACACGCATTGGCGCAAAAGTAATCAGATTATAATTCGAATTCGCTGTTGGGCATTTGCACTGCATGAAGCAGGAGGTATAATCAGCGCTGAATGCTGAAGTGACGCTGTCATTGAAGGGGAACCCTACATGTGGCGTCCGGCAGCGCAATACACCCGGACAAGATCTGCAAAGTAAGCTGACAACCAGAATGGCTACAAACAAGAGTGAAAATGGTTCGCCAAGAAAATCTGTCGCTAAAAAGGCGACTGCTGCAAAGAAAGCTGCTGTGAAGAAGACAGCTGCGAAAGCTGCAGCGAGCACTACAACTGCTGTTGCCGTTACAAAAGCGGCTACAAAGAAAGCTAGCGCTAATAAGGCAGCGCCTAAACCGCCTACCAAGAAGGCCCCAGCCCAGACCGGCTCCTCTGCCGAAAAGCTTGCGGCCGCTGCTCGCCCTGCACGTGGCAAGAAAGCAACCGGCAGCATCGCACAGACAGCGCGCGAGACACAAGTAGTTGCCCGCATCGACGTCGGTTTTGGCAATACACTGTATATACGCGGCAACGGCCCCGGCCTGTCCTGGGATACTGGCGTCGCCATGCAAAACACCGGGCCGAACGAGTGGATTTGGAGCAGCCGGGACGCGAGTTCAGAATTTGAGGTCAAGCTGTTGATCAATGATGAAACCTGGGAAACCGGGCCCAATACGACGGTGCTGGCAGCCGAGAAGTGCGTGATCGAGCCGGTCTTCTAGATCGACAGATCATTGAACAAGGCGTGAGCGCTATCTCGCCATGAGAAGCTTTGGGCCCAGAGACGGCCATTGTCGCCCAATTGTCGGCGCAAGGGCTCGTCGGCGACGAGCTTTCTGAAAGCGTTTGTGAGAGCGTTCCGATCATCTGGGGCCACCTTGATACCCGTGTAGCCATCCCGCACCGCATCGCCAACGCCGCCTGTGCGATGAGCGACAACAGGCAGGCCATGGGCTGAAGCCTCGAGATATGTCAGGCCAAAGCCCTCGACACTATGCCGAACAGGAATGCTTGTCATGGCGAAGATGTCAGCCTGATCGTACACCTCATCCAACTGATCATCCGGAACCTGTCCCAGAACGCGGATGTTTACCTGGTTGCGGTCGGCAAGTGCGCGGATGTGCTCCAAATACCCCTTTCTGCGCACGGGCCCAACGATCCAATACTCGATGCGCGAACGTAGCTCTGCGGGTAGATTCGCCAACGCCTGAACGATTGCGTGTTGACCCTTTCTGGGGTGAATTCGAGCGACAGTCAGGACAACCACACGGCCATTCTTGTTCGTTCTCCCATTGCTGGTTGCGGTGACCTGAGAGCGAAGGGCGCCCGGAGCAAGCACTACGCGGTCAGCGATCTGTGGAAAATGATCAATCAACAAGTCGCGTGAGAAACGGGAAACAACGCCAATCCGATCCGCAGCTTCGAGCAGTCCAGAAAAGAGCTTTCTCCTATGCCAGAGTGAAGAGAACGTGGATATCTCTGAACCGTGCAGTGTTATTACGAGGCCCTTGGGGCGCTGCGAGCGCAAGAGCTGCAAGTACATGCAGGCGCGCAGCGGCCCGGGCTCAGGTAGCCATAGAATAGATTCCTCCAGCTTGGACCGGTTTTGTCGCATGTAACGGGCGAGTTGGAGCCTTGACGGCCATCCCTGCGCGCCCTTGAGCGGCATCTGGCGAACGGCAAACGGGAAATCTGCATCTACAAGGTCCTCATGCTGAGGCGCCCAGACTTCAATATTCCCATCGTTTCCCGAAATTGCGCGGGCCATCTCTTCGATATATATCGCAATGCCCCCTTTTTGAGGAAAAAACTCATGCGTCAGGGCGACAATGGACCGGGCAGGAGAAACAGCACGTCTGTGAAAAGAAGAGGAGTTCGCTGGTGTTGGCGACGACTGCATGAACTTTTTCTGAAACCCCGGTGGACATTGGAAGTTTTGAACTTTAGCACCTGAATGCAAGGATTCCGCTCAAGAAGACCCACAGCACCGATGACTCCTCGAAATTTCCCCTACTCCACCGCACTGGTAACCGGCGTTAGTTCCGGAATTGGGCACGCGATCGCTAAGGCCCTGGTTGCGGAAGGCGTGACTGTTTACGGAGTCACGCGCAGACCTCGGGAGCTCAATCTCGAAGGGGTAACGCTTCTGGAAGCGGATCTCTCTGAGCCGGAATCAGTTCGCACGCTAATCGGACAATTGAGCCCCATCATGAGCACTCTGGACCTCTTGGTGAATAATGCCGGATGCGGTGTCTTTGGCTATGTCGATGAGCAGACAGAAGATGACGTTATGAGGCAAATGCGTCTGATGCTCGAGGCGCCCATTCTTCTTGCACGGATGTGCCTGGAGCCCATGCTAGCCCGGCGGCATGGCTGCATCGTCAACATCAGTTCCCTGGCGGCGCGCCTACCGATACCGTGCATGGCGATTTACAATACCACGAAGGCAGGGCTCAGCGCCTTCTCGCATTCCTTGTGTGAAGAAACGCGGGGGAGCGGGATACAGGTGCTGGACCTGCAACCGGGAGATTTCCAGACGGGATTCAACCGCAACTGCCTGCGCCGCGGGGGCAGCGACAGCGTTTGGAATCGTCTGGAGGAAACTATGGCAGGATCCCCTCCCCCACAGGTTGCTGCGCGCAAGTTGATTCAGCTTCTGCACGGAAAGAAGACGGGACAGCACACAATTGGAAACTTTTTTCAGTCGCGGGTCGCAGTTTGGGCTCAGTCCGTATTACCAGCGCCGGCAATGCAGGCGCTGATGCGGCGATACTTCAGGAGCGACGGGCGTTAATGAGACTGCTGGTAATCCAGGATTACTTGAGAATGGGCGGGACCGAGCGCCAGTCGCTATTCATCCTCAAATGTGCGATTGATGCCGGACATGAGGCGCGCCTGCTGTTGTTCCGGCCGGGTGGCGTGCTCTGGCCGCGGGTCAAAGAGTTGGGTATAGAGACGGACGTGCTACAATCGTTGGATACCCGCGTGTGCCTATTGGCGCCGGGTCTAATCGAGCACATCGATCATATACACCCGGATGTGATCCTGTGTATGGGCAGGACGGCTAACTGCTATTCGGGGCTGATCCAGCGCCGGTTTCCCTCGATTCCAGTGGTGGGTACTTTACGAACCGGGAAGTTTGTTTTTCCACTGCATCACTGGTCGATGGGGCAAGTTCGCGCAGTTCTGGTCAACAGCAACTGGTGGAAGCGGCGGATGCTGGAGCGTGGTTTCCCCGATGAGAAGGTGCATGTGGTGCACAACGCGATGATGCTGAACGTGGATCTCCAGGACCGGGTAGCGCGACGAAATCACTACCGGGCGCTTCACCACGTAAGCGATGATACATGCCTCTTCCTGAATGTAGCGACCTTCAGACCGGGCAAGCGGCATATGGAGATGTTGCAGATTATGGCAGAGCTGCCCGTGTCATTGAGGGACCGCTGGAGGTTGTGGCTGGTTGGCGGTGGTCGCGAGTTCAAGCGATGCAAGCGCTACGTAGAGGAACATGGATTGGAAAGAAACATAAAGTTCTTTGGCGAGGCTTCCGATCCCACCCCATATTATTGCGCAGCAGACGCCGCGGTCTCTGTGTCGCGCGAGGACTCGTTGCCCAACTTTCTTATAGAATCTCAGGCAATGGGCCTGCCACTGGTCGCTTATGACTGCCGCGGCGTTATCGAATGCTGCGAACCCGGCAAGACCGGAATCGTGCTTGCGCCAGATCAACCGGAAGCATTTCGCGACGCTCTGATTAGAATGATCAACGAGCCTGATTGGCGACGTGCGCTGGGAAGCGGAGGACCTTCATTTGCCAGCGCCCGATTCAGCCCGGAACGACAAGCCGAACTAACTCTTCAGTTTCTTGATAAGCTCAAGCAGCAACGAAACGGAGGAACACTGGTGGAGGCTTCCGCTTGAACTCCGGCCATGCGACCTTTAGCCCATAACCTTTTGAGAAGAACCACGATGCCCCACCCTTTAAACCCAGCCTCAGCCATGAGAAACCTCTGCGCAGCCGCCGCAGTGATCACGAGTGGCATCAACGCTGTCGCTCAGGAACTGCCGATTCCCGAGAAGCTATTTCCAGAATTATCCAACCTGATTTCAGCGGCCGAAGCACATGCGCCCAGCCTGCGCGTTGAGCAATTTAGTGCAGAGGAAGCCCGAGCGAACGAGCAGGTGGTCGCACGAGCCGATGACCTGAGGGTTAATCTGCACACACGTATCGGCGCAGAGGTGGAACAGCGCATCGGCAGCGAACTGGAGAACGATCAGGATCTGCGCCTTGTTCCGTATGTAAACCTGAACGCAGTCCTCCCGGTTTACCACTGGGGCGCATTCGAGGCACAAGAGGAGATCGCCGCCCTTCGGAGACGTCTTCTGGAAGCTTCTGCAGAGAGAATGGCTCTGCTGGTGAAGCAGGAAGTCCGACGATACTACCTTCACACACTGCTTGCACAACAGGCGGCCAGGATCGCCGAGGATGATGTTGTCTTTGCAGATCGGCTGCTCAAGGGCCAAAAGGCGCTCTTGGAAAGCGGACAGATTGCGCGCAGTCACGTCCTGGAAACGGAGATTTTTCGACTGGAGCGAGAAGAGGCCCTGAAGAATGCGGAGAAACAGGTTCAGTTCATGCAGAGCATGCTCAAGGAGCTGACTGGATTGGAGAAAATTGAGATTACGCCCAGACCAATCCCCACCTTTGAAGCAATAGATTCAGCCGATGCGGAGCGCTTTGCACAGAGGATTGTGGCAGGAGAAAACATACCCGAACTGGAGGCCCTTCAGCTGCAGGTCGATGCAGAGAAAGCCAATTTCGATTACTTGAAGACGAGCACCCGGCCCAAGCTCGACCTTGTCGCGTCTACCTACGTGGACTCCGTGGACGAATACAAGCCCTCTTCGAACCGTTACGAACTGACGCCCCGGGTGATTGGATTCGCCGGAATCATGGGCACCTGGAACATCTTCGACAGCGGAGAAACAAAGTCGCGTCTGCTTGCATCGAAGGCCAGGCAGCGCCGGGCAGAAGCTCAAATGGACCAGCGGCTGGGAGAGCTGCGGCGCGAGGCTTCACAGTTGCTCCAGGAGCTTGAGCTGAATGCCACGCAAATGGACAGTCGTTCGCGGCGCGTTGAGCTGCTCGAGGCCAGCGTGGAACTCCTGGAGCGGCAGCGCGAGAGTGACGCTGCGCCGGTGAACCTGCTACTGGAAAGAAAGATCCAACTGGAACAGACCCGCCTAAACCTGTTTAACTCCAGAGTAAGCTATCTGCTTAACCTTTCACAATTGCTCAACCTGGCTGCCCCTAAAGACCTGTAATGCGTTTATTTCTGAAGATACTTTTACCCGTAGCCGTCCTCCTGCTAATTGCCTGGGCGGCAATGGCCAGATTCCGCACCGAAGTCCCGGTGGCGCAGGCCGCAGTGGGACCAGCCATTGATGCTGTGACTGGAACCGTGAAAGTCTTTGCTGACCTCGATGTGCGGATCAAGGCGGAAGGCAACGGCCGATTGGTGGAGATGGCCGTTGAAATCGGCGATATCGTGAAGAAAGGCGACCTACTCTGCCGGCTCGACTCCGAGGAGCTGGAGATGCAGCTCAAGCAACGTCGGATTCAGCTCAAGGGCGCGCAGGAGCGGTTGCAGCTCCCTTACAGGGAGAGCCTTGATATCATCAACATCAAGGAAGACATACAGCGGTTGAAGCAACAAGTGGAATATGGGGGCGCATCACTTGCCGAGCTCGAACGTCGCAGCCGTGACCTGGAGCGTGCGGAGGCAGCTCTTCGCTATGAGGAGATTCAGCGGGAAGAGAGCGTGAATCTGCTCGCAGCCCAGGTTGAAGCATTGGAAGCAGGCATCGAACGAATGATCATCAAGGCCCCGTTCGACGGCGAGGTGGTGGAAATCCTAAAGTTTCCAGGAGATTATATTTGGGCCGGGAATGAAGTCCTGCGCCTTGTTTCGGAAGGACGATGGATCGAGTTGATGCTGGCAGAAGAAGCTTTCTACGGAGTCACTGTGGGACAGAAGGCCAGAATGAGTCTGGCTGGGCTCCCGGGGCAGACGATACCGGCGCGAGTGACGGGAATGTCTTCTGTTGCAGATGCAGACAGAAAGACACGCGCGGTTTTCCTGGATGCCGAGGTATCTGATGAGCAATTGGCGCCCGGCTTTACAGGAGAGGCGCTCCTCGTTAAGGCGGAGCGATCCGAAGCAACCATTGTCCCGCGAAGGGCATTGATCGGGAATCGGGTCTATGTCGTGGAAGATGGCCGGGTCGACATACGCGAGGTGAAGGCCGGCTTCCTCAGTTTGAACAAGGCAGAGATCCTGGAAGGCGTCGCCCCCGGCGAACTGGTGATTCTGGAAGGTCAGAGCCTGTTGCGAAAGGGAGACCGGGTAACTCCTGTGCCAGCCGAGTAAATGAAGCTGAACCTGCAGATAGCATGGCGGCTGTTGCTCGCCAAGCGACGGGCAATGCTCATGAGCCTCGCGGGAATTGTCTTCGGGGTGGCGTTCTTTATCGTAACCCAGGCGCAAACCAGTGGCTTTGAGCGCTTCTTTATCCAGTCCATCTGGGGAACGAACGGCGCACTCCGAGTGCAGGACAAGTTCCAGTGGAACGTAACCAGCCTGGTGGCTCAGGGAGAATTGGGAGCTGGCTTCGAGATACCCCTGCAACAGGGACGCACCTACATTCCCGGCGTTCATAATCCCCGGCAAGTGATGGAAGCTGTCCGAGAGTTTTCAGAAGTTGCAGGCATCAGCGAAGTGGTGCGTGGCAAAGTTCGGGTGCGCAGCGGATTTCGCGAAGAGGAGACAGAGGTCTGGGGCGTACGACTGAACGACCACCTGGCTGTCTCAAACCTTGGGGGACAGATCCGCTACGGGAACCTTGAGCAGTATGGCAGCGATCCACAGGGTATCCTGATAGGTACCTTGCTTGCAGAGCGCCTTAACGTCGATATCGGCGACCGCCTGCTGGTAACCCACATCGGGGAATCGCGGCGCTATCAAGTCGCAGCGATCTTTGAGACTGGCGTGGAGGAGTTCGACAAGCGACGCGTGTTCATCCACTTGAACGAAGCTCGATCGCTCCTCAATGAGCCCCAAGTGGCCAGTTTCCTACAGATCTCCCTTTACGACAACAATGAGGCCCAGCGGGTGGCAGAGCATCTTGAAGCGGCGATAGACCACCACGTGCGGCCCTGGCAGGAGAGCGAGCGCACTTGGCTGGAAGTCTTCCGCGCATTGCGTATCTCTTCTGGGATTACAATGAGCGTAATCATCCTTGTAGCCGGCTTGGGGATGTTTAACACGCTGGCCATCATCGTCATGGAAAGACGGCGGGATATAGCCATCCTACGATCGATGGGTTACACCCGCAGGGATGTGGTTAAGATCTTTATCAATCAAGGGCTGATAGTCCTGGTTGCGGGCACCGTCCTCGGCTGGATTGTGGGCTTCGCACTGACGTTGGGAATCGAAAGCCTCCCCATTCGCATTCGGGGTATTTTCGCCACAGACCACTTCGTTGTGAGCTGGTCGATCTGGCATTATCTGGCGGCTACAATCGTAGCGACAGTGGTGGTAATGATTGCCAGCTACATGCCGGCTCGACGTGCGGCACAGATCGAACCCGGAGAAATCATCAGGGGGACAGGCGGATGACGCACACAGATTCCAACATCGTGCTGCGGGCCGCCGGGCTGGAGCGCTACCTGGGCGAAGGGGCATCGCGCACTCACGCGCTTCGAGGCGTGGACCTGATGCTTGAACGCGGAAGAACTTACGCAGTCGTTGGTCCCAGCGGTTGTGGAAAGAGCACACTCCTCTACCTGCTGGGACTGCTCGACAGACCCGACGCAGGAGAAATCTGGCTAAATGGGCGAGAGATGGCGCAGGCAGGAGATGCCGACAGGACGCGCGCCCGAAATGCAAATATAGGGTTCGTCTTCCAGTTTCACTTCCTGCTGCCAGAGTTCACAGCACTCGAAAACATCATGCTACCGATGCGGAAGCGCGGTAAAGGCACGTTGGGCTTCATGCAAGAGCGGGCAGCCCAGTTGCTGGATGATGTGGGCCTCTCCACCAAGGGCAACCGATCAACTGGACAGCTCTCAGGGGGCGAACAGCAAAGAGTGGCGGTTGCGAGGGCCTTGGCGAACGACCCCGGATTGATTCTTGCCGACGAACCCACCGGCAATCTTGACGCTCGGAACTCAAATCTCGTCTTCGACTTATTGGCGCGCCTCGCCCGTGAAAAAAGACAGGCCGTGTTGGTCGTAACGCACAATCTGGATTTAGCGAATCGTTGCGACACCGTGCTTCGAATGCGCGACGGCGTGTTCGAGAGCAGTACGGAGAATGGAAGGACGGGCTAGCGGATTGAACTTTATCTGCCAAAACAGTTAATGCAATCTGGAGCAGTGGCGGATCCTTGGGAAACACTAAAACTGCTTGCTGATCCCACTCGGGTGCGGCTGCTGAATCTTTTGTGGCAGGAGGAACTTTCTGTGGCCGAGCTGCAGGATATCCTCGAGATGGGACAGTCGCGTATATCCTCGCACCTGGCGCTGCTAAGATCCGCAAACATTGTAAACGATCGGCGAGACGGAAAGCGCACCTACTACTCAATGGCCTCCGAGTTGAACGGCCACGCCAGGGACCTTATCCAAAGCTCCCTCAAGGCGGTAGAGAGGCAGCCCGAAGTGGAACGCGACCGGACGCTTCTAAAGCGAATTCTAGAACAACGCCGCCAAGTTGCCGACAGATATTTTAACGAAGTGGCTGGCCGATTGGGGAGGAACTATTGCCCAGGAAGGTCCTGGGAAGCGTTGTCACACTTTCTGTTGCTCCTGACACCCCACATTGACATTGCGGACCTCGGCGCCGGTGAGGCAGCGGTCTCCCTGTTGCTTGCTCGCCGAGCCAGAAGCGTGTTCTGCATAGACCGATCTGCGAAGATGGTTGAAGTCGGGTCGCGCCTTGCTGAAGAGAACGGTGTGGGAAACCTGAAGTATGTGCTTGGCGATATCGAGGACGTTCCCCTGCCGGACTCCTCTGTCGACCTGTCACTGCTGAGCCAGGCTCTGCACCATGCCGAGCACCCACAGAAGGCGATCACGGAGGCTGTCCGAATTTTACGCCCTGGAGGACGACTCGTAATACTGGATCTCAAGGAGCACGATTTCGAGAAGGCGCGCGAACTCTACGCCGACCTATGGTTGGGCTTCCGGGAGAATCTGCTATACGACTGGCTGCGCCAAGCGGGATTACAAAAAATAGAGGTGCGCACTGTGGCCAAGGAAGAAATGGCTCCATATTTCGAAACGCTGCTGGCGGTTGGAGAGAAATAGCGACAGGAAGACGCAGGATGATCAGGCTTTCATCTTCTTACGTGGATGGTAAAGCGCATGTTCATCAAGGATGAGACTGGTCTCAACCTGAGTGTATATCTGTGTCGTCGAGATATCTGAGTGGCCGAGCATTTCCTGAATCACCCGGAGGTCTGCCCCACCCTGCAGGAGATGCGTCGCAAAGGAGTGCCGCAAGAGGTGTGGCTTAACCAACCGCGGGTCCAGACCCGCACGTTCGGAATATTGCTTTATGAGATGCCATATCGTCTTCCTTGAAATGGCTGTGCCGCGGGCGCTAATGAAAAAGGCTACACCCGTATTGGGACGTACCAATGCCGGGCGACCCGAAACAAGATAATGCTCAATTGCCTTGGCGGACGGTCCACCCATTGGAACTATTCGCTCTTTGCCCCCCTTGCCGGAAACAACACGCACCAACAGACTTCGACAATCGACATCCTGGAGCCTCAAGGAGCATAGCTCGCTGGCGCGAAGGCCACTCGAATAGAACAGCTCCAAAATGGCGCGATCACGAGTGCCCTGTGGCGTGTCCAACGGCGGGCTCTCAAGCAGGCGTAATATATCTGCGGGGGAGAGGGTTTTCGGGAGCTTTCGTCGAATACGAGGACTTTCCACAAGCTCCGAAAAATCGTCGGGACGAATTCCCTCGCGGACCATGAACCGAGCCAGGGAGCGCGCTGCGGAAAGTTTTCGAGCAAGCGAGGCGGATGAAATCCCCTGCTTGGAGAGAAATACTGTCCACGATGAGAGATGTGTTCCAGAAACATCCTGCCAACGAGTTACCTGATGTTTCTGAAAAAGAAACTTGGCCAGCTGACGTAGATCCGTTTGGTAGCTGACGACCGTGTTTCGGGAGCGCCCCCTTTCCAGCTCTGCCCAAGCAAGAAACGCATCGATGGTATCCTCCAGCTCAAACGGGATGGTCTCGTCGACCTGATCTGGACTGTCTGGCGGGGATTCCACACCCGGACAGTTGCCAGAAAAGGAATGTTAACGCAATGCCCGCTTATGCCGTGGGAGTACTTGCGCTAACGGGAAAAGAACATCCAGGCGCCGGAGAAACCTTCTTCTGGATCGGGCGCAAAGATCCACCGTTCAATCTGTAAGCTATAGATCCACTCGGGTGAGGCTGCGTAGAACCAGCCGAGCCAGCCGACGGTGTCAAAGTACCCGTTCTCGTCGATTGGGAAACCGCCCCATGAAGTCAGCGGCTCGGGCTCAGGTTCCGGCTCGGGCTCGGGTTCCGGTTCCGGTTCCGAGGGTTCAAACACGGGCTCTGCATCTCGATACGCCAACCAAACATCCCGCTCCCAAACACTCATTACGTTGGTGCCACCGGCGTTTGGTGAATCGATCTCGAAGGCGCGATCCAGGTAATCGAACAACGCAGGCCAATTCCATAGCTCGACTGCCCCCGGAGTGAGGTGCATTGCGACCATATGGTTGATCATGCAGCCGTTGATAATAGCCCGGTATGGAGCATTCCAATTGCTACCGTCCCTGATCTTTTGCTTTGTATGCTGCTCGCCCCACTCAGGGAGGCCTACGTGTTCCTCTGTGTATTGTTCCCGGGGACGGTTGTCCGCAGAGTATAGTGTACGCCCCACATCATCCTCGGTAACGTACCAAGTCTGACGGTCTTCCTGAAAGATGAAATGCTTCGAAGCGTCTGCATATTCGGCGATGTCAGGGTCGTTCAGAGCCAGTGCAGCTAAAACAAGCGGGGCTTTGCGGCCCGGATTAATACCGCCAAGATCCAGCCACACGTTGCCCGCCTTTGCAGATGAGTGAATATCGATCCCCAGCTGAACCAGGCGAATGTAGAGCATGCGCTTCTCTTCATTAGTGTAATTCTGATGAAGAACGATCAAGGCCTCGCCAATGGCGTCTGCGATGTCGCGCCCATACTCAGGCTGGTTGCTAAGAGCGTGAATGTAGCGCGCCTGATTATCAGTAATGAACTCGACCCATGGACGCTGAAAACGGTTGGCGACCGTATTGATCGAGCGAGAGCCTGATACGATCGGCTGACGCTGAAGTATCGAGTAATCCAGGTCGTTTTCCGTCCAGAACGACGTCCGCGCCGTATTTCCATCAGCACTAGGTCCGGGACGGAAGCTACCTTCAGCCGGGATCTCTGCAACGACCGTTAATATGGCAATGGTCTCAAGTTGCGGACGGCCAGCCGCCCTGGACCGGGAGATCGACGAAACGACAGATCCTGAGTCCAGCATCAGCGGTTGTCCTGTGAAAGAAGGATGTTTGTTGAGGCTGGGGTTCCAGGCCGGCCCTACGCTCGAGTGTTCCTTGGGGCTACTGTCAAATCCCGTGGACTGATCTGTTGTAGGATTTATCTGAGTGCCGTTCCTTGTCCAACCATCGACAGTTACTGACTCTGGTGTGATCGAGGTAATGCTTACGGGACCCAAGACCCACCAATCGCCCGTGACGTACTGCCCAACGGGGCGTTCTTCCGAAAAGGTCCAGGTTATGCCGTATTGGGTGATGCTGGTTGCGTTATTCTGGGCCAGCACAGGAACAGCAAGCGTGAGTAGGAGACATGCGGGCGCAAGTCCGCGCACAAGGGGAATCTTCATATGTTTGGGGGGTAATGGCAGCGCGGGAAAACGCGGCCAGGGGGTTACTTCAAGCCGTTAAGGCGAAGTAATTGTTGTGGAACGAAGCTGAACTGCAACGATAATTGCGCTAGATCAGCAGAAAGACCATGTTCAAACGCCTATAAAGCCCTGATCTCAGAAGCCTCGAGAGCGGCAATGCCTACTTTCTGGTGCTCAGGCAGCGGCTGTATACGCTGCCGGTACTCTTCTAATCTGTCCTCTACCAGGTTTCGATCGATTAGTTCTCGCTCTGAAACAAGGCCCAAGTCGCCACACTCTGCGAGCATAGCATCCAGGGCCAAACGCATCTTCTGCAACTGCGGCGCCAAGGACTCATCACCAATAAGGTTATGCACGTTATCGGGGTCTGTTGAAGCGTCGTAGAGTTCCTCGGCAGGTTTCTCTGGCGAAAGCCACATACGCTGGGCGGCGTTCAGCCTGCCCTCCGCATTCATGTTGCGGAGCACCTGCGTGGTTTGCTGCAACTCCATGTAGTCGATTCGCTGTGCATACGGGAGCTGAGGGTAACTGTTGCGAATATAGCGATAGCGCCCGTCCGTAATTGTGCGCACTCTGTCAAAGGCCTCATCCATCCGGTCACGCCCTGAGAGAGCGTATTCACGGATGCTGTTCTCTCTGGGCGCGAGAAAAGAAAAGCCGTGAAAATCCGATCGCGGGGGTATTCCAGCAATCGAAAGGATTGTTGGCGCAATATCGATCCAACTGACCAGACGGTTGCTGCGCTTGCCCGCAGGCAAGTGTCCCGGCCAGCGAATGATCAAGGGCATGTGTAGCCCGGCATCGTAGCACCAGCGCTTCTCACGTGGAAGACCGCGCCCATGGTCGGAAAGATAAATGACCACGGTATTGCTGGCAGCGCCGCTGTTTTCCAAAGCGGTAAGAACTCTCGCAACCTCTCTGTCCTGGAGTCGTAGCGCGTCCATGTAGCGCGCGATATCCTGACGTACCTCTGGGAGATCCGGGAAGTAGTCCGGCGTCTTAACGTCTTCAGGACGGGTAAGCTCTGAGTCTTTGAGTTTTGGTCTTACATTCTCCACCCAGTTCTGAGCCCACATGGAACTTTCATGTGTAACAGAGAGATTATGGTAGAGAAACCACGGGGACTGAGGCAAATGCCCCTGCTCCATGGTCTCTATCCAATTAGAGCATTCGTCTGCAAAATCTGCGGGCGGCTGAAAATTGAAATCGGTCTTATTTGCCCAGTTTACGAAATAGCCCCCTTCGCGAAGGTCCTGTGTGAAGGTGCGCGGCGGGTTCTTCAGGGTGGACCGCATGTGATGCGCGCCCGCAGAAAATGCATAGTTACCTGTAACGAGAGCAAAGCGACTGGGAGCACAAACGGGAGCTGTAGAATAGGCTCTGTCATAAGTCAGACCTTCAGCGCTCAACTGGTCTATTGCTGGGGTAAGTCCCGGAATGCCGCCATAGCAGGAGTGGTGCAGGCCGGTATCCTCGCCGACAAGAAGCAAGATATTTGGAGAAGGCATCCTGCAGGCACACAAAGGACTACACAGCCAATGCGCAAGTCGATGCGCCATAGAATCTTTAAAAATGGACTAGAATCGCACTGATCCGCCCACACTGAAGATGTTCACCTCGGCATCAATGATTCCCTTCAGGATCTGGCCGGCCGTATGGCTGCTGTTGTTTACAATCGGGTCGTCCACGAAGATGTGGACGTACGCTGCGGAGAATGTAAGGCGATCAGTCAGGTCAAAAGTCAGCCCTGTCGCCACCCAAGTGCGATCGCAATCCGGAATTCGTGGCGAACGCAGCTCTTCGTTTGGAGTCGGGCTCTCATCGTAGGCGACGCCAAATCGGAGCTTCAAACTGTTCACAATCCGGTAAGAAAGCCCCACTGAATACCGAAACGTATCCTGCCATCCCTCTTCAATTGCCCTTCCTGCGCTTGCCTCAGTTGCCGGGTTCTCAAAGTTCAAGTCGAGCACCTCAAAACGACTCCAGTTGGTCCATGTTACGTCAGTCATCAAATCCAGCCGGTCAGTAGCTTGGTGGAACAGACTCAGCGATAGGGTCTCTGGGACTGTTAACGTGGCCTTTACGCCCTGTGCTTGGAAAACGGCGGCGATTGGCGTGTCCTGCAGTGACCCGGGGACATAGAATTTAGCGTCGCCGTCGATGTTATGCGTGATCCTCGATCTGAACGCGATTCCAACACGTGTCTTTGTTGTGACTTCGTAGAGCATGCCGGCATTAAAACCAAATCCCCAGTCTTCTCCCGAAACAACGGCCTTGCCATCCAATGCGGTCGAGCCGATTCCAGGCGCCCCCACCGCGGCAGCAAAGTTGATTGCATTGCTTAGCTCGACATCGACTAATTGCGCACTTCCCCCAAATCCAATACTCAGGCGTTGGTTTAGACGGTAAGCGAGAGACGGGTTGAGGTTGACCGTCGCCAAGTCAGACCTAAGCGCCACATATCGACCCACCCATCCATCGTCGTAATCGGTCGCCAACCCAAAGGGAGCATGAATTCCCAATCCTACCACCAAGTCCTCACTCACTGGGTGGACATAGTAGAAATTGGGGACCAGCGCATCAACACCTCCATCTGCATCGAAACCTTGAGTTGGAACAGCTCCAAAGGATGAAACCGTTTGACTTCCCTGATTCCTGAAGTGGGCTTGCGGGCTGATCAGGTGCATGCCGACGGTTAGTCCCGGTGAGTCCAATTGAGTCATCCCCGCGGGATTGAA
Source organism: uncultured Puniceicoccaceae bacterium (assembly GCA_964430955.1). Taxonomy (GTDB): domain Bacteria; phylum Verrucomicrobiota; class Verrucomicrobiia; order Opitutales; family Oceanipulchritudinaceae; genus CAYSHY01. The sequence continues at coordinate 1,979 of CAYSHY010000027.1, read as the reverse complement.
GAAAATCGTGCTCGCGTCTTCCGCGACGGCAGATCCACCCGCGAAGGCATTTCCGAGCGCCGAGACACTCTGCTCAATAATGGCAAATCCGGAGCCGAAGAGACTCCCGCACCACCCAAGTCCAGTTAGCACGGCTACCGATGATACACGAAATAAGGTCCTCATAAGATCCTTCAGGCTAAGCGCCCAACCGAGAACGACGCACCATCTGTAGCCGCTTCTACTGGCCGGACTTCATTCAAATTTGGTGAACAACGTAGAAGACGACGGTAGCGCCCACGTGGAACTCAAACGTGCTCAAACATAGTAGAACTCTCCGTCGCAACGGCAATGAGCTATCAGCTCAATTAATGTCTCATGCAAGGATAACAAAGATCCTCTTATAATGTATGAGATACCGTGCTTGGGTCCATTAGAGCCGGTACTGACGGGAGCTTCTACCAACAGCCAAAAAAAGCTTCGTCTTTCGACGAAGCTTCTAAAAGGCCTTTAAATCTTGCTGAGACGCCTAGAAAGTGTGGATAAGCAGTCCTGACCGAAGTTTAGGCTCAAACCATGTGCTCTTGGGCGGCATAATCTGGCCTGCGTCCGCGATCTCCATCAGCTGCTCGATCGTTGTGGGGTGCATTGAGAACGCTACGGCGGCGCGGCCTGCATTGACCTCCTGCTCCAGCCATTTCGTGCCCCTTATCCCGCCAACAAAGCTGATACGTTCATCTGTGCGAGGATCGCCCACGCCAAGCAGCGGCGCCAAAACACGATCCTGGAGGAGGGATACGTCCAGTCGAGAAACTGGATCAGCTCCAAAAGGCTCCTTGAATTTCAGTGAAAACCAGCGTCCATCAAGATAAACACAAACCTGCCCGGTGGTGGCTGGTTGTGCGTCTCGCGTTTGCTCAAGGTCTCCAATCTGGGACAGCTTATCCAAGAAATCCTCTGCCGTGGCGCCGTTGAGATCCGCCACCAAGCGATTGTATGGCAGAATCTTCAGCTGGGAAGCGGGGAAAATAACCGACAGAAATGCATTATAATCTTCCTCGCCCGTGTGGTTCGGATTGGCCGCCCTCCGCTCCTTCCCGACACGAGCTGCGCTGGCGCTCCTGTGATGACCATCTGCAACGTAAACGCAGGGAACAGCCTCGAAGGCCTTTACCAGCTCTCCCGGATTCTCTACACGCCAAACGGTGTGGCGGATGCCATCGTCTGCAGTGAAGTCAAAAAGCGGTTCTTTTGCGGTAGCCGCATCGACGAGTTGAGAAACGGCTGGCTGATCGCGGTAACAGAGGAAGACCGGGCCTGCATTGGCGCTCATCTCACTGGTGAGTCGCGTGCGATCGTCCTCCTTGTCGCGCCGAGTCTTTTCGTGCTTCTTGATGAGATTGTTCTCGTAGTCTTCAACCAGGCACGTAGCAGCAATGCCCCGCTGGACATGATCTCCCATCTGCTGTTGATACACGTACAGACCGGGCTTCTCCTCACGAACCAACGCCCCATCTGTCTGCAACTTCTGGAAGTTTTCAACTGCCTTGGCATAGACCTCGTCGGCATGTGGATCCTGCCCGGGAGGAAAATCAATTTCCGCACGGACAACGTGCAACATGGAGAGCGGGTTCCCAGCGGCAAGTTG
>CAYSHY010000027.1:0-342 GCA_964430955.1 uncultured Puniceicoccaceae bacterium | reverse complement strand
CTTCCTCGGTGGAAACCACATCGTAAGGCAGAGAAGCCACCTTGGAAACGAGCTCCTTCGCAGGACGTAGAGGTTTGAACTGGCGAATGCGCATGGATTCCAGAAAGGGATCAGATGCGGGGATACTGGGCAAGAGCGCATTTCGAAGTCTGACAAAAGTTTGACAAGCGAATCACGGCTCATCTTCCTCTCTGCGAAAACCCGGAAAGCTACTGTCGGGGAAGACTGATTCTAATATAAAACGATGCGCAAAATCAGCCTAGTCCTAATCGCACTGTTCATGCTGCCCGTGTTGGCGCCTTCGCTCTCGGCTCAGGGAAGCGGATCAGCGGAACTTGAAGA